>NZ_JBHVIX010000001.1:658845-664923 GCF_042799415.1 Streptomyces sp. NPDC057694
CGGGGGGGGGGGGGAGGGGGGGGGGGGGGGGAGGGGGGGAGGAGGGGAGGGGGGGGGGGGGGGGGACCCCCCGCGACCAGCCACGACGAGAGCCGCGCCCGAAGGATCAGACGTCGCCGCGGAGCATCCCGAGCAACCTGTCCAGGACGCGCGGAGCGCCCGCGCGCAGGCCGTCGTGCTCGAACTCGTTCGTGACCCAGGGCCGCAACCCCCGCACGGCGCGAGCCGTCCGCAGCGCATGTTCCGTGTCGACGTACATGTCGTCGTGGTAGACGGCGGCGACCACCGGCACCTCATTGGCGGCGAGCCGCGCCGGGTCGTACAGCGGCGCCCATTCGGTCCGGGCGGCCAGCGTCTCGGCGACCTCGCGGAGCGGCCGCAGCGCCGGGTCGCTGTCGAACTGCCAGGGATGGATGGACTCGCCGGTGAAGTACAGCGGCCCGCCCGCGGCGAGCGCCTTCTCCCCGTCGAACTGGGGGAACTCGGCGCGCACCCGCTCAGCGGCCCAGTCGGTGGCCCGGCCGTCCTGCGCGTAGATGACCTCGTGGAGCAAGGCGTACAGCGGATGGGCGGCGTAGGAGAGGGCTCCGGCCACCTGCTCCTGGAAGGAGTCCGACAGTTCACGGCCCGCCGGAGTGCGTACGAACGCGTCCTCCAGCAGGTAGTGCAGGCGGTCGCTGCCGTCGCCGGCGCCGAGCCAGATGCCGAGGGACTGGAAGGCTTCGAGGGTGAGCCGGTAGCCGCCGGGCAGCACCGGCTCCCGCTCGGCGATGTGCGCGCCGATCTCGCGGGCCCGCTCCACGTCCATCGGGTAACGGGCGTAGTGCGCGCGGACCTTGCGTTCGATGCGCGGGTACGCGGCGCGGTAGACGTCGTCGGCGTGGCCGTCCAGCGTGGGCAGACCGCCGGTGATGACCGCGGCGTCCAGGCCCTCGGGCGCGGCGGACAGGTAGTGCGTGGCGCAGAAACCGCCGAAGCTCTGGCCGAGGACGGTCCAGGGAGCGCCGCCGGTGACGTCGGCGCGGATGAACTCGCAGTCGCGGACGATCGAGTCGGCGCGGAACCGGGTCAGGTACGCGGCCTGCTGCCCGGCATCGCCGCGCAGCGGGAGCGTCTGGCGGTTCGCGGGCGTGGAGGCGCCGGTGCCGCGCTGGTCGAGGAGCAGCACCCGGTAGTCCTGGAGGGCACGGCCGAGCCAGGCCTGCTGCCCGGAGAAGCGGTTGGCGCCGAAGCCGGGGCCGCCCTGGAGGTAGACAAGCCAGGGCAGCGGGTCGTTCTCGCGCCCGGCGGCGACGGCCTCGCGCGCGTACAGCTCGATGCGCTCGCCGTCGGGGGTGTCATGGTCCAGCGGGACGGTGAAGCGGCGGTCGGTGAGGACGACTCCGGGCTGGCGATAGCGGGCGGCGCTCAATTCGGCTCCTGTGCGCAGGGCGGTACGGGGTGTCCGGAGTACGGACATGTGAGGATCTGCGGACCAGTTCAGCACACAGGGTCGGACCTGGTCAGCGCGGGCCCAGGCTGGAGCCGCGGACGACGAGTTCCGGCTGGAGCACGACGCGGCGGTGCTCGTGGCCGCCGCCGGGCCGGTCGGCGGCTTCGATCTCCTCCAGCAGCAGCTCGGCGGCGAGTGCGCCCATGGTGACGGCGGGCTGCCGCACCGAGGTGAGCGGGACCGCGGCGGCGGCCGCGAACTCGATGTCGTCGTAGCCGACGAGGGCGATGTCCTCGGGGACCCGCACCCCGGCGGCGTAAAGAGATTGCAGGACGCCGAGGGCGAGGAGGTCGTTGGCGCAGAACACGGCGGTGGGGCGGTCGGCGAGGCCGAGCAGCCGGGCACCCGCGTCGCGTCCGGCGGCGACGTCGAGACGCTCGGTGGGCAGTTCGTGGAGGGCGCCGGCGGGCAGTCCCGCCTCGTCGAGGGCCCGCAGCGCGCCCTGGCGCCGGTCCTTGACCTGGTTGAGGGCGGGCGGGCCGCTCACGTAGGCGATCCGCCGGTGGCCGGCGTCGACGAGGTGGCGGACGGCGAGCGCGCCGCCGTTGACGTCGTCGACGGAGACGGAGCACTCGGTGGCGCCCTCGGCGACCCGGTCGACGAGCACGAAGGGGATGTCGTGGCGCCGGAACTGCTCGACGGTGCGGCCGGTCGCCTCGGCCGGGGTGAGCAGCACGCCGCGCACCCGCTGCTCGGCGAAGAGGGAGAGGTACTCGGCCTCCTCGGTGGGGCTCTGCGCGCTGTTGCACACCATGACGCCGAGCCCCGCCTCGCGCGCGGCCCGCTCGGCGCCGCGCGCGACGTCGACGAAGAACGGGTTGCCCATGTCGAGGACGAGCAGCCCCATGATGCGGCTGCGTCCGGCGCGCAGCTGGCGGGCCGACTCGCTGCGGACGTAGCCGAGCCGGTCGATGGCCGACAGGACGCGGGCCCGGGTCTCCTCGGCGACGGTCTCCGGGCGGTTGATCACATTCGAGACGGTGCCCACGGACACCCCGGCGACGCGGGCGACGTCCTTGATCCCCACGGACTGTCCCATCGGATGTGATCCTCCAGCTGAATGGGTGCGGCAGGGGGAGTCTACGTGGCACGCACCCGCCCGCGTTCGGCCCGCCGCACAGAAGTCGGCGCCACACCTCTGCCGACTTGAATCGTTTCGCCCCGCGTCGCTGACAACTCTGCGGGAGAACGCCTCACCGATCAATCCGCTGGCACATTTCTTCCCACAGGTCTTCCTGCTGCACACCTCTTGCCAGTGGCCACAGAGGCCCGTAGGTTCCTGCACCCCGCATTGAATCGTTTGAAATCGTTCAACTGCCGGGCCCCGCAATCAGCTCCCCCCACCATCCCGAGCACCTTCACCGTCGAAGGGAAACCTCACAGATGAGCAGCGACATCCGACGCAGGACCGTCCTGGCCGCGACCGCGGGCGCCGTGCCCGTCGTGGCCGCCGCCGGCACGTTCGCCACCGCCTCCCCCGCACAGGCGGCGCCGGCCGCCCCGGCCGCCGACGACGCGGTGACCGGGCTGACCGTCGAGCACCGGGTCGATCCGCTCGGCACGGACGCCTCCCGGCCACGCTTCGGCTGGCGGCTCGGCTCGCAGCGGCGCGGTCTGGCGCAGGGCGCGTACCGGATCCGGGTGGCGTCCTCCGCGGCGCGGCTGTCCGCCGGGCGCGGCGACGTCTGGGACAGCGGCCGCGTGACGTCGGCCGACTCGGTCGCCGTCACGTACGACGGGCCCCAACTCCAGGCGTCCACACGGTACTTCTGGGCGGTGACCGCCTGGGACGACAAGGGCCGCCCGGTCGGCACCTCGGCCCCCTCATGGTTCGAGACGGGCCTGCTGAGCACCGACGGCGCCACCCGCTGGGACGGCGCGCAGTGGATCGGCATGAAGGGCAAGGCCCCGAACTCGGCGGGCGCGCCGCTGCTCCGCGCCGAGACGCCGCTCACCGCCCGTAAGAAGGTCCGGGACGCCCGGCTCTACGTGTCGGCGCTGGGCGTCTACGAGGCGTACGTCAACGGCGAGCGCGTCACCGTACCCCAGGACGGCGGCCGGGCCACCGAACTCCTCACGCCCGGCTGGACCAACTACGACATGACCGTGAACTACATGACGTACGACGTCACGGACCTGGTCGCGGGCGGTGGCGGCAGAGTCACGGTGGGCGCGGTGCTCGGCAACGGCTGGTACAACGCCCGGATATCCGAGGGCAGTACGTACTACTCGAAGGACGGCAACCCCCTCGCGCTCAAGGCCAAGCTGCTCGTCCGCTACACCGACGGGTCCACGCAGTCACTGGTCACGAAGGAGGGCGCCGGCTGGAGGGCCACGGACACCGGGCCCTACCGCGCCGACGACATCTACGACGGCCAGACCTACGACGCCCGCAAGGAGCTCGACGGCTGGGCGGCCGGCGGCTTCGACGCCGGGACGTGGTCGGACGTCGAACAGGTCGGCTACGGGGCGAAGTTCCCCGACGCGAAGCTCGTCGCCTACCCCGGAGAGACCGCCCGCCTGATGGACGTGTGGGACCACTCCCCGCGATCGGTCACCGTGTACAACAAGGTCACCGGCGAGTCGTCCAGCGCCAACGGCAAGGGCGAGATCGTCCCCGACCCGGACCGCTCCACGACGAAGGAGCCCGGACCGGTCACCCTGCGCACGGGCGACACGGCCGTGTTCGACCTCGGCCAGAACCTGGTGGGCGTCCCCCGCTACTCGGTGAAGGGCCCGGCAGGGGCTCAACTCGTCGTGAAGACGGGCGAGATGCTCAACGACGACAGCGCGGGAGCGGACGGCCCGGCCGGCTCGCTCTACCGCGCCAACCTGCGCTCCGCGAAGTCCACGAGCACCTACGTCCTCAAGGGCGCCGACGGCGGCGAGACCCACCAGGACTCGCTGTCGTTCTACGGCTTCCGGTACGTGTCCGTGGAGGTGACGACGGCCGACACCGAGGTCACGTTCTCCGGGCTCGTCGGCAAGGTCGGCACGTCGTCGCTGCACGACACCGGCAATCTCAGCACGGACGACGACGACATCAACCAGCTGATCAGCAACGTCCGTTGGGGACAGCGCGGCAACTACCTGTGGGTGCCGACCGACTGCCCGCAGCGCGACGAGCGGCTCGGCTGGACCGGTGACACCCAGGTCTTCTCGCACACCGGCCTGTACAACACCCGCGACGCGGTCCCGTTCCTCAGCCACTTCGAGTCCATCCTCATCGAATCGCAGAAGATCTACGGCGTGGACGGCGCCCAGTTCACGGCGGTGGCCCCCGGCAACCGGTACAACGCGGCGTCCCCGTGCAGCGGTTGGGCGGACTGCGGTGTCATCGTGCCGTGGACGGTGTGGCAGATGAGCGGCGACGCGACGATCATCGACCGCAGCTGGGACGCGATGGCCCACTACCTCGACTGGATCAAGCAGAAGGGCGGCGACACCTACGCCGGGCAGGGCGCGATCTTCGCCGACTGGCTGGCGTTCCAGAACACCGGTACACAGCTGATGAGCGACGTCTACTACGCGTACAGCGTGCGCCTGATGGCGCAGATGGGCCGGGCCACGGGCCGGGACTCCGAGGCCACGGCGTACGACGCGCTCTTCGGCAACATCCGCAAGGCGTTCCTCGCGAAGTACGTCCAGGTCGACGGTGACACGATCACCGTGAAATCGAGCTTGGGCGGCAAGCCGCCCATGGGCGGGGACCCCGAGGACAACAGCCAGTCCGCGCTGCTGTGGGTCCTCAAGCTCGGCTTCTACGACACCGAGGCGCAACGCCGTTCACTGGTGGGCCTGTTGGCGGACAACATCGGCAACGACGCCGCGTACAAGGCGGCCCATCCGGACAGCGCCCGCGTGGAGTACGCGGAGAACACCCTCTCGGTCGGCTTCCTCGGCTCGAACGTCATCGCGCCGGTCCTCACCGACGAGGGCCGCGCCGACCTCGCGTACGAGTTGCTGCACCAGGACGCGATGCCGTCGTGGCTGTACTCGGTCAAGAACGGCGCCACGACGATCTGGGAGCGCTGGAACTCGTACTCGAAGGAGGACGGTTTCGGGCCGGTCGAGATGAACTCGTTCAACCACTACTCGTACGGCGCGATCGCCGAGTGGATGTACGCGTACATGGCCGGCATCGCGGGCGACCCCGACCACCCCGGTTTCCGGCGCTTCACGCTGCGGCCGCACCTGGACCCGACCGGCACGATCACACGCGCCGAAGGCCGGTTCCTGTCCCCGTACGGCGAGATCAGCAGCGCGTGGTCGCTGGCCAAGGACGGGACGCTGACCTACGAGGCGGTCGTCCCCGGCAACACCACGGCGACCCTGAAGCTGCCGGCGGTGTCGGCCGACGCCGTGCGGGAAGGACGCACGCCGCTGGGGAAGGTCGCCGGGGTGCGGGCGGGCGGCTTCGCGGACGGCGTCGCGACGTTCACGGTGCCCGCCGGGCGGTACCGGCTGACGAGCACGGTGCGCTGACCAGGGAGGGGGTGGGGGGGGGGGGGCCCCCCCCCCCCCCCCCCCCCAACGTCGGACCCCAACCCGTAAAACCCTCCACCCCCCCCCTTCCCCCCACTTTG
>NZ_JBHVIX010000001.1:664931-709918 GCF_042799415.1 Streptomyces sp. NPDC057694
GGGGGGGGGGGGGGGGGGGGGGGGGGGGGGGGGGGGGGGGGGGGGTGGGGGGGGGAGGGGGGGGGGGGGGGGGGGGGGGGGGGAGGGGGGGGGGGGGGGGAGGGGGGGGGGGGGGGGGGACACCCCCCCCCCACCCCCTCCCCCCTGAGATGTAGATCACAACTGGTGAACCCTTGACGCTCCGCCGTTCAAACCGGTTTGGTTGACCCCGTTCCGCGGTTCAAACCGGTTTGAACGCGGGCCGCTTCCCGAGCGGTCCGCCGACAGGGAGTCCCACACCATGGCACGCAAGCCCACCATCGCCGACGTCGCCCAGCGCGCCGGTGTCTCCCGTGCCACCGTGTCCTTCGCCCTGAACGACCGGCCCGGGGTCGCGGAGGAGACCAAGGCCCGCATCATGGCCGCGGCCGACGAGCTCGGCTGGACGCCCAGCCGGCCGGCCCGTGCCCTGTCGCTCGGCAAGGCGGGGGCGTTCGGTCTCGTGCTGGCGCGCGATCCGGAGCAGATCGGCAGCGACCTGTTCTTCCCCGCGTTCATCGCCGGGGTGGAGACGGTGATCGGGCAGCGCGGCGACGGGCTGATGGTGCATGTCACCACGCCCGCGCAGGAGCGCGGCGTGTACACGCGCCTGGCGGCGGAGCGGCAGGTCGACGGCGTGCTCCTCACCGACCTGCGCGAGGACGACCCGCGCCCCGCTCTGATGAAGGAACTCGGGCTGCCCGCGGTGGTGATCGGCCGCCCCGAGTGGGGCGACGGACTGACCGCGGTCTGCCTGGACGACGAGCCGGCCTACGCGGCCGCCGTCCGCCGGCTCGCCGAGCTCGGCCACCGGCACATCGCCCACGTCGAGGGGCCGCGCGAGCTGCGGCACGCGCAGCGGCGCCGGCACGCCTGGGAGCAGACGCTGCGCGATCTCGGCCTGCCCGAGGGCCCGGTGCTGCCGGGCGGGTTCAGCGCCGAGGGCGGCGCCCGCGCCACCCGCGAGCTGCTCGCCCTCCCCGAACCGCCGACCGCGATCGTCTACGGCAACGACCTGGCCGCCATGGCCGGACTCTCGGTCGCCCAGGAACTGGGCATCCGGGTGCCGGACGGGCTGTCGGTCGTCGGTTACGACGACACTCCCCTGACGCGCTACAGCTTCCCGCCGCTCGCCTCCGCCCGTGCGGACGCCCGCGGCTGGGGTGAGGCGGCGGCCCGCGCCCTGGACGCGGTCATCGCCGTCGGCGAGGCGGCGCACGTGACGCTGCCGCCCGCCCAGTTCGTGCCCCGCGCCTCGATCGGGCCCGCCCCGCGCGGCTGACGCCGGCACACCACCACGGGGGCACCACGTACCGGCCGCGTGCGCGCGGACCGGCCATGGCGCACGGCGACGAGGCCGTGCGTGAACAGTTCGGAGATCCAACATGCTGAGGAGAACGGCGTCCGCGCTGCTCGTACTCGCGCTCGCGGGCGCGGCGACGGCCTGCGGCCGGGCGGCCCCGGACGCGAAGACCGCCGCCGACGCGCGCGGCCCCATCACGGTGTGGCTGTCCAACAACGCCCAGGAAGTGCAGTGGGGCAGGGCGATGGTCGCCGCCTGGAACAAGGCGCACCCCGACCAGCACGTCACGGCTCAGCAGATCCCGGCCGGCAAGACTTCGGAGGAGGCGATCAGCGCCTCGATCATCGCGGGCACGAGCGCCTGCCTGGCGTTCAACACCTCGCCCGCGGCGGTGCCGACGTTCCAGAAGCAGAACGGGCTCGTGCCGCTGAACGACTTCGCGGACGGCGCCTCGTACGTGGAGAAGCGCAGCGGTTCCCTCGCGGACCAGTACAAGTCGGCGGACGGCAAGTTCTACCAGCTGCCCTGGAAGAGCAACCCGGTCATGATCCTCTACAACAAGAAGCTGTTCGAGAAGGCCGGTCTGGACCCCGCGCACCCGAAGCTCGCCACGTACGACGAGTTCCTCGCCACATCGCGCAAGCTCGTGCGCAGCGGCGCCGCGAAGGCGGCGATCTGGCCCTCTCCCAGCAGTGACTTCTTCCAGCCCTGGTACGACTTCTACCCGGCGTTCGCCGCGCAGAGCGGCGGCAAGCAGCTGATCGACGACGGCACGCCGCAGTTCGACTCGGAGGCGGGCCGCCAGGTCGCCTCGTTCTGGCGGAAGCTGTACGCGGAGAAGCTCGCGCCGCAGGAGTCGTACCCGGGTGACCCGCTGGGCGACGCCAAGTCCGCGATGGCGACCGTCGGGCCGTGGGCGGTCGCCGCGTACAAGAACAACGTGGACATCGGAGTCGCGCCGGTGCCGACCGCCGACGGCGGCAAGGACAAGCACTCGTTCAGCGACGAGAAGTCCGTGTCGATGTTCAGCTCCTGCAAGAACCGGGCCACGGCCTGGGACGTGCTGAAGTTCGCGACGTCGGTGAAGCAGGACGGCAAGTTCCTCGACACCACCGGTCAGATGCCGATGCGCACCGATCTCACGTCGAGGTACGCCGGCTTCTTCGCCGAGAACCCCACGTACAAGGCGTTCGCCGACCAGGCGAAGCGGGTCGTCGAGGTGCCCAACGTGGCGGGGTCCGTGGACATCTGGCAAGCCTTCCGCGACGCGTGGACGAAGTCGGTCGTCTTCGGCCGCGAGCCGACGGACTCGGCACTGCGCGACGCGTCGTCCGAGATCTCCCACCTGCTCGACGAATACGAGGACCCGTCATGAGCGCCACCGCCACCCGGGCTCCCCGCAAGGGCGGCAGCCGCATCGGTGCCCTGTTCGTGTCGCCGTACGTGCTGTTCATCCTGGTCGTCTTCGCCGTGCCGCTCGTGTACACGGTGTGGATCTCCTTCCACCGCTTCTACTTCACGGCGCCGGGCACCGACATCGACGCGCCGTGGGTGGGTCTGTCGAACTACCGGGACGTCTTCACCGACCCGGTCGTCGGCCAGGCCTTCCTCAACATCGTGATCTTTCTGGTCATCAACGTGCCGCTCACCGTGGGCCTCGCCCTGGTCCTGGCGAGCGCGCTGAACGCGAAGATCCGAGGGCGCGCGTTCTTCCGGGCCGCGTTCTATCTCCCGTACGTGACCGCGAGCGTGGCCCTGGTCGCGGTGTGGCAGTTCCTGTTCGGCTCGGACGGGTTCGTCAATCACCTGCTGGGCTCCCACGCGCCGGACCCGTCGTGGCTGGTCAACTCGCATCTGGCGATGCCGATGATCGCCGTGTTCGTGACGTGGAAGCAGCTCGGCTTCTTCGTGATGCTCTATCTGGCGGCGCTGCAGAACGTCGGCAAGGAACTCTACGAGGCCTCGGCGATGGACGGCGCGGGACCCGTGCGGCAGTTCTTCTCGGTGACGGTGCCGGGGGTGCGGCCCGCGACGACGCTCGTCGTCATCTACGCGATCATCACCGGCGCCAACCTGTTCAGCGAGCCGTACCTGCTGACCGGGGGCGGCGGACCGGACCACGCGTCCACCTCGCCGGTGCTGCTGATGTACCAGAAGGGCATCGAGCAGGGGCACCCCGACTTCGCCGCCGCGCTCGGCGTCGTCCTCATCGCCTTCGTCGCCGTCGTCTCGATCGTCTCCCGCAAGCTGTCCGAAAGGGGCAACTGACATGCGTACCAGCCTTCGCGCTTCGAAGCCCGTGCGCTACGTGCTCCTGTCGCTCGGCGCGGTCGCCTTCCTCTTCCCCTTCTATTACATGGTCGTCGGCTCGCTGCGCACGACGACGGTCGGCGACCTGACGGCGGCCGTGCCGTCGGGCCTGACCGGCGCCAACTACACGGCGATCAACGGCGCGATCTCGGTGGGCCGTTCGCTCCTCAACTCGGGGATCATGACCATCGGTGTGCTCGTGTGCACGCTCGTCTTCGGGGTGCTCGCCGGGTACGGTCTGGCGGTCCTGCGCTTCCGCGGCAAGGGCGCCGTGTTCGGTGCGCTGCTGCTGGTGCAGATGGTCCCGTTCCAGCTGCTCACGCTGCCGCTGTACGTGCTCGTGGTCCGCGACTACGGGCTCGGCGACAACTACCTCGGCATGATCCTGCCGTTCGCGATCAACTCCACGGCCGTCTTCCTGTTCCGCCAGTTCTTCCTCCAGATGCCGGCGTCCCTCTTCGAGGCGGCCCGCATCGACGGCGCGAGCGAACTGCGGATCCTGTGGACGATCGCCCTGCCGATGGCCCGCCCCGCGGTGCTCACGGCACTCCTGCTGACGTTCATCGGGCCGTGGAACGAGTTCCTGTGGCCGTTCCTCGTCACGAAGAACGCCGACATGCAGCCGCTCGCCGTCTCGCTGGCGAGCTTCCTCTCCAACATGCAGGGCACGGTCGCCAACCCGGCGGGTGCCCTGCTGGCCGGCGCGGTCGTCCTCGCCGTGCCCGCGGTGGTCCTGTTCCTCCTGTTCCAGCGCCACTTCACCTCTACCGACATCGACTCCGGAGTAAAGGGCTAACCCCACCATGAGCACCACCCGCATTCCCTACCGCATGGTCCGCAAGGGCGTCGTGATGTCTCCCCTGGCCGGTGAGGCCAACGAGGTCGAGGGCGTCCTGAACCCGGCCGCGGGCCGCACCCCCGACGGCAAGCTCCACCTGCTGCCGCGCCTGGTCTCCGAGGGCAACGTCTCGCGCGTCGGCCTCGCCGAGGTCACCTTCGACGAGGCGGGCGTCCCCAGCGGTGTCGAGCGCCGCGGTGTCGTCCTCTCCCCCGACGAGGGCTGGGAGCGCGGCAAGAACAACGCCGGTGTCGAGGACCCCCGCATCACCTGGGTCCCTTCGCTCGGCAAGCACGTGATGTCGTACGTGGCCTACGGCCCGCTCGGCCCGAAGCCCGCGCTCGCCGTGTCCGAGAACCTGACGGACTGGACGCGCCTCGGCCCGATCCAGTTCGCGTACCAGGCGGACCTGGACACCGACCTCAACCTCTTCCCGAACAAGGACGTCGTCCACTTCCCCGAGCCGGTCCCGGGTCCGGACGGCGAGATGGCGTACGCGATGCTGCACCGCCCGATGTGGGACCTCGGCTGGTTCCGCGAGGGCGAGGGTGTGCACCTGCCCGCCGGTGTCACCGACGAGCGGCCCGGCATCTGGATCTCGTACGTCCCGGTGACCGAGGTCGAGGCCGACATCCGCGCGCTGGTACGCCCGCGACAGCACCGCCTCGTGGCGCTCTCCGAGTTCGAGTGGGAGTCCCTGAAGATCGGCGGCGGCCCTGCCCCGATCCGCGTGCCCGAGGGCTGGCTGCTGATCCACCACGGTGTCTCCGGCTCCATCGAGGACCCGTGGGCGCAGAACCAGGACGTGTCGTACGCGGCCGGCGCGATGATCCTCGACCCGGCCGACCCGTCGCAGGTCCTCGCCCGCTCGGACGCGCCGCTGATGGCGCCGGAGACCGAGGAGGAGATGTCGGGCACGGTCCCGAACGTCGTCTTCCCGACGGCGATCGAGGAGATCGACGGCGAGCTGTACGTGTTCTACGGCATGGCCGACGCGCACATCGGTGTGGCCCTGCTGGAGCGCACCGCGTGACCGGCGGCGCCCGCGCACCGCTCGGGATCGGCCTGGTCGGCTGTGGCGGCTTCGCCGAGTTCGTCCTGGACGCGGCGGCCGGACTGCCGGGCCTGCGCCTGGCGGCCGTCGCCGACCCGTCCGCCGAACGGGCGGCGCGGCTCGGCGCACGGCACGGCGTCCCGGCGCTCGCATCCCTGGACGAGCTGCTCGAACTCATCGACGTCGAGGCCGTGTTGATCGCGACACCGCCCGCCACCCATGCCGAAATGGCCGTGACCGCGCTGCGCGCAGGGCGCCATGTCTTCTGCGAGAAGCCCCTCGCGACCACGGCCGAGGACGCGGCGGCGGTGGCCGCCGAGGCGCGCCGCACCGGCCGCGTCCTGGTCGTGGACCATGTGCTGCGCTACAACCCGCTGCTGCGGGCGGTGCGGCGACTGACGGAGCGGGGGCTGCTCGGGCCCGCGCGCCGGTTCCTGTTCGAGAACGACGCGTCGGACGAGGATCTCGGCCCGGACCACTGGTTCTGGGACCGGGCGCACAGTGGCGGCATCTTCGTCGAGCACGGGGTGCACTTCTTCGACGCGGCACGAGCGCTGCTCGGTTCGGACCCGGTGAGCGTCCGAGCCACCGCGGTCCGCCGTCCCGACGGTCCCGTCGACATGGTGAGCGCGGACGTCGTGCATCCGGACGGAGTGCTCGCCTCGCACCTGCACTCGTTCACGCACGCGCATCGCGCCGAGCGTCAACTGATGCGCCTGGACCACGGGTTCGCGGAAACGCGGATCAGCGGCTGGATCCCGGTACGGGCCGAGGTGTCGGCGTGGACGGACGAGGAGGGGGCCCTCGCCTGGGAGCAACTTCCTTCCCTCGCCGACGCGTTGCTGTCCGTGGACGGCTTCACGCCGCACGGCTTCGAACGGGTGACCGTGGAAGCCGAGCGGGACGCCGGCTCCTCGGTCCCGGCCCGTGGCCGCGGTGAGCAGCGCACGGTCCCGCACCGGGTGCGTGCCGTCCTCGATCTCGGCGGCGAGCCCCGCAAGCCGTACGTGTACGCGCAGAGCGTGCGCGCGGCGCTGGCCGATCTCGTACGGGCGGTGCACGAGGGCTCCGTTCCGCAGGCGGACGCCGTCAGCGGGCTGAGTGCCGTGGCGGTCGCCGAGGCCGCGACGGTCGCCGCCGACACCGGGGTCGCCCAGCCGGTGCCGCAGATTCCCCTGGAGGCTTGGTCATGAGCTGGTGGCAGGACATGGTCTGTTACGAGATCTACCCGCGCGCGTTCGCCGACTCCGACGGTGACGGCGTCGGCGATCTGTCCGGGGTGACCGCGCGCCTCGACCATCTCAAGGATCTGGGCGCGGACGCCGTGTGGATCACACCGTTCTATCCGTCGCCACTGGCCGACGGCGGCTACGACATCGCCGACTACAAGGGCGTCGCCGAGGATCTCGGCACGGCCTCGGACGTCGACGAGCTCACCGCCCGGGCGCACGAGTTGGGCCTGAAGCTGATCGTCGATCTGGTGCCGAACCACACCTCCGACCGGCACCCCTGGTTCGAGGAGGCGCTGGCGGCCGGCCCCGGTTCGGCGGAACGGGAGAGGTACCTCTTCCGGCCCGGGCGGGGCGCGGACGGTGAACTGCCGCCCAACGACTGGCAGTCGGCGTTCGGCGGCCCGGCCTGGACCCGGGTACCGGACGGCGAGTGGTACTGCCATCTGCACGCCGCCGAGCAGCCGGACCTGAACTGGCGGAGCCGCAAGGTGCGCGACGCGTTCACCGGCGTGCTGCGGCACTGGCTGGACCGGGGCGTGGACGGCTTCCGGGTCGACGTGGCGCACGCCCTGTTCAAGGCGGAAGGGCTGCCCGACGCCGGGCCCGGCCAGCACACCGACCCGTGGCGCAACCACCTCATGCCGTACTACGACCAGGACGAGCTGCACCCGCTCTACCGCGAGTGGCGGGCCCTGCTCGACACGCATCCGGCGCCGCCCGGCGCGGTGGCCCCCGAGGACCGGGTGATGGTCGCCGAGTCCGCCGTCTTCGACCCGGCGCGCCTCGCCCGCTACATCCGGCCCGACGAGATGCACCAGGCCTTCAACTTCGCCTTCCTGGAAGCGGATTGGAACGCAGCCGAGCTGCGGCGGGTCGTCGACGGCTCGTTCGCCGTACCGGGCGCCGCCGTCACCTGGCTGCTGTCCAGCCACGACGCGGTGCGCCCGGTCACCCGGTACGGGTCCCTGCGCCGCGCCCGCGCGGCCGCCCTGCTGATGCTGGCGCTGCCCGGATCCGCGTACCTGTACCAGGGCGAGGAGCTGGGCCTGCCGCAGGCGGAGATCCCCGTCGACCGCATCCGCGACCCGCTGTGGGAGCGCTCCGGGCACACCGAGCGCGGACGCGACGGCGCCCGCGTTCCGCTGCCCTGGTCCGGCGAGGAGGCACCTTACGGCTTCACGAAGGCGCCGCCCTCCCGGACCTGGCTGCCGCAGCCCGGGGACTGGGCCGCGCTGACGGTCGACGCGCAGCTCAGGGACCCGGACTCGACACTGCGTCTGTACCGGGAGGCGCTGCGGCTGCGGCGCGCCCATCCGGCGCCGGATCCCGCGGCCCCGCCGACCTGGCTGTCCGCACCGGGGGACGACGTCCTCGCCTTCCGCCGGGGCGCACTGGTCTGTGCCGTCAACGTCGGCTCGACACCGGTGCCGCTCACCTCTCTTGCGCTGCCGGGACATCCGGTGCTCGGCAGCGCGCCGCTCGACGACGCCGTGCTTCCGGCGGACACCGCTCTGTGGCTGATCGACCCTCTCTCCTCCGAAGGACCTGCCGATGACCCGCGCCACTGACCTCTCCGGACTCGTGAAGGCGTACGACGTGCGCGGGGTGGTCCCGGACCAGTGGGACGAGGAGCTGGCCGAGCTGTTCGGTGCCGCGTTCGTCCGGGTCACGGACGCGACGGCGATCGTGACGGGGCACGACATGCGGCCCTCGTCCCCGGGCCTGTCCCGGGCGTTCGCGCGGGGCGCGGCGGCGCAGGGTGCGGATGTCACGGAGATCGGCCTGTGCTCGACCGATCAGCTGTATTACGCGTCGGGGGCGTTGCATCTGCCGGGCGCGATGTTCACGGCCTCGCACAATCCGGCTCAGTACAACGGCATCAAGCTGTGCCGGGCGGGTGCGGCCCCGGTCGGCCGGGATACGGGCCTGACCGAGATCCGGCGGCTGGCGGAGGAGTGGAGCGACGCGGGTGCCCCGGCGCCTGCCGCGACCGCGGGCACGATCACCGGGCGGGACACTCTGGACGACTATGCGGCGCACTTGCGTGGCTTGGTCGATCTCACGGGGATCCGGCCGCTGAAGGTTGTGGTCGACGCGGGGAACGGGATGGGCGGGCACACCGTGCCGACCGTTCTGGCGGGTCTCCCGCTGGAGGTGGTGCCGATGTATTTCGAGCTGGACGGCACGTTCCCCAACCATGAGGCGAACCCGCTGGACCCGGCCAATCTGGTGGACCTCCAGGCGCGGGTGCGGGCCGAGGGCGCCGACATCGGCCTCGCCTTCGACGGTGACGCGGACCGCTGCTTCGTGGTCGACGAGCACGGGGATCCGGTCTCCCCGTCCTCCATCACCGCACTGGTCGCCTCCCGCGAACTGGCCCGGCACCCCGGCGCCACCGTGATCCACAACCTGATCACGTCCTGGTCGGTGCCCGAGGTGGTGAAGGAGAACGGCGGCACGCCGGTCCGCACCCGTGTCGGACACTCCTTCATCAAGGCCGAAATGGCCCGCACCGGCGCGATCTTCGGCGGGGAGCACTCCGCGCACTACTACTTCAAGGACTTCTGGAACGCGGACACGGGCATGCTCGCCGCGCTGCACGTCCTGGCGGCGCTCGGCGGCCAGGACGGTCCGCTCTCCGCCCTGGTCGCCTCCTACGACCGGTACGCCGGTTCCGGCGAGATCAACTCCACGGTCGCCGACCAGGGCGACCGTCTCGCCGCGATCAAGGCCGCGTACGGCGAGCGGGACGGCATCACCCTGGACGAGCTCGACGGTCTCACCGTCACGGCGAAGGACTGGTGGTTCAACGTCCGCCCGTCGAACACGGAGCCGCTGCTGCGGTTGAACGCGGAGGCGCGGGACCGGGACCTTATGGAGAAGGTCCGCGACGAGGTCCTCGGGGTCATCAGGGCTTGATGGTCGGCTGACGGCCGGTGGCCGCTTCTCGCGCAGTTCCCCGCGCCCCTGGAAGCGAGCTCCGCTCGCCCAGGGGAGGCGGCGCGAAGCGCAACCTTCAGGGGAAGGCGCGCGAAGCGCTGCCTTCAGGGGCGCGGGGAACTGCGCGAGAAGCGGCCACCGGCCCGCACCCGACCGACAACCCAGGAGCGCGGAGCGCAAGCGCGGGGAACTGCGCGACCAGCCGCACTCAACCCGCACCCGGACGACGAGCACTAGACCCCCGCACCACCAGCTCCGGCCGCAGCACCACATGCTGATGCCGATGCGCGGCGGCCCGCTCCCCCGTCTCCTGGAGCAGCAGTTCGGCGGCGATCGTGCCCAGGGTGAGCGCGGGCCGGCGGACCGAGGTGAGGGGGACCGTGGCCGCCGACGCGAACTCGATGTCGTCGTAGCCGACGATCGACAGGTCCTCGGGCACCCGTACCCCGGCCGCGTACAGCGTCTGGAGGACGCCGAGCGCGAGGAGGTCGTTGGCGCAGAACACGGCGGTCGGGCGCGGGGAGAGGCCGAGCAGGCGCGCGCCCGCGTCCCGTCCCGCGGCCACGTCGAGGCGTCCGGTGGGCAGTTCGCGCAGGAGCGTGTCCGGCAGCCCCGCCTCGGCGAGCGCCTTGCGCGCGCCCTCCCTTCGGTCCTGGACCTGGCGCAGATGGGGCGGTCCGCTGACGAACGCGAGGGAGCGGTGGCCGCCCGCGACGAGGTGACGCACCGCGAGGGCGCCTCCCGACACGTCGTCGACGGCGACGGAGCACCCCTCCTCGTCACCGGCGACCCGGTCCACGACGACGTAGGGAATACCGTGCCGCCTGAAGTCGCGCAGGGTGCTGCCGCTGGGGTCGGCCGGGGTGATCAGCGCGCCCCGCACCCGCTGCTCGGCGAAGAGGGAGAGGTACTCGCCCTCTTCGGCCGGGTCCTGACCGCTGTTGCAGACCATGACGCCGAGCCCGGCGTCGCGCGCGGCGCGCTCCACGCCGCGCGCGACATCGACGAAGAACGGGTTGCCCATGTCGAGCACGAGCAGCCCCAGCATGCGGCTGCGCCCGGCGCGCAGTTGGCGCGCGTACTCGCTGCGGACGTAGCCGAGGCGGGCGATGACCTGCTGGACGTGCCGGCGGGTCGGCTCGGAGACCCGGTGCGGCTGGTTGAGGACGTTGGAGACGGTGCCCACGGAGACTCCCGCGACGCGCGCCACGTCCTTGATGCCGGCCGTGGACCGGCCGCCCGGCCGCTCAGGCAAGGTGGAAGACCTCGGTGAGCGGCCGCATCGCGGCGTCCGGCGCCTGCCCGTCCAGTTCCTCGAAGAAGGAGCCCATCTCCGCCTGCCACCGGGCGTTCACCTCGGTGGCGTCCATGGCGGCGCGGGCCTTGTCGAAGTCCTCCGTCTCCAGGTATCCGACGAGCAGTCCGTCGTCCCTCAGGAAGAGGGAGTAGTTGTGCCAGCCGGTGGCGGTGAGGGCCTCCCGCATGTCCTGCCACACGTCCTCGTGGCGGGCGCGGTACTCGTCGATCCGGTCGGCCCTGACCTTGAGCAGAAAGCAGACGCGCTGCATGTGTGTGGGACCGCCCCTCAGAACTTGAACTGGTCGATGTTCTTCTCGTCGAAGACGGTCGGCTTGCCGAGGGAGACGACGCCGTCCTTGCCGATGGTGAACTCGCCCATGTCACCGGCCTTGTACTTCTCGCCCTCCTTGCCGGTGATCTGGCCGGACTGCAGGGCGACGGCGGTGTGCGCGGCGAGCGCGCCCAGCTTGGCCGGGTCCCACAGCTCGAACGCGTCGACGGTGCCGTTCTTGACGTAGGCCCGCATGTCGTTGGGGGTGCCGAGGCCGGTCAGCTTGACCTTGCCCTTGTACTTGGAGCCGGACAGGTACTGGGCGGCGGCCTTGATGCCGACGGTGGTCGGGGAGATGATCCCCTTCAGGTTCGGGTGCTCCTGGAGCAGGCCCTGGGTCTGCTGGAACGACTTCTGGGCGTCGTCGTCGCCGTAGGCGGTCTTGACGAGCTTGATGTCCTTGTACTCGGGCTTCTTCAGCTCGTCCTTCATGTAGTCGATCCACGTGTTCTGGTTGGTGGCCGTCTGGGCCGCCGAGAGGATCGCGATCTCGCCCTTGTTGCCGATCTGCTGGGCGATCTGCTGGACCTGGGTGCGGCCGAGGTCCTCGGCGGAGGCCTGCGAGACGAACACGTTGCGGCAGTCGGCCTTGGTGTCGGAGTCGTACGTGACGACGCTGACGCCGTTCTTCATCGCCTGCTTCAGGGCGGTGCACAGGGCGCCCGGGTCCTGCGCCGAGACGGCGATGCCGTTCACCTGCTGCTGGGTGAGGGTGTTGACGTAGGAAACCTGGCCGGAGGTGTCGGTGCCGCTGCTGGTGCCGACCTCCTTGTACGTCGACCCGAGCTCCTGGAGCGCCTTCTTGCCACCGTTGTCGGAGGTGGTGAAGTACGGGTTGTTGACCTGCTTGGGCAGGAAGGCGACCGTGAGGCCCTTCTTGGTGGCCGCGTTCGGGTCGGCCTTGCCCGCGGCGTTGGACTTCGCCGCCTCCTTGCTCGCGTCGTCCTTCGTGGTGCCGCCGCACGCGGTGGCGCCGACGACGAGAGCGGTGGTGACGGCGAGTGCCGCGGTGAGCCGGCGGGTTCGGGCGGTGACGGACATGAGGGTTCCTTCGCGGTGGTGTGAACGGGACGTGTGTGCGAGGTACGGGGGTCGCGCGTCAGGTGGCGGCGGGCGCCGGTGGTGGCGCGGCGGCGGTCCTGCGGCGGGCCCTGGACTGGGCGATCTGGCGGCCGACGCGCGGCGCGAGCACGGAGATCACGAGCAGGACGCCGGTGACGACGATCTGGGACTGCGAGGAGACGTTGAGCAGGCTCATCACGTTCTGCAGCGAGCCGAGGAGGAAGACACCGGCGATCGCGCCGCCGAGGGTGCCCCTGCCGCCGTCGAAGTCGATGCCGCCGAGCAGTACCGCGGCGATGACGGACAGTTCGAGGCCGGTGGCGTTGTCGTAGCGGGCGCTGGCGTAGTGCAGCGCCCAGAACACGCCGGTGAGGGCGGACAGCAGGCCGGTCGTCACGAACATGGACAGCTTGAGCCGCTTGACGCGGACCCCGGCGAACCGGGCGGCCTCCTCGTTGGCCCCGATCGCGAACAGCGAGCGGCCCACGCGGGTGGCGTGCAGGACGACGACGGCGATGGCGAGCAGGATCACGAACGGCAGCGCGGCGTACGGGATGAACGTGTCGCCGAACCGGCCGGCGCCGAAGTCCAGGTACTGCGTGGGGAAGTCGGTGACCGAGTCGGAGCCGAGGACAATCTGCGCGATACCGCGGTAGGCGGCCATGGTGCCGATGGTGACGGCGAGGGACGGCAGCCCGAGGCGGGTCACGAGCAGTCCGTTGACCAGGCCGCAGACGACGCCGAGCAGCAGACAGACCGGGATGATCGTCTCGATGGCCATGCCGTTGTTCCACAGGGCGCCCATGACGGCGCCGGACAGTCCGGCCGTGGAGCCGACCGACAGGTCGACCTCGCCCGAGATGACGAGCATCGTCATGGGCAGGGCGATCAGGGCGATCGGCAGCGTGTTGCCGATGAGGAACGACACGTTGAGCGCGTTGCCGAAGTTGTCGACGAACGAGAACGAGCAGAGCAGCAGCACGACCAGCAGGGCGCCGACCGCGGTGTCCCAGCGGACCGCGCTCTTCAGAGAATCGGCCTTGAGATCGGCCTTGAGGAAGTCAGGCATGGCGGGCGCTCCTCATCTGTGCGGCCTGCTTGCGGAGCACCGCGGCGACGCGCAGGGCCAGGATCCGGTCGACGGCGATGGCGAGCAGCAGCAGGATCCCGTTGATGGCGGTGACCCAGACGGAGCTGACGCCGATGGCGGGCAGCACGCTGTTGATCGAGGTCAGCAGCAGTGCGCCGAGGGCCGCGCCGTAGACGGTGCCGGAGCCGCCGGTGAAGGCGACACCGCCGACCACGACGGCGCTGACGACGGTGAGTTCGTAGCCGTTGCCGGTGCCGGAGTCGACGTTGCCGAAGCGCGCCAGGTACAGGGCGCCGGCGAGTCCGGCGAGCGCGCCGCACAGGACGTAGGCGGTCATGATGCGCTTGCGGACCGGGATGCCGGCGAGGGTGGCGGCCTCGGGGCTGGAGCCGAGCGCGTACATCTCCCGGCCGCTGCGGAAGCTGCGCAGGTAGTACCCGACGCAGAGCAGTACGGCGAGGGCGAGCAGCGCCAGATAGGGCACGACCCACAGGCCGTCGTGGCCGAAGTCGACGAAGCCGTTCGGCAGGTCGGCGGCGACGATCTGCTCGGAGCCGACCCAGATGGAGTCGATGCCACGGACGACGTACAGCGTGCCGAGGGTGACGACGAGGGCGGGCACCTTGCCGAGGCTGACGAGCGCGCCGTTCAGGGCGCCGAACACGGCACCGATGACGACGGCGTAGACCACGGCGATCAGTGAACTTCCGCCGCCTTGAAGGTAGTTACCGGCGGCGAAGGCCGAGATGCCGAGCACCGAGCCGACGGACAGGTCGACGTTGCGGGTGATGACGACGACGGCCTGGCCGGTGGCGACGAGGACGAGGATGGTGGCGTTCAGGAGCAGGTCCTTGACGCCCTGCTCGGACAGGAACTCGGTGTTCGACGCCTCGGTGGCGAGCAGCATCACCACGAGCACACCGGCCACGGCCAGCTCGCGGGCCTTGAACACCTTGTCGATGAGGCGGCGTCCGGCGGTGGGCTCGGGGACGGCGTCCTCGCGTACGGGCTGCGCTGTCATGGTCACGATGCGGACAACTCCCTCAGGGGCGCGGGGAACTGCGCGAGCAACCACACACGACGCGCGGCCGCCGACGAACGGGCTTCGAAGAACGGCGAGTTCGCGGGCATCAGGCCGCCCTCCCCGTAGCGGCGGCCATGACCGACTCCTCGCTGGCCTCGCCCCGCGACAGCTCGGCGGCGAGCCGCCCCTCATGCATGACGAGCACCCGGTCGGCCATGCCGAGTACCTCGGGCAGATCCGACGAGATCATCAGCACGGCCACCCCTTCGGCGGCGAGCGACGAGAGGAGGCGGTGCACCTCGGCCTTGGTGCCGACGTCGATGCCGCGCGTCGGCTCGTCCACGATGAGCACCTGCGGCCCGGTGGCCAGCCACTTGGCGAGCACGACCTTCTGCTGGTTGCCGCCGGACAGGGTGCCGACGACATCGGCGAGACGCGCGTACTTCACCTGGAGCTTCACCGCCCAGTCGAGCGAGCGGCTGCGCTCGGCCTTCCGGTTCATCAGGCCGGCCCGGCTGGTGTCGGCGAAGCCGGTGAGGCCGATGTTGCGCTCGATGGACAGGTCCATCACCAGGCCCTGGGCGCGCCGGTCCTCGGGGACGAGGGCGAGGCCCGCGTGCATCGCGAGGCTCGGGGCGCCGGGCTTGAGGCGCTTGCCGAGCACCTTGACCTCGCCGCCGTCGAAGCGGTCGACGCCGAAGACGGCGCGGGCCACCTCGCTGCGTCCGGCGCCGACGAGCCCGGCGAGGCCGACGATCTCGCCGCGGCGGACCTCGAAGGAGACGTCGGTGAAGACGCCCTCGCGGGTCAGCCGGCGCACGCTCAGCGCCACTTCGCCGAGTTCGGTGTCCTGCTTGGGGTACAGCTCGTCGAGGTCGCGGCCGACCATGCGGCGTACGAGGTCGTCCTCGGTCAGCCCGTCGAGCGGCTCGCTGCTCACCCAGGCGCCGTCGCGCAGGGTGGTGACCCGCTGGCACAGCTCGAAGATCTCCTCCAGGCGGTGCGAGATGAACAGCACGGCGGCGCCCTGCTCGCGCAGCGTCCGTACGACGCCGAAGAGGCGGGCGACCTCGCTGCCGGTGAGGGCGGCGGTCGGTTCGTCCATGATCAGGACCCGGGCGTCGAAGGAGAGCGCCTTGGCGATCTCGACGAGTTGCTGGTCGGCGATGGACAGGCCGCGGGCCGGCTGGTCGGGGTCGAGTTCGACGCCGAGCCGCTTGAAGAGCGCGGCCGTCGCGTCGTTGACCGCGCGGTGGTCGACGCGGCCGAGGGAGCGGCGCGGCTGGCGGCCCATGAAGATGTTCTCGGCGATCGACAGATCGGGGAAGAGCGTCGGCTCCTGGTAGATGACGGCGACTCCGGCGTCCCGGGCGTCGGCGGGGCCGTGGAACTCGACCGGCGCGCCGTCGAGCAGCACCCTCCCGGCGTCCGGCCGGTGCACCCCGGCCAGGGCTTTGATCAACGTCGACTTGCCCGCGCCGTTCTCACCGGCCAGGGCGTGCGCCTCGCCGGGGTACAGGCGCAGGCTGACGCCGCGCAGGGCGCGCACGGCACCGAAGGACTTGCTCACCTCCTCCAGCGCGAGGACCGGAGTCGTCTCCGGTTCGGGATGCGTCATGACATGTCTCCGTGAGTCTGCGAGAGGGGGGTGGGCCGGTGTAGGACCGCGTGCACGAGCGGCGGCTGAGGGCGTCGGACGGGTCACCGACCACCTGGCGTGAAATGTTTCAGTGAAGTTGCCCGGAAGCTAGCCCCGCCCCGGCGAAGAGGTCAAGAGGTGTGGGGCAGAGGGATCGCACGACGTGCGACACGATTGCGTAACGCAGCCGACCTCACGCGCGACCTCTTGACGGCCGCTCTCCCCGGGGTTAACTTCCCCACCGAAGTGAATCGATTCACGCATCTTGGCTCACGTTTTCCCGCTCCTCGCCCATGCCCGCTCCGACCGGGGGCATGCGGCTACCCGCGCACTCAGAGGTGGACATGCCTGACATCGCTGCCGTGAAGGCCGCACTCGCCAACCAGCGGCTCGAGACTCCGTCCTGGGGCTATGGCAACTCCGGCACCCGGTTCAAGGTGTTCGCCCAGGCCGGCGTGCCCCGCACGCCCCGCGAGAAGCTGGACGACGCGGCGAAGGTGCACGAGTTCACCGGCATCGCCCCGAAGGTCGCGCTGCACATCCCCTGGGACACCGTCGACGACTACGCGGCGCTCGGGGCGTACGCGAAGGAGCGCGGCCTGGAGCTGGGCGCGGTCAACTCGAACACCTTCCAGGACGACGACTACAAGCTCGGCAGCGTCTGCCACCCGGACCCGAAGGTGCGCCGCAAGGCGGTGGAGCACCTGCTGACCTGCATCGACATCATGGATGCGACGGGGTCCACGGACCTGAAGCTGTGGTTCGCCGACGGCACCAACTACCCCGGCCAGGACGACATCGTGGCCCGCCAGGACCGCCTCGCCGAATCCCTCGCCGCGGTCTACGAGCGGCTCGGTGACGACCAGCGGCTGCTCCTGGAGTACAAGTTCTTCGAGCCGGCCTTCTACACGACGGACGTACCGGACTGGGGCACGGCGTACGCGCAGTGCCTGAAGCTCGGCGACAAGGCGCAGGTGGTCGTGGACACCGGCCACCACGCGCCCGGCACCAACATCGAGTTCATCGTCGCGCTGCTGCTGCGCGAGAAGAAGCTGGGCGGCTTCGACTTCAACTCCCGCTTCTACGCCGACGACGATCTGATGGTGGGCTCCGCCGACCCGTTCCAGCTCTTCCGGATCCTGTACGAGGTCTCCCGCAACGGCGGCTTCGACCCGGCGACGAACGTCGCGTTCATGCTCGACCAGTGCCACAACATCGAGGCGAAGATCCCGGCGGTCATCCGCTCCGTGATGAACGTGCAGGAGGCGACGGCGAAGGCGCTGCTCGTCGACCGCGAGGCGCTCGGTGCCGCGCAGGCCTCGGGCGACGTGCTGGCGGCCAACGCCGTGCTGATGGACGCCTACAACACCGATGTGCGGCCGCTGCTGGCCGAGTGGCGCGAGGAGCGGGGCCTCGCCCCGGACCCGGTCGCCGGGTACGCGGCGTGCGGGTGGCAGGAGCGGATCGTGGCCGAGCGGGTGGGCGGCGAACAGGCGGGCTGGGGTGCCTGAGCTCCGCCCGGCCCCGTCACCGATGGCACCCGACTCCCCTCATCTCTAGGACTTTTCATGGCTGTGCATCCTGAAGTCGCCGCTCTGCTGGAGCGCTCCAACCGGCTCGGCGCCGATCCCCGCAACACCAACTACGCCGGCGGCAACACCTCCGCGAAGGCGCTCGCCCCCGACCCGGTGACCGGCGGCGACGTCGAGCTGATGTGGGTGAAGGGCTCCGGCGGCGACCTGGGCACACTCACCGAGTCCGGTCTCGCGGCGCTCCGCATCGACCGGCTGCGGGCGCTGACCGAGGTGTACCCGGGCGTCGAGCGCGAGGACGAGATGGTCGCCGCGTTCGACTACTGCCTGCACGGCAAGGGCGGCGCGGCACCCTCCATCGACACGGCGATGCACGGTCTCGTGGACGCCGCCCACGTCGACCATCTGCACCCCGACTCCGGGATCGCGCTGGCCTGCGCCGCCGACGGCGAGAAGCTGACGGCGCAAGTCTTCGGCGACAAGGTGGTGTGGGTGCCGTGGCGGCGCCCCGGCTTCCAGCTCGGCCTGGACATCGCCGCCGTCAAGGCCGCCAACCCGCAGGCCGTCGGGTGCGTGCTCGGCGGCCACGGCATCAGCGCGTGGGGCGACACGGCCGAACAGTGCGAGGCGAACTCCCTGTTCATCATCCGCACCGCGGAGACCTTCCTCGCCGAGCACGGCAAGGCCGAGCCGTTCGGCCCGGTCGTCGACGGGTACGCGGCGCTCGACGCGGCCGGACGCCGCGAGCGGGCCGCTCACCTCGCGCCGCTCATCCGCGGACTGGCGTCCACCGACCGCCCCCAGGTCGGCCACTTCGACGACTCCCCCGCGGTCCTGGACTTCCTCGCCTCCGCCGAGCACCCGCGCCTCGCCGCCCTCGGCACCTCCTGCCCCGACCACTTCCTGCGCACGAAGGTCCGCCCGCTGGTCCTCGACCTGCCGCCGACGGCCGAACCCGACGCGGTGGAAGCCCGGTTGAAGGAGCTGCACGCCGCCTACCGCGAGGAGTACGCCGCGTACTACGAGCGCCACGCGAGCCCCGACTCCCCCGCGATGCGCGGCGCCGATCCGGCCGTCGTCCTCGTCCCCGGCGTCGGCATGTTCTCCTTCGGCAAGGACAAGCAGACGGCGCGCGTGGCGGGCGAGTTCTACCTCAACGCCATCAACGTGATGCGCGGCGCCGAGGCGGTCTCCACGTACGCGCCGATCGAGGAGTCGGAGAAGTTCCGCATCGAGTACTGGTCCCTGGAGGAGGCCAAGCTCCAGCGGATGCCCGAGCCCAAGCCGCTCGCCACGCGCGTGGCGCTGGTGACGGGCGCGGGCAGCGGCATCGGCCGGGCGATCGCCCACCGGCTCGCGGCCGAGGGCGCCTGCGTCGTGGTGGCCGACCTGAACGCCGAGGGCGCGGCCACGGTCGCCGGGGAACTGGGCGGCACGGACAAGGCGATCGCCGTGGAGGTGGACGTCACCTCGGAGGAGCAGATCGCCGAGGCGTTCAAGGCGGCCGCGCTCGCCTTCGGCGGTGTCGACCTGATCGTCAACAACGCGGGCATCTCCATCTCCAAGCCGCTCCTGGAGACCACGGCCCAGGACTGGGACCTCCAGCACGACATCATGGCCCGCGGCTCCTTCCTCGTCTCCCGCGAGGCGGCCCGCGTGATGAAGGCGCAGGGCATGGGCGGCGACATCGTCTACATCGCGTCCAAGAACGCGGTCTTCGCCGGCCCCAACAACATCGCCTACTCCGCCGCCAAGGCCGACCAGGCCCATCAAGTCCGCCTCTTGGCGGCCGAGTTGGGCGGTGACGGCATCCGCGTCAACGGCGTCAACCCCGACGGGGTCGTGCGCGGCTCCGGCATCTTCGCGGGCGGCTGGGGCGCGCAGCGCGCGGCGACGTACGGGATCGAGGAGGACAAGCTCGGCGAGTTCTACGCCCAGCGCACCCTCCTCAAGCGCGAGGTCCTCCCCGAGCACGTCGCGAACGCCGTGTTCGCCCTCACCGGCGGAGACCTCACCCACACCACGGGCCTGCACGTCCCGGTGGACGCAGGTGTGGCGGCAGCCTTCCTGCGCTGACCCGAACAGACCCCGCCAGGAGCGCGGGGAACGGTGCGAGCAACCACGACGCACCCGCACACGAACACGATCCGAGAAGGGGGTTCCGGGGGCGAGCCCCCGGTTTCGGGAACGGGAAGGGGAGGCGGGGCGACCTTACACACCCCCGGCCTCCCCGCGCCCGCCCCCGACACCACACCCCAGCACGCCCCCGGAGCCCACACATGCCCGAACTCCCCTACGCCGCAATAGACCTGGGCGCATCGAGCGGCCGAGTCATGACCGCCCGGGTCACTCGTGACTCCCTCACCCTGACGGAGTCCCACCGCTTCCCGAACCGCCCGGTCCGCACCGGCGACGCCCTCCAGTGGGACATCCTCGCCCTGTACGCGGGTGTCCTCGACGGACTGCGCGCGGCGGGCCAGGTCCGCTCCCTCGGCATCGACAGCTGGGCCGTCGACTTCGGCCTGCTCGACGCCGACGGCCGGCTCCTCGGCAATCCGTACCACTACCGCGACACCCGCACGGAGCACGTCGCGGAGCAGGTCTGGGCGAAGGTCCCGCCGTCCGAGCTGTACGCGGCCACGGGCATCCAGTACGCCCCGTTCAACACCCTGTACCAGCTCGCGGCGGCCCGCGACACCGCCCAACTCCGGTCGGCCGAGCAGCTCTTGCTGATTCCGGATCTCCTCACGTACTGGCTCACCGGCCGGACGGGCACGGAGCTGACCAACGCCTCCACGACCCAGCTCATCGACCCGGCGACCGGGGACTGGGCCCGTGCCACGGCAGCCCGCGCGGGCATCGACCTCGGGCTCTTCCCGCCACTGCGCCGCCCCGGCGACCCGGCCGGGGAACTCCTCCCGCACGTCCTGGAGGAGACCGGTCTGACCGGTCCGGTCCCGGTGACGACGGTCGCCTCCCACGACACGGCGTCGGCGGTGGCGGCGGTGCCGGCCACCACACCGCACTTCGCGTACATCTGCACCGGCACGTGGTCCCTCGCGGGCCTCGAACTCACTTCTCCCGTCCGTTCCGAGGAGAGCCGCGCGGCGAACTTCACCAACGAACTCGGCATCGACGGCACGGTCCGGTATCTGCGCAACATCATGGGCCTGTGGCTCCTTCAGGAGTGCCAACGGACCTGGCAGGAGACGGACTTGATTTCTCTCCTCGACGCCGCGGCGAAGGCGCAGCCACTGCGCTCGGTGGTGGACGCGGGCCACAGCGACTTCCTGGCGCCCGGCGGCATGCCCGACCGGATCGCCGCCGCCTGCCGGGCGACCGGCCAGCCCGAACCGCGCACCCGCGCCGAGACGACCCGCTGCATCCTCGACTCCCTTGCACTCGCTCACCGCCGGGCCGTCATGGACGCGGCCCGGCTCGCGGACCGCGAGGTCGACGTCGTGCACATCGTCGGCGGCGGCGCCCGCAACGCGCTGCTGTGCCAGCTCACCGCCGACGCCTGCGGCCTGCCCGTGGTGGCGGGCCCCGCCGAGGCGGCCGCGCTCGGCAACGTCCTCGTCCAGGCACGCGCCGACGGTGTCGTGGGCGATCTGGCGGCGATGCGGCAACTCCTCGCCACCACCCAGCCGTTGACCCGGTACGAGCCGCGCGGTGACCGGGCGGCGTGGACGGCCGCCCACGTCCGGGTCACCACCTCGTAACCCGGGGCCACCGACCACGTACGCTGCACGCATCCGCTGTACCCATCCGATGACCGAGCCGCACCGACAACCGAAGGGGCCACGATGCGTGTCGCGCTCTTCCTGACCTGCGTCAACGACACGCTGTACCCGGACACGGGCCGTGCCGTGGTGAAACTCCTGACCAGACTGGGCGTGGAGGTGGACTTCCCGGCCGCCCAGACCTGTTGCGGACAGCCGCACTACAACACCGGGTACCGCCGCGAGGCCGAGCCGCTGGCCCGCTATTACTCCGATGTATTCGGTCCGGGAATCGCCTCGGGTGATTACGACGCAATCATCACGCCGTCCGGTTCGTGCGCGGCGATGGTGCGCGAGCTGTACCCCCGCATGGGCGAGCGGGCGCGCGCGGAGGGCCGCGGCGACCGGCTCGCGGCGACACTGGCGCCGGTGATCCCGAAGACGTACGAGCTGACCGAGTTCCTGGTGGACGTGCTGGGTGTCACCGATGTCGGCGCGTACTACCCGCACAAGGTGACGTACCACCCGACGTGCCACGGTCTGCGCTCGCTCGGCCTCGGCGACCGTCCCACGCAACTCCTCAGAGCGGTCAAGGGACTTGAGCTGGCGGAGCTGCCCGGGGCCGAGGAGTGCTGCGGCTTCGGCGGCACCTTCGCCGTGAAGAACTCCGACGTGTCGGCGGCGATGGGCACCGACAAGGTGCGCAACGCGGAGTCCACCGGCGCCGACACGCTCTGCGCGGCCGACAACTCGTGCCTCATGCACATCGGCGGCACCATGTCGCGCCTGAAGGTCGGCATGCGGCCGGTGCACATCGCGGAGATCCTGGCGAGCACGGAGGAGGACCCCCTGTCATGAGCGGTGCGAGCGACACGTATCTCGGCATGCCCGCCTTCCCCAGGGCCGCGCACGACGCCGTACGGAACACCACCCTGCGCGCCAATCTGCGGCACGCGACCCACACCATCCGCGACAAGCGGGCCCGCGCCGTCGCCGAACTCGACGACTGGGCGCAACTGCGCGAGGCCGGCAAGCAGATCAAGGACCACACGCTGCGCCATCTGGAGCACTACCTGGTCCAGTTGGAGGAGTCGGTCACCGCGGCGGGCGGCACCGTGCACTGGGCGGCGGACGCCGACGAGGCCAACCGCATCGTGACCCGCCTCGTCCGCGACACCGGCGAGTCGGAGGTCGTCAAGGTCAAGTCGATGGCCACTCAGGAGATCGGTCTCAACGAGCACCTGGAGGCCGAGGGCATCCACGCCTACGAGACCGACCTCGCCGAACTCATCGTGCAGCTCGGCGACGACCGCCCCTCGCACATCCTGGTGCCGGCCATCCACCGCAACCGCGGCGAGATCCGCGACATCTTCGACAAGGAGATGGGCCGTTGGGGCCGCCCGGCCCCGGACGGGCTCACCGACACACCCGCCGAACTCGCCGAGGCGGCCCGGCTGCACCTGCGGGAGAAGTTCCTGCGCGCCAAGGTCGGCATCTCGGGGGCCAACTTCATGGTCGCCGAGACCGGCACCCTCGTCGTGGTCGAGTCCGAGGGCAACGGCCGGATGTGCCTGACCCTGCCCGAGACCCTGATCTCGGTCGTCGGCATCGAGAAGATCGTCCCCACCTGGCGCGACCTGGAGGTCTTCCTCCAGACCCTGCCCCGCTCCTCGACGGCCGAGCGGATGAACCCGTACACGTCGATGTGGACCGGCACCAGCGACGGCGACGGCCCGCGGACCTTCCATCTGGTCCTGATCGACAACGGCCGCACCGACACCCTCGCCGACGAGGTCGGCCGCCAGGCGCTGCGCTGCATCCGCTGCTCCGCCTGCCTCAACGTCTGCCCGGTCTACGAGCGGGCGGGCGGTCACGCCTACGGCTCGGTCTACCCCGGCCCCATCGGCGCGATCCTCAGCCCGCAACTGCGCGGCACCGCGAGCGAGATCGACGCCTCGCTCCCCTACGCGTCGTCGCTGTGCGGCGCCTGCTACGAGGTCTGCCCCGTCGCCATCGACATCCCCGAGGTCCTCGTCCACCTGCGCGAGCGGATCGTGCAGGGCGGCGAGGCGACCCGGCGCGGCGTGAAGGTCACCCTGAAACCGGCGAAGGGGCACGCGGCGGAACGGGCCGCGATGCGCGCCGCCCGCTGGGCGTTCACCCACCCGGCCGCGCTCACCACCGGCCAGCGGCTGGCCTCGCGCACCCGCCGTTTCCATCCCCGTACGCTCCCGGGCCCGGGCCGGGCGTGGACGGCGACCCGGGATCTCCCCGAGGTCCCCGCGGAATCGTTCCGCGACTGGTGGCAGCGGACGAACGGCGGAAAGGACGGCAGCAAGTGAGCAGCAGGGACGTCATCCTGGGCCGGGTGCGGCGGGCGCTCGGCGGCCCGGCCGGGGAACCGGTGTCGTACGCGACGGACATCGACCGGAGCTATCTGCGCGAGCACGGCTCGCGCACGACCGGGCAGACGGTCGACCTGCTCGCGGAGAACCTGGCGGACTACCGGGCCGTTGTGCACCGCACGGACGCGGCCGGGCTGCCGAGCTTGATCGCGCGGCTCCTCACCGCACGCGGTTCGCAGACCGTGCTCGTGCCGCCGGGGCTGCCCCCGGAGTGGCTGTCGGCCGCGGACCCGACGCGCGTCCAGGACCAGGAGGCCGGTACCACCGCGGAACTCGACCGGGTCGGGAGTGTGGTCACCGGATGTGCCGTGGCCGTCGCCGAGACCGGCACCATCGTCCTGGACGGCTCCCCGGACCAGGGCCGTCGCCGGATCACCCTCGTCCCCGACCACCACATCTGCGTGGTCCGCGTCCCGGACCAGGTGGTGTCCTCCGTGCCGCAGGCCCTCGAACGGCTCGCTCCCACGCGTCCGCTGACCTGGATCTCGGGACCGTCCGCGACCAGCGACATCGAGCTGGACCGGGTCGAGGGGGTGCACGGTCCGCGCACCCTGGAGGTGATCCTGGTGAGCGGGGACTGAGCGGCGCGGTTAGCGTGAGCGCATGATCCGGTTCGATCAGGTGACCAAGCGGTACGCGGACGGCACGACGGCGGTGGACGGCCTCTCCTTCGAGGTCGCCGAGGGCGAACTGGTCACGCTCGTCGGACCGTCCGGCTGCGGCAAGACCACGACGATGATGATGGTGAACCGGCTCATCGAGCCGACGTCGGGGCGGATCTTCGTCGACGGCGAGGACATCGCGACGGTCGACCCGGTCAAGCTGCGCCGCCGCATCGGGTACGTCATCCAGCAGGTCGGCCTGTTCCCGCACCGCACGATCCTCGACAACACGGCGACCGTCCCGGCGCTGATCGGCTGGAAGAAGGCGAAGGCGCGGGCCCGCGCCGCCGAGCTGCTCGATCTGGTGGGCCTGGACCCGAAGACGTTCGGCAGCCGCTATCCGGAGCAGCTCTCCGGCGGTCAGCGGCAGCGGGTGGGCGTCGCCCGCGCGCTCGCGGCGGACCCGCCGGTCCTCCTCATGGACGAACCGTTCGGCGCGGTAGACCCGGTCGTGCGCGAGCAGTTGCAGGACGAGTTCCTGCGGATGCAGGCCGCGGTGCGCAAGACGGTCCTCCTCGTCACGCACGACATCGAGGAGGCGGTCCGGCTCGGCGACCGGATCGCGGTGTACGGGCAGGGGCGCATCGAGCAGTTCGACACCCCGGGCGCGGTCCTGGGCACGCCCGCGACGCCGTACGTCGCCGAGTTCGTCGGCGCGGACCGCGGCCTGAAGCGGCTGTCGGTGACCCGGATCGAGCCGGACGACCTGGAGCAGCCGGCGGTGGCCCGGCTCGACGAGTCCGCGGCCGAGGCGGCCGCCCGGATGCGGGAGACGGGCGCCCGCTGGGCGGTGGTCCTCGACCCGCAGGGCGATCTGCACGGCTGGGTCGGGCTCGACGAGGCGGCGCTGGCCGGGCAGGACGGCCGGGTCGCCGACCTCGCGCACCGGATGAACGCGTGGGTACCGGTCGGCGCGCCGCTCAAGCAGGCGTTCGGTGTGATGCTCCAGCACGACGCGGGCTGGGTCGCGGTGCTCGACGGCTCCCGGTTCCTCGGGGTGCTGACCCCGGCGAAGCTGCACGAGGCGCTGCGCCGGTCGGTCGACGCGGACGCGCAGGGGGTCGGGCGGGACGAGGTGGCGTTCGACTCGGTCGCGGACGCCTGAACCGAAACCCTCACCCTAAACTTCAGCTTGAGACTTGGCTCCGTGATGGTTCATCGCGCGGAGATTCTCGTCGTGCACAGCGTCGGCGACCGGCCGGCCCGGACGGTAGTCCGCCAACTCGGGCAGGGGCCGTCCGCCGGTGATCTCCCGCGCGGCGAGCCGGCCGAGGACGGGGGCCAGAGTGACTCCGCTGTGCGACACCAGGTGGTACAGGCCGGGCGCCTCCGGCACCGCGCCCACCAGGGGCAGGCCGTCCAGGGGTACGGGTCTGATCCCGATCCGGGCGTCGGTGATCCGCGCCCGCGCGACTGCGGGGACGAGCTCGCGGGCGCGCCGGTGCAGTTCCCGCGGGAGGCCGTCGACGGCGCCGCGCAGCCGGGCGTCGATCTCCCAGGACAGCGCGAGCACCCCGCCGTCGGCGGTGGGCCGCAGGTCGAGGCCCGGCACGGAGAGGATCGCGGTCAGCGGGCGGTCGGGCAGCGGCCCGCTCGTCGCGATCAGGCCAGGTACGCGCCGCAGGGGCAGCCGTACTCCGGCCAGGTCGGCGAGACGGTCCGCGCCGGGTCCCGCGCAGTTGACGACGGCGTCGGCGTGCCAGGTGCGCGTCCCCGTCCGGACACCGGTGACCAGCGCCCCGGCGTGCTTTCCGTCGCGCGTCAGGCCGGTGACCGCCGTGCCGTAGTGCGTCTCGACGGTGCCGCGGCGCGCGGCGGCGGCGAGCAGCGCGCGGACGAAGCGGGGCGCGTCGAACCAGGCGCCGCCCCCGTGCACGACGACCTCATCGGCGGGGCAGGCGGCCGGGTCGACGGCGGGGGCGAGATCGCGCAAGGCGGCGGCGGGCGCGAGGCGGCAATCGTGGCCCCACTCCCGGGCCCGCGCCGCCTTCTCCCGCAGCGCCCGCTGCCCGTCCTCGCTGTCCGCCCACTGCACGAGCGGCACCGGATGCCGCCAGCCGGGCCCGCCGAGCTCCTCGGCGAGCCGCAGGTGCCCTTCGGATCCCTGCCGGTTCAGCCGGTAGTACGCGTACGGAGTCTTGAGGTGGGTGACGTCGGCGGCGAAGGTCGCCCCGGACGTCCCGGCCGCGGGCCCCGGCGCCTGCTCCAGGAGGATCACGTGGGCGCCCGCGCGGGCGAGGTGGTAGGTGACGCAGGCGCCGAGCACGCCCGCGCCGACGACGACGACTCGGTTCATGGGTGTCCCCCGTTTCCGGTGCTCAAGGAGGGGAGGGTGGCCGTTCCGCGTTCCCCGATCCCGTCACCGCACACCCGCCCCGTACCGGTCTACTTCAACAGTCCCTTGTCTTCCAGATAGGTGCGCGCGACGTCCTCGGGCAGTCGCCGCCAGCTGTCGACCTGCTGGTTGAGGGAGGCGAGGTCGTCCGTCGTGAGCACGGAGTTGAGGGCGCCGAGCGCCGTGGCGACCTTGTCGCTGCCCGCGCGGGAGCGGTTGACGACGGGCACGATGTAGTCGGCGTTCTGCAGGTGCTTGTCGTCGTCGAGGAGCACGAGCCCGAAGTCGGTGAGCGTCGCGTCGGTGCTGGTGGTCAGCACCATCTGGTCCTGCCCGTTCTGCACCGCCTGCTTGGACTGCGTGGTGCCGACGCCCTTGGGGTCGATGCCGGTGATGTCGATGCCGTAGACCTTCTTCAGCCCTGGCTCGCAGTACGGGCGTTGCACGCACTCGTCGCCCGCGGCGAGCCGCACCTTCAGGCCCGAGGCGCCCAGGTCGCTGAGCGTCTTGAGGTCGTGTTCCTTCGCGTACGCGGCGGTGACGGCGAAGGCGTTCTGGTCGACGGCCCGGCCGGGGTCGAGGACCACGAGGCCGCGGGGTGCGGCGAGGGTGCGCAAGGCGCTCATCGTGGCGTCGAGATCGGGCGAGCCGACCGGTTTCGCGTCGGCGCCGTGGGTCTTGGCGTTGAGCCAGTCGGCGAAGGTCGCGGCGTACTCCGGGACGACATCGATCTGCCCCGATTCGAGGGCGGGTTCGTACAGCTCGCGGTTGGCGACGGACAGGATCTCGGTGCCGTACCCGGCGTTCTTCAGCAGCAGGGAGTACATGTTGGCCAGCAGGTCGCTCTCGGTGAACCCGGCCGACCCGATCACGAGATGGCTGCTGTTCCCCGGCGGCCCCGTCACCTCGCCCTGGTTCTCCAGGGAGGGCCCGCCGCCGCACCCGGCGAGCAGCGCCACCCCCGCCAACAGCGCGAGACACCACCGCAGCCGCCTCATCCGGCCCTCCCCCGCGTCCAGGCCGGGGCGAGCCGTTCGGCGATCTCGAACAGCCCTTCCACGATCAGGGCGAACCCGGCGACGAGCACCGCGCCGGCCACCACCTGCGGGGTGCTGGCGAGATTGAACCCGGCGGTGATGATCCGCCCGAGTCCCCCGCCGCCCGCGAGAGCCGCGATGGTCGCGGTGGCGACGAGCTGCACGGCGGCGATCCGCACCCCGTTCATGATCATCGGCAGGGCGAGAGGCAGCTCCACCTTCCACAGCATCTGCCGTCCGGTCATGCCCATGCCCCGAGCGGCCCGTACGACGCCACGGTCCACACCGCGCATGCCCACGTACGCGTTGGTGAGCAGCGGCGGTACGGCGAACAGGACGAGGGCGACGACGGTCGGCCCTTCCCCGTACTGTCCGAGCGGGGTGAGCAGGAGCAGCACGAGGACGGCGAACGTGGGCACGGCCCGCCCCACGTTGGAGATGTTGACGGCGAGCGCCCCGCCCTTGCCGAGGTGCCCGAGGACGAGCGCGACGGGCAGGGCGATGAGACAGCTCACGACCAGACACACCAGCGTCAGCACCAGGTGTTGCTGGAGGCGGTGCCAGATGCCGTCGTCACCCGACCAGTGGGCAGAGTCGGCGAGCCAGTTCCAGGCGTCGGTGAGGGTCTTCACGCGTCTCCCGCCCTCGTCCAGGGGGTGAGCAGCCGCCCGAGCCAGAGCAGCAGCAGATCGGCGACGATCGCGATGACGACGCACAGCACGGACGCGGTCAGCACCTGCGCCTTGAAGTACGTGTTCATCCCGGAGTAGATGAGGTTGCCGAGCCCGCCGTAGCCGACGATGGCGCCGACGGTCACGAGGGACACCGCCGACACGGTGGCGATGCGCAGCCCGGCCAGGGCGGCGGGCAGCGCGAGCGGCAGTTCGACGGTGAGCAGCAGCCGGACGGGCCCGTATCCCATGCCCCGGGCGGCCTGCCGGGTCTCTTCGGGGACGGCCCGCAGCCCGGCGAGGATGTTCCGCACGAGCAGGGTCAGCGAGTACAGCACGAGCCCGGCGACGACGAGCGTCGCGGACAGCCCGTAGGCGGGCAGCAGCAGCGAGAACATGGCCAGCGACGGAATCGTGTACAGCACGGTCGTCAGGGCGAGCACGGGCCCGGCGGCCCAGCCCCAGCGCCGCGCGACGACGGCCAGCGGCACGGCGATGACCAGCGCGATCGCGACGGCCACGACGGTGATCTGCAGATGCTGGAGCACGGCGTCCACGAGGATGTGGCGGCGCGTGCTCAGGTACTCGCCGCAGATCCAGTCGTTGCGGGCGAGGCAGTCGTCCGGCGGTGGGCCGGACGCCGCGTTCGCCGCCGGCACTGCGATCACGAAGGGCACTCGTCCATTCCAGTGGCCACGGCGGGACTCGGCGCGCTGGGATGACCCGTACGGGCGGTGCGCGCCCGGCCCATCGCGGGGTGGCGCGGCGTCCGGTGGGGCGATTTCGCGCCGCCCGACTGACGCGGCACGGCCGCGGGGCTAGGTTGTCGGGCATGAGCAATCTTGATCGCGAGGCGGTTCCCTCGGTGTGCGGCGGCCGCGGCTTCGTCGTCGCGGAACCGGTCCGTGAACTCCTCAGTCCGCGGCGCGTGAAGCTGGGCGGCTCCACTGAGGTCCGCCGGCTGCTGCCGAACCTGGGCCGCCGGATGGTCGGCGCCTGGGCGTTCGTCGATCACTACGGCCCGGACGACATCGCGGACGAGCCCGGGATGCAGGTCCCGCCGCATCCGCACATGGGCCTGCAGACGGTTTCGTGGCTGCACGAGGGCGAGGTCCTGCACCGCGACTCGACCGGCAGCCTGCAGACGATCCGCCCCCGCGAGCTGGGCCTGATGACCTCGGGCCGCGCGATCTCCCACTCGGAGGAGTCCCCGGCGTCCCACGCCCGCTTCCTCCACGGCGCCCAGCTCTGGGTCGCCCTCCCTGACGCCCACCGCCACACGGACCCGCTCTTCGAGCACCACGGGACCCTCCCGACGGCGACGGCCCCCGGCCTCACGGCGACCGTCATCCTGGGCTCCCTCGACGGTTCGGTCTCTCCCGGCACGACGTACACCCCGCTCGTCGGCGCGGACCTGTCCCTCATCGGCGGCGCCGACGTCCGCATCCCTCTGGAGCCGGACTTCGAGTACGCCGTCCTGTCGATGTCGGGCGAAACCCACGTCGACGACGTCCCCCTCCTCCCCGGCTCCCTCCTCTACCTCGGCTGCGGCCGCACCGAACTCCCGGTACGGGCCGCGTCGGACGCGGGCCTGATGCTGCTCGGCGGGGAGCCGTTCGAGGAGGAGCTGGTGATGTGGTGGAACTTCGTGGGGCGGTCGCAGGACGAGATCGCTCAGGCTCGGGAGGACTGGATGAGCGGGTCGCGGTTTGGGGATGTGAAGGGGTACGACGGGGGGCGGTTGGATGCGCCTGAGCTGCCGCCTGTGCCGCTTAAACCCCGGGGTCGAGTGCGCTGAGCGGGTTGTTCCCGGCATGATCCATGTGAGCTTGAGCGAGCAGCGAGTCGCCTCGCCCGGCTTCCATCCAACGCGATCGCAAACGCTTCTCGTGACGTCTGAACCCGCACCTACAAGTCGCAAGTTTCGTCAGCTGTAGCCAGCTTTAGTCGGACTGATGCTGACCCAATGCTGACTTTCATGACGCCCCGTCAGGTCAAAACCGATGACCGACCGCTGCCCCGGCCTGGCCTCCTGAGCTCGTGTTTCTGTGGCCAGAGCCGAACCGCCGCGCTCAAGAGGCAGCGGCCCAAGCGACACGGAGCAGCCTCCTCCACGGAACGATGCTGACTAAGGCGTGTCCGTTAAATGCGAGCCCAGACCAGCACGGCGCCGAGGACCGCGGCCGAGCGGTAGACGATCGCGAGCTTGTCGAACCTCGTGGCCAGGCCCCGCCACTGCTTGAGCAGGGCGAAGGACCGCTCAACCACATTGCGGTTCCTGTAGGCCACCGGATCAAACTTCGACGGACGCCCGCCTGCTGAACCGCGGCGGCGACGGTGCTCTTGCTGGTCACGCCGTTCAGGGATGACCGCAGTGATCCCGCGGGCCTTGAGCGCCGCTCGGATAGCGCGAGAGGAGTAGGCCTTGTCACCGAGCAGCATGGCCGGGGTTGTGCGCGGGCGGCCTGCGCCGGTCCTGGGGACACGCAGGTCGCCCAGCAGCAACGGCAGGGACTGGCCGTCGTGCGCCTGCCCGGGTGTCACGACGACGGCCAGCGGTCGGCCCTGACCATCCACGGCGTGGTGGATCTTCGTGGTCAGCCCGCCGCGGGAACGGCCGATCGCGTGCCCGGCGGGCTCTCGGTGAGCGTCGAGGCCCTGCCCTCGGGCTGCGGCCCGGCACTTCTCGGGGCGGCGGGTGTTGGTGGCGTGCTGGTGGGCCCGAGTGATGGTGGAGTCCACCGCCACCCGCCAGTCGATCAGCTCATCGTCGTCCGCGCGGGCGAGCAGGATGCCGAGCACGCGGTCCCAGGTCCCGTCGGCGGCCCAACGGCGGTGGCGGGCCCACACGGTCTTCCAGGATCCGAACCGGGCTGGGAGATCTCGCCAAGGAATACCGGTGCGGTACCGGTAGACAATCGCCTCCACAATGCGACGATGTTCGGCCCACGGCCTGCCACGACGACCGGCACTGGAGGGCAGCAGAGGTCGGATGCGGTCCCACTGCCGTTCGGTCAAACACGCGTGACGAGGCATCAGGACAGACCGCAGAGGTGCCGTGCACCCGGGTCAGCAGCCCGACCGGGCTCAGTCAATCGACTTGATCACCCGGGCGGGCACGCCCGCGACCACGGTGCCGGCCGGAACGTCGCGAGTAACCACCGCACCGGCAGCGACCACTGCACCGGCACCGATGGTCACCCCCTGCGTGATCACGGCAGCAGCCCCGATCCATACGTCGTCCTCGATGACGATCGGGGCAAAGGAGAGGAACTCGCGGCGCTCGGCCAGGGGCAGTGGATGCCCTCCGGTGATGAGATTGACCTTCGGGGCGATCATGACACTGTTGCCGACGCGGATCCCGCCCTTGTCCATGAACGTACATCCCTGGTTGACGAAGACGTTCTCACCGAACGTCGTGTTCAGCCCGCACTCGGTGAAGAACGGCGGGTAGATCGTCACCGACTCCGGGAGCGGACCACCGAACACAACAGAAAGTAGTTCAGCACGACCTTCGCCATCGCTGAACGGCAGCACGTTCAGCCGAGACGTCGCGTCGGTCACCTCCACAACGCGCTCCATATGACGTGCGAACTCAGGCTTCTGGACATACATGATCTGATCTGTGCGAGTAGACATGCGCTAATCCCACCACCGTGAAGAACCCGCGATCAAACAACCTCGAGACCAGCCAGCGACAACCAACCGTTGTGAAATGAGGGTGAGAGTGTGGATGTTGAAGCGATGCGGACGTTCGTGACCGTCGCCGAGACCGGCCAGTTCCAGGCGGCGGCGGACGAGCTCGGGATCAGCCAGCAGGCAGTCTCCAAGCGGATCGCGACCCTGGAGAAGCACCTCGAGGTCACGCTCCTGGTCCGCACCTCCCGCGGCTCCCGGATGAGCCTGGACGGGCAGGTCTTCCTGCCACACGCCAAGAAGGTCCTGACTACCGTCGAGCAGGCCGAGCAGGCCGTGCGCCCCGGAAGCCGTCCCTTGCGCGTCGATGTCCTCAACCGGCGCATCGCTCCTGCTCAGGCCGTCTACCGGTTCTACCGCTCCCACCCCGAGATGAACCTCGACGCCGTCACACTGAGCAAGGAGAACGCCACCCAGGCCACCCACGCGGTGCTCGATGGAACTGTCGATGCGTCCTTCCGTGCTCTGCCGGCAGCCCAGGTCCCGGCCGGGATCAGCGCCGAACGACTCCTGGACGGACCCCTGGAGCTCCTGGTCGGACCCGGCCACCCGCTGGCTGACGCGCCCTGGGTTAGTCCTGCGGACCTGGCCGGTCACCGCATCTGGATCCCCGGGATCATGCCGGGCACGGAGTGGGCGGCGTTCTACCAGGAGCTGTCCGAGGCCTTCGGCCTGAGCATCGACGCGCTTGGCCCCAACTTCGGTGACGAGGCCCTGATGGACACCCTGGCGGACTCGACCTCGCTGGCCACCCTTGTCGGCAGCGGGGACCGGTACCTGTGGCCCCAGACCCACGACCTGCGGCGTATCCCGTTGCACGACCCGACCCCGGTCTACCCGCACGTGCTGCTGTTCCGCAGCGGAGACCAGCATCCCGTGCTGACCGCGCTACGCGACTATCTGCGCACCGCAGGCCCGCGAACCCCGCACGACGTGTGGGCGCCGGACTGGGTAGACCGCTGACCACACGACCGAATTAGCGGACACGCCCTAGAGGAGCCGGTTGCACGGTTCCTACAAATCACTGCGGAGGTGCAGCGCGCAGATTCTGCACGGGGAGGCAGTCAGGTCGCGCGGCCACGCCCAGCCGGGTGACTACATCCGCACGCTTTGGTGTCGGTTGCCTCGGACTGGTGGCAAACTGCCACGTTCCTTGGGGCGGGACGTGGCGGTTACAGAGCCCGCGACAGCCGTCCCCCACTCTGACAGCCTTGTCAGCCAACCCATTGCCACCTCAGTCGGCAACGCCGTCGAGTGGTACGACTGGTTCTCTCACACGGGCACACCTGCACTCTATGTGGACGCGCCTGACCTGCAAACCTTCAGGTCAGCATGGAAATGCGAGCAAGCATTGATGTGCAGGTACCGCGAGGTGTCGTCATCTCTGGCCGCCTCCATGCTGACCCTTTGCTGGCTTTCGTGACGTTGCGTGAAATTCATTAAGGCACCGAATTAGAGGTGAGACGTCACACTCAGTCATATAACGCTCGTCCCGATGAGGTTTCAGCCGTGCCGGGCGGCCGCGCTCAGCTACGTGCCCGGCGCGCCGCTCACCCGGCGGGCTGGCTAGCGCGCACGCGGTCCGCACCGGGTCCGAATCCGTGCGCATGGGCCCAGGCGACGGCCTCCGCGCGGGTGCGGACCTGGAGCTTGGCGAACAGGTGGTTGATGTGGGTCTTGACGGTGGCCTCCCCCACCAGCAGGCGCCGGCCGATCGCGCCGTTCGACAATCCCTGGGCGAGCAGCCGCAGTACGTCGGACTCGCGCGGGGTCAGCAGGTCCTGCGGCGGTTCGGCCCGTCGCCGTTCGGTCGTATGGTCGGCGCCGCGGATGGCGGCGGCCAGCAGCCGCTCCTGCGCGATCGGGTCCAAGGTGGTGTGCCGGGCGAGCGCGGCCTCGATCGCGCGGACGATCTCGCTCTTGCCGGCGTCCTTGGTCAGGTAGGCGCGGGCGCCGGCCTGCAGGGCGTCGAGAATCAGCTGATCGTCCGCCATGGTCGTCAGCACCACGACAGCCACGTCCGGGTGCGCCGTCACGATGCGGCGGGTGGCCTCCACGCCGCCCATCCCCGGCATGCTCAGGTCCATCAGCACCGCATCCGGGTGCGTCTCGGCGACCTGCGCGACGGCCTCCTCGCCGTTCGCGGCGCCGGCGACGACGTCGATGCCGTGCATCATGTCCAGCAGGGTCATCAGGCCTTCGCGGACCACCTGCTGATCGTCGACGACCACGACCCGAGTAGTCATGCGGGCACCTCCGCCTGCACGCGCCACCCCTGCGGGGTGGGGCCGGCCGTCAGGTCACCGCCGACCAGCAGCAGCCGCTCGCGCATGCCGGCCAGACCGTAGCCGCCGTCCATCCCCGCTACTCGGGGCCGTGGTCCGGCCTCGTCGCCACCGGAGTCGGCGGGCCCGGACAGCACGGTCAGCCTCACCTGGTCCTCTTCGTAGTCCAAAGTGGCGGTCAGCTCCTGTCCGCGGGCGTGCTTGGCGGCGTTCGCCAGGGACTCCTGGGCGACTCTCAGCAACGCTAGCCCAACGTCCGGTTCGAGAGCGCGTGGGGTGCCGAGTGGTGTGAAGGTCGCGGGTGCGCCGGAGGTGGTGCGGTGGTCGTGGACCAGCGCGGTGAGGGCCTCCGGCAGGGGCGGGGTGTCCGCACGCAGGACCGCGATCGCGCGGCGGGTCTCGGTGAGTCCGTCGACGGCGATCCGGCGGGCGTTGCGGACCCGCTCCACCGCCTCTTCGGTGCGCGGCGGATCCGCGGTGAGCAGCGAGTCGGTCACGTCCAGCTGCACCGCCAGGGCACCCAGCGACTGCGCCAGGACGTCGTGGATCTCCCGGGCGACCCGGGTCCGCTCGGCCAGCGCCGCGGCCCGCTGCTCCTCCTCGTGCACACGCCGGGTCTGCAGCAGCAGTTCCTCCGCCTGCGCATGCTGAGTCCCGATGCTGCGCCGGGTCGCGCCGGCGAGCTGGCAAGCCAGCAGGGCTGCGATCCAGGCGGCGACGCGCGCCCATGCCTCCCCGGGGAAGCCGGCCACGATCCCGCCGATCGCCAGCGCCAGGACGCCGGCCGCCAGCACGGCCGCGCTGAGCAGTGTGGACAGGATCGCTCCGGACGACACCGCCGCCATGCCGACGATTGCCGTCGCCAGCATGGCCTCGGGTTCGAGGGTGATCAGGAGGTTCCCGCTGATCATTACGGCGCCGAGGATCGGCACTGCCAACGCCTCGGGCACCGGAGATCCCGCACGGAAGCCGGCCGCGCACCACAGAGCCCAGGCGCCGCTCATCAGCACCACCAGCTCCCAGGTGGTGGCGGACCAGACAACCCCGTCCGAGAACGGCAGGCCGACCAGCACCAGAGCCAACCCGAGCACCCGGGGCAGCGCATGCTGCCAAAGGTCAGCACGCGGCAGGACCGGTCGCGGTGGCACAGCGTGCGCAGACGACGGCTTGCCTTCGGTGGTAACGACCATGGTGTGAGCTTGGCATGCGCCTCTGCCCCGCAGCCGGGCCGGGGCCCGCCGGCAGGTGGAGAAGGGTGGAGGAGGGTGGAGGAATCCGCGCTCCACCCTCCTCGGTTTCTCGGCCGACGCCCGGGCCGTGGCACAGGTCTGACTCTGTGTGGACAAGAACCCCCTTCACCTACCGGCGGAAACCATGTCCACTTTGCAGAGCGCTCTCCTCATCAACGTCGTCGTGCTGCTCACGACCCTGCACGCCGACCTCGGCACCAAGGCGGTGAGCCGCGGACGCCTGCTCCGCCCGCTGATCGTCGCGGTGATCATCGTCCCCGTGTTCGTCCACACCTTCTTCGACAGCGGGATCGGCCTGGCCATCGAAATCTGCGGCCTCGCGGCCGGCGTGCTGTTCGGGCTGGTCGCCGTCAGCCAGGTCCAGGTGTTCCGGGAGCCGGACGGCCAGGTCGTCGCCCGGGCCGGCCGCAGCTACGCGGCGCTTTGGATCGGCCTGATTGTCGCCCGCTCGGTGTTCTCCATCGGCGCCACCTACTGGTACGAGTCCGAGCTGGGCCGCTTCTTCTTCCGGCACGGCGCCCCGCCTCAGGACATCGCCTCGATCGTCACCAACGGACTGGTGTTCATGGCGATCGCCGCGCTGCTCACCCGCTCGGGAGCGCTGAAGGTGCGCGCCTCCGGGCAGCCCTGAGTCCCGGCCTGCCCCGTGGGCAGCGGCTGCTTCGTGCTCGAACTCGAATCTGCTTACCCAACAGCCCTTGTACAGACAGACATTGGGATCCGTCCTGATCGTGGGAGCTACCGCAGTCGGCAGACCCCGGCCTGACGGACCGGACAGAAGAAAGGTGCAACACGCATGAGTGCCGGCGACGCCGTCGACCACACCGGCACGGGAGGATACGACAGGGCTCAGCCACCGGTTCCCGCGCCGGCGGGAGCGAAGGGGGTGCCTCGGGTGAACGGCTGATGTTGTTCACCGACGCGGTGACCGCGATCTCGATCACTTTGCTGATCCTGCCGCTGATCGACCTCGCCACGGAGGCCGTGTCCGCCCATAGGCAGGCCAGCGAGGTGTTCACCCCGACGAAGACGAGGAGGAGGACGGGGAAGAGACCTCGACCACCGTCCGAAAGCACCACGCCCAGCAGCTCGTGGCCTACCTTGAGAAAACACGGAATGTGCCGGGCCCGGCCAGCGATCTGATCTTCATGGAGACCAGCGGCAGCGTCTTTGGCCTTCCCGCGACTGTGGCCGAGACGCTGGAGCAGCAGGCTCAGAACGCCGAGGTGGACGAGGTACTGGCGTCGATCAGCGGTCTCTCCGCCGACGAACGCCCGGCCGCACTGGCGCTTCTGACACAGGAGGCCCGGGACGCGATCGGCTTGGAGGAAGAGAACGTCGCCTATGCCGTCCTGGCGGTCTGCGGTGATGCCTCCATCTCGCTGAACGGCACGGCGAACACCGTGGTCGAGACACTCGCACCGATCCTGGCCAATTCCCCGCACGCACTTCCCGACGAAGTACTCGGCCATGCCCGCAGTCACAGCCAACCCCACTGCCAGCCGATCACGCTAGGGCCTGTCCGGCGGATCATGTGACCGTCTCGGTCTTGGCTCGTTGGCATGCCCATGGGGCGGGGAGATCTCACAAGTGAAGAATGGGCCCGGTTGAAGCCGCAGCTTCCGAAGTCCGGTCAGCGTGGCGGCCGTTGGGGCGGTCACCGCAGGATCATCAACGACATCCTGTATCGGAACCGGACCGGGGTGCCGTGGCGTGATCTGCCTGCCCGTTTCGGTAAGTGGAAGACCGTTTACGAGCGGCATCGGCGCTGGTCAGCGGACGGCACGTGGGACAGGCTCTTCGCGGCAGTCCTGGCCGATACCGATGCGGAAGGGCGCATCGACTGGTCGATGGTGAGCGTCGATTTCACCTCCTGCCGGGCCCATCAGCACGCCGCCGCAGCACGCAAGAAGCCTCCAAGGCTGCCAGGAAAAGACGCACGCCCCGGCAGCACCGCCCCGATGAGGGGCTCGGACGCTCGCGGGGTGGCCTGACCTGCAAGATCCATCTTGCCGGTGAGGGCGGACGCCGCCCGCTGGCCCTGCTGATCACTCCGGGCCAATGGGGTGATGCCCCGCAGTTCATCCCGGTCATGGAGCGTGTCCGTGTTGCCCGTCTCGACGGTGGGCGGCCCCGGACCCGGCCCGACCCCCTTGGCGGCGACAAGGCGTATTCCTCCCGCCGCAATCGCCGCTACCTGCGACGACGCCAGGTCAAGCACACCATCCCCGAGCCGAAGAATCAACGCGCCAACCGCCAAGCCCGCGGCAGCAGGGGCGGCCGGCCCGCCGGCTTCGACAAGACGATCTACAAGCGCAGGAACGAAGTCGAGCGAACGATCAACGCGCTAAAGCACTCCCGGGCCGTGGCCACGAGATTCGATAAGCGCGCCTACATCTTCCACGGCACCGTCACACTCGCCTCGATCAGACTCTGGCTGCGACCATGACCGCGGTTCAGGCGCGTCCTAGAATGGTTATGTATCTCAGTGCGGGAGTCGTTCCGAGGTGATTCCGGGAGCCACCTTCTGACCGAGTTTGCGATGTCGGTTTGTTTTGAAGTCACTGCGGGGCTTGCGGTGGGACGGTGGGATGTGCTTCTGCCGCTGGGGGCCTCATGGGGACGTCACAGTCGAAGATCGATCTGTACGCGGCGATTCGTCGCGATCATCAAGAGGGCATGTCTCAGCGGGCGTTACAGCGCAAGCACAACGTCACGTGGCGGACCGTGCGCGGGGCACTGGACGGCAAGTGGCCGGAGCCGCGCAGGGCGCATCGGCGCCGGGAGTCCCGGCTCGCCCACACCAGGGCTCTGGCCGAACAGGCAGCCACTGGCTGAACCGACCTTCGCTCCTTCAATCACTCATTGCGAGAGACCAGCGTTCTTGGATGACAGCCTGCTTCCGCTCAAGCTCCGCATCCCGCATCCGGTTGGTGAAGGTCCCCGGAATCGTCAGCGAACGCCTGCCAACTCTGACGACCCGCAGGTCCGACCAGATTCCGCTCCGCAACACTCGCTGCCGCCTCTCGATCCCAGCTACCTCGCTCCACGGGATCGATCGTCTGCTGACGAGGGTGCGGAGCTCCAACCCCGCCGCGGTGAGGAGCACCCGGCCATAGATCGAGCTCATCGCGCTCAAAACCACTGCCACCGAGAAGACCCCGAAGGCTCCGAACAGCCACCATTCAACCGGCCCACGCACGGTCAAGGTCATCGCCACCATCACAGCGGCCAGTGCAAGCGTCACGATGCCGTTCCGCCACCAATACCTCCGGCGGTCATCAGAGTTGAAGCCGATCCAGACATCGGGCATGACCACGATGCTACTGACACGCAGAAGTGTTGCACGCCTGAGGTGTGTCACCCCTCGCGTTGTGGCAGCCCTAACGGGCTGCCGCTGCGGCAAAGTGACATCAAAAGTCACTGACATTGATCATGAAGATCCGGCGTCACTGACTCCTGGAATCACCTCGAAACGACATCCCCGGAAAGTGACACAGCCACCTAGAACCTCGGCTGCCCTTGCATAGCGGGCGGGCTCACCCAAGTGAGCTCGCCCCAGTGGACCTGCGCTCTCGCTGTGCGCGACGAGCCTGAAAATCAGTGCACGGACCAGCATCTGCGGCCAGTCAAGATGATCGCTGCCAGCCGTCAACAGGTCAGTCGGAAGGTCGAACCACAGCAGTCCGTCTGCAACCACGATCGCCTCAGCGAACGCTGGCGGCCGCCAGTACGGGGAGAAGTCGATCACGGCAGGCACTTGATCCGGACCGAACAGGACATTGCCCGTGAGATCGCCATGGATGAGCTGAGCTGTGTCCGGCGTCACCGGGCGCCTCAACTGCAGCAGGGTCGAGAACGGTGCGACGAGGTCGTCAATCACGTCGATGTCCTGCTCGCCCCACGCGACTCGGTCGGCCACAGCCCACGGGTGCACATGCAGATCAAGGAATTCGGGCCGGGGCACATCCCGCAGAGCGTTGTGGAAGGCGCGACCGGCACTGAGGACACCGGTCCAGTGCCCCACCGGTCCAGGTTGACCGGTCAGGAACTCGCTGGCGGTCCAGCCGTCCACGACGCTTCGCCCGTCGGCGGCCCGCAACGGCAGTGGAACGCGGAAGCCACTGTCTGACGCCAGCTTCTCAAACAGGGAATGCGCCCACTCGACCTCCTCGTCAGTGCCCTCGGAAGGACGCCCTGACGCCCTCCCGCGAGGCGGGCGTCAGGTGCAGGGCACACGGTCAGGAACAGGCCAGTCGATGCACACCCCACGGCGGACCAGCGCGGTGAAGCTGTCGACCTGACAGACGGCCGGCTGCTCCTGGGTGAAGCAGCGCAGCGCCCAGTGCACGCCGTCACGCAGCTGCCCGTCGGTCAGCAGGCGTGCCCGCTCCTGCAGTTTGGCGAGAAGCCGTCCGCCGCGGGCCGCGCGGGACAGCGCGGCGTCGGCGAGCGGTCCTTCCGCGAAGCCGTTGCGTACGGACAGGCCGGGCTCGATGACGGTCATGGTGTCGATCCTTTCCGCCCGGCCGCGCCGGTCCCCCGGGTGGAGACGCGGTCGCGGGACCGAGCGGGCGGGAACATAGAGGACCGGTCCCGTTGGCGTCGCGTCGTGGCGGCCGGCCGGGGCAGGCGGAGACCTGCTGGGGCTGCGGCGTCCGGACGTTGAACCACACCGGGGAGTTGAAGCTGAAGATCTGGTGCAGGAGGGCGTACGCCAGCTCGTGCTCGAAGATCTCGGCGTCGGCGGGCGACGCGAAGTACTTGTAGTCCTCGCCGGCCTTCCGATACGTCTTCACGATGCGGTCGATGAGCTGCTTGAGGCTCACCTCACGCTGCGGGGTGCCCACAGCGCCGCGGAAGTACTTGCTGGTGACGATGTTGACCGCGTTCACCGACCAGAACTCGGGGAACTCGACGCCACGAGCTGAGGATCCCGGCGGATATCGCTCATCCAGCGGCCATCCGGCCGGGCATTCTTGCCGCCCGGCCGGACGGCCGTGTTCAGCTGGTGCCGTCAACCCCGCTAGCGCCGCTCGTGCCGCCGGACTGCGTGGCGATGCGGTCCGCGAAGAACGACTTGACCGCGGGCAGGACACCCAGTTGGTCATGGGCTACGCCGGGAACCGTGTCGAGCTGCGCGTCGATGCCGGCCTCTCGCCAGTTCTCATACAGCGCGCGCAAGTACTCGGCCCGGTTCGTCCCCGTGGCCGGGGCAGGCCGTTGGCCTGCGGGCGCGAGACCGTCGGTTGCGGTGTCGAGTTCACCGACGATCATCTGTACCGGCAGCCGGCGCATGGCGGACGGGCTGGCCGCGGTGGTCCCGAACAGCTCCTGTACGTCCGCCGTTCCCTGCCACCAGGGCCGCGTCGGGTCGAGGAGGGTGACACGGCCGGGGGCACCGACGGACAGGGATGCCAGACGCTCCGGGTGGAGGTAGGTGAAGCGGTGGGCGAACTGGCCGCCGCCCGAGAAGCCGTGGAGATGGAAGCGGTCGGCGTCCACGTGCCAGCGGGCGGCGATCTCGTCCACCATGTCCAGCAGCAACTCGTCGGCGCGGAGTGCGGAGGGGTCGAGGAGCTTGTAGCTGTCCAGATCGTTGGGGCCGGTGATGCCCGCCGGGAAGAGCGGGGCGAGGACGACGCAGCCGTGTTCTTCGGCGAAGTCCGCGAAGGCGTCCCGCAGGGTCTCGGCACGGCGCCGCGTTCCGTGGATAGCGACTACAAGAGGGCTCGGCGGGCCGTCGGCGTTGTGGTCCCGGGGTACGTAGAGGCAGTACGAGAAGCGCGGGTCGCCGGAGAGGGCGAACAGCGGGGTGTGCCCGACGAGGTAGGAGATCCCCGGGTGTCCTGCGGGCAGGTCCCAGGGAGAAAGGGGGCGTTCGGCCTTCACGCGGTGAGCTCCTTGGTGACGGGGAGGTCCATGAGGGGTGCGTACTGCTGGCCCGCGTAGCAGTCTGCGTCGCGCAGGCTGCCCTGGACGTCGGGGCGCGGCAGTGAGACCTTCACGGCCAGGGCCCGGGGGTGGTTGACGAGGAGGATGTCGTCGGGGGCGGCGTTGTAGAGGCCGGCGAACAGCTCTCTGCTCAGGAAGCCGGAGGCGACCAGCGCGTCGTAGGCTTCCCGGTCGCGGCACATGAAGTCGAAGGTGAGGGTGAAGGGCCCGGCGTTCTTGGAACGCACGAGGGAGCAGTAGTCGAGCAGTGTGGTTCTGCCGGCTGGGGTTCGCGTCGTCATCGTCCGCTCCTTGTCGAAGTTGTTGTGGTGGCTGCGGTCATGGCTCACACGTCCTCGGTGACGGTGCGGAACAGCTCGGTCGGGCTGACGCCGGTGACCACGTGGTTCAGCGTGAAGCGGTAGAGCGGTCCACGGTCCGTCTCCGGCGGGGAGTAGGGGTAGGCGAGGGTGGAGACCAGGCCGTCGTACTCGGGGACGGGCAGATGACTGCTTGCGTGGGCGACGAACGTGGCGACCGCGTGGGCGGTGGCCTGGTCCGGGGCGGTCACCGTGATGAGGACGCCGAGTTCACGGGGGTGCAGCGGTTCCGGTTCCGGGGTGGCGAGGACGGCTCCGGCGCCGTAGAGGCGGTAGTTGATGTCGACGTCGGCGGGGTCGATCTCGCCGCCGAACACGTCGAGGATCTTGTGTGCGAAGTACTTCTCGGCGAGGGGGAGCAGTTCGGGCAGGCGCCGGATGACGACCTGGTCCCTTACGCCGCCTATGACGATGGTCTGGTGACCGACCAGTTCGGCGCCTTCGAGCTTGTTGGTGTATTCGTCGGCCGGGACGAAGCGCGACCCGCGTACCCGGACGGTGCGTTCGTCGACGCTCTCGTAGGTCGCGTCGGTGGTGTCGAGGGTGCCGGAGGGCTCGATCACGTGGAACGGATCGGCGTTCTCGTACAAGGTGTGGGCCGCGACCGAGCGGGGGGTGAGGCGGCTGTCCTTGGCCAGTGTGGTGACGTCGAAGTGGTCGTCGCGGAGTGTCGCGAGCAGGCTGTCCGCGGACGGCGGGACGGCACAGGCGGCTCCGCATTCGACGGTCTTGGCCAGGTGCCAGGTCAACCCCGGATCCGAGCCGTGCAGTTGAGGGAGCGCCGCGAACAGTGCCGTGTCACTGGCCCGCCCGGCGAGGACCACGTCGCAGCCGGCCCGGAGCGCGTCCTGGATGGGCTCGACGCCCATCATGGCGACGGTGTGGCTGCGGGCGAACAACTCCCTCTCGATTCGTGGGGCTTGGGGCAGCGGAGCGATGCGTCCGGCGTCGAGGAGCTCCTCCAGGCGCTCGGCCGGTTGGTCCGCGTAGATCAGTCCCATTCTGAAGCTCAGGTTCTTCTCGGCGGCGACGGCGCGTGCCAGGCGGGCGACATGGTCGACTCCCACGTCCCGGCCGCTGGTGCCGCACGAGCCGATGATCAGCGGCACGCCGAGCCGGTCGCGGGCGGCGAGCAGCAGGCGCAGGTCGCGGGTGACGGCCTGGTCGGAGAGTTTGGGGACGCCGGAGCCAAGGGCGGCGGGGCCGGAGTCGGTGGATCCGGCGTCGCACGCGATGACGTGCGGGTGGGCTTCGACGCCGCGTTCGAAGGCGTCGGCGTCGAAACCCGCGCCGAGGACTCCGGTCGGGGCGAGGATGCGGATCTCCATGTGGTGTCTGTTTCCTTGGGGTTGTGACGGACAGGCTGGGGTGTCAGATGGCGGAGGCCGGGGATCGGGTGGTTCGTCGAACCAGGTGGGTGAACACGCCGAAGGTGATCGCGGCGAACACCGCGGCGTTCAGGAGCATGAAGCGCCATCCGGTCAGGTCGACGGTGGCACCCAGCAGGGCGGGTCCCAGGGATGCGCCGGCGGACGCGGCGACCGTGTACAGACCGCTGTAGGTGCCCAGGACGTATTTGTTGGGGGCGAGGTCCCACAGCGCCACCAGGGCGTTCGCCGCGAACGATGCGTAGCCGAGCGACACGATGATCATGGCCACGGTGGTGCCGGCGACGGTGGGCGAGGCGAAGCCGATGAGCAGTCCCACGACGAACATGCCGACGCCGTAGCGCATGGCGCGGGCGTGTCCCAGCCGGGTCGAGCCGTACGCGATGGGTACGACGCACACGAGGAAGGCGATGGCTCCGGGGAGGGTGAGACCACCGGCAGCGCCGCGTGACAGGCCGAGTATCTCGGTGCCGTACGAGGTCGTCAGCGATCGGAGGGCCGACCACATGCCCGCGAAGCAGAAGATGCCGAGCATAAGGGCGGCGCGCGGCCCGGTCGGGTCGCGTACGAATTGCCGAACGGTCGTCCAGGGCGAGACCGGCGCATCGTGTTCCGAGCGGCCGGCGTCGAGCCCGGTCTCGGTCTCGGTCTCGGACAGCTGGGCCGCCGAGTGGCGCCGGCCCAGGAAGGTCCAGGACGCGGCGAACATCAGCAGCATCAGCAGGGGAGGTACGGCGAAAGCCAGCCTGATGCTGCGGTCGACCACGAGCAGGCTGATCAGGGAGGAGACGACGATCGTCAGGCTGACCCCGGCCTTGACGAAGCCCTGGGCCTTTGTGCGGTTGGCAGGGGCGATGTAGTCGGAGACAAGGGTCTCCGTGATTCCTTTGAAGGCATTGCCTGTGGCCGCGAAGGCGACGACGCACAGCATGAGCAGCGGCAGGCTGTGGGTCCACGGGATCAGCGCGAAGGGCACGGCGGCCACGCACGCGCCGATCAGGATGATCGGCCACCGGCCTCTGCCTGCGCGGGCCTGGCGGTCAGACAGGAAGCCCATCCACGGTTGGATGAGTACTCCCAGGATGTTGTCCATGCCCATGATCAGTCCGACGAGGCCTGCGGAGGTCAGGTACTTGCGCAGTTCGGTGGGGACCTGCGCGTCGTAGAAGTTCCACACCGACTCCTGCGCGAAGACGGCGAGGGTCACCCACAGGACCACTCCCGCGTTCATTCGGCCCGGGCGGCCAGCGTCCTCGTCGGGCGGCGAGGACGCACGATCGGCCCCGGCCGGGGGCGCCCCCAGTGCTCCCGGCGCCGCCTCGAATGGTGGTGCTGGGGGTTTTAGGGGCGCGGGGAGAGGTTTCCAGCGCTTCACTGCGACTCCTACGCTATATGCTATAGCAATGGGCTGATGGTGATGGTCGTTCCTGCGGTTGCTCCGCCGGGCGGGTCCCCTCCCCCCCACCCAACCAACCCCCCCCCCCCCCCACAACCCGGTCCCCCCCCCCCCCCCCTTCCCACGCCCGAAGACCTTCTCCCCCCCCCCCCCC
>NZ_JBHVIX010000001.1:709928-723992 GCF_042799415.1 Streptomyces sp. NPDC057694
GGGGGGGAGGTTTTTCGGGCTTTTAGTGGGGCTGTGGGGGGGGGGTGTGGGGGAGGGGGGGGGGGGGGGGTGTTTTTTCTGGGTGGTTTTCGGGGGGGGTTGCCCCTCCCGCCGGGGGGAAAAACCGCGTCAACTCGCGGCGAGCTGGTCCAGCGCCTCGCGATGGTGCCGGGCGGCGAGGCGCTCCGCGCGCTCCTCATCACGACCGAGCAGCGCGTCCAGAAGTTCCCGATGTTCGTGGTAGCGGCGCCGGAAGACATCGGCGCCCTCGTGGACGACCCTCAGCGTGCGGTCGAGGCGCTCCTCGTCGCTGAAGGCCCGCGCCTGTGCGAGAAGCCCCTCCAGGACCGGATTGCCGACGCTGCCCTCCACCCGGTGGTGGAACTCGCGCGCGATCCGGAAGACGGCGGCCAGGCGCTCGGGCTCCACGGCATCGGGCCCCTTGTCCGACAGCACCTGCTCGATCTCCGCGACCAGGCGGTCACCGCGGTCGAGGAGATCCACGAGGTCCGCGAGTTGGGCCTCGGTCGCGTTGCGGGCCGCGAGACGCGCCATCAGCGCGGACAGCCGGATCTCCGCCTCCACGATCTCCGAGCGGGATTCGGCCGAGTGGTCCGCGATCCGCAGGGAGCGCGCGCCCACTCGCTCGACGACCCGCTCGTGCACGAGCTGGCGCAAGGCCTCCCGGACCGGCGTGGGGCTGACGCCGAGGCGTGCGGCGAGGTCGCGCTCCGTGATCTTGTCACCAGCCCGGAGGGATCCGGTCTGAATGGCCTCGCGCAGTCGCCGGTATGCCTGGTCGGCCAGCGACGTCGTCTCCATGGGACCGAGGGTCTCGTTGGTCATGGATGGCACTCTCACTCCTGCTATAGCAAACAGTCAATAGAAGATGCTGATCTCACACGACAAAGTCAGCCTCCACATGCGTCGCCCCGTCCGCCCGTCGCGTCGAGCAGTCGTCGGCCAGGCTCTGACTGGAAACCCGGCTTCGAAACGCACTGAGGCCTCACACGGACGTTCCCTCACTGACCGTGCCTCATCTGTCGCGGGCCGGACAGGTGATCGCCGGCGCCCTGGGCGTACCTGGCCCGCGGGGCCGCCGGTTGTGACTTCAGCGGACCAATCGGCCCGCGCAGGGGGCACATCTGCGAGACACATCATGGAACGTCACGAGCAGCACAGGTCGCGTCGCTCACGGGACGAGAGCGTGCAGCCGGCCGCGGAGTGGTTCGGCACCGCGTTCCACTCCACTGAGGGAATGCAGCACCTGGACATCCGCCCGTTCGGCAACGGCATCCTGATCACCTCCGCCCCTGCCGAGATCGCCGGCGTCACGGCTTGTTGGCCGCTGCGTCTGCGCAACGATGACGACGGCCAGGGGCTGAACGAGGTGGGAGCGACCCTGATGGCCGGGCGGGGGCACGTCTTCGGCGTGATCGAGGGGCCCGTTTACAGGACTGCCCTGGCATTCCTTCCCGATCACCCCGAGGAAGACGTCGGCACGCTGGCCCGGGTCCGCACCAACGAAGGCCCGGACGGCGACGGCGCCTTCGAGCGGAGCGTGGAACGGCCGCTGAGTCTGTGGGCCGAAGCAAGGGAGAACCTCGTGCGGATCGTGCCGCTGCTCAGTCCGGACACGCCAGCCGACGACCTCAAGGACTGCCGGCACTGTCCCGGCTGCTGCCGCCCCGTCTATGAGAGCTCCTCGCCGAGCACTCTCATCGGCGCCGGTCCGATGCCGATGACCGGGCCGTGCAGGCTCTGCGCCGAAGGCACCAACCTTCGCTCGCTGCGACAGACCGACGTACCCATCGCCCCTCAGCAGCGCGCCGTCCTCGAGACCGTGGCCGCCGCCATGGCATAGCCGGGCCACGGCCCCGAGCAAGCCCCTCACGCAAATCCGTGGCTGCGATGCCGTGCGGACCACGCCCGGGCGCGAAAGGCTTCGTGATCGTCAGGCAGGGACGGCGCAGAGCTGGGACACGATCGCGAACGAGGTCGTCACCATCAGCACAGCCATGGCCGGCGGCATTACCGCGTGCGTGGTCCGACCGTGCGCCAAACGGTTGCGGATCTGCCTGCCGTAGTCGAGGTACTCCGCCTGCCGCGCCGTCAGAAGCCCGTCGGCGGCGCCCTGCTTGATGAGCTGGAGCAGCGGCTTCTCGTCCGCGTCCGAGATCCGGTCGACTCGTAGCAGAAGTAGGACTGGCGCAACAGCTCGCGGGCCATATGCAGGACGGTCGCCGCGGGCTCAAAAACACCAGAGGCAACGACCAGGTCGTTGCCTGGAGGCGTAGCTGCCAAGGAAGAGGTGGGCGCGTTCGTTCGGGCCCGGAAACGGCAGCTGCTGCGTAGTCCTCCAGTGGCGTGCCCCGCACCGCAGCGGCTTTCCGGGACATCGCGCAGCACGACGGGACGATGTCCCCTACCTCATGGGCCGTCGGTTTGCGGCGCCCAGTTGGGAGGGGCGTTTTCGACCAGATCGAGCTCGTGGTCCAGGTACATCTCCACACCGGCCAGCGGGAAACGGACACTGAGTTCACCGGTTGAGATGCGGACGAGCACAGTGCCGACCGGGTCCTCAGGGTGGTCGGTCTCCTCTTTCGGTCGCACCCGATCACCCGGCTTGTACCGCCGAGAGGCCAGGCCCTCACTCAGTCGTCCTTCTTCGCCAGGCATGTGTCACGTCCCTTCGGCCCGCTCTGCCCCTTGCTCCAGGACGCATTGATGATGCTCTTTGACCACCTCCTCGTCACCCGTGCGGAACACCTCGGTGGCCCATGGCATCACGTCTTCCGCCGTGGCACTCCCCCATGCACGCGGCACACCCGGAGTACGCAGAAGCTGAAAAGGGCTTCTGCCATGACCGGATCCTCTCAAGCCCCACTGACAATCAGCTTGCGCAGATGCCAACCGCTGGGCTGCCGATGGGGCCTGGCAGCGACCCTCCCGATGCCATCTTCGCCCCCGGTCCCGGGAGACGCCCTCCGGGAGCCGTCCATCTACCCCACCCGGTCCGCTCGCTCCCTCCTCCGCACGTCAGCCACAACATGACCCGTTCCGGCGCCGCCAGACCAAGATCCGGACCATTTCCGGACCAGCCCCCGACCAAAGGCTGCGCCAACTATCTTTCTGCCTGGTCAGCGTGGGTGCAGCTGCTGTACCACCAGCAGACGAAGAACCTGCTGATGAGCACAGAGGTCGCTCACCGTTCTCCCTCAAAGACCGAGGCCGAGGCCGTTGCCAATCGCTGCTATCAGGTGAGTACGGTCCGGCCAAGTTGCCCCTCTCGGTGACACTGATCTTCACGTCCATGCATGGAGGTCAGATGCCACAGCAGTTCATGAATGCCAAGCAGACCGCCGAGTACCTCAACATGTCCGTCACCTGGGTCTACCGTGATGCACCTCGGTTGGGCCTTGCCGTTTACAAGTTCGGTGCCGGACGGAACGCCAAGTTGCAGTTCAAGGTCTCCGACGTCGACACTTGGGCTCGGCAGCAGCGCCTCGGCTGAGACGACGGCGGCTCCGGAGCTTCGCGCGTCCGAAGCCGCCGCCAACCTATGCGGCCAGTGCCACGTCGAGCACCTGCGCCGCCTTCCCGATCGACCCGGGCATCAGATGCCGGTAAATCTTGAAGGTGACGTCGATGCTCCTGTGCCCCATCCATTCCGCGACATCCGTGATCGCGAGACCATTGGTCAGGCAGTTCGACGCGAAGAAGTGTCGGTAGCCGTAGATCACCATCCCCTCCGGGATGTCGACCTCGACCGATGCCTTCATACGCTTCCACTGGTTCGACAACCCCCAGTGGGGATACGGCTTCGCCGCGTTCGTCGGCTGACGCAACAAGTACCCGTCGACCGTGCCGTACTTCTCCGCGTACCAGTCGATCGTTTCCCGGACTCGTGCCGGCAGCGGCACGTCGCGGTACTCCCCCGCCTTGCGGTGCTTCAACGGCCCGTACTTTCCCGTCGCCTGGACCACCTGCTCGTTCACCCGGTAGACGTCGTCCGCGACGATGTTCTTGAGGTTGACGGCGGCCGCCTCTCCGTTGCGCAGTCCGCAGCCGCTCATCAGGTCGACCAGCAGTGTGAAGGCGTCATCTCCGGCAATCCGGTGCGCCCGCAGCTGCTCCAGCGAAGGGATAACGGCCCGATCCGGGTCGTACTGCGGAGCCTTCACCCCATCCAGCGGGTTGTCCGCATAGAGGCCGAGCCGATGGGCATCGAGAAGGATCGCACGCACCTTGTCGAAGGCGTTGGACTGCGTCGCCAGGCCCGTCTGCGCGCGCTCCATGGACCGGATGAAACCGTCGACCACCTTGTGATCGAAGCTGAGCATCTTGCGGCTGCCGATCGCTGGAAGGACATGGTGCTCCAAGAGCGAGTCGAGGTGGCGAATGGACCCGGCGGCCAGGTGCCGCTGGCCGCCCTTCCACTCCTCCGCATACTCCGCGAAGCGCATGGCCCCGTACTTCGCTATACGCTCCGCCCTCGCCTGGGACCCCGGCCGGCGCCTCTTCTCGTTGTAGATCTCCGTCAAACGATCGATCGCATCGTCCTGCCGCGCGAAGCCCGCCTCCTCGCTCTGCTGGCCCCCCGCGTTACGGAAACGGATCTTGTACGCGTGCGGGCACTTCGACCACCGGGACTCGGGGTGATCGCAGTCCTTGAAGAAGGTGCCCATACCGCGGGTGAGCTTGCGTGCTGCCATGTGGTGCTGACTCCTCGGCGTCCGATGCTGACCTTTTGCTGACTGCCGAGGGTCTGTCACGCCTCTGACCTGGGGATAACCGTCAGAACCGTGGTATGTGGTGGAACTTCGTGGGGCGGTCGCAGGACGAGATCGCTCAGGCTCGGGAGGACTGGATGAGCGGGTCGCGGTTTGGGGATGTGAAGGGGTACGACGGGGGTCGGTTGGATGCGCCTGAGTTGCCGGCTGTGCCGCTTAAACCCCGGGGTCGAGTGCGCTGAACGAGCTGTATTGGCACGACCCCGCGAGGCCTGGCGAGCGAAAGAGCCGACTCGTCAGACCTTTCCTCATCACGGCCGCAACCACTTCACGAGATGCCTGACCCCACTCCGTACGAGTCGCAAGTTTCGTCAGCTGCAGCCAGCTTCAGCCGGACTGATGCTGACCCCATGCTGACTTTCGTGATGACTCGTCAGATCCAAGTTGATGTCCGAGCCCTGCCAAGGTGCAGCCTTCTGGACTGCCACAACTACGCTCGAGGCGAAGGGCTTGAAGAAGCCCAGCGGCGGCCCGTGGACCGCCGACACATTCAAGACCAAGTCCTGGTCGTGCGACACCCCCCGGGGCGCGAACCCCACCTGTGCATTCTCCTGACCGCACCCAGTGCAGCTGAATGACGATTCAGAAGAACGAAGGATCGGGTCGGGCATCGGGCGGCACCACGAAGTCGGTATCCGGGAGTTCGACATCCAGTTCCAGCTCGGCGAACCACTGCCGTGCCCCGGACGCGGACCAACTCCGTACAACGCCAGTGCTGCTGTCGATGTCGACCTCCAGCGGTGCCCTGTCCTCGCCGGCACGCGGATCGAACCGGACGGACACGCGTCCGCTGCACGGATAATGCTTCCATGACCACCAGCGCGCCGCGTGCCCGGCCGGGCCGCGGCAACCGGCCCCGCCCGCTGAAACCGCGCAGTCCGGGGTGGTCCACGGCGATGGCCGTTGTCGCGCTCGGCGTCGTGGTGGGCCTTGTGCTGCCGCGACTTGAGCAGGGCCACGACCCCTCCGGTGCGCTGAACTACGACGCCGGTACGGCGCAGGCGACGCTGGGCGCCATCGCCGCGGGAATGATCACCCTCACCGGCTTCGTCTTCACGGCGATCACTCTGGTGATCCAGACGATCCAGGGGATGTCGCCGCGCCTGTTCGCGGCACTGACGTACTTCGGCCGATTCCCGCGACTGTTCGGCATCTTCGTGGCCACGTTCATGTACGCGCTGGTGGTCCTGAGTCAGGTCACCTCGGATGATGTGCCCAGGTTGTCGGTCACCCTGGCGGTGGTGATGACCCTGGTCAGCGCGGTGCTGTTCTTGCGGCTACTGGTGACGCTTCGTGCCGCGACGACCCCCGGGGGTCTGGTGCGTGCGGTCAGCGCACAGATGAGAGTGGCGATCGAGCAGACCTACCCTTCGACCCCTGTCGCGGCGGCCGACGCGCCGCCCCCTGCCGTGTCACCGGACAGGGACCCCGGCGTCCTTGTCCGGCACAGCGAAGCCCCGGGCGTGCTGCAGGCATTCGACCTCGACAGGCTGTCGCGGCTGGCGGAGTCCGGGGACCTGACGATCCGTATCCACCCGGCTGTGGGTGACTTCCTGGCGACCGGAACCGCCCTGGCCACCGTCCACGGCAAGGCTTCCTCCGGCATCGGGGCAAAAGTGGGGCGTCTGGTGCGCGTGGGTGCCTCCCGAACCATCGAGCAGGACCCGGCTTACGGTGTGCGGCTGATCGTGGACATCGCCATCCGGGCGCTTTCCCCGGCCGTCAACGACCCCACGACCGCGGTGCAGAGCCTGGATCAACTGGACGACATCCTGCAGCGGCTGGCGCGGCGTCCATTGGGCCCCGGAACGGTCACCGACAGCCAGGGACGGGCACGGATCACCTATCCCGCACCCGGATGGGACTCGCTACTGAGCCTGGCCCTGGACGAGATCCTCTCCTACGGCTCAGGTGCGATACAGGTGGTGCGACGCCTGCGGGCCCTGCTGCTGGACCTGGCGGCGGTCTGCCCGCCGGACCGGCAGACTCTGGTGCACGACTACCTGGACCAGCTCGACCGGCTCTGCGCGTCCTCCTTCACCGACCCGATGCAACGCCGGCGGGCCGAGAGCGCAGATCACCAAGGACTCGGGTCACCCAGCAGCCGACACCGCGTGCGACGTGCGCGTGATTCCGCACCGGCAGAGCCCGACGGCGCAGGGCCGATGCCGCCGGACTGATACCCCGCCGCATGTGCCGTCCGCCCCTCCTCTGCTCAGCCGGTTCCGCGATGCAGTGATACGCATGCTTTGAGAGCCAGGGTCCACGGGTGCCCCGAGGTAGACCGCGCAGGACCTGCCTGGCGCGCGCTGAGCCACGACGCGAGTCAGCGGACCGCGGAGGCGGACGGTGGGAGTGTTTGTTGTGAAGCGGGCGAGACGGGAAAGAGTGACCGCTGCGCCCCGTACTCGGGCGGGCCGAAACACTAGCCGATCGCGGGCTGGCTGCCCGGCTACCGATGGAAAGGCTTCGGTGGCGACTCGCTCGGCGCAGCACCCCGTGAGAAAGGGCCGCGATGCTGATGGCCGCGATCACCCGGCCGTCTTCCGCACGCACCGGACCCCCGATCCCCAGAACATCGGGGTCGAGTTCGCCCTCAGCAGTTCGTCGAGTTCTTCGTCGGGGGCCCAGGCCGGCAGCGCCAAGGCTGCCGCGCCGCCGTTGACGGGCGGCACCTGACTCCTCACGCTGTCGCCAGGGTCGTCCACCACCTGCACCCGACGTTCCGGAACCCTGATCGCACGATCACCGATGGCTCCACCGGTTTCGAACTGACCACGGCGGGCTGGGAAATGTTCACGCCGACTGCCGATGTCCACCTCAAGAGCAGCAGCGAGCCCCTCCAGTTGGAACTGCCACGCTCGGCCTCCGGCGTCGACGGCAACGTCGCCCTGAGCCATCAACAGCAACAGCGTTGCGGGAGATATCGTGCCGTGCTGCCCGCCGGCGACAGCCGCGCCGCCTCCCCTCCCGCCCGAGGCCGCCGCGCCGGTCACGGCACGCACGGCGTCCGCCTGCGCAGTCCGACCAGCCTCGGCTCATGCCCGCTCGGGCAGTGGGGGTGACTGTCTGGTCGCCCTCCGGATCGCGCAGGTCCGAACGGTGGGCCCTTCAGGATGGAGCGGGCGCTCGAAAGCATGGACTGTTCCACACCTCGACGGTTGAGCGAAGGGCAGATCATGACGGAGCAGCAGGGGTTCTACTCCAAGGTCGCCGAGAAGTTCGGTGGGTACTCCAGCGGTGCGCGCCGCACCACCTCCTATCCACAAGGGGATCCGGAGGAGGAATTCGATGCCCTGGTGCACGAACTCGGCTCGGCCACAGGCACGTTGCTGGATGTCGGCTGCGCCGATGGCCTGAACCTGCTGGGCGTCGCCCCCTCGTTCGGGCGAGTGGACGGGCTGGATCTGTCCCCGGAAATGCTGGCGTCGGCCGAACGCCACCGGGCCGCATCGGGACTGGACCATGTCCGGTTCGCGGTCGGGGACGCCTCGGCCACCGGCTTCCCCGCCGGAACCTTCGATGTGGTCACCTCGCGGCGCGGTCCGTTGTTCCCGGAGGAGTTCCGCCGGGTGCTGCGCCGCGGCGGATCAGTGGTCTATCTGGGTATCGGTGAGCGGGATGTGCGGACGTTGAAGGAGACGTTCGGCCGGGGCCAGTTGTACGGACGCTGGGCCGGGACGCCAGTGGCGCTGGAGGAGCGTCGCAGGCTTGAGGACGCGGGTTTCACCGTCGACTACGAGCGCGAGTTCTCCTACGACGAGTTCTTCCACACTCCTGAAGACCTGGACCGGTTCCTGCAGATGGTGCCGATCTTCGAGGACTACGACACCGCGTCCGATCGCGAGGCCTTCGATCGCTACGTCACGCGGGCGACCGCGCAGGAGGGCATCCATCTGGCCCGGCACTGGTTCGTTCTCCGGGCCCAGCTCACCGCCGGGGACTGACCGGCCGGAGCACCACGAAGGCCCGGACACACCCATGGTGTCCGGGCCTTCGTCGTGCTCCGCGCGGCTGTCGCCCCTCGACGGGCCCCACGTGGCCGCGCCGGCTCTCGCGCCGACGAGTGTCCGCTCGGCCACCCGATGTTGTCCGTCCGGCGGGCACGGCTGCACGAGAGGACGACGGACAGATCTTGGGCGCCCGTACCGCCGGACATGTCCCCCACCGCCCCCGGCGACGCAGCATGGGTGACGGCGCCGACGAGACCGGGCGGCCGGTCATCTTCTTGGTGCACTGACGAAGTGAGGACGACGCGTGTCAAAGATCATTGCGGTGGTGTCCGGCGGAATCGACTCCGTCACCATGGCGTACCAGTTGCGGGCGCAGGGCCACGACCTGCACCTGCTCGGCATCGACTACGGGCAGCGCCACCGACGCGAACTCGACTGTGCCCGGCTGGCCGCCCGCCGCCTCGGCGCCCCGTACGAGGAAGCCGATCTCGGCGGCGCCCGCGGAGTACTGCGCGGCTCCTCCCTCACGGACTCCGCCGTCGATGTCCCGGACGAGGGCGCGGCCGGCGGCGGACAGGCCGACAGTGAGGTCGCGGTCCCCGGCCGTCCCAACATCGTCCCCAACCGAAACGCCCTGTTGCTCTCGGCGGCGTTCGCGCTGGCCGTCGTGGAGCGGGCCGAAGCCGTCGCCTTCGGGATCATGGCGGAGGACATAGGCCCATCGGACACATCGCTCGAATTCCTGGACGCCTTCCTCGCCATGGAGCGCATCGCGACCCGCGGTCACGCCCACCCGGACCTGGACCTGATCGCGCCCCTGGCCCGGCTGCTCAAGCGTGAGGTCATCGCCCTCGGCGATCAGCTCTCCGTGCCGTTCGAGGACACCTGGACCTGTTTCCGCGGTGAGGAGGTGCACTGCGGGAGGTGTGCGTCCTGCGTCGAGCGCCGCGAAGCATTCGTCGCGGCCGGTGTCCACGACCCCACTGTCTACGCCGCCTCGAGAGCGCCCTCGGCGTCGGCCTGAAGGCCGTTCCCTGCTGAATCGCGCCCTGGGCGGAGCGGCTCTTCCCACCCTGCTTCGCAGGACCCTCGTTCCCTCACCCGCCTCAAGGCGGGGGTATGCACGAAGGACATCTGATGAACGCGTTTGAACAGATGGAATCCGAGGTCCGCAGCTACAGCCGTACCTGGCCCGTGGTGTTCGACCACGCCCAGGGAAGCTGGCTCTACGACGAGGACGGCCGCCGCTACCTGGACTTCTTCGCCGGCGCCGGCGCACTGAACTACGGCCACAACCCGCCCGTTCTGAAGAGGGCCCTGATGGACTACATCGCCCGGGACGGGGTCGCGCACTCCCTGGACATGTTCACCGTCGCCCGACGCCGTTTCCTGACCACGCTCCACGAGACCGTCCTGGCGCCCAGGGCGCTGGACTACCGCGTGGTGTTCCCCGGCCCCGGGGGAACGAACGCGGTCGAGGCCGCACTCAAACTCGCCCGGCGCGTGACCGGCCGCACCACCGTGGTCGGCTTCACCAACTCCTTCCACGGCATGACGCTCGGCGCCCTGGCCGTGAGCGGCAACGCCGCCAAGCGGGCCGCGGCCGGTGTGCCACTGGGGCATGCCGTCTCCATGCCCTACGACGGCTACCCGGGCAGCGCCCCCGAACTTCTGGACCGCATGATCGGCGACAGCGGGAGCGGACTCGACAAGCCCGCCGCCGTGATCGTCGAGACGGTGCAGGGCGAGGGCGGGGTGCACGCCGCGGAGGACGACTGGCTGCGTGCTCTGGCGGCGGTGTGCCGCCGCCACGGGGTGCTGCTGATCGTCGACGACGTGCAGATGGGCTGCGGTCGGGTCGGCCCGTTCTTCAGCTTCGAGGACGCCGGCATCGTGCCGGACATGGTGTGTCTGTCCAAGTCGATCGGCGGCTACGGCCTGCCGCTGGCGCTGACGCTGATCCGCCCGGAGCTCGACGTCTGGAAGCCGGGCGACCACAACGGCACGTTCCGTGGTGTGGGCCCGGCGTTCGTGACCGGCGCCGCCGCACTGCGTGCCTACTGGTCCGGCAACGACCTGGAGAAGGCCGTGCGGCGCTCCGGCGAACGGCTCGCCACCGCACTCGGCGAGATCACCCGCGGGTATCACGACGGCGCACCCACCGTGAAGGGACGGGGCCTCGCCGCGGGGCTCGACTTCCGGTCCCACGGTGACAGGGCCGGCGCCATCGCGGCGCAGGTGTCCGCCGAGGCGTTCCGGCGCGGGCTCCTGGTCGAGACATCGGGAGCGGACGGCTCCGTGGTCAAGCTCTTGCCGCCGCTCACCGTCTCCGACGCCGAGTTGGACCAGGGCGTCGACATCCTCGGCGCATCCGTCGACGCGACTCTTCACGGCTGACGAGAACCAACACCTCACCGTACGAGAACACCGCACCGTACGAAAGGAGCCCCCCATGAACAGCGCCATCCCGACCGTCGACCTCGGCGCCTGGCCCACCGCCTCCGACCAGGAGCGGCAAGCCACCGCCACGGCACTGGACCTGGCCCTGCGCGAGACCGGCATGTTCCTGCTGAAGGGACACGGCGTGCCGCCCGACGCGATGACCGAACTCCGTTCGCAGGGCAAGGAGTTCTTCGCTCTGCCGCGCGAGGCGAAGGAGCCATATGCCATCGGCGCCCCGTACGAGAGCGGCTGGCTGGAGATGCATCCCGGCGGAGGCGTGGGGGTGCCTCGCGAGGCGGGCGAGGAGCCGGTGGCGGCACCCGACCTGCACGAGTCCTTCTACGCCGGCCCCTCGTACCGTTCGGGCGACGAGGCGATCGACCGCTACTGCTACCCGCGCAACCGGTGGCCCGACGCGGTGCTGCCCGGACTGCGCCGGGCCACCGAGGCCTACACCGCCCACATGGAGCGCGTGGCTCGCGGCGTGAACGCGCTGTTCGCCGAGGTGCTGGGGCTGCCCGGGGACTTCTTCACCCGCCGTGCCGGTCACGCCACCTGGACCCAGAACGTGAGCTGGTACCCGTCACTGGCCACCGTGGGTGCGGTGGCGAGCGGGCAGCTGCGCAACGGTCCGCACACCGATCTCGGCACCTTCACCATCCTCAGCCGTCAGCAGGGCGTGGGCGGTCTGCAGGCCTGGAACGAGGCCGACGGCTGGTTCGCGCCGCCGTACGACCCCGAGGCGCTGGTGGTGAACCTCGGCGATCTGATGGAGCTCTGGACGAACGGCCGCTGGCGGGCGCTGCGCCATCGCGTGCTGGCGCCCAGTCCGAGCGCCCCGCACGAGGAACTGCTGTCCTTGGTGTTCTTCTTCGAGTCCGACCCCGACACGCTCATCGAGCCGCTGGCCCCGCCGGTCGGCGGGGACTCCGCATTCGAGCCCGTCGTCTCGCGCCGCTCGGTGCTGGAGAAGCTCGGTGTCCTCCCCGACGCCACCGCGTCCTTCTCGTGAGCGCCCCCGGCCATCCGGGGCGCCCCATCCTCAGACGAAAGGTCTCCCTCCCGTCATGACCCTGCGTATCACCAAGCGTTTCGAGTTCTCCGCCAGTCACCGGCTCGACGGCCTGCACGAAGACCACCAGTGTGCGCGACTGCACGGCCACAACTACGCGGTGGAGCTCGAACTGAGCGCCGAGCGGCACGCGTTGACGCCCGTCGGGTTCGTCCGCGACTACGGCGACCTCTCGGTGTTCAAGAAGTGGCTCGACGACACTCTGGATCACCGCCACCTCAACGACGTCGTCGACCAGAACCCGACCGCGGAGAACCTGGCGGTGTGGATGTACGCGCAGTGGGAGAAGGACTTTCCCGAGCTGACCTCGGTCCGCGTCTCCGAGACGCCCAAGACGTGGGCGGAGTACCGGCCCTGACCTCCGGGCCCGCTCCTTGCAGTCCTCACCCTCACCCGCAACCGGCGCATGCCCGAACTGAAGAGGAGGTGGTGCCCCGTGGAACCGGAACTCGTCGTCAACGAGATCTTCGGCCCCACTTGAGGCCGTCCAAGGAGAAGGACGGTCGCTCGGCCGCAGATGCGGCTTCCTGCGGCTCGGCGGCTGCAACCTGTCCTGCCGCTGGTGTGACACCCCCTACACGTGGGACTGGCAGGGCGTCAGCGACAGCGGCGTCAGCTACGACCCCAAGGTCGAGTTGCACCGGCGGCCTGTCTCCTCGGTCGCCGAGGAGCTGACGGCTCTCGGGGTCGACCTCATCGTCATCTCGGGCGGGGAGCCGCTCAGTCAGCAGGCACGGTTGCTGCCTCTGGTCGAGACGCTGCTGGACGCGGGGATGGAGGTGGAGTTCGAAACCAACGGAACCCGTGTCCCGGACAGCCGGCTGGTACGGCCGGGTGTGCGTTTCAACGTCTCGCCGAAGCTGGCGCACTCCGGAGATCCGGCCCGACGGCGCATCGTGCCGCAGGCGCTGCGCCGGTTCGCCACCACGCCGGACACCACGTTCAAGTTCGTCTGCCGCACCGTCGCGGACCTTGACGAGGTGAGTGTGCTCGCCGCCGACTTCGGCATCGAATCCGTCTGGGTCATGCCCGAGGGACAGAGCCCGGACGACATCGACAAACACATGCAGGAACTCGTCTCCTCGGTCATCGACCGGGGATGGAACGTGACCACCCGGCTGCACACGCTGGTCTGGGGACACAAGAGAGGTGTCTGAAGTGACCGTGAACACTGTCGAACCGCGGACCGGGGACGAGGAGAGCGGGGACGATCCGCTGGTCGATCTCGCGCACCGGCTGCTCAAGGAGATCGGTGAGGATCCCGACCGGGACGGGCTGCGGCAGACGCCCGAACGTTTCGCTCGCTGGTGGCGCGAGTTCGTCGACTACGACCCCGGGACCATCGACACCCTCTTCGAGACCACGACCACCAGCCAGATGGTGGTGGTCTCGGACATCCGGGTGTGGTCGCTGTGCGAGCATCACCTCCTGCCCTTCAACTGCTCGATCGACATCGCCTACCGCCCCACGAGCCGCCTGCTGGGCCTCTCGAAGTTCGCCCGCGTGGCGCACCGCCACGCTCACCGGCTTCAGGTGCAGGAGCGGCTGGTCACCGGCATAGCCCAGGAGGTGGCGGACGTCACGGGCGCCCGGGACGTGGCGGTGCTGGCCAAGGGCGAGCACCTCTGCATGACGATGCGCGGCATCAAGACGAGCGCCGAGATGACGTCGACCGCGTTCCTGGGCGCGTTCGGCGACGACAGCGCGCTGCGCGGTGAGTTGCTGGCGCTCCTGCGGTCCTGACACGTCGCCGGGCTCCCGGCCTGGGGGGGGGCGCGGCGCGGGGGCCGGCTGTCTGCCTCCC
>NZ_JBHVIX010000001.1:724002-909174 GCF_042799415.1 Streptomyces sp. NPDC057694
GGGTGGGTGGTTTGTTGGCCCTCTTGTGTCCCGAACGCTTCTCCGCTCCCCGGTTTGGTGTCGTCCGGTGACGGCCCTTTTGTTTTGCGGCGGCCCGCCGCAGTCCGTTGTCGCCGACCTGCCGGCGCACATGTCGGGGTCACACGTGTGGGCTCTCACGCGGGGCGGCGCTTGTGCGGAAGGCCGGGGCGGTCCGTCACAGGTAGCCCTCGCGGATCGCGTAGGCCACGGCATGGGCCCGATTGCGCAGGTGCAGGCGTGTCATGGCATCGTGCAGGATCCCTTTGATGGTGCGCTCGGAGTAGCTGAGCTTCTCGGCGATCTCCTTGGTGCCCAGGCCGTGCGAGACCAGCTCCAGGACGTTCAGTTCGCGCCCCGTGGGGCGGCCGGTCGCCACGGTGCTCAACACCGTCCCCTGCGCTTGGCGTTCGAGGTGGGCGAGGAGTCGGTGCAGGAGGTCTCCGGGCATGTCTCCCTCGTTCCTGGCCGTCGCCTCGATCGCCTTCACCAGCCGCGCGGGGGTGGCCTGGTGGCGCCAGACGACGGAGGAGATCCTGGCTTCGATCACCAAGTTCAGCCGCTCCTCGTCCAGTTCGCCCGCCACCAGCACGACGCGTTTGCCGTAGTCCGTGGCCAGCTTGCGGAGTTTGGCGACGGACTCCGCGTCCAGCTCGTGGTCCAGCACCAGCGCCACGGCCTGGGTGGGATCGTCGAGGGTTCGGCTCGCATCGGATATCAGCGTCATGGAAGGCCGGTGCCCTATGTGGGCGACGACTCCGGCACGGGTGAGCGGGTCGCCCCCGTGCAGAACGACGGAGATGACAGACGCCGGTGTTTGTGCCATGTGGTCGGTCGGCTGCTCCTGCAGCAGGCGAAGAGGTGCGTCGCTGCACAGGGTGGGGTAGCGCCGAGACATGTACGTCCTTTGCTTTCAAGTGGATCCGGTGAATCCCCCGTACTGCCCGCAGATGCTAGGCGCCGACAGCCCCGTAGTGGACTGGCGACTGATGGTTACCTTTCAAGTTGACGTGAAACGTCGGATCGTGGCTGGAAGTGTCGGATGACCTCACCACAACTGCCGTGCCGCAAAAACCCGTTAGCCCTATCAGTCTTGGTCATATGCACAGCCGCACGGTGCCGCGGAGTTTGTTTTCCGTTGGTTTCGGGTTCCTTCAGCACACGTTTTGCGCCGCCCCGAATTCGGAGCGGCGCGACTTCCGGACATCGGGGCCACTGCCGGCACGCCTGCTCGACAGCGTTGTCATCTTGCCCGGACGACCGGCCGTCGAACCTGTGCGTGCGCCGCCGATACGGCCGGCTGTATTCCGGCCGGTGGCAGAAATCCGGATGCGGCCTTAAGGGCGAGGGTTTCTGCACGAGCGGGCAGTCGTACCGCCCTTTCAGACCGTCTGCGGGTACGTGCCCCCGGGCTCCGCCCAACCGACAGAATTCCCGGACAGCGCAAGGCCGTTCGCGAGAGCGGCGGCCGTCCGAGCATCGAGGAGAGGCGCCCATGACCATCAGCGCACCCGCGATCATCCTGGTAGACCCGGTGCGGCAGGGACGCCCCTTCAAGGCGGCTGCCCGTGACCTCGGCTTCTCCGTCGTATCCCTCTACACACACGACTATCTGGCCTCCCTGCCCGGGCACGCGGAAGGTGACGATCTCAGTCTGTACCCGGCCGACCCGCACGAGGCGCATCGCCTCATCACCGCCGCCGGCGTCGATGCCCGGGCCGTGGTGCCCTGCCTGGAGGCCGGGGTCCACCTCACCGATGTGCTGGCCGACCGGCTCGGCCTGCCGGGCAACGACCACACCCTCGCCTGGGCCCGCCGGAACAAGGCAGCCATGCGTGAGCACGCCGCGCAGGCAGGCGTCCGGATCCCGGAGTTCCGGCTCGTCCGTTCGCGGAGCGACATCGCGGCCGCTGCGCACGAGGTGGGCTTCCCCGTGATCGTCAAACCCACGCTGGGGGCAGGCTCACAGGGCGTACGTGTCTTCTCCACCGCCGCCGACCTCGACGCCCAGGGCCCACCCGTCACCCACGACGTGTACCGCGAGCCCGTGCGCGAATGGCTCGTCGAACGCTACGTGCGAGGACGCGAGTTCGCCGTCAACTTCTTCAGCGCGCACGGCGAGCACCGCCTGGTGGACATCTGGGAGTACCTGCGGCCCGACGACGCCGACTACGACTTCCCGCTGTGGGACATCGTCCAGATCGGCCCGGAGCACCCCGACTTCGCCCGTGTCGAGACCTACACGCGCGGCGTGCTGAGCGCCTTCGGCATCCGGCGCGGTCCCAGCCACACCGAGGTCAAGTGCGCCGACGACGGCGAGTTCCTCATCGAGGTGGGCGCGCGGCTGTCCGGGGGCCCCGCCGTCGACCTGTGGATCGCGCACGGCGGACTGCGGCCCTTCCACGACACGATCGCCTGCTACCTCGGGCAGCGCCCGGCGCTTGTCGAGAAGCCCGTCGTCTTTCCCGTCCGGTTCGGTTCGGCCGTCGTGCACAACGAGCAGGGCCCCGGCCCCCTCGTCGCGGTGCACGGGGCCGAGGAGGCGGCCCGCCTGCCCGGAGTCGACAGCGTGGAACTCGGTTACGCGCCGGGCGAGCACGTACCCGCCACACACGACAACGTCAGCATCCCCTTCAGCGCCGCGGTCCACGGTCCCGACTCCGACACCGTCCTTGCCACACTGGCCCGCATCAGGTCCCTGGTGCGGGTGGAGACGCGGCCCGCCGCAGCCGTGGACGGCACCGACGCCGCGACCGCGGCCTCCTCACATGCCTGAACCGATGTCCCCGGACTCATCGGCCCACACCTCCACGCCCGCACACCCGCCCGGGGGCCTCGTGGCCACCTACCGGGAGGTCCTGGCCGCCCCGGGGGCCACCCGGCTCGCCGTTGCCAGCCTGGTGTCCAAGTGGCCGATCAGCATGTTTCCCGTCAGCACGCTGCTGCTCGTCTCGCCGGTCTACTCCTACGCCCAGGCCGGCGCCGTCGTCGCGGTGATGCTCGCCACGAACGCGGCCGGCAGCCCGGCTCGCGGTCGTCGTATCGCCCGGCACGGAGCACCCGCGGTGCTACGGACCTGTCTGGCCGGCTACCTGGCCGGGCTCACGGGGATCGCGGTGGCCGCGGCCGTCTCCGCGCCTTTCGCGATCGTCCTCGCCGCGGCGGCGCTCATGGGCACCTTCTTCCCGCCGGCCAGCATTCTGCTGCGCTCCCACTGGACCGCGGTGGACCGCGGCCGCGGCCGCTCCTCCGCCAACGCCCTGGAATCCGCCCTGATGGACCTGACCCTGATCACCGGTCCCCTCATGGCCAGTTGGCTCAGTACTTCCCTCACCCCTGTACTCCCCCTGGTCCTCACCGGCCTACTGATGACGCTCGCGGTCGTCCTGCTGTCGGGCCTGCCGCACCACGCGCCGCCGTCCTCGCCGCTGCCCCGGCGCGCCCGCCGCCTCGGGGGCGCTCCGCTGGTGAGCCTGTTCGGCGCACAGTTCTTCTTCTGCACGGCCCTGGCGGCCACGGAGGTGTCGCTGCCCGTCTACGCACAGCAGCAGAACGCGGCCGCCTTCAGCGGACTGCTCCTGGCGGGCCTCTCCGTGGGCAGCATCATCGGCGCTCTGGTTCTGGGCAGACTGCCCGGCTCCGGCATCACCCGGCTTCCGGTACTGCTCCTGCTGCTGGCCACCGGTACGAGCGCGATCGGCGCGGCCATGTTCCTGGGCCCCCTGGCGGTGGCCGCGGTCAGTGTCCCGGCCGGCCTCGCCACCGGTTCGGTCTTCGCCCGCTTCTTCACCGACCTCGGAGCGGCGACACCGCCCGGCGCCGACCACGAGGTACAGGGCTGGGCCAACAGCATGACCACCGTCGGATTCGCCGCGGGCTCCTTCGGTGGGGCCGCACTGGCCGATGCGCTCGGCACACCGGCCCTCCTGCTCTGCTCCCCCGTCGCCGCCGCCGTGGCCGCGTCGCTGGCGACATGGTCCGCGACGGCCCGGACCCGAACCTGAGGCGACCCGCGGACGGACGTGCGCTCCCCTCCCCGCAGCCGCCGGGAGCACCGCCGCGCGAAGGCCGCACACCACAGACCACGGACCGGCACGAACGCCGGTCGCTCCCGCACCGCCGGCAACCGACAAGGAGTACGCCATGGCACGCCGAACCGATCCCCCGCCCACGGAGGGGGCGCCTCGCCGGAGCGACGCCGACGCCGTCCCACGTAAGCCCGACACCGTCGCGGACCGCGTCGCCGACCGCGTCGCCGAGAGCAAGACTCTCGACGAGACCGAGACGCTGCACGTGGTACCCGCGCGTCACTACACCCGCTGGGTCGCGTCCCTCGCTGTCCTGGTGCTCACGGCACAGTTCACCCACGGCCTGCTCACGAACCCGGTCTGGGAGTGGCGGGTCTTCGCGTCGTATCTGCTGTCCGAGGCGATCGTGAACGCGGTCGCCGTGACCCTCCAACTCACCCTGTACGCAACGCTGTTGGGCTTCACGCTCGGCACGGTGCTCGCGTTCATGCGGCTCTCGCACAGCCCCGTGCTGCGGACGGTCGCCTGGACGTACATCTGGGTCTTCCGCTCCATCCCGATGATCGTGCAGCTCGTCTTCTGGTTCAACCTGGGCGCTCTGTACCGGGAGTTGGGGGCCGGCATCCCCTTCGGCCCCGTTCTCGTCTCGGTGGACAGCAACACGCTCATCGGCACGATGGGAGCGGCCGTCATCGGGCTGTCACTGCACCAGGCCGCCTACTGTGCCGAGATCGTACGAGGCGGTGTCATCGCCGTGGACCACGGGCAGTGGGAGGCCGCGGCCGCCCTGGGTATTCCCCGCCTGCGCCAGATACGCCGGATCATCCTGCCGCAGGCCCTGCGCTCCCTCCTGCCCACGGCCGTCAGCGAGATCATCAGCCTCCTCAAGGGCACATCGGTGGTCTACGTCATGGCCATCGGCGAGCTGTTCTACCAGGTGCAGGTCATCTACAGCCGCAACAGCCGGGTGATCCCGCTCCTGCTCGTCGCCACCACGTGGTACGTGGCCCTGACGTCCGTCCTGTCGGTGGCCCAGTACTACGTGGAGCGGCGGCTCGCCCGCGGCCTCGACCGCACTCCGCCGCCCACTCCCCTCCAGCGCGCACGGCGTGTTCTGCGCGACCTCACCTCTGGCTCGCGTCACCGCGACGCCCTGGCGATCGGCAGCCCCCGATGAGCGACCTGACCGTGGACGTGCGAGGCGTCCACAAGAGCTTCGGCCCCCTCCAGGTCCTGCGCGGCGTGGACCTTCAGGTGCGCACCGGGGAAGTGGCCGCCCTTCTGGGGCCGTCGGGCTCGGGCAAGTCGACGCTGTTGCGGGTGGTGAACCATCTGGAGCGGGCCGATCGAGGGTGGGTCACCATCGACGGCGAGCTGATCGGCTACCGCAGATCCGGCACACGTCTTCACGAACTCGCGGAGAAGGAGATCCTGCGGCAGCGCGCGAAGGTCGGTTTCGTCTTCCAGAACTTCAACCTCTTCCCTCATCTGACCGTCCTGGAAAACCTCATGGAGGCGCCGCTCGCAGCCGGGCGAGCACGTCGCGCGGAATTGCTGCGCCAGGCGCACGCGCTCCTGGCGCGGGTCGGCCTCGCGGACAAGGCTCACACGTATCCGCGCCGGCTGTCCGGCGGTCAGCAGCAACGGGTGGCGATCGCTCGGGCGCTCGTCCTGAAGCCGAAAGTGCTGCTCTTCGACGAGCCCACCTCGGCACTCGACCCCGAACTGGTCGACGAAGTACTCGACGTCATCGAGGACTTGGCCCGCGCCGGCACCACGATGATCGTGGTCACGCACGAGATCGAGTTCGCCCGGCGGGTGGCCGACACCGTCGTCTTCATGCACGACGGCGTCATCGTCGAACAGGGTCCCCCCTCCGCGGTCCTGGACGACCCGCGGCACCCGCGGGCTCGCGCCTTCCTCTCCAAAGTCCTGTAGCACCTCTCGTCCTGCGGTCCCGCTCTCGAACCCTCAAGGAACACGTGTGTCTCGTCTCCGCTCCGTACGGGCTCTGGCCGTGTCGCTCTGCCTCACGGCTCTCGCCCTCTCCTCCTGTGCCAACCCTCCGGACGCCGACTCCCCCACCGGCAGGGCGTCCGACGGCGTCGGCGACATCAGCAAGGAAGCCGGCCTCCGCCCCATACGCACGCACCGGACCGAATCGATCGCCTCGACGGTTCCGAAGGCCGTCCGGGACCGGGGGACTCTGGAGGTCGTGACCTTCGCCGGTCTCGCGCCTCCCCTGAGCTTCTACGCGACCGACAACAAGACCGTCATCGGCATGGAGCCGGATCTCGCCCGCCTCGTCGCCGACGTCCTGGGGCTCGAGCTGCGGCTGCACACGGTGTCCTGGGAGAACATGTTCGTCGGCCTGGACAGCGGCAAGTACGACGTGGCCATCGCCAACATCACCGATACCGAAGAACGCAAGCGCAAGTACGACTTCGCCTCCTACCGCCAGGACAAGGTGGCCTTCGAGGCGCTGAAGGGAAGCGACTTGACTGTACGGGGCCCGAAAGACGTGGCAGGCCGCACCGTCGCGGTGCATCCGGGGACCAACCAGGAGAAGCTGATCACGCGGTGGAGCCAGGACAACACCCGCGCGGGCAGGAAGCCGGTGACCGTCAAGTACTACCAGACGCAGAGCGATGTCTATCTGGCCCTGCGCTCGGGCCGGATCGACGCCTACCTCGGCTCCAATCCGTCGGTGGCCTACCACGTCGCCGATGCCGGCCAGACCGAGATCGTCGGCACCTACTCCGGGGCGGGGCCCGGCCGCGAAGGCTGGATAGCCGCCACGACCAAGAAGGGCAACGGGCTCGCCACCCCCCTGAGCCGGGCGATCAGCGAACTGATCGACAACGGTACCTACGGCAAGGCCGTCAAACGCTGGCACTTGGCAGGCGAGGCGGTCACCGCATCCCAGGTCAATCCCCCGGGACTCCCGTAGCGCGACACCTCGGTCCTCACCAAGGGCCGCACCGGAACCGGGGAAGTGCAGGAATCCCGTCCGGCCCCCGACGCTCCACGATCGCCGTCCCGCTCGACGGCCCAGTGATCACGCCAGTCGCGATGACTCCTAGCCGCGCAGGGCGGACGCGAAGATGCCGGGCAGCCGCCGCGCCTTCCCGTCGGCGGCGTATGCCGTCAGGCGCTCCATCGTCGTACGTCCCGTGCGGTTGGTGACGTAGTACGGCGGGCGGGGTGACAGCGAGGGCGAGCCGGTGAACAGGCCGCGCGGTGCGGGCGCGAACGGCGCGCGCAGCACCGTCTTCTCGACGTCCTCCAGCAGGAAGGCGTTGTGTACGAAGCCGATACCGCTGCCGATGTCCTGGCGGGTGTGGCCGGGGTGCGCGCCCCAGGGCGTGTACCCGAGCAGGAAGCCGAACGCCGACCAGCAGTTGACGCCGAGCGTGCCGTAGCGCAGCGAGGAGATCGCTTCGTCGACGGCGGCGCGGTGGGCGCGTTCGGTGCGCGGGTGCACGAGCAGCGTCGCGCCGAGGGTGCCGGGCAGCTTGTCGTTGGCGAACTCCGTTGCGGCGCGCAGGAACTGGGGAGCGTCCTCGCCGGGGAGGCGCACCACGCCGAGCGCGCTGGCGAACACCTCGACGGTGAGCATGGGGTCGTCGGGGTCGCTGATGTCCGGCACGAGGACGCGGCAGCCGGGCTCGTCGCCGTAGCTCTCGGCCTCGGGGTGATCGTGGGTGGCGGCGGTGACGCGGTCGGCGGCGCCGGGGTAGTAGTCGCCGCGCTGCGGAAGTTCGCGCAGGACGTGGCGGATCTCGGCGAGGAGGCGCTCGGTGCCGTCCCAGTGTCGGGGCACGAGCAGGAGCTGGCTGGCGACGCAGTTGTGGCCGGAGTTGTTGAGCTTGCTGGTGACGATGTGCTCTGCCTGGAAGCGGAAGTCGGCCGCGCTCCACGGCCCAGGCGTCACGATGCACGGGCTGACGCCGCCCAGCTCGCTGGTGAACGGCTTGTCGTTGAGCGGGGTGTCGGTCCTCCTGCGCTCCTCGGCGTTTTCGTCCGTACCCCACACGATGGCGTCGTGGGTGCGTTCGCTGCCCGTGACGTGGATGGTGTCGATGCCGTCGTGAGTGGTGAGGTACGCACCTTCCGCGGCGCCGCCGTCGATGAAGCGGAGCCAGCCCCTCTCCATGAACTCGCTGAACACCGCCTCGAAACGAGGCCGCAGATAGGCGTTGACCGGGTTCATCTTGGCGAGGACCACCTGCCCCTCGGCGTACAGCTTGTGCAGGATGTCGAGCGGGGTGATCGCGGCGATGTTCCCCGCGCCGAGCACCAGGGCGACGGCGGGTTCGCCGGGACGGACCCGGTACTCCCCGGCGGCGCGGGCGAGGACCTGCTCGCGCGTGGTGCCGGGCCGTGTCCACACCTGGGCGGTGAAGCCGTTCAGGAGCAGCCGGTCGGAGCCTGTGGCCGGGAAAACGTCGACGACGGTACGGCCGTCGTGGTCGCGTACCGCCTTCTCCGGTACGGGAGTTCGGCCCGCGGCGATGCGGCGCAGCACGTGCAGTTGGGCGCCGACGCTCTGGGCGAGGGCCCACGGCGCGGAGGCCCAGTCCTCGGCGGCCCACGCCGAGTCGGCGGCGTAGCCCTTCGCGGCGGCCGCGTCGGCGACCATGCCGGGGGCCTCGGCGGCGATCCGCGGCAGCATCCGCTCCAGGAGCGCGATCCGCTCGGGCAGGGCGGTCGCCGTCCAGCTTCCGGCGTGCTCGCGCAGATCGCGGACCGCCTGGTCCAAGGGGGTGGTGTCGAGTGCGGATGCGGTACTCACTGAGCAACTCCTAGTGGGGGGACGGATGTTCAGGTGGCGAGACGGGCCCGGTCTCGTTCCGGGTCGATCAGGACGTACGCGACGACTGCGCCGATCGCGATCAGTACGCCGGACAGCAGCACCGCGTGCCGGTAGCCCGCGTCCCCCTGGGCGTCGACCAGCGCCCCGACAGCCGCCGGGGCGAGCAGCCCGGCCACGGTCACGAGGGCGTTCATCAGGCCGAGGGCGCCGCCGCTGCGGGACGGCGGGGCGAGTTCGGCGACCGTGGTCGCGGCGACGGTGGCGTACGCGCCGCCGAAGCCGAAGCCCAGGGCGATCAGCGCGGTCTGCGGCCCTCGCGCGTCGGCCAGCGGTGTGAGCAGCATGCAGACCGCCCCGATCGCGAGCATCCCCGCGCCCACCCGGCCGCGGGCGGTACGACTGCCCGCGCCACGCCGCATGAGCCGCCCGGTCAGCCACGCCTGTCCGAACAGGACGACGGCGCCGACCGCCCAGGGCGCGACGATGACGACGCCGGCAGTGTCCGCCGAGTAGTCCAGGGCGTTGCGCAGATAGGACGGCAGCCAGACCAGCATCAGGGCGACGGTCCAGTAGCTGGTGAAGTAGGCGACGGTGGTGCCGATCCAGGTGTGGCTCGCGAAGATCCGCCGGTACGGGATGTGCGGCCCGGGGGTGTCACCGGCCCGGGTCTCCCGCGACCGGGGGCTGTCCGCCCCCAGCGCCAGCCATGCGAGCGCCCACAACGCTCCAGCCGCAGCGAGGACCCACAGCGCCGAACGCCAGCCGTGCCGCTGGATCAGCCAGGTCAGGGTGGGCGCCGAGACGATCACGCCGAGCGTGATGCCGACGGTGATGAGCGCCCCCGGCAGATTGCGCCGGCGGTCGGGGAACCACGACAGCGTTGCCTGCTGCGCGACCGGGAAGGCCGGTCCCTCCGCCGCGCCCAGGAACACCCGCGAGCCCACGAGGACCGCGAGCCCGCCGCCGATCGCGGCCGGGACCTGCGCCACGGACCACAGCACGGCCATGACCAGGAGCAGCAGCTTGGGCGAGACGCGGTCGGCGGCGATTCCCACGACGATCGCGGCGACGGAGAACAGCAGGAAGAACGCGCTGTTGGCGAGTCCGAACTGAGTCGCGCTCAGATGCAGATCGGCCCGGATCTCGTCGGCGGCGAGGCCGAGGACGGACTTGTCCGCGAAGTTGACCATCATGAAGACGACGAGCAGCGCGGTCACCGTCCAGGCGCGCCGCTCGCCGCCGCCGACGGCCCCGGCCATCGTGTCCGGCAGGGTGGGTGCGGCGGTCATGCGAGCGGGACCCCGGCGATGGCGATGCGCTCCATCACCCGGCGCTGCGGGAAGTAGTCGTTGACCGCGTAGTGCTGGACGGCGATGTTGTCCCAGACGGCGATGGAGTCCGGCTCCCAGTGGAAGCGGATCTGGAACTCGGGGATGCGGGCCTGCAGGACGAGGATGTCGAGCAGCTCCCGGTTCTCCGCCTCGGACAAGCCCTTGATGTACCGGGTGAAGGGCTCGTTCACGTACAGCGTCCTGCGGCCGCTGCGCGGGTGGCGCACAACGACGGGGTGTTCGACCTGCGGCCAGTCCGCGCGGAAGGCGGCCTTCTGCTCGTCGTTCATCAGGGCGCCCCAGCTGGCTTCCCAGTCGTGGACGGCGGTCAGGCCCTCGATGCGCTGCTTGAGGTCTGCGGGCAGGTTGTCGTAGGCGGCGCCCATGTCGGCCCACATGGTGTCGCCGCCGGCTGCGGGCACCTCCACGGCGCGCAGCACCGCGCCGAGCGACGGGTTGGCCATGAACGAGTGGTCGCTGTGCCAGATGTTCTTGTTTCCTGCCGCTTTGGCGTCCTTGGCGAGCCGGGAGATGCCCGGGGTGCCGGTCCGCGCGAAGAACGGATTGGGCTCCGGCGGGCCCCAGACACCGGACAGTGCGAGCTGGTGTTCCGCGGTGAAGCCCGTCTGCCCCCGGAAGAAGATCACCTTCCACTCCAGCAGTGCCTGGCGCAGCTCCTCGGCGAGTGCGCCGGAGATCTTCTCGGTCAGGTCGATGCCGCTGAGCACGGCGCCGAAGTGCGGGGTGAGCGGGCTGACCTCGAAGTGCCGGTAGGCGGCCTGCTCGGCACCCGGCGCGAGGCGTTCCAGGGTGCGGCGGCCGTAGTGCATCAGGGGCTTGTCCAGTACGGGCTTGGGATCGGCCACGGTGGCAGAGGCGACGTCGTGCATGAGGGAGTCCTCCCGACAGCGAGCTCGGAGACACTTATTACGTAACCGGCAGTATCGATATTGCGTCCTGACGGGGCAAGGGGTCGGGGGGAGGTGATTTCGTGAGGACCCCTTCGGGTACCTGCGGGCATGCCGGTGCCGTGTCCGGCGACGACGCGCCGGACACGTAGAGGATTCATGCCGTCATGTCACGCCGGGACGGCGACCGCCCGGCCCACCAGGTCCACCATCGACTCGACCAGCGACTCGTCCGGCCGCTGCTGCTCCACGACCAGGCGGAACAGCAGCGAGGAGGCGACCAGGGTCGTCGCGGCGGAAAGATCGGCGTCCGCCCGTACGTCACCGCGCGCGATGCCCCGCTCCAGCACGTGCCGGGTCTCGCTCGTCACCCGTGCCGCGTAGGCGACGAACGCCTCGCGCACAAAGCCCTGTTCGGCCGACGCGCCGATCACCCCGGCGAGCAACCGGTCGATCCCGGGCTGCCTGTACGCCTCCATCCGGGCGGTGAGGACCGCGCGCAGTTCAGCCCGGAAGTCATCCATGTCGGGCACGTCGAGCGGCCCGATCCGTGACTCGGCGGCTGCGATGACGAGGTCCTGTTTGGTGGGCCAGCGCCGGTACATGGCAGGCTTGCTCACCCCGGCGCGGGACGCGACGGCGTCCATGGTCAGCGCGCCCATCCCCTGCTCGGCGACCAGCTCGACGACGGCGTCCAGCACGGCGCGGGTGACCCGCTCCTCGCGCGGGCGCCCCCGTCCTCGCCGCCCGGGCTCCACCTGATCATCGGCCATGCCGCGACCCTACGCGGGCCACGGCCCACCAGGTAGTCGCGCCTCCCCCGGAGGACGGCGGCAGACTCCCGAATCCCCGGCCGCCTCGGGCCGAGAAAGCGGACCCACAACACCCCGGCCTTCGCAGGTATATGCACGAATCCGGCACAGCCCTGCCGGAATGCAGAATCATGAAACTCGGGGGATACTTCTCAGCACCTCCACTCCCGGAAGAAAGAGGCAGACATGGAAAATTATCCGCTCCTCGACGTCTTCCTCACGATGCTCTACTTCTTCCTATGGGTCATGTGGCTCTTCCTGCTCTTCCGTATCGTGATGGACATCTTTCGCGACGACGAGCTGAGCGGCTGGGGCAAAGCGGGCTGGCTCATCTTCTGCATCGTGCTTCCGTTCCTCGGAGTCCTCGTCTACGTGATCGTGCGAGGCCGCAGTATGGGACAACGCGATGTGAAGCAGGCGAAGGAGAGGGAGTCGGCCTTCCAGGACTACATCCGAAAGACCGCCGGCGAAGCCGACACGAAGACCAGCGGAACCGACGAACTGGCCAAGCTCGCGGAACTCCACAAATCCGGTTCACTCACGGACGAGGAATTCAAGCAGGCAAAGACCAAGCTGCTCACCTGACCGCCGAGGCATCGTCCGGCACCGCAATTCGACGCCGAGAGGAGCGGGACCCACGTGGATCCCTCGAACAGGCCTTACGGACAGCAGGAAACCCCGTACGGCAGATCACCGGTCCCTGCGCAGAATCCCGCTCCTCCACCCGAACCCCGCCTGGACGCCGCCAAGTTGTGGGCGGGCGGCGCGATGACGGCCGTGGTGGCCGCGCTCACGGCGGTGGTCGTCCTCATGCTGGTCCGCGGTGTCCTGGGGATCGCCGTCTTCGCTCCCGAGGGCGACGGGGCCATGGGCGACGCGTCGACCGGTTCCCTCGCCATCGGCGCCGCCTTGGGAGCCCTGGCCGCCACGGCCCTCCTGCAACTGCTCATCACGGCGACGCCGCGCCCGGGACGCTTCTTCACCTGGATCATCGCGCTGGTCACGGCCGTCCTGGTGCTGCTGCCCTTCACCACGGGCCTCCCCCTGGACGCGAAGCTCGGCACCGCGGCCGTCTACCTGGCCATCGGGATTGCGATCGGTTCCCTGCTGTCGTCGGTCGCCCGCGGCGCCACGCGACGGAACTGACCCCTGCGAGTCGTTCCGTCCGCCGGCCGGGCTTCGCTTGCCGCTGCGTGACCACGCCCTCCCGCGGCGAGCCAGGCGGCTGCGCCGACTCGGCGCTCGTCCCGCGCGGAAGAAGCACGCCCAGGGCAAGCATGCCCAGGGCGTGCTTTCGGCTGCCGCGCGTACGGCGGATGCGGCCCGGTCCGTGGGGTGGTGGCGGTTCGATATGCGCCGGAAGGGACATCGATAGTCGCCGTCGCCACGCTGGCTGCGCCCGTGACAGCCGAGTCGAGGAGTTGCCAGATGGTGAGTCATGTCGATGTCTTTGAGGACCGGGACACGGAGGACTCGACGTCATCGTCCGGACGGTCCGGACCGTCCGCCGACCGGGGCCGTGTCGTGCGGCACCTTCTCACCCCGGACGAGGCGGCCGGGGCGTTCACGCTGGCGAAGACCTGTGCCGAGGCCTACCCGAACGCGCACGACGAAGGGTTTCTCGCCGACGCGCCGGTGCTGGCGCACGACCTGCCGTCCTCCGTCCGCCGGGCGGCGAACGCCGCACGGCTCGACGACCGCAAGCACGCGTTCGTCGTGTCCGGCAACACCGTCGAACCGTGGCTGGAGCCCACGCCGGCGGTCTGGCGGGACGCGGACACCGTGGCCAGCGGCCCCTACGGCTTCCTGCTCGTGCTGTACGCGGCTCTGCTCGGCGACCCGATCGGGTGGGGGACGCAGCAGGACGGCAGGATCGTCACCGATGTACTGCCGGTGCGCGGACTGGAACACAGCCTGGTCAGTGCCAGCAGCGAACGGGAGCTGGGGTGGCACACCGAGGACGCGTTCTCGGAGAACAGGGCCGACCATGTCGGGCTGTTCTGCCTGCGCGACCGCGGTGACATACCCACCACACTGTCGTGCGCCGATCCCGCGTCGCTGCCGCAGGACGTCGTGCGCGTCCTGGCGCAGAAGCGGTTCACCATCCATCCCGACCCGTCGCACAGCACCCCCGCGGACTCCGCGCACGGCCGGGAGAAGGTCGCGCTGCTGAGCGGGCCCGGGGACGCTCCGGTGCTGCGCATAGACCGCGACTTCACCGTGGCCGACGAGGACGATCCCGAGGCGGTCCGTGCCATGGACGCCCTGATCGAGCACCTGGACGACAACACGTACGAGGTGGTTCTCGGAGCCGGTGACGTGTGCTTCATCGACAACCGCAACGTCGTCCACGGCCGCCGCCCCTTCCGCGCCAGCTTCGACGGGAAGGACCGCTGGCTGAAGCGGGTCAACGTCGTCACCGACCTGCGGCGCACCCGGGCCGAGAGGCCGACGGCGACGAGCAGGGTGGTCGGCTGAGCCATGAGCCTGGGCGATATTTCCGCGGCCCCCCTGGAGGACTGGCTGCGTGAGCGGTACTTCGACGCGTCCCTCGACATCTCCAGCTCGGGTGTTCTCAACTACACGCTCGGCGAACTGCGTGAACTGCTCGGCCTGGAGACGTCGGAGCTGGACGACGTCATCTTCCGGGACAGCCCGTCGACCGGCTGCGAGGAGCTGCGCGAGACCGTCGCCGCGCGTTTCGCTCCGGGCCGGGCCGACGCGGTGATGATGACGCACGGCTCGACGGAGGGGATCTTCCTCGCCCTGTCGGCGCTGCTGCGTCCGGGCGACGAGGTCGTCGTACTGGATCCCGTCTACCACGCCCTGTCCGCCGTGGCGGAGGCCGCCGGTGCGCGGCTGCGGGTGTGGGAGCTGCGGGAGGAGGACGACTTCCGGCCCGACCTCGACCTGCTGGAGCGGCAGTTGACGCCCCGTACCCGGGCCGTCGTGGTCAACTTCCCGCACAACCCCACCGGCGCGTGCCTGGACGCGGCCGGGCGGCGCCGGCTCGCCGGGATGCTGGCCCGTCACGACTGCCATCTCTTCTGGGACGCGGCCTTCGGCGAGCTGGTCCACGACGGTCCCCCCGTCACGGCGCCGACCGAGGCCGAAGGGCTTGCGCAGGACCGGGTCGTGCTGACGGGCACACTCTCCAAGGCCTACGGCCTGCCGGGCATACGGGTCGGCTGGTGCGTCGCCGAGACGCGGCTGCTCACCGAGATGGTCCGGATCCGCGACTACACCACGATCTCCACCTCGCCGCTGAACGAACTGCTCGCCCTGCGAGTGCTGCGGGACGCCGACCGGGTGCTGCTTCCCCGGCTCGATCTCGCCCGGAAGAACCGCGCGGCACTGCTGGAGTGGGCGGCCGTCCACGACGGTCTGGTCACCTGCCCGACGCCGGTGGGCGGCGTCTCCGCCTTCCCCCGGTTCCCCGGAGTCCCCGATGTGACGGACGCCTGCGAATCACTGCTCCAGCGGCACGGCGTCCTGGTCGTGCCCGGCCGGTGCTTCGGCCGTCCGGACCGGATGCGGATCGGATTCGGCGGCGACGCCGAGGAGTTCACCACCGGTCTCGAACGGGTCGCCCAGGTGCTCGGCGAGGCGTCCCCCGCCGTGCCGGTCCAAGGAGGTTCCGCACGATGAACGCCCCACCGTCCGTTCCCCCTTCCCCCACTCCCCCCGTTGCGTCCTGGACCGCCTGGTCGGAGTTCAACCGCACAGAGCGCCGCGTTCCCTTCGAAGGGGGGCTGCTGGCCTGGATCGGGGCTGCCGTCGCGGCCCACCCGGACCGGCCCGCCGTGTCCGCCGCGGGCGTGGAACTGACCTACCGCGAACTCGACGAGCGGTCGGACCGGTTCAGCGGCTTCCTGCGGCGGTCCGGGGTGGCGCCCGGCAGCATCGTGGCGGTCACCGCCAACCGGACCGTCCACCCCTACGTAGGAATGCTCGCCGCCCTCAAGGCCGGCTGCGGCTATGTCCCGGTCGACGTCACCGACCCGGTGTCCCGGCTGGAGTTCATCGTCCAGGACGCCGGGATCGCCGCGGTGCTCGCCTCCTCGGACGAACTCGACGCGCTGGACTGGCTGCCGGAGGACATCACCGTACGCGGTGTCCTCGACAGCGACGGCGACACCGGCGGCGACAGCTCCGGTGAACCCGCGCCCACGTACGAGGCCGTCCCGTACGACCCCGAGCGCACCTGCTACATCATCTACACCTCCGGCACCACCGGCCGTCCCAAGGGCGTACGCATCAGCGAGCACAGTCTGCTGAACTTCGTGCACTGGTTCGTCTCCCGGCACGAGGTGCTGGCCTCGGACCGGCTCTGCCAGAACGCGCCGCTGACCTTCGACCCGTCGGTCCAGCAGATCTTCCCCGCCTGGGTGACGGGGGCCTGCCTGCTGCCCGTGCCCGCGGCCGAGTTGCAGGACCCGTTCGCGATGCTCGCGTGGCTGCGCCGGGAACGGATCACGCACCTGGACGTGGTCACCGCCCACTGGCACCACCTGCGCGAGGCCGCCGACCAGGAGCCCGCCCTGCGCGAGCTGCCCGCCCTGCGGTGGATCATCATCGGCGGTGAGACGCTGCACTACCACCACACCCGCCACTGGCACCGGATCGTGCGCTCCCCCGCACTGCTCAACAACATCTACGGACCGACGGAGGCCACCGTCAACGCCACGGAGGTCGTGGTCGACCCGGCGGCGGACTCCGGCCAGATCCCGATCGGTGTGCCGCTGCCCAACTACCGGATGTACGTCGTCGACGGCGAGGGCGCGCTGTGCGCACCGGGCGGCACCGGTGAACTCCTGATCGCCGGGGACGGACTGGCCCAGCGCTACCAGTCTGCGGCTGCCACCGAGCGGGCCTTCGGTGAACTGGCGCTGCCCGACGGCACGGTGGAGCGGGTGTACCGGTCCGGGGATCTGGCCCGGCTGATCGACGTACCGTCGCACGGCTGGATGCTGGAGTTCCAGGGGCGGGTCGACAGCCAGGTGAAGATACGCGGTTTCCGCATCGAGCTGGAGGAGGTGGAGGGCGCCGCGAAGAGCTGTCCGCAGGTGCGCGACGCCGCCGTGCTCGTGCGCGGCACACCGCCCGACCAGCTCCTGTGCTGCTACGTCGCGGACGGCGACCCCGATCCGGCTGAGGTCAGGGCCCATGTGGCCCGGCTGCTCGCCGCGTACCAGGTCCCCAACATCTATCTGCGTCTGGACGGCTTCCCGCTGACCCGCAACGGCAAGCTCGACCGCGCCGGGCTCACCGCCCTCGCCGAGGAACGACTCGGTGAGCGGGTGCCCGCCGGACGGCTGCCCGAGTCGCCGGCGGAGAAACAGTTCGCGGAGGTGTGGGCGTCGGTGCTGGGGCTGACGCAGGTCGGCGCGGAGGAGGACTTCTTCACCATCGGCGGCACCTCGCTGCTGGCCATGACGATGGTCAAGCAGCTGCGGAGCCAGGGGATCCGGCTGGATCCGGCGACCGTCTTCGAGTCCCCGACGGTGGCCGGTCTCGCGGCCCGCTGTGCGGCGCCCGTGCTCTGATCCGTACGGCGCGACACGAGAAGGGGGCTGCCGGCCGGCAGCCCCCTTCTCGTCGCTCCCGAGCTATCGCGCTCCCGCCACGACGGCTCGCAGCGTGGTGTCCGCGGCCTCGCTCAGCAGCAGCGGACCGCCGTTCGTCGCGCAGTGGTGGACCGTCACACCGGACGGGTCGGTCACCAGGCCGGTGAGGTCGACGGCATCCCTGCCGGTGATCACCGTGACGGGGCCGGTGACGGGGACCGGGCCGGCCGCGGGCCCCGCGGCGAGGAAGGCCAGCCAGACGCAGTAGCGGGTGAGGAGGTGCTCGACGAGCTCCTCGGCGTCCTCGTCCCCGCCGTAGGCCGCCGTCAGGTCGTCCTTCAGCGCCAGGAGTTCGGCCCGCAGCGCCGTCAGCAGGGCGTCGCCGCGCAGACCGGCCGCCCGGGCCGACGCGGCGCCCGCGTCGACCCCGAGGTTCCCGCACAGCACGGCGAACTCCTGGAGGAGGTACGCCGACGACCCGGGGTCCGGGTCGAACAGCACGGCGTGCGGGGCCGCCGTCCCGAACCGCTGCCGGCACGCCTCGGCCACATGCAGCGCCAGCGGGGCGGCCGTGCAGTACGCCAGCACGAATCCGGGCGGGCCGTCCGTGAGGCCGTCCCGGACGCGGGCCGCCAGCGCGGGGAGGCCGAGAGAGCCGGTGCGGTCCACGGTGAGGGGGTCGACGCGTACGCAGTCCGTCTCCTTGGTGAGGCGGTCGAGCTTCTGGTCCTCGGGCAGTCCGGTGAACTCCAGCGCGAGCACCTGGTGCCGTCGGCCGCCCGGGGCGCTCCTCATGACGCCGCCTTCGCGTCGAAAAGGTGGCGCAGGTGGGCGTCGGCGATCCGCCGGACGGTGGACTCCTGGTGGTGGTGGGCCGAGTACGTCCAGTTCAGCCGCAGTTCCCCGTCCACCACGGCGGCGACGAGTTCCAGCAGGTGTCCGCGCTCCTCGTCGGGGGCCGTCAGCTCCGGGGTGTCCGTCAGCCAGCGCCAGCCGGGCGCGGCCGCGCTCTGCGAGCGGTACCGCCCCAGGTAGTTGAAGGCGATGTCCGGCCGCCGCGCGCGGGCCAGCCGTTCCCGGACGGCCGTGTCGGGGCCGAGGTACCGCAGGAGTCCGTGGCCGAGCCCGTCGCCGGGCACCCGGGCCGCCTGCGCGACCAGGGCCGCGCGCCGTGCGTCGGGACTGTCCGGTCCTTGCGGGACGGTCAGGCGCAGCGGGTGGCGGACGGCGAGCCAGCCCACCGTGCGGGACAGGTCGAGGCCCGTGTGGCCGGCGTCCCTGCCGTGCCCGTCGACCTCGACGAGAACGTCGTCGCCGGTGCCTTCGTCGGCGACCGACAGGGCCAGCGCGGCGAGCAGTTGCTGGGCCACGGTGCCCTCGCCCCGCGCGGTGCGGGCGATCAGCGTCTCGGTCCGCTCGCGGGAGACGCGGTGGGTGACGGTCCGGCACGAGGAGGTGCGGTTCGGTCCGGTCGGGCCGTGGGGCACGTCGGGCGGCAGGACGGGTCCGGCGTCCTGCCGCTCCCAGAACTCCGCCTCGGCGGCGACGGCGTCCGAGGCCGCGAGTCCGGCGAGGGCGCGGGTCCATACGGAGACGGGTACGGCGGGCGCCGGTGGTTCGGCCGGTGTCCCGTCGCGCAGCCGCTGCCAGCCGTCCGACAGGTCGTCCATGAGGATCCGCCACGACACCCCGTCGGTGCCCAGGTGGTGGAGGGCGAGGAGCAGCCGGTCGGTGCCCGTGCCGGTGCGCAGCAGCGCGGCCTGGAGCAGGGGGCCGTGGGCCGGGTCGATGGCAGCGGCCAGTTCCTCGGCGGTCCGGCGGGTCGCGGCGGTCCGCTGCTCGGGGGTGGTGCCGGTCAGGTCGGTCTCCCGCAGCAGGACCGCGTCCTCGCGGGCCGCCGTGCGCAGGCGCGGCGTTCCGTCCGGTCCGTGGTCCAGCCGCAGGCGCAGGGCTTCGTGGTGGGCGGTGATCCGGTGCAGCAGGGATTCCAGGTCGGCCGCCGGCGGGGTCCAGTCGAGCTCGACGAGTTCGGTGGCCACGTGGTTCGCGTGGTCGAGCGGTGCTTCGAGGAACCAGCGTTGCAGCGGGGTGAAGCCCGCCTCGCCGGTCTCCGCGGAGGCGGCGTCGCCCGTCCCGGACGGGAGGGCCGCGGGGTCGCAGGGGGTGGCGGCCTCGGCCAGCCGGGCGAGGGTCTGGCACTCGAAGACGGTCCTGGGCCGCAGGGCGAGGCCGGCCTCCCTGGCGCGGGCGACCACACGCAGGGCAAGCAGCGAGTCGCCGCCGGCGTCGAAGAAGTTGTCGTGCGCGCCGACGTGGTCCAGGCCGAGGACGTCGGCCCAGATGCCGGCGAGGATCCGTTCCGGTCCCTCGCTCGGCTCCACGGCGGGTGCGGCCGTCTCGGCGCGGAGGCCGGAGGGCGGCGGCAGGAGCCGCCGGTCGACCTTTCCGCCGTTGCTCAGCGGGAGTTCGTCGAGGATCACGATGACCGCGGGCACCAGGTACTCGGGGAGCGACTGTCGCAGGAAGTCCCGCAGCTCGGCGGGGTTGGGCCGGTCGGCTCCGGCCGGCACGACGTAGCCCACGAGCCGCCTTTCGCCAGGGTTGTCCTCGCGGACGGCCACGACGGCTTCGGTGATCGAGGGGTGCGACAGCAGTACGGTCTCGACCTCGCCCGGTTCGATCCGGTAGCCGCGGATCTTGACCTGGTGGTCGAAGCGGCCGAGGAACTCCAGGTTCCCGTCGGGGCGGAAGCGGGCCCGGTCGCCGGTCCGGTAGAAGCGGGCGCCGGGGGTGGTGCTGTGCGGGTCCGGCAGGAACTTCTCGGCGGTGAGCGCCGGGCGGTTCAGGTATCCCCTGGCCACGCCGTCGCCGCCGATGTACAACTCGCCGGTCACGCCGGGCGGCACGGGGTTGAGGTGGTCGTCCAGGACGTACATCTGGGTGTTGGCGATCGGCTTTCCGATCGGTACGACGGAGCGCGGGGCGCCGTCGGCCGGGATCTCGTAGACGGAGCAGCCGACGACCGTCTCGGTGGGCCCGTACTCGTTGATCGTCCGCGCGCCCGGAGCGATCCGCTGCCAGGCCGCGGCCGTCTCCGGTTTCACCTCGTCGGCGCCGACCACGAAGGTCCGTACGGAGGTGAGGGGGTCCTCGGCGCGGTGCGGGCCGTCGAGGTGGGCGCGCAGCACGTCGAGATGGGCGGGGGTGATCTTCAGCAGGCTGAAGTCGCCGGGCCGGCGCAGCAGTTCGGCGAGTCCTTCGAGGCTGCGGTCCTCCGGCAGCAGGGTGACGTCGCGGCCGCCGATGAACGGCAGGAGGAAGTTGGGCACGGACAGGTCGAAGGCGATCGAGCCCAGCATCGGCGCACCGGAGCTGCCGTCGAGGCCGTAGCCGCGCACCGCCCAGACCAGGTAGTTGTTCAGTCCTCGGTGGGTGATGAGGACGCCCTTGGGGCGCCCGGTGGAGCCGGAGGTGTAGATGGCGTAGACGAGATCGCCGGGCAGTGCGGTCCGTCCCGGGTTGTGCTCCGGCTGTTCCGAGGGCCGGTCGCCGTCGAGGAGGACGACCTGCGCGGCCGTCCCGGGCAGCCGGTCGCGGACGGCGCGCTGGGTCAGGACGATCGGTGCCGCGGAGTCCTGGAGGACGTACGCGAGACGGTCGGCCGGGTGGTCGGGGTCCAGCGGTACGTAGGCGCCGCCCGCCTTGAGGATGCCGAGGATGCCGACGAACATCTCCACGCTGTGCCGGACGCACAGGCCGACGAACACGTCGGGGCGTACGCCCAGGTCGCGCAGCAGGTGCGCGACCTGGTTGGCCCGCGCGTTCAGTTGGGCGTAGCTGACGTTCCCGTCCGGGGTGACGACGGCGGTCGCGTCCGGGGTGCGGGCGACCTGCTCCTCGAAGAGTTCGTGCAGGCAGCGGTCGGTGGGGTAGTCGGCGTCGGTGGCGTTCCAGTCCCGCAGGATCGTGCCGGACTCGTCGGCGGGCAGGAGGGCCAGGGTGTCCACCGGGGCGTGCGGGTCGGCGACGATGCCGGTCACCAGGTGGAGGAAGTGGCCGAGCATCCGCTCGGCCGTCGCGGCGTCGAAGAGGTCCGTCGCGAAGACCAGGTCGACGCGCATGCCGTCCGCGCCCCGGTCGGTGGTGAACAGGCCCAGGTCGACCTTGGAGGTGGCGGTCCCGAGATGGGTCGGCTCCACGGTCAGGCCGCTCAGAGTCCACGGCTTCTCGCCGGGTTCCAGGTGCTGGTACAAGGTCTGGAAGAGGGGGTTGCGGCTGAGGTCGCGCGGGGGCGCGAGTTCCTCGACGACCCGGTCGAAGGGGACGTCCTGGTGGGCGATGGCCTCGATGACGGTGCGGCGCGTCCGGGCCAGGAAGGCGTCGAAGCGAGGGCGGTCGCCGAGGTCGGCCGGCAGGGCCGCGGTGGAGGCGAACAGGCCCACCATGTCGTCCAGTTGCCCCGGATCGGCGTGGTCCCGCCCGTGCAGCAGCGTCCCGACGGCGAACCTGTCCTGGCCGGTGTAGCGGTACAACAGGACCTGGAAGGCGGCCAGCAGGGTGGCGAACACGGTCGTTCCCTGGGCCGCCGCGAGAGCGCGTACCCCGTCGGCCGTCTCCGGCGCGATCCGTCCGGTGACCGCGGCGCCCCGGTACGACTGCCGGGGCGGCCGGGGCCGGTCGGTGGGCAGGTCGAGCACGGGCGCGATGTCCTGGAGCGCGCGGCGCCAGTGGTCCAGCCGGCCGGCCAGCCGGGCCGGGTCCTGCCGGGCGAGCTGCCAGCTGCTGAAGCTGCGGTAGTCGGTCCGCAGCTCGGGCAGGACGGCCGGGCGCCGCTCGACGGTGGCGGTGTAGAACTCGGCGAGGTCGCGGGCCAGGACGTCGAAGGACCAGCCGTCGGTGACGATGTGGTGCATGTTGAGCACCAGCAGGTGCTCGTCGTCGGCGACGGTGACCAGCAGCACCCGGAACAGCGGCCCGGCGGCCAGGTCGAACGGGGTCGCCACCTCCTGCCGGGCCAGTTCGAGCGCGCTCTCCCGACATGCGGCGCTGTCCTTGCCGCCCAGGGTGAGCAGCTTCAGGCTGCCGGGCCTCGGGGGCCGGACCATCTGGAGCGGCTCGGATGTCCCGGGGAAGATCGTCCGCAGGGCCTCGTGCCGTTCCACGAGGCGGTCCACGGCGGTGCGCAGGGCCGGGAGGTGGAGCGGGCCGTGCAGCCACATGGCCTCGTTGGCGCTGTAGAGGGCGTTGCCCTCCAGGTAGCGGTCCTGGATCCACAGGCCGCGCTGCGCGGGTGACACGGGCACGGGCAGCGCCGGGTCCACCTGCTCGATGGCGTTCAGGTCCGCGTCGGCACGGCTGCGGCCGCCGGCCAACCGGCGCTGGAGCAGCGCCCTCTTGGCCGGGGACAGCCGGCCGCTGCGGTCGGCCGGTGGGGCTATGTCGCTCATTGCTTCCCTTCCATGCGCACGGGTACGGACTCGTATCCCCAGACGAGGTTGGAGCGCAGTCGGCGGACCGGGCCGGCCGGTTCGACGTGGCGGACGGCTCGGGCGATCTCCTCGAACAGCACCCGCAGTTCCTGTCCGGCCAGGGCCGCGCCGAGGCAGAAGTGGGTGCCGGCGGCGAAGGCCAGGTGCCGGTTGGGGGTGCGGCCCACGTCGAAGCGGGCGCTGTCGGGGAAGACCTGCTCGTCGCGGTTGGCCGACGGGAGCCACAGGGCCAGCCGGTCGCCCTCGCGGATGCGCTGCCCGCCGAGTTCGGTGTCGCGGGTGGCGGTGCGCAGCACGTGCAGGGCGGGGCTGGTGAAACGCAGGATCTCCTGCACGGCGGTGTCGACGAGTTCGGGGCGGGCGCGGAGCCGGTCGAACTCGCCCGGGTCGGCCATCAGGGCCAGCACTCCGCCCACCGTGGCGTGCCGGGTGGTCTCGTTGCCGCCGGAGATGAGCCCGTCGCAGTTGAGGTAGACCTCGGTGTCGGTCAGGGGCCTGCCGTCGAGGGTGCCGCCCGCCAGGGCGGAGACGATGTCCTCGCCCGGCTCCTTGCGGCGCCGCCGGATCAGCTCGGAGTAGTAGACGAGGATCTCGGTGTGGGCCTCGCTGCGCCGCAGGGCGTCGCCCTCGGTGTCGCTGGTGCCGAAGGCGGTGCGGGTGAGGGCGAGCATCTGGTTCCAGTCGGCCTCGGGCACGCCGAGCATGTCGCAGATGACGGAGAGCGGCAGCCGGGACGCCACGTCGACGAGGTCGCACTCGCCCGCCGCGACGGCCTCGGCCACCACGCTGCGGGCGGTGCGGCGCATGGTGTCCGTCAGCCGGCGCACCATCGCGGGCGTGAAGCTGGAGTTGATGATCCGCCGGATCGCCCCGTGCCGGGGCGGGTCGGTGACGATCAGCATCTTGCCGGCGCTGGCCGCGGTCGCCGCCGGGTCGGCGTCCAGCCGCATGCCCTTCTCCGAGCTGTACACGGCGGCGTTCTTGAGGACCTGCGACACCAGTGCGTGGCTGGTGACCGACCAGTAGCCGGGCGCGTGGGCCCGCTCGGTCCAGCAGACCGGGGTGCGGGCGCGCAGCCGCGCCCAGACCGCCTCGGGGTCTCCGGTGCGGTACAGCTCCGGGTCCGACAGGTCCCGTACGGTCTCCGCGTCCCGCAGTGTCGTCATCTCATCGCCCGCCGCGGGTGCGGATGCTCAACGGGCGCATGTCGACCCAGACCTTCTCGATCCGGTCCAGGCACTCCTGGCGGGTTCCGCTCGTGCCTTCGTCGGTCCACCCGGCCGGGTTGGGCCGGGTCGCGGACCAGATGGAGTACTGCTCCTCATGGTTGAGGACCACCTTGTAGTGCTCGACGGGGCCGGTCTCGGACATGGTCGCCTCCTTGAGTGATCGGATGGGTCGGGCGGGACGTGCCCTAGGGCGTGTGTCGAAAGTCCTGCCGTTCGCCCGAAGGGCGGGCCCCGCGGCGCCTGGTGCGTGCGATCGCAAGGCGCCGGAGCGTCCTCATAGCGGAGCTATTAGGGCGTTTCGGCAACGCCGCGAGCGTGCGTGCCAGGCGCCGCGGGGCAGGCAGGACTTTCGACACGCGCCCTAGGACCGGCCGTCCGTGACGATGGCGGCCGCCTCGTGCTCGGGCAGGGCCTCGATCTCGGCGAGCAGCAGGTTCTCCAGCTGCTCGGCCAGCGTCCGTACGGTCGGGTGGTGGAACATCAGGTCGAGCGGGATGTCCAGGTCGAGGGCCTTGCGGAGCCGTGAGACCACGCGCAGGGCGAGCACCGAGTGGCCGCCGACCGCGAAGAAGTCGTCGTCGGGTCCGAACTCGGCGGTCGGCAGCACGGCGCGGTAGGCGTCGGCCACCAGCAGTTCGGCGTGGGTGGGTTCCTCCTCGGCGGGAGCGGCTCCTGCCGGGGTGTCCGCGTCGGACGGTGTCAGCCCGTCCGACGCGTCGGGCCGGACGGCCGGCAGCGTGCTGACCGGGGCCGTCGGATCGGCCGCCGCCGCGTCCAGGACCTGGACCAGGTCGTCGGCCAGGCCCCGTACCCGCTGTTCGTCGAAGAGCGCCATGTCGTACTCCACTTCGCCAAGGAGCCGGTCTCCGTCGGGGCGGAACGCCACCGTCAGGTCGAACTTGGAGACGGTCACGGGCACGGGGTGCTCCCGCAGCCGGAGCCCGGTCTCCGTCTCCCCGCTCCACGGGCCGTCGGCCAGCTCGAAGGCCACCTGGAACAGGGGGTTGGCGCCCGCGACGCGTTCGGGGCGCACTTCGCGGACCACCCGGTCGAACGGGACGTCGGCGCGGTCGAACGCCTCCGCGCAGCGCTGCCGGACGCGTCCCACGACGTCGTCGAAGCCGGGGTCCCCGGCGAGGTCGGCGCGCAGGGCGACCTGGTTGATGAACAGTCCGATGAGGTCGCCGCTCTCCGGCACGCCCCGTCCCGCGACGGACGTGCCGACTGCGAAGTCCCGCTGTCCGGTGTGCCGGGAGAGCATGCACTGGAGTCCGGCGAGCAGGGTCATGAAGAGGGTGGCGGAGCGGTCCTTCGCGAGGCGGCGCAGCGCGGTGACGGTGGCGGCGGACACCGTGAACTCGGTGGCCCGGCCGGTGCCCGCGCGGGAGGCCCCGCGCGGCCGGTCGGTGGGCAGGGCGAGGACAGGCGTCCCGGCCAGGGTCTCCCGCCAGTACGCCAGGTCCTCGTCCGCCGGGTTCTCGGCCTGCCGGCGCAGGGCTCCGACGAGGTCGGCGTACTGCGGAGACGGGGACGGGCCGCGCGGCGCGGGCCGGCCGCCGTGGAGTGCTCCGGTGTACTCGTCCATGAGCGCCGTGAAGAGGATCTGCTGGGACCGCCCGTCGAAGACGAGGTGATGGGTGGTCAGGCAGAGGAGGTGGCGCTCGTCGGCCTGGCGGATCAGCAGGGCCCTCAGCAGCGGGCCGGCCGCGAGGTCCAGCGGGGTGGTCACCTCGGTGTGCAGCAGCGCCGAGACGGCCGCCGGGCGGGCGTCGGGCGGCAGGGGGCGCAGGTCGTGCTCGTCCAGCGCGGGTTCCGTGCCGGGCGGCAGCGCGTGACAGTGGTCAGCGTCCCGGGGGAAGCGACAGCGCAGCACCTCGTGCCGGTCCGTGATGGCGGTCAGGGCCGCCCGGAGTGCGGGTACGTCGAGCGGGCCGTGCAGCCGCAGGGCCTGGGGCACGAGGTACTCGTGCGGGCTCCCGGACAGTTCCACCTGGACCAGCAGGCTCTCCTGGGCCGGTGACAGCGGCAGCGGTCCGGGCCGCTCGGGACGCTCGTACGGTACGGGGCCGGACGCGGCGGCCGGGGCGGCGAGTGCCGTCCTGACGGCGGGGGCGAAGCCGCGGACCGTCGGGCGCAGGAAGATCTCCCGCAGCAGGCCCCGGACGGGCAGGCCCGGCCAGGCGCGGCCGATCGCCTCGATCACCTCGGCGGCGAGCAGTGAGTGCCCGCCGATGTCGAAGAAGTCGTCGAGTACGCCGACCCGTTGGCGGCCCAGCGTCCGCCCCCAGATCTTCGCGAGCCGTTCCTCGACCGGGTCGGCGGGGACGGTTTCGGCCTCCGGTTCCGGGCCGGTGGCGGCGTCCGGGTCGGGCAGGGCGGCCCGGTCGACCTTCCCGTTCTCCGTGAGCGGCATGACGCCGAGCGGCATCAGGACCGCCGGGACCATGTGCCGGGGCAGGGTCTCGGCGAGGGCGTCGCGCAGTTGTTCCGGGGACGGACCGGGCTCGGCCTCGGCCACGTAGTAGCCGACGAGGGCGGCCGCGCCTTGTGCGCCGCCCGCGACCACGACCGCGTCGGCCACGCCCGCGCAGCTGCGCAGGGCGAACTCGACCTCGCCGGTCTCCACCCGCTGACCGCGGATCTTGACCTGGTCGTCGGTGCGCCCGATCAGTTCCAGGGCGCCGTCCGGCAGGTACCGGACGAGGTCGCCGGTGCGGTAGAGACGGCTTCCGGGTACGCCGCTGAAGGGGTCGGGGACGAAGCGCTCGGCGGTGAGCGCGGGCCGGTTGAGGTAGCCGCGCACCACTTGCGAGCCGCCGATGTACAGCTCGCCCAGGGTCCCCGGACGGACCTGGTTGCCGGCCCGGTCGAGGACGTAGAGCTCGGTGTTGTCGACGGGGACGCCGATCGGCACCGCCCCGCCGGTGTCCGCGCCTTCGGCAGCCTCGTGCACACAGCAGCCGACGACGGCCTCCGTCGGCCCGTACTCGTTGAAGAACCGGGCGCGTGGGGCGAGCAGGCGCCACACCCCGACGAGGTCGGCGGGCAGCACCTCGCCGCCGATCACGAAGGCGGCGACGGCATCGGCCGGACCGGCCTCGGCGGCCTCGCCGCGTAGCGCACGCAGATGGGAAGGCGTCAGTTTGACCATGGCCGGCTCCCGGCGAGGGTCGGTCAGGACAGCCGCGAGCAGAGGCAGGGGTTGCTCGTCGGGGACCGCGAGGAGGGGCTCGCCGGACAGCAGCGGCAGGAAGAGCGAGGTGACCGTGAGGTCGAAGCTCAGCGAGGAGTGCAGGACGGAGCCCCCGCCGGTGGTGCGGTACAGGTCCCCCGCCCAGGCCAGGTAGTTGGCCAGACCGCCGTGCGGGACCGCGACGCCCTTGGGACGGCCGGTCGAGCCGGAGGTGTAGATGACGTAGGCCAGGTCCTGCGGTCCGGGAGGCGCGCCCTGCGCGGCCTTGCCGGACAGGGCCGCGAGAGTCTCCCGGGCCAGGTCGAGACGTACGGTGCGGACCGGATGCGGACCGAGGGCGTGCGCCGTCGCGGCGTGGGTGAGGACCAGTGCGGGTGCCGCGTCGTCGGCCATGAGCCGCAGCCGGCCGGCCGGGTACCCGGGGTCGAGCGGCAGATAGGCGGCCCCGGCCTTGAGGACGGCCAGGACGGCGACCACCATGTCGGCGCCGCGCTCCAGGCAGATCCCGACGACCTCACCGGCGGCGACGCCGAGGGTGCCCAGGTGGTGCGCCAGGGCGTCGGACCGGTCCGCGAGTTCGGCGTAGTCGAGGCGGTCCGGCCCGCAGATCACGGCCGGGTCCTTCGGGGTGCGCCGCACCTGGGCCGCGAACCGCTCCAGTACGCCGTCGGGTGTGGGCCTGCGCGGTCCCCTGGAGCGGCGCCTCAGCCACTCCCGCTCCGCCCGCGACAGCAGGTCCAGCTCGGCGACACCCCGCGCGGGGTGCGCCGCGGCCGCGTCGATCAGGGCGAAGAGGTCCTGGTGCACGCGGCGTACGGTCGCGGGGTCGAACAGCTCCGACCGGTACTCCCACAGCGCCTCCAGTTCCCCGTCCGTCTCGACGAAGCTGACGGCCAGGTCCGCGGAGGTGCTGTCGGTGAACAACTGCTCGTACTCGACGTGCAGCCCGTCGAGTTCGACGGCTTCCTGCGGGGTGTTGTGCACCTGGAGCATCGTCTGCACCAGCGGCTGGCGGCCCGGCTCCCGGGGCGGCGCGACCCGCTGGACGACCTGCTCGAACGGTGCGGTCTGGTGGTCGGCGGCATCGAGGGCGACGTCCTTGACGCGGCGTAGCAGCTCCCCGAAGGCCGGGTTGCCGGACGTGTCGATCCGCAGGGCGACGGTGTTGACGAAGAAGCCGATCAGGCCGGCGGTCTCGGCGTGCTGGCGGTTGGCGACGGGGGCGCCGATCACGAGGTCGGTACGGCCCGAGTAGCGGGTGAGCAGGGCCGCGTAGCCGCCCAGCAGCGCGTGGAACAGCGAGACGCCGTGGGCCGTGCACAGGGCGGTCAGACGCTCGTGCGCGGACCGGCCGACGGGGATCCGCAGCACCGCGCCGGCCGTACCGCCGTCGGCGGCCGGCGGCCGGTCGAAGGGCAGTTCGGTGGCGGCGGGGGGCCGGTCGAGCACCCGGGCCCAGTGGTCGGTCTCCCGGTCGAGCACCCCGCCGGAGAGCTGCTCCTGCTGCCAGGCCGCGAAGTCGGCGTACTGGACGGGCAGGGGCGGCAGCGGGGAGGGCTCGCCGAGCCGGAACGCCCTGTAGAGCGTGGACAGTTCGCGGTTGAGCACGCTCTCGGACCAGCCGTCGGCGGCGATGTGATGGATCCTCAGCAGCAGGACGTGGTCCCGCTCGCCCAGCCGGATCAGGTCCCTGCGGAAGGGCACGTCGGTGCCGAGCCGGAACACCTCCCGCGCCCACGCGGCCGCGACGGTCCGCGCCCGGCCGGCCGGGTCGTCCGCACCGCCGAGGTCGTGCACGGGCAGGGGCGTCGGCACGTGGTCCCGCACGATCTGTACGGGAGCGCCGCCCTGCGTGGCGAAGACGGTGCGGAGCACCTCGTGGCGGCGGCACAGCTCGTTCAGCGCGCCCTCGAGCGCGTCCCGGTCCAGCTCGCCGCGCAGCCGCAGCCAGAAGGCGAAGTTCCCCGTGCCGGCGGCACCGTCGGCGGCCGTGTCGAGGTCGTTGAGCAGCAGGAAGCGGCGCTGTCCCGAGGACGCGGGCAGCGGTCCGGTGCGCGGGGCGTGCGGGATGGTGCGGCCGGACCGGGCGCCGGTGGCCCGTTCGGACCGGCGGCGCAGCAGCCGCGCGTCCAGGGACCGGCGCCGTTCTTCAGCGGTTTCCGCGGAGCTGGGCATGTCCCTCCAGTCAGCGATGGGGCGGGAGCCTGTGTGTGGTGGGAGCGTGCCGGGGGTGTCTATCGCCGCTCCTTCGGTGGGCTATCAGGGCAGGAGGTCGGCCCGGATCGTGGCCAGGAGCGCGGCACGCCGCTCGTCGAGATAGAAGTGGCCGCCCGCCACGGTGGTGAGAGCGAACCGCGAGGAGGTGTGCGCGCGCCAGGCGTCGGCCTGGGCCGGGGAGATGTGCGGATCGGCGTCCCCGCAGAACGCCCGGACCGGGAGGTCCAGGGGCGTCGCGGGGGTGTACGTGTACGACTCCAGGACGGCGAAGTCGGCGCGCAGCATGGGCAGGAGCAGCTCGACGAGTTCCGGTTCGGCGAAGAACTCCGGTGGTGCGCCGCCCAGATCCCGCAGTTCCCGGACGAATGCCGGGTCCGGCAGATGCCCGGTCGGCGGCCGCAGGGGCAGTTGGGGCGCCCGGCAGCCGGAGACGAAGAGGTACCGGGGCTGCGGACCGCCGAGTGTGCGGAGCAGGCGCGCGGTCTCGAAGGCGACGCGGGCGCCCATGCTGTGGCCGAACAGGGCGTACGGGCGGTCGGCGGTCGCCGCGATCCCGTCCGCGAGTTCGGCCACGAGCGGCTCCATCCGGGTGTGGGGAGGGTCGGCGAAGCGGGACTCGCGCCCCGGCAGCCGGACCGCCGCCATCTCGATGTCCGGGAGGCCGCCGTCCCATCCCCGGAAGACGCTCGCCCCTCCCCCGGCGTAGGGCACGGCGATGAGCCGTACGGGGGCGTCCGGCAGCGGCCGGGGGACGTGGAGCAGGTCGGAGGCGGCCGCCGCTCTCACCGGTCCCCCGCCCCGAGGGCCAGGGCGGCCTGCAGCAGGACGTCCGCGCCGGCCACGAGGTCGGCCGGGGCGGTGTCCTCCTCCGGGGTGTGGCTGAGCCCCTTCAGACTCGGCACGAAGATCATCCCGGTGGGCGCGACCTCCGCGACGATCTGCGCGTCGTGGCCCGCGCCGCTCGGCAGCCTGGTGTGCCCGTGGCCGAGGTCCTCCGCGCAGGCGGCGATGAGGTCGCGCAGTGCGGGGTCCGTGGGCACGGGCACGGTGCGCAGGGTCTCCTCGGCCACGATCTCGCAGCCGGTGAGCTCGGCGACCGCCCGGAGTTCGGCGACGAACGACGTCGCCGCGTCGGCGATCCGGGCCGCCGATTCGTCGCGGAACTCCACGGAGATGCGGGCCTCGCTGGGGATCACGTTGGTGGCGCCGGGCGACACCGTCACGCATCCCGCGGTCGCCACCCGGCACCGGCCGGCGGTGGTCGCGGTCCGCTCGGCCGCGATGACGACATGGCTCATCGCGACCGCGGCGTCCCGGCGCCGGCCCATCGGCGTGGTGCCGGCGTGCCCCGCGCGACCGCGCACCCGAACGTCGTAGACCACCCGTCCGACGATGTCCGTGACCACCCCGATCGGCAGGTTCAACTCCTCCAGGACCGGGCCCTGTTCGATGTGCAGTTCGAGGTAGGACCGGACCGACCGGGGTGGCCAGGCGGCCCTGCCGAGCTGCGCGAGGTCGCCGCCGGCCAGGTGCAGAGGACCGGCCAGCGAGTCGCCGTGCCGGTCGCGGGGGTCGTCCGGGAGCCGGTCCGTCTGACCGGTCAGCGCCATGGACCCCCAGAAGGGCTGGGGGAACAGGGCGCCCTCCTCGTTGGCGAAGGCCACCGCCACCGGCTCGTGGACGAGCTCGACACCCGCTTCGACGACGGTCTGCAGCACCTCCAGCGCGGCCAGCACGCCGTACGCTCCGTCCAGCCGCCCGCCGTTGAGCACGGTGTCCAGGTGCGACCCCATGAGGACCACGGGGCCGGGGACCGTGTCGTGCGCGCGCCGGATGATCACGTTGCCGGCCTGGTCGACCTCGGTGCGCAGTCCGGCACCGGCGGCCTCGGCCCGCACGTACTGCTGGGCCTGGCGGTCCTCGGCGCTGAACGCCGGGCGGGTGACCCCGCCCAGCGGGTCGGCCCCGATCCTTGCGAGTTCGTCGATCCGGCGCAGCAGCCGCGCCCCGTCGATCCGCAGGGCGCGCAACGCCTCGGTCCCGATCTGCGCGGTGGTGGTCACTGGTTCGCCTTCCTGTCTACGGCTCCCGACGCGGGGTGTGCGGCCTGCCGCGGGGGCGTCATGCGCCCACCCGCACCGGGTCCGTGGCGGACCGTGCGTGGTGTTCCACGAACGCGACGGCCTCGGCGGCCGATCCGGCCAGGTGGAAGGCCGCCCGGGCGGTCGGCCGGGTGAAGCCGCCGGCGTGGATCGCGTCGAACAGGGCGCTCAGCGGCGCCCAGATGCCGTCGTGGTCGACGAGCACGAGCGGCTTGGGGCTCTGGCCGAGGTAGTTCAGCGAGACGACCTCCAGGATCTCGTCGAGGGTCCCGTAGCCGCCGGGGAGGGCGATGAAGGCGTCCGAGCGCCGGATCATCTCCCGCTTGCGGTCGAACATGTCCTCGGTGATGACCATCTCGTCGACGTCGGCCTGGTCGGCGCGTTCCAGCTCGTAGAGGAAGCGCGGCACGATGCCGGTGACCCGCGATCCGGCGGACCGCGCGGCGCGTGCCACCTCGCCCATCAGGCCGGCGCCGCCGGAGCCGTAGATCAGGTCGTGTCCGTTCAGTCCCAGCGTGGCGCCGGCCTCACGGGCCAGCCCGGCGGCCTCGGGCGAGGTGCCCGGGCGCGCTCCGCAGAACACGCAGACCGAGAGGCGTTCCGTCTTCCGCACCGCCGCAGAAGGATCCGAAAGAGCAGTGTCCACGGTGTCCCCTGTCATGAATCCCAGTGATTGACACCCCGATTCTTCAGGGGCGGCTATCACGCCCCTATCGGTGGCCGATCGCCGACCTGCGGCCTGGACGATGGGCGGGCGACAGTGCATGAATACGGCCGCGATACGACGGCTGCCTAGCGTCCGGTCATCCGATCGACGCACCATCGACCTGACTGACCTGGAAGGGATCACACGATGCCTGGTACCCCGCGCATTCTGTCCGTTCTGCTGGCCGCGACCGTCCTGGCTGTGTGTGCGCCGGCGATGGCCACCGCGGCGGCACCGGCCTCAGCGGTGACGCGGGCCGTGGCCGGGGGACCGGGGAGCGGCGTGACCCCGCCGTCCCATCGCCCGGACGAGGACACTCCCTGGACCTGAGTCCGGTCGGTCCTTTCTGCGGGAGCCCGGGGCCCAGGCCCCGGGCTCTCTCCGGCTCAGCCCGCCGTCGTGCCCAGGGCCTCCAGCGTCCGGTCCTCCCACAGGCGCAGGTTCTGCTCCCGGAAGATGGCCAGGGCCCGTTCCAGGTGCCGGCGGGCCCCGGCCGGGTCGGACCGCTTCGCGAGCAGGCTGCCGAGCTCGAACAGGGCCCGGCCCTGCGCGACCGTGTCGCCCAGCTCCTCGCTGATCTCCAGGGTCCGGCGCAGCATCGTTTCTGCTGTCTGGTGGTTGCCGAGTCTCAGGTGCACCGCGCTCATCCCGAGCCGGGCGTAGCTCTCGCCCGCCAGGTCCTCGTTCCGACGCACCAGCAGCAGCACCGTGGTGAACGCCTCGCGGGCCGCGTCGACCCGGTCCTGCTCCAGCTGGGCGAGGCCGAGGCGGTACAGGACCTGGGCCTCGGTGCGCCGGCTTCCCACGGCGCGGCAGATGTCGAGCGCCTCGTCCAGCTGCTTGACCGCTTCGTCGGGCGCGTCGGCGTCCAACTGGTGCTGGGCGATGTTGACGAGGACGTGGGCCACGCCGATCAGGTCGCGGACCTGCCGGAGTTCGTCGAGGGCGGCCTCGTACCGCGCCAGTGAGAGCCGCGTCTCGCCCATGTGGTAGTCGAGCGAGGCCTGGCTGCGCAGGACGAGGGCCCGGCCGTGGCGGTCGTTCAGTTCCTCGAAGAGTTCCATGGCCTGCTGGAGCAGTCCGGGCGCCGTGCCGGTCTGGCGGCGGGTGACGTGCAGGGAACCGAGGGAGGCCAGGATCGCGGCGGTGCCCCGGCGGTTGCCGCTCTCCCGGACCGCGGCGAGCGCGAACTTGTGCGTCTCCGTCCAGTCCTCGTAGTAGCCCCTGGCCTCGAAGAGGGTCACCAGGGTGCTGGCGAGGTCCCAGCACAGCTCGTCCAGGCCCGCGGCGGCGCTGTGGCGCACCGCCGCCGTCAGGTTGAGGCGCTCGCTCTCCAGCCAGCCCAGGGCGTCGTGCAGGGGGATCTCGTGGAATCCGCCGCGGGGCTCCCAGCGCGGTGCGGAACCGTGCAGCAGGGTGAACTGGCCTCCGTAGAGCAGCCCGTGGGCGTGTTCGGTGAGGAACAGCCAGCCTCCGCACACCCGTTCAAGGAGCCGCCGGGAGTCGGTCTCGCCCGAGGGGTCCTCGGGCGGCTGTTCCCGCGCGAAGATGCGGATCAGCACGTGGAACCGGTAGGAGACGCTGCCGGAGGCGCCGTCCGCGATGTAGTCGAGGAGGTGGGCGTCGACCAGTTCGTCGAGCAGGTCCTCGGCCTCCCGTACCGGGACGTCGAGCACGGCCGCCGCCACCCAGCTGGGGAAGGTGTCCCACGGCAGCTCGCTCAGAGCCCGGAAGAGCAGCCGCACGCGGGTCGGCAGGCTGCCGTACGTCAGCGAGATGCTGGCCCGCACCGCGAGGTCGCCGTGGACCAGTTCGTCCAGCCGGCGATGTTCGTCGGCGAGCCGCCGCACCATGGTCGCCAGCGTCCAGTGCGGGCGGGCGGCGAGCCGGGCCCCGGCGACGCGCAGCGCCAGCGGAAGGCCTCCCACCAGCTCGGAGAGGGTACGGGCGGCGGCCGGCTCGGCGCGCACCCGGTCCTCGCCGACGACCCTGCCGAGCAGTTCGATGGCCTCGCTCTGGTCGAACTGCCCGACGTTGACCAGCAGGGAGCCGGGGAAACCGGTCAGCCGAACCCGGCTGGTGATGATCACCGCGCAGCCCGCGCTGCCCGGCAGCAGCATCCGCACCTGGGCCTCGTCGGCGACGTCGTCGAGGACGATCAGCGCCTTCCGGGCGGCGAGGCGGCTGCGGTAGAGCCGGGCCCGTTCCTCCACGGTGTCGGGGAAGTTGGTGCCGGGCGGGCTCAGGGCCCGCAGGAAGGACATGAGCAGGTCCTCGCTGGAGACAGGGTCGGGCCTGGTCCCTCGTAGGTCCGCGTAGAGCTGTGTGTCGGGGAAGTGGGTGGCGGCGAGCCGGTGCGCCACATGGATGGCCAGGGCGCTCTTGCCCACGCCGTTCTTGCCCGCGACGACGACGATCGGCACCACGCCGCAGGGACCGGCCGCGGGGTCGGAAGGCGTCAGTGCGCGCTCCATGGTCCCGACGTGTTCCGCACGTCCGGTGAAGTCGCTGGTGGCCGCGATGAGTTGGCGGGGTCCGCCGGTGTTCGCGGCGGGCTCGGCGGTGTCCGTCCAGTCGAGGCCGGGTTCATGGGTGAGGATGGCGCTTTCCAGTCGCCGCAGTTCTTCGCCCGGTTCGATGCCCAGCTGATCGACGAGTTCGGCGCGGGCGGTGCGGAACGCCTTCAGCGCCTCGGCCTGCCGGCCGGATCGGTAGAGGGCGAGCATGAGCTGGCCGCACAGCCGCTCGCGCAGGGGGTTCTGGGAGACGAGGGTCATCAGTTCGCTCACCAGTTCGCGGTGCCGGCCCAGCTGGAGTTCGCGGTCCACGCACTCCTCGTAGACGCTCAGCCGGGTCTGGTCGAGCCGGGCCGCCTTCGCCCGGACGAGCCGGCTGGTGACGCTGGCCAGCGCGTTGCCCGACCAGAGCGCGAGCGCGTCGCGCAGCAGGGCGGCGGCCTCGGCGAGGGATCCGGCGCGGAAGACCCGGCCGGCCTCGGCCACCGTGTCCTCGAAGACCTGCATGTCGAGCTGGTCGGCCCCGATCCGGATCAGATAGCCCGGCGCGCGGGTCTCGATGATTCCGCCGGCGTCGGCCAGGATCCGGCGCAGCGCCGACACGCATATCTGTATCTGGCTGCCCGCCGTCGTCGGCGGGTCGTCCCCCCAGATCGCGTCGATCAGGCGGTCCGTGCCGACGACGTGGTTGGCCTCCAGGAGCAGCATCGACAGCACGGTCTGCTGACGTCCTGCCCTCAAGGGGACCGGACGGTCCCCGATCAGTATCTCGACAGGTCCCAGAACGCGGAACCGGACCGACGGCGCATCCCCGTCACCCTCTTTGACCAAGGCAGACAAAGTTCCCCCCGCACCGCGACTCGCTCTCCCGCCGATGGGACAGCCGCAGGCGTTCGGACCGGGCTGGATCGCAGCCCTGGACCTACTGACCTGGTTCCCCTGTGGTCGTAGTGAACTAGCGAGACCTTACCCAGCATCTTAGGAAAAATGCGATGCCCGGTTCCACAACCGCGCAACCGGAATATGCCCGATCGGGCTCTCAGTCCTGGGAGTCCGCGGCGGCCCGTACGGCCTCGGTGAAGTCGCCGAGCCGGGTGCTGTCGAAGAGCGTGCGGACGGGCAGCGCGAGGTCGAAGTCCTGCCGGAGGCGGACGATCACCTGGGTGGCGCTCAGCGAATTGCCGCCGAGCGCGAAGAAGTCGTCGCTCCTGGCGATGGCTCCGGCGCCGAGCACCTCGGCCCAGATCTCGGCGATCGCCTCTTCCAGGGGCCCGTCCGGGGCCTGCGCCGCGTCGCCCGTGTCGGCCCGCTCGGGCGCCGGCAGTGCCTTGCGGTCGATCTTCCCCGCTCCGGACACCGGCAGCCGGTCGAGGAGCACCACGTGGGACGGCACCATGTAGTGCGGCAGGGTGCGCCCGCACAGCTCGCGCAGTTCCTCCGTGCCCGGGGCCGTGCCGGGCCGGGCGACCACGTACGCGACGACGGCCGGCGCCGAGGGGATGTCCTCGCGGACGACGACCACCGCTTCCCGGACCCCGGGGTGCGCGGCGACCGTCCGCTCGATCTCGCCGAGCTCGATCCGGAACCCGCGGACCTTGACCTGACCGTCCAGGCGGCCCAGGAACTCCAGATCGCCCGTCTCGTTGCGGCGGACCAGGTCACCGGTCCGGTAGAGCCGTGCGCCCGGCGCCCCGCCGAAGGGGTCGGGAACGAAACGCTCGGCGGTCAGCGCCGGCCGGCCGAGGTAGCCACGGACGACCGTCGGTCCCGCGACGCACAGTTCACCGGGCGCCCCGTCGGGGACCGGCCGGAGTTCCTCGTCCAGGACGCGCGCCGCCGTGCCGGGCACCGGGCGGCCGATGGGTACACCTGCCACGTCCTGCGGGGTGACCCGGTGCCAGGTCGACCAGATGGTCGCCTCGGTCGGCCCGTACAGGTTGAAGAAGCGCCGGTCCCCCGCTGCCCAGCGGGCGGCCAGGGCGGGCGGGCAGGGTTCGCCGGCGACCGAGACCGTCCGCAGGGCGGGCAGGTCCGCGTCCTCGACGAGGGCGGCCAGCGCGGACGGCGGGAGCACCAGCGCGGTGATCGCCTGCTCCTGGAGGAAGGCGGTGAGGTCCACGGGCACGCCCCGGTCCATGGGCGCGAGGTGCAGGGCGGCTCCGGCGCCGAAGGCCATCAGCATCTCGAAGACGGACGCGTCGAAGCTCGCGGAGGCGAAGTGCAGCACCCGGTCGTCGGCGGTCAGTGCGAGCACCGAGTCCATAGCGTCGAGGACGACGCGCAGGCCCCGGTGGGGCACGCCCGTGCCCTTGGGGCGGCCGGTCGAGCCGGACGTGTAGATGACGTAGGCGAGGTGGTCGGCCCCGGTCGCGGGGACGGCCGGCGCGTGGCCGGGGGTCTGCTCCGCCTCGGCGGTCAGGTCCTCGACCGGTACGGCTGTTCCCCGCAGGTCCGCCGCGGGGCCCGGCAGGGCGCGGGAGGTGATGACCAGTCCGGGGGCGGCGTCGTCGATCATGAACCCGATCCGCTCGGCGGGGTAGGCCGGGTCGAGGGGCAGATAGGCCCCGCCCGCCTTGAGCGTGGCGAGAACGGAGACGATCTGGTCGAGACCGCGTTCGAGGTGGATGCCGACGACGCTCTCCGGCCCGATCCCCCGGCCGGTGAGGACGTGCGCCAGCCGGTCGGCCCGCTCGGCGAGTTCGCGATACGTCAGGGTCTCTCCCCCGGCCACCAGCGCCGGGGCGTCCGGGGTGCGGCGGGCCACCGCGTCGAAGTGCCGGGCGAAGTTCCAGCCCTCGGCGCCCTCTTGGGCGGGAGCGGAGTCGGGGGCGTCTTCGCGGATGCCGTCGGTCCCGGTTGGCGCGGTCCTGGCCAGGTCGGCGACGGCGCGGTCGGGATCGGCGACGACGGCCCGCAGCAGATCGACGTACTGGCGCTGCATCCGCTCGATCCCGGCGGGCCCGAAGAGGTCGGTGCGGTAGTCCCAGACACAGGTGTACGCGTCCTCCTCGCGCAGGACCGCCACGACGAGGTCGACCGGCGCGGGCGCGCTGGCCATGACCAGCGGCTCGAACGACAGCTCCGGCGTCCGCAGGGACCGCCGGTTCAGGTCGGCGAGCTGGAACATGACGTCGAAGAACGGCTGGCTGCGGCCCTGTTCGTACTCCGGGGCAATGTCCTGGGCGATCTGCTCGAACGGCACGTCCTGATGCGCGTACGCCTCCAGGGTCACCTCGTGGACGCGGGCGAGCAGTTCCCCGAAGGACGGGCGGCCGGTCAGGTCGAGGCGCAGGCCCACCGTGTTGACGAAGAACCCGATCAGGTCCTCCAGCTCCGGCCGGGTGCGGCCCGACAGCAGCGATCCGACCACGAAGTCGTCCTGCCGCCCGTACCGGCCGATCAGGACGCCGAAGGCCGACAGGAGCACGGAGAACAGCGACGCCCCCTCGCGCCGGGCCAGTTCCTCCAACTCGTGGATCAGCCCGTCGGGAAGCGGATGCGAACGGGAGGCGTTGGCCGCGGCGCCCTCGGCGTCCTGGCGCCGGTGGAAGGTGAGCCGGGGCGTCTCGCCCCCGAGCCGGTCACGCCAGTAAGCGAGTTGGCGGCGCTGCGCCTCGCCCTCCAGCCACTCCCGCTGCCAGTCGGCGTAGTCCGCGTACTGCACCGGCAGCTCCGGCAGCGGTGAGGGTGAGCCGGACGCGAGGGCCGGGTACAGCGAGACCAGTTCGGTGTGCAGGACCTGGAGGGACCGGGCGTCGCAGACCAGGTGGTCCAGGGTGAGCAGGAGGACGTGCTCGTCCTCGGCGGGCCGGAAGAGGACGGCGCGCAGGGGCAGTTGCACCGACACGTCGAACGGGGCGTGCAGGTCGCGTTCGGCCTCGACCTGCCAGGCGGTCTCCGGGTCGGCGCTGGCGCGCAGGTCCACCTCGCGCAGGGGCAGCGTCGCCTCGGCGGAGATGAGCTGGACGAGTGCGCCGTCCTCCAGGACCAGCCGGGTGCGGAGCACCTCGTGGCGGCGCAGGATCTCGGCGAGGACGCGGCGCAGCAGCGTGGTGTCCAGGGCGCCCTGGAGGCGCAGGCCCATCTGGATGTTGTACGTCGCGGCGCCGTCCTCCATCTGCTCCATGACCCACAGCCGCTGCTGGGCGAAGGATGCCGTGGCGACGAACTCCTCCCCGCCGGCGGGCGCGGGCGCCCCGGCGGGCTCGGCGGGTGCGGACGTCGGCACGGCGGCGTTGACGGTGGTCATGTGAGGTCTCCTGTTCGGCGTTGGCGAGGTCAGTGGGCTCGGGCGGTACCGGCCACGCGCCGGATCCAGGGGGCGAAATGGGGGCTCCTGCCCTGCTGGGCGGCGGTGAGCGCGGAGCGCAGGGCGAGGGTCACCGGGCCGGGCTCGCCGGTGCCGACCCGCCAGCGGTCGTCGCCGTCGTGCACCGTGCCGATGGGGGTGATCCCCGCCGCGGTTCCGCAGGCGAAGGCCTCGGTGAGGTCGCCGCCGCGGCAGGCGTCCCGCCACGCGTCGACGGACAGCCGCTCCTCACCGGTGTGCAGCCCGAGCCGCTCCGCGAGGCCGAAGACGCTGTCCCGGGTGACGCCGGGCAGGATCGTGCCGCCGCGCGGCGGGGTGACGAGGCGTGCGGCCGTGCCCGTTCCGCGGACGAAGAAGACGTTCATTCCGCCCATCTCCTCCACCCACCGCCGCTCGGCCGCGTCGAGCCAGATGACCTGGTGGCAGCCGGCGCGCGTGGCCTGCTGCTGGGTCAGGTATCCCGGGGCGTAGTTGCCGGCGCACTTGACGTCGCCGGTGCCGCCGGGTGCGGCCCGGCTGCGGTCCCGGCTGATCCACACGGAGACGGGGTCGGGGCGGTCGGCGAAGAACCCGCCGGTCAGAAAGGCGATCAGCACGAACCGGTACTCCCGGGCCGGGCGCAGCGCCAGCACCGGTTCCGACGCGTAGAGCACCGGGCGCAGATACAGGCTGAGCGCGGGGTCGTCGGGCAGCAGGTCCGCATCCGCGCCCACGAGGTCGTCCACCGCCCGCAGGAAGGTCTCCACCGGCATCTCCGGCATCGCAAGGCGGCGTGCGGAGCGCTGGAACCGCAGCGCGTGGTCCACCGGGCGGAAGACCCCCACGGTGCCGTCCGCCTGGCGGTACGCCTTCAGCCCTTCGAAGACCACCTGTCCGTAGTGCAGTCCCACCATCGCCGGATCCATCGCCAGCGGGCCGCGCTTCCCGAGAGTGCCCGGCGCCCAGCCCCGGTCCGCGGTCCATTCGGCCGTGACCATGTGATCGGTGAAGGTCTCGCCGAAGGCGAAGCGGGCGGGCGCGGAGGCGGGCGGGGCGGTCTGGCTCCCGGCGGGCTCCACGACGGACTCGGTGGTCATGGCGACTCCTCGGTTCGGGCGGCGGGGGTTATACGAGCGGGGTGAAGAAGTACGTGTCCCGGGTGGCGAAGGTGAGTTCGCGCGTCAGCGTGAAGAAGTCGGCGAACCGCAGCCCCACCCGCTCCCCCGTGCGCAGCAGTCCGTTGAACTCGCCCTGCACGGCGACGCGTTCACCGTCGACCACGGTGTCGGTCACGGTGTGGGCGCCCTCGGCGATGATCCGCTCGCCCTGGTAGAAGCGCCGCAGGTCGCCGTGGCCCACCAGGGGCTCGTAGCCGGGCCGTCGATAGCGGGCGTCCGGCGCGAACAGGGCGAGCAGGCCTTCGACGTCGCCCGCGTCGACGCTCGTGTAGTACGCCCGGACCCGGTCCAGCACAGCGGCCTCGTCGGGGAGGGCGGTGCGGGCCGTGGGCGCGGCGGGCTGCGTCTGGGTGGGCATGGTGCCTCCTTGGGGACGGTGGGTCAGCCTTGGGGACGGTGGGGTCAGCGCGTCGCGGCGGGGCCGGTGCGGGGCGTGCGGGCCACGCGGCGCACCCGGGTGATGGCCTTCACCGGCTCGGCCGCGGGTTCTTCGGCTCTGATGCGGTCCACCTCGGCGGCGACGCCGGCGAGCGTGGACGAGCGCTGGTAGAGGAAGGGGAGCGGGAATTCGACGCCCCAGCGGCCGCGGATGCGGGCGGTCATCCTGGTGGCGAGGAGGGACTGACCTCCCAGGTCGAAGAAGCCGTGGTCGCGGCCCACTTCCTCGGTGTCGAGCAGTTCCTCCCAGACGGTGGCGAGGAAGCGTTCCGTCTCGGTCTGCGGCGCCACGTAGGCGCGGTCGTCCCCGCCGGATCCGACGGGGGCCGGCAACGCCTTCTTGTCCACTTTGCCGTTGGGCGTCAGGGGGAGGCGGTCCATCAGGACGACGGCGTCCGGCACCATGACGGGCGGCAGTTCGCGCCGCAGGGACGCGCGCAGTCCGGCCGGCGACGGCGGGTCGTCCGCGGCGAGCGGCACCGCGTACGCGGTGAGGCCGAGGCACTGGCCCTGCCCGTCCCGGCGCGGCAACACCACCGCGTCCCGGACCTCGGGATGGCGGCGCAACCGCTGGGCCACCTCGCCCGGTTCGACGCGGAAGCCGCGGATCTTCACCTGGTCGTCGATGCGCCCGGCGAAGGCGAGCAGCCCGTCCGGCCCCTTGGCGGCCAAGTCGCCGGTCCGGTACAGCCGTGCGCCGGGCACCGGGCCGAAGGGGTCGGGTACGAACTTCTCGGCGGTGAGCGCCGGTCGGGCGAGGTAGCCGTGCGCCACGCCCGGTCCTCCGACGTACAGCTCCCCCGGCGTGCCGTCCGGGACCGGGGCGCCGTCCTCGTCCAGAAGATGGACCGTACGGTCGCCGACCGGGCGCCCGATGGGGATCCCGTCCGGGCGCTCGGTGTCCTGGACGGCGATGGGATGCACGGTGCTGAAGACCGTGCATTCCGAGGGCCCGTAGCCGTTGACGATCCGGGTCCCGGGCAGGGCCCGCAGAGCGCGGGCCACATGGTCGGGCGACAGCGCCTCCCCGCCGGTCAGCAGGTACTTCAGGCCGCGCAGCGGCTCGGGGCCGATGTCGACGATCGTGTTGAAGGCCGCGGCCGTCAGCCACAGGACGGTGGCTCCACGGGCGGCCGCGTCGCGGGCCACGGCCCACGGATCGCCCGCGTCGCCCGCGAAGACGACGACCGTTCCGCCGCTCAGCAGGGCGGGCATGAGGTCCAGGATGTGGCCGTCCCAGGAGAGGGCCGAGTGGTGCACGGCGACGGCGCCGGGCCCCCAGTACGCGTAGTCCTCACCGCCGAAGAAGCCGGTGACCGCCCGGTGCGGGACCTCGGTTCCCTTGGGCGCTCCGGTGGACCCGGAGGTGTAGGGCACGTACAGGACGTCCTCGGCGCCGACGGGGACGCCGGGATCCTCGCCGGACCAGGCGCCCGACTCCGCGGCCCGCGCGTCGAGTACGGGGGTGTCGTACAGGCCGGTGCGGTAGGCGTCGGTGCCGTGGGGATCGGTGCCGGACGGGGGCGCGAGCACGAGGGCGATCCGGTTCTCGGCGGCCATCAGGCGCAGCCGGTCCGGTGCCTGCCCGGCGTCCAGCGGCACGTACGCCGCACCCGTCTTCGCGACGGCGAGCATCGCCACCACGAACTCCACGGACCTGGGCACGGCGAGCCCCACGCGGTCACCGGCGCCGATGCCCCGGTCGATCAGGAAGTGCGCCAACCGGTTGGCCAGGGCGTTGAGTTCGCGGTACGTGAGCGAGCGCCGCTCCCGTACGAGCGCCACGGCGTCGGGAGTCCGTCGTGCCCATGCCTCGAACAGGGCACCCACGCCGCCCTGTTCCCCGGGCAGGGCGGGGTGCCTTCGAGGCCCGTCCGTCGTGTCACGGCCTACGTCCACCAGGACTCCCTCGGTCCGCAGTTGATGTGGCGTGACCATCCCCCCGGCTGCTATCGGCCGGGCTTCCCGCCCCTATCGCGCCATGAAGGTGGGCCCGCCCGTCGTGCGGATCCGCGGATCCAAAGCAAACCCTTGACATTGGCCGAGTCCGCCCGTCATGTTCAAAGCATGTCCTTTGAATCGACGCCGCCCGATCCGACGCCCGATCAGACGCCCGATCAGACGCCCGATCCGAGGACGCGGGTTCTGAGGGACCCCAGTGCCATCCGTGCCCTTGCCCACCCCCTGCGAGTGGAGCTGTACGCGCTCATCGGCCGGACAGGGCCGCTCACTTCGGCGGAGGCCGGGCGCGAGCTCGGGATCAGCCAGGCCCTGGCCTCCCACCACATCCGGCAGCTGGCCCGCCACGGCTTCCTCACGCGTGCCCCCGGCCGCAACAACCGGGAGCACCCCTGGCAGGCCGCGTCACATTCCATGAGCTGGCGGGGTGCCGGGTCGACCCAGGAGGGCGCGGCGGCGGCGGACCTCCTGGAGCAGGTCTTTCTCGAATCCGCCGTCAATCGCTACCTGGCCTGGCAACAGGCGCGCGGTGGATCGGAGCCGGGCTGGCGCGACACGGCAGGCGTCGGTTTCAACAGCGTGTATCTGACCACCGAAGAGCTCGAAGGCCTCGTCGGCGCGATCGACGCGCTGATCAAGCCGTACGTCGAAGCGCGCCCGATCGACGACCCCGCGACACGCCCCGAGGGCAGCAGGCTCGTCGACCTGACGTATCTGGTCTCGGTGGAACCGCCCTCGGCAGACGCCGACGAACCCCCGGAAGGGTGACATGGGTGCCTTACGGCAACTCCTGCTCCAGCACCGCGACTACCGCCTCGTCCTGTCCGCCGGACTGATCTCCCTCACCGGGGACTGGGTACTGCGCACCGGACTCGCCTACCAGGTCTTCGCGCTCACCGGTTCCACACTCGCCTCCGGCGGCATGCTGCTGGCGTCGTTCCTGCCGCAGGTCCTCCTCGGCTCACTGGCCGGCGCGCTGGTCGACCGCTGGGACCGGCTCCGCACGATGATCACCGCGAACGTGCTGCTGGCGGCCGGGCTGCTGCCGCTCCTGCTGGTGGACGGGCCGGGCCGCATCTGGATCGTGTACGCGGTGATGTTCTGGGAGGGCACCGTCCAGATCTTCTTCGAGCCCGCGGAGAAGGCCCTGATCCCGCTGCTGGTGGACCCCGGCCGGCTGATCACGGCCAACGCCCTCAACGCCCAGAACGCGGATGTGGCCCGGCTGATCGGCGGCGCGGTCGGCGGCGTCACCGCGGCGTGGGGCGGAGTCGGCGCGATCACGCTGCTCAACGTGTCGACGTTCGCCCTCTCGGCGTTCCTCCTGACCCGGGTCGCCGCGCGCCACGACAAGCAGGCACGCCCTGCCACCACCGGCGCCCCCCGGCGCACCGTCACGGGCCCCGTACGCCGTCTGCGGGCCCTGGGCTCCGCCGCCCTCGGCCCCACCTGGCAGTACCGGCCGCTGCGCGTCGTCCTCGGTTTCGTCGTGATCACCGGCATCGGACAGGGCATCATGAGCACACTGTTCGCGCCGTTCGTGGTCGATGTGCTGCACGGCAGCGGCGCCGCCTACGGAACGGTCGTGTCCGCGCAGGCGGTCGGCGGCATCGCGGGCGGCCTGGCCACGGCCGTGATCGGCGGACGCTTCAGCGCCGTCCGTCTCTGGATCTGCGGCTCGCTCCTGACGGGCGTTATCGACCTGGTGATCTTCTGCTACCCGCTGGTTCTCGACGGCGCCGGTGTCGGACCCGCGATCGTCTGCGTGGTCCTGGTCGGACTGCCCGCCTCGCTCATGTTCACCGGCCTCATGACCGCCACCCAGGACGCGACGGACGACGCGGTGCGCGGGCGCGTCTTCGGCGTACTGGGCGCGGCCGAGGCCGCCTCGATGCTCATCGGCATCGCGGTCGGCGCCACCTGCGCCGGCGCGCTGGGCATCATCCCGCTCCTGACGGCGCAGGGCTTCGCACTGATCGCGGGCGGCTGCCTCGCCCTGGCCGGCACCCGCTGGGCGTCTCGACCGGCCGCCGCCTCACCGGACCCCGCCCCCACCCGGCGAGCAGTACCGGGCTCCCCGGAACCGGCGGACCGGCCGGCCTGACACGGGCCCCCGGTGGTCTGTCCGGGACCTCAGTGGTGGAGCTGCCCGCCGATGACGGACAGCAGGTCGAGCCGGTCGTAGCTCTCGCTGCCGGGGACGGCGGTATATACGAGAAGGAGATGTTGTCCACTCGGATCGAGCAGGGTCTGGCAGTTCAGTTCCAGCATTCCGACGTCCGGGTGGACGTACCGCTTGACCTCGCCGGGGCGGATGCCGACCTCGTGCTGGTTCCACACGTGCCGGAACTCTTCGCTCTGAGCCGTGAGCAGGTCGACGTATTGGGCCGCGCGGGATCCTGGACCGCGCAGTGTGGCCACGGAGCGCAAGCCGGAGACGAACATGCGGGTGAGAAAGGCGTGGTCGGCCGGGGCGTAGAGCTGACGGGTGGCGGGATCGGTGAACCAGCGGTAGCCGAGGCTGCGAGCAGGGCCGGTGTACCGGGTCAGGTCGCCGGTGAGCGCGACGGCGAGCGGGGTCTGCCGCAGCGTCTCGCCGAGTTCGGTGACGATCTCCGCGGGGGTGTCCTGCAGGCGGTCGAGGATGCGCAGCAGGCCGGGGCTGATGTGCTCGCTGTGCGCGCCCCTCGTCGGCGGGGTGTGTCCGGCGAGACGGAAGAGGTGGTCCCGCTCGTCGAGGGTGAGGTGGAGCCCCTGCGCGATGGAGGCGATCATCTGCTCCGACGGGTGTGGTCCGCGCTCCCGTTCCAGCCGCGCGTAGTAGTCCGTCGACATGTGGCACAGCGCGGCCGCTTCCTCACGGCGCAGCCCGCTGGTCCTGCGGCGCTGCCCACGCGGGAGGCCGACGTCCTCGGGCTGCAGCGCGGCGCGGCGGCGGCGCAGGAACTCCGCGAGTCCGGCTCGGTCGATCACGCTTCTGCCTCCTTCCAGGGCATTTCTACCTCCCTCGCACGCCGGGATCCACGGCCTGACAATCCCCCCTTTGCGAGTTGCCTCTGCGACGGCGCTCTTCCAGGCTCAAGGAGACAGTTCAGCTCGAGTTCAGGCACCGAACTGGCACTGGCACCATTTTCTGGAGGAGACCATGCCCCGCACACCCATCGACATCACCGTGCCCGATCTGCACGGAAAGCGCGCCGTCGTCACCGGGGCCAGTGACGGGATGGGGCTCGGTATGGCTCTGCGCCTCGCAGCGGCCGGCGCAGAGGTCCTCATGCCTGTTCGCAATCCGCGCAAAGGCGAAGCTGCGCTCGCGGTGATCCGTGAGCAGGTTCCCGACGCGGAGGTGTCCTTGCGGAGCTTGGATCTGTCATCGCTCGCGTCCGTGGCGGGGCTGGGCAGGACCCTTCTGGAAGAGGACCGGCCCATTCACTTCCTGATCAACAACGCGGGCGTCATGACGCCTCCGGAGCGGCAGACCACCGCGGACGGATTCGAGCTGCAATTCGGCACCAACCATCTCGGCCACTTCGCGCTGACGGCCCACCTGCTGCCGCTGTTGCGTGCCGGCCACGCGCGTGTGACCTCGCAGGTCAGCGTCGCGGCGAACCGCGGGGCCATCAACTGGGACGACCTCAACTGGGAACGCGCCTACGACGGGATGAAGGCCTACGGCCAGTCGAAGGTCGCCTTCGGTCTCTTCGGTCTCGAGCTGAACCGGCGAAGCGACGCCGCCGGGTGGGGTATCACCAGCAACCTCTCGCATCCCGGAGTCGCTCCGACGAACCTCCTCGCCGCGCGCCCCGAGGTCGGACGCGACAAGGAGAAGCTGGGCCGGAAGGTCATCAAGGCCCTCTCCGCACGAGGCATCCTGCTCGGCACCGTGGAGTCCGCCAAGTTTCCCGCTCTGTACGCCGCCACCTCGGCGGACGCCAAGCCCGGCGGCTTCTACGGCCCCAGCGGCCCCGGCCACCTCGGCGGGCCTCCCGCCGAGCAGAAGCTCTACGCCGGCCTGCGCAGCCCAGAAGAAGCGCAGCGCGTGTGGCAGATCTCCGAAGATCTCACCAAGGTCAGCTTCCCCTGACGCTTTCGGGCTGCTTCCCCTGACGCTTTCGGGCTGCGCCCTCCAGGGTCGGCCCACGGCCACGCGTCGCGACGCGGACCAGGTTGCGGCGCCCACAGGCTCCGGCAAGCTAGGAGGTACATACAGCCAAAAACGGACAGGCGGCCCTCCATGGCTTCTGCACCCAAGCCCGCTACCCCGGCGACCGCTGCGGCCAATCGTGAGGCTGTGGCCCGCTACGACATGGACGACCGCCAGGACTTCGCGGACAACGACCGCGGGTTCATCGCCCCGTTCCCGGACAGGACGTACCGCCCGGACGGGACCGTCATCTTCGATCCGGCCTGGTTCGACTTCATCGAGGACGGCGCCCCGGCGCCCGACACGGTGCATCCGAGCCTGTGGCGGCAGATGCAGATCATGAAGAAGGGCGGCCTGTACAAGATCCACGAAGGGATCTTCCAGGTCCGCAACTGCGACATCGGCAACCTCACCGTGGTCGAGGGGGACACCGGGCTCGTCGTCGTCGACTGCACCGCCTCCGTCGAAGCCGCCTCGATGTCCATGCGGATGATCCGCGAGCACGTCAGCGACAAGCCCGTAGCCGCCGTCGTCCTCACGCACACCCACGTCGACCACTACGGCGGTATCCGGGGCGTCGTCAGCGCCGAGGACGTCGCCTCCGGCAAGGTCCCGATCATCGCGCCGGGCACCATCGCCTCGTTCGACGCGCACGCCATCGGCGAGAACGTGATCGCGGGCAACGCCATGTCGCGCCGCGCCGGCTACCCCTTCGGCAGCCTTCTGCCGCTCAACTCGTGCGGCTGTGTGGGCAGCGGCATCGGCATCATGGCGCCCGGCGGCGGCACCATCTCGTACCTCTCCCCCACCGACTCGATCACCGCGACCGGCACCAAGCGCGAACTCGCCGGTCTGGAATTCGAGTTCCTCTACGCCCCGGACACCGAGGCACCCGAGGAGATGCACATCTGGATCCCGCAGCTGAAGGCTCTGACCTGCGCGGAGAACGCGAACCACGGTCTGCACAACATCCAGACGCTGCGCGGCGCCCGCACCCGCGACGCCCGTAACTTCGCCCGCTACCTGGACGAGACCCTGGAACGCTGGGGCGACGAGGCCGAGGTGCACTACGGCCCGCACACCTGGCCCGTCTTCGGCAACGAGAACGTGACGACGTTCCTGGAGTCGCAGCGCGACACCTACAAGTACATCCACGACCAGGCGCTGCGGCTCGCCAACAAGGGCTATACGCCGCTGGAGGCGGCCGAAGTCATCGAGCTTCCTGAGGAGTTGGGCCGCAAGTGGTACAACCGCGGTTACCACGGCACCCTCCACCACGACGTACGCGCCGTCTTCCACAAGGAGCTGGGCCTGTGGGACGGCGACCCGGTCACCCTGCACCCGCACCCGCCCGTCGAGACCGCCCGCCGCCTCGTCGACCTCATCGGCGCCGAGGGCATCCTCGCGGAGGGCAAGCGGGCCATCGAGGCCGACGACTACCGCTGGGCGGCGCAGATCCTGCACGCCCTCGTCTTCGCCGACCCGGACAACACCGAGGCGAAGCAACTCCAGGCCGACGCCTATGAGCAGCTGGGCTACCAGGCCGAGGGCCCGCAGTGGCGCGGCATCTATCTCACCGCTGCCAAGGAACTGCGCGACGGCGTCATTCCCGCCGCCTTCGCCACCGCCAGCTCCGACACGATCCTGGCCATGCCGATCGACACCCTCTTCGACTTCGCCGCCGTCCACGTCATCGGCGACCGGGCCGCAGACACCAACCTGCGCATCGACTTCACGTTCACCGCCGCCGACACGGGCGGCGAGGACGAGACCTGGCACATGTGGGTGCGTCACGGCGTCCTCAACGCCCGCACCGGCCCCTCCTCGGACGCACAGCTGACGGTGACCGGCCCCAAGGCCGCCATCGTCGCCACGCTGCTGAAGCCGGCGAGCGGGCTCCAGCTCGCCCGGGCCGGGAAGATCAAGCTCGACGGCGACGAGAGCGTTCTGGAGCAACTGGCGGCAGTCGTCGACGAGTTCGACCCGAACTTCAACCTCGTGACGCCCTGACAGCAGCGATCGACATCCCACTGAGGGAGCAGCCCTCGAACCGGCTCTGGACAGGACGGATCCTGAGTCAGATCGCCGAGGACTCGGGTCACCCAGCAGCCGGCACCGCGTGCGACGTGCGCCGCCGCTCTGCCGTCCCCTGGCCGTCGCGGTCGTGGCCGGCTCTGGCGCGCGGCGCGTTACGGCTGCGTCGGCGGAACGGCGGGCTCACCGGCCCACAAGTACCGTCCGGACCAGTTCCGTCTCGGGTCGCACCACGGCGTCCGGGTCCTCCGGCAGCAGCCGCCGCACCAGTACCGTCCCCTCCCGGCGGCCCCCCGTGTCCAGCCAGTTGGCCGCTCCCGGATCGCGGTGGGCGACCACGACGCGGACCGAGCCGTCCTCCTCCAGGACGGCGTTGCCGGCGTTGATGGCGGTGGGGGCACCGCACTCCTGCGGGGACTGCCACCACACGTTGGTGAGGTGGACGCCCCAGTAGCGGCAGGCGGGAGGACGGAACCGGATGACCAGAGCCTGGTCCTCGGCCAGCTCGAACCGGCACATCTGGTAATCGTTGTCGGGGGTCGGATAGGCGCGCAGGACGACACTGCCGCTCTCCTCGGTCTGCGTGGCAAGCACCTGGCCGAATGTGTTGGGCTCACTGGTGCGCAGGTGGCGCAGCTGCTCCAAGGTGGTGTCCACCACCAGGCCCACGCCCCGCTCGACCCGGCCCAGACGCTCGCCCAGTCCGCCCGCGGTGAGCACGGCCGGGGGGTGCGCCGGGCCCGTCGGCTCGATCTTGTAGACGGCCGGCGTCTCCTGCGCGCGGTCGAGGAAGTACTGGCGGACGATCAGCATCTGGGTGTCCGGGGCCAGTTCCATCCAGTTGCCCGGCTGTTGCTGCGGGGTGAGCCAGATCTCGAACTCACCGTCAGGGCCGCATTGGAGCCGCTGGTCGTTCAGATCGGCGACGATACGGACGTCCCGGCCACCGCTGTAGAGGGTGAAGGAGAGGTACAGGGCGTCGCCGCGATTGCCCGTGATCCGGTAGGTGTGACGGGGGGAGACGGCGGTGCTGTCGTACAAGGTGTCGGGGTTGTCCGCGAGGTATTTGAGCACCGGGCCGATCTGGATGAAGTGCGGGCGTTCCGGCGCGCTGTCCAGTTGGCGTTCGAGGTTGCTGCGCAGCAGGTGGGTGAGGAAGCGCAGCCCCTCGGCGTGGTCTCGTTCCGTTCCGGGAGTGGCCAGAACGCGCTGTCCCAGCTCACGGAGACCGTCGCAGAACTTTCCCCAGGGCAGATCCAGTGCGGCCGGCGCTTCAGGGACGGTGGTCGGGTCGGTGCGGGTCACAGTGAACGTCTCCTCGGGCAGGTGCTGGTTGTCGCGTAACTGGTCACAGAACTCAATCGGCAGCGGGGAGGTCGGCTCCGGCGCCGCCGGGGTACTCGTGCGGTGGCGGGCGGCCGGCGGATCGGGCCCGTGGTGCCCGGCTCGGCCGCGAGGTCGTACGGATCACGGGAGCAGCCCGAGGCGGCGCGCGTCCCGCTCGGGGTCGACCGCGAAGGCGCACAGCGCTCCCCCGGCCAGGGTGAGCACGGCGGCCACCACGAGTCCGGTGTGCAGCCCGTGCGGCGTGGACGCGGCCTGATCGATGAGCCTGCCGGTGACGCCCGGGGCGGCCACGCCCGCGAGGGTGGCGATGGCGGTGCCCAGGGCGAGCACGGCCCCGCGCTGGGCGACCGGTGTGATCTGAGCGCTGATCAGGTAGAAGAGCGGGAAGACGGCATTGGGCAGACCGAAGCCGAGCGCCATCAGCGCCACGGCAGCGGAACCGTGCGCGATCGGCAGTATCAGCAGACACACTCCGCTGGCAGCGGCGGTGCAGGCGACGACCAGTCCGCGCGCGAGCCGGCCGGACGCGCCGCGCCGCATCAAAGTGGCAGACAGCCATGGCACCACGACGATCGCGACGGCTGCTACCAGCGCGGGCGCCGCGACCAGGCGGCCGGTCTCCGCGGTGGTGCGGCCGAGCGACTTCTCCAGGTAGGTCGGCAGCCAGGCCACGCCGACCGCGAGTGTCCAGTAAGCCCCCAGACCGGCGGCCAGCGTCCCCAGCCAGCTGCCGTTGAGCAGCAGTCGGCGGTACGGCAACCGCGGCTCCGGCGTCGCCGGGCCCGAGTCGGCGGCCGACACGTTGCCGGACGCGGCGGCGTAGGTGGTCAAAGGCCCCTCGCGGCCCACCAGCGGCCAGACCACTACCCACACCACCGACACGAGGGCCAACGTTGCGAACGCTGAGCGCCAACCGTGCTGGGCTATCAGATGGCCGAGCACCGGGCCGGCCACCGCCACGCCGAGCGCGCCGCCGAACTGCACCAGCGCCGTGGGCACCGCCCTGTTGTGTTCGGGAAACCACTTGTGCACCGCGTGCACGGCCACGGGCATCGCCGGCCCTTCCGCCGCACCCAACAGGATCCGGCTCAGATACAGCATCGGAACCGACGAGGCCACCAGCACCGGAAGCGCGGTGAGCGCCCACGCCACAGCCATCACCGTCAGCAGACGGGTGGTCCGCACCCGGTTGGAAACGAAGCCCACCGCCAGCGCCGAAACGCTGAACAGCAGATAGAAGCTGCCCGAGACCATGCCGTAAGCGGCGGCGTCGAGCCCGAACTCGTGCCGGATGGGGTCCGCGGCAAGCCCGAGGACCTGCTTGTCGGCGAAGTCGACCGCCATCAGTACGGCGACCATCGCCACTACCGCCCACGCCCGCCCCGGGGCCCGCGCCGGCCTCAACCGCGTGGGGACTTCCGCGACGCTCCGCTCGGACAGGGCGCCGCGGGGCTGGGCGGCCTCTGGGGACAAGGGCGAGGTGGACACGTAGGGCTCCTGGGGATGGACAGCCGCTCTGCGGCGGATCGCCCCACCCTCCGCCGTCGCCGAGCCCCTAACAATTGCGCTCTGTCACAAGTAGATTGTGTGAACTCACAAAACGGAGGTCCTGTCGTGCCCAGCGCCGCATCCGTGCCCGTACCGGAAGAAAGCCTCCGGATCCTGCGTGACATGGAGCACGACGTACCCCGCCTGGCCCGCGCCGTCATCGTCGAATACCTCGGGCCCAGAGCCTCCGACGCGACCGTCCCCGAACTGCTGCGCACCACCGCCCCGCACACCGTCCGCCACTTCATGCGGCTCTTCCTGCGCGCCGCGGCCCAAGGCCGGGAAATCGCGTCGGAGGACCTGATCCTGCTCGACGAAAGGGCGCGGGAGCGGGCCGCCGAGGGGATCCAGTTCGACCAGATGCTGACCGCGCACCAGGCCATGGCGGCCGTCCTGCTGGCCGACTTCCAGCAGCGCTTCCGGGGCGACGCCGCAGAGCTGGGCGCATTCGCGGCACTCCTGCAGCAGGCGGCGGGCCGGGCCATGGCCGTATCGCTGCGCGCCTTCCAGGAGGCGGCTCAAGCAGCCGTCACGGAGGACCCCGAACTCCTCGACGAACTCGCGGAGGATCTGATCTCTGGCCGCCCCGCTGTGGCACGGGCCGCCGTACAGGGCATCCGCCTGCCCCGTGACTTCACCGCCCTGGCCCTGTTCGTCGACCAGGACACGGACGAACGGGCTGCCACCCCCGGCTACCGGACGGCCGCGTCGAACCGCAAGAACCGGCGGGTCCGCGCCGCTCTGGCCGCGGAGCTCCCGCACCCTCTCCTTGCCACCGACCAAGGGGCGTACGTGCTCGTACTCGCTCCCGGCACCGTCGACCGACAGCAACTACACCGCATCCAGGGCCGGATCAGCCGCGCGGCACTGGCCCCGGTCCGGCTCGGCGCCGCCCGGGCCGAAGACCACGGGGCCGTTCCCGCCGCCGCACGGACGGCCGTCGAAATCGTCAGGACCGCGGCCGCCTTCGACCTGCCCGACCAGGTCCTCGAACTCGCCGACGTGGCGGTGCCGTGGCAACTCAGTCGAGACACCCCCGCCGCCCGCTTGCTGACCGAACGGTTCGCACCGGTGCTCCGGAACCAGGATCTCGCCGCGACCCTCACCGCCTTCGTACAGAACGACTTCGACCGTCGCCGCACCGCTCAGGCCCAGGCCGTCCACCCCAATACCGTGGACAACCGCCTCCACCGTGCCGCCCGCCTCTGCGGCGCCGACCTCACGACCTCCGCCGGCCTCCTGGCACTCGCCGTCGCGCTCGCCCACCATCGGCGCACCGACGCGCAACCATCCAGCGCACAGGTGTTCCGCGACCCCGCCTAGATCGCGGAGCGAGCCGCCGTCAGTGCAACAGGGCCGCCCTGAACGCGTCGCGGCGAGCCAGCAGCCACGCCTCGCAGCGGTCCCAGCGTCGCCAACCACCGCGTTCGGACAGGGCCCGGACGTGGACGGGGTCGCCCGCGGCCACTCGGTCGGCGACGAAGGCCCGGCAGGATGCGGTGGCCTGTTCGATGACGTCGGGCAGTTCGGCGCGCTCCTGTGCGGAGAGGCCGTAGCTGTCGGCGAGGATCCGCAGTCGCGCGGGGGCGTCGAGGCCCGCGGGAAAGAGAGCTGTCGCGGATGCGGGATCGAGCATGGGGATCCAGTAGCGGGCGGTCATGGCGACGTCCCACACCGCTCGGCCGGGGGCGGCCAGATCGAAATCGATCAGGGCGGCGGCACGGCCGTCACGGAAGACGACGTTTTCCGGGCACACATCGTTGTGGCACAGCATCGTTCCTCCCGCCGGGTCGGCCAGCGCCCGGGGCCACTCGGCGCGTGCGTCGACCGCGACGGCCGCGCTGGCGTCGTGCAGACGCCGCAGCAGGCTGCCCACGGACCTCAACGCGGATTCGCTCATCGCCCAGTGGGGAAAGGGCGGCAGGGCGACGTCGCCGGGCATGAAGGTCAGCTGCTCGCGGCCGTCGGCAGTGAGACGGACCGGCCGGGGAGCCGCGTCGAACCCGTGCTCCTCGAGCGCGAGGAGATGGGCGTGAAGGGCGCGCGCGGTGCGCGGCGCCGGGCGTTCCACCACGTCACCGCGGCGGATGACCGCGCCCGCGTTCGCCATGCCGCCGACCAGGGCCTCGTCTGCTGCCGTCCCGTCATCGGCCGTCATGTCGATCGCGCTCCCGTCAGGTCTGCCCTAGTGATGGGGCGCTTTCAGCGTGCGGCTGACCGTGCGTTCGGTGCCCGGTTCGACGAGCACGAACTGGCCCATCATCCCCGAGTCCTCGTGGCGGAGGATGTGGCAGTGGTACATGTACGGCCACTTGGGGTCGGTGGCGGTACCGAATCTGACGGCCAGTCTGACCTTGCTCTTGCCGGGGACGAAAACGGTGTCCTTGCGGCCTTGCGCGTACGCCGCCGGTTTTCCGTCCCCGACGGAGAGCACGCGGAACGCCACCTCGTGGATGTGGAAGTTGTGGGAGTAGACGTGGTTCTCGACCTCCCAGATCTCGACGGCGCCGGCGGGGACGACCTCGTCGATGCGAGTCATGTCCATCGGCTCGCCGTTGATCGCGTCGTGGCCGTTGAGGACGAAGTGGCGCACCCGGGCGTCGGCTGCGGGGGTGATCGGGTCGGGCCCGGACAGGGTGGCGGGCGGCGCCGGGGACGGCTTCAGCTTCGGCGCGGCGACGAACCGGATGATGTCGAGATCGCCCTCGGCGATGTCCACGCCGTTGTCGACGGTGCGCAGCACCACCCGCTCGCCAGGCTCGAAGGCGACGACCACCTCGGCGCGCTCGCCCGGGGTCAGTGCCAGTTCCTCGACCGGGACGGGCGCGGGCAGCAGGCCGCCGTCGGTGGCGACGGCATGGAAGGTGCGCCTGTCGGCGAAGGACAGGTTGTACATGCGGGCGTTGGAGCCGTTGAGGATCCGCAGCCGGACGTGGTCGGTGGTCACCTTCAGGTGCGGATCGAAGGTTCCGTTGACGAGGACGTGGTCGCCCAGGATGCCGAACGTGCCCTTGAGGACGCGGCCGGTGAAGGCGTTGTCCTCGTCGAACTTCTTGTCCTGGAGGATCAGCGGGATGTCGTCGACGCCGTAGTCGGCGGGCAGTTCGGGCCGGGTGTCGTCGTCGAGGATGAACATCCCGGCGAGGCCGTTGTAGACGTGCTGGGCGGTCTCGCCGTGCGGGTGCGGGTGGTACCAGGCGGTGGCGGCCGGCTGGTCCAGCGTCCAGTGCGGGGTCCAGGTGGCGCCCGACGCGACGGGCTGGTGGGGACCGCCGTCCATCACGGCGGGCAGCCGGACGCCGTGCCAGTGCACGGTGCTGGTCTCCGGCAGCCGGTTGCGCACGGTCATCCGCACCTTGTCGCCGCGCGTGGCGCGCAGCGTCGGGCCCAGGAAGGTGCCGTTGAATCCCCAGGTGGGGGTGGTCTTCCCGGGCAGGATCGCCGTCCGCCCGGCCTGCAGAGACAGCGCGAACCGGCGGCTGCCGTCCTTGCCGGGGGCGGGGTGCAGGAGGGGCGGAATGCGCACCGGGTTGGCGAACTTCAGCCTGGGCCGGGGCACGGAGTCCCCTCCTGAGTTGCCTCCGCAGGCGGTGGCGAGCGCCGATATCGCGAACGTGCCTGCTGCACCCAGCAGTTGACGCCTCTTCATGACCGGACCATAACCATCAGCCCTTGGGATTCCGAAGGCATTGCCCGCGCACGGCGTTTGGCGGGAGCACGCTGCTGGGCAGCCGCGCCACGGCCGCTACAACAGTCCCTTGCGCCACTCGCGGAACAGCAGATGCCCCAGGTACAGGCCTCCCAGAGCCATGGTCCACACGCCGACCGGCAGCTTCTCGAAGACCGGGGAGTTCTGGGCCGCGATGTCCGCCGCCACGAGAAGAAGTGCGCCGGTGAGGGCGGACAGGGCCAGGTGGGGGCCAGTGCCCCGGGTGACGCGTCGGGCGATCTGGGGTGCGGTGAGGGCGATGAAGGAGATGGGCCCTGCCGCGGCGACCGCTCCGGCGGACAGGGCGACGGCGAGGACGACGCTCCAGGTGAAGGTGCGGCGTGGATCGGCGCCGAGGGAGGCCGCCGTGTCCTGGCCCATCTCGCTCGCCGTCAGGGGGCGGGACAGGGCCGCGGCGAGGGGGACGCACACCAGCAGGACGGCTCCGGCGGTGCCCGCGTCGCTCCAGGAGCGGGCGGTGAGGCTGCCGTTGAGGTAGGAGCTGAGGACGGTGGCCTGGTCGCGTTCGATCGCGTAGACGATGTACTGGATGAACGCCGTGGCCATGGCGGTGACCGCGACTCCGGCGACCACGAGCCGGGTGGGGTTGCGGAATCCGGTGCCTGTGGAGACGTGGACGACGGCCATGGCCAGGACGGCTCCGCCCGCGGCGCCCGCGGCGACGGGGAACGACGGCAGGAGCAGCGCGACCAGTGCGGCGCCCGCGCCCGCGCCGGGGGCGATGCCGATCACGTCGGGGCTGCCGAGCGGGTTGCGCGTCACCGCCTGGAACAGCGCGCCGGAGAGTCCGAACGAGGCTCCGGCGGCGAGGGCGACGACGAGGCGCGGTCCCCGCAGCCGTTCCAGGACGAAGGCGTCGATGCTCGCGCCCTGCCCGCCCAGCGTCGAGGGGAGGTTGGCGAGGGGGATGCCGAGGCGGCCGACGGTCAGGGAGGCGACGCAGGCCACCGCGACCAGGGCGAGGAGAGCGAGCCCGGCCCACAGAGCACGTGCCTGTACGCGGATGTGGACCGTGGGGCCGATCCTCATCCGGTAGCGGCGGGGTCCCGAACCGGGCCGCGCGGAAAGGTGGGTTGTCACGATGCGGACCTCATTCGGCGGACGGCGACGAGGAGGGCCGGGGCCCCGGCGAACGCGGTCACGACTCCCACCATGAGTTCCTGGGGCCTGACCACGACCCGGCCCACCACGTCCGCGAACAGCAGCAGGACGGGGCCGATGAGGGCGCCGCACAGGAGTTGGCGCCGCATGTCGACGCCGACCAGGGCGCGCGTCAGGTGCGGAACGGCCAGGCCCACGAAGGCGATCGGCCCGGCCGCCGCGGTCGCCGCCGCGGCCAGCAGCGTCGCGGTGAGCAGTCCCGTCGCCTTCACCCGCATCGGCTGGGCGCCGAGAGCCGCTGCCGTGTCCTCGCCGAGCGCCACGACGTTCAGGCCGCGGGCGAGGACGACGGCGACGACGAGACCGATGACGACCAGCGGCACCACGGTCCACACGGCGGTCCAGGTGCGGCCCGTCAGCGCGCCGACGACCCAGTAGCGGTAGTTGTCGAAGGTCGCCGGCTTGCTGAGGGTGACGGCCTGGATGAACGCGCTGAGCACCGCGGTCAGGACGGCCCCGCCGAGGACGAGCCGTACCGGGCTGACCCGTCCGCCGACGATCCCCGCGAGGTACACGAAGACTCCGGCGAGCAGGGCGCCCGGCAGCGACCACAGCAGGATCTGCAGCTGTCCGCTCGCGCCGAAGTAGGCGGTGGCGGCGACGACGCCCGCCGCGGCGCCGGTGTTGATGCCGAGCAGGCCGGGCTCGGCCAGCGGATTGCGGGTCACGGCCTGCATGAGGGTGCCCGACACCGCGAGACCGCAGCCGACCAGGATCCCGAGGACCGTGCGGGGGTAGCGGCTCTCCACGACGGTGGTCGCGTAGCCGTCCCCGCTGCCCGTCAGGGCGTTCCAGACCGCGCCGACCGGCAGGGTCTTGCTCCCGATCGCGACACTCGCGAAAGCGGCCACGACCAGGACGGCCGCGAGGACGATCACCATCACCGTGAGGGGAACCGGCCCCGTTCCGCGGCCCGTCGACCGCTTCCCCGTGTCGGTCAGCGGGCGGTCCATCTGCTCGATGTCAGCCACGGGAACGCTACTTGCCCGCCTTCTCGACGGCCTTGTCGATGAGCGGCAGGTACCGCTCGATGCTCCACGGCACCGTCAGGGGGTTGAGCATCGAGGAGGCCGTGACGAAGGAGTTGTCCGCGCTGTGCACGAGGGCGCCGCTCTTCACGGCGGGCATCGCCGCGTACAGCGGCTGCTTCTCGATCTCACGGCGGTTCTTGTCGTCGGTGTAGAAGGTGAACAGCAGGTCGCTCTTGTTGAGCTTGTCCGCGTTCTCCAGACCGATGAGGGAGGAGTCCGTGCCCTCGGTCTCCTTGAACGTCTTCACGATCGGGTCGACCTTCAGGCCGAGGGACGAGACCATCTCCACGCGCTGCTCGGTCGGCGAGAACACGCCGAGCGTTCCCGGTCCGGTGTTGTAGATGTACGAGAACCGGTACTTGGCGTAGTCGGGGCGGGTCTTCGCCGCGTCCGCGAGCTGCTGCTTGATGTCGCCGGTCAGCCTGTCGGCCTGGTCGGGCTCGCCGAGCGCCTTGGAGACCAGATCGATCTGCTGGTCCCAGTCGGTGCTCCAGGCCTTGTCCGGGTACGCGACCGTGGGCGCGATGTCCTTCAGCAGGTCGTACTGCTTGGCCGTGATCCCGGACCACGGGGCGAGGATGACGTCGGGGCGCAGCTCCGTGATGGCCTCGATGTCGAGCTGCTCGCCGCCCTTGAACTGCTGGGGCAGGTCGTCGCCCTTCTTCTTCACGGCCTCGTGGATCCACGGCAGGTAGCCGGACTTGTCGCTGCCCCAGGCGTACTCCTCGATGCCCACCGGGGTGTGGCCGAGCGCGATGGCCGTCTCCGCCGAGCCCTGCCCGAGGGTGACGACCCGCTGGGGCTCGCTCTTGATGGTCGCGGTCCCGAGGGCGCTCTTGATGGAGACGGGGAAGGCGCCACCGCTCGTTCTGCCCGCGGAGTCGTCCTGTTGGTCGTCGTTGCCGCATGCGCCGGCCAGCAGCACCAGGGACGTGGCGGCGGAAACGGCGAACAGGCGTCGCGCTGTGGAGCGGCGCACAACAGGCATGGAGAGTCCTTCACTTGGGGTGCGGGAGGGTACGCGACGGCGGCCCGACGGATGGACAACTCGACCCCGCCGCAGCCAACTTAGGTAACCCTAGCCTAAGTCTTTGCGAAGTCTATGTACGGGCCGCCGCCCGTCCCCGACCCGGTCGGGTCAGCACCCCTGCGCGAAGGTCAGCGGCACCTCCAGACGCGCGGTGAGTTCGTCGGGCGTGATGCCGAAGGTCTGCGTGACGTGGACGCCCTGCGCGGAGAGGTCGAACACCGCGAGGTCGGTGTAGACACGGTCGACGCAGCCGAGACCGGTGAGCGGGTAGCCGCATTCGGGCACCAGCTTGGGGGCGCCGTTCTTGGCGAAGAGGGTCATCATCACGAAGACCTTCTTGGCGCCGATCGCCAGGTCCATGGCGCCGCCGACGGCGGGGATCGCGTCGGGTGCGCCCGTGTGCCAGTTGGCGAGATCGCCCGCCGAGGAGACCTGGAACGCGCCGAGGACGCAGATGTCGAGGTGGCCGCCGCGCATCATGGCGAAGGAGTCGGCGTGGTGGAAGTACGCGGCTCCGGGCAGTTCCGTGACGGGCACCTTGCCCGCGTTCGTCAGGTCGGGGTCCACCTCGCCCTCGCGTGCGGCGGGGCCCATGTTGAGCATGCCGTTCTCGGTGTGGAGGACCACTCCGGAGTCGGCGGGCAGGTGGTCGGCGACGAGGGTCGGCTGGCCGATGCCCAGGTTGACGAATGCGCCCTGGGGGATGTCGCGTGCGATCAGCGCGGCGATGTCGTGTTTGCCCAGCGGTTCCTGACGGTCCGTCGGCAGAGTTGTCGTTGCGTCGTTCGGGGTCATCGGCGTGCCGCCTCCTGCACCACTCGGTCCACGTAAATGCTCGGCGTCACGACGGTCTCCGGGTCGAGCGTGCCGGTTTCGACGACCTCGCGCACCTGCGCGATCACCGTGGTCGCCGCGGTGGCCATGACCGGGCCGAAGTTGCGGGCGGTCTTGCGGTAGACCAGGTTGCCCATGCGGTCGGCGCGGTGGGCGCCGATCAGTGCGACGTCGCCCTTGATCGGGTATTCGAGGACGTACGTACGCCCGTCGATCTCGCGGGTCTCCTTGCCCTCGGCAAGCAGGGTGCCCACGCCCGTGGGGCAGAAGAAGGCGCCGATGCCGGCTCCCGCCGCCCGCATGCGCTCCGCGAGATTGCCCTGTGGGACAACCTCCAGTTCGATCCTGCCGGTGCGGTACAGGTCGTCGAAGACCCAGGAGTCCGCCTGGCGCGGGAACGAGCAGATCACCTTGCGGACCCGCCCCTTGGCGAGGAGCGCGGCGAGTCCGGTGTCGCCGTTGCCGGCGTTGTTGGAGACGACGGTGAGGTCGCCGGCGCCCTGGCGGATGAGCGCGTCGATGAGGTCGACCGGCATGCCGGCCATGCCGAATCCGCCGACGAGCACGGTGGAGCCGTCCTCGATCCCGGCGACCGCGTCGTCCGGGGTGGCACACAGTCGGGTGGTCATCGGGTGGCCTCCGTGACGTTCTCCAGGACGACGGCGAGGGCCTGGCCGACGCCGATGCAGATGGCGGCGACGCCCCAGCGCTCGCCGGAGACGCGGAGCCGATGGGCGAGGGTGGCCAGCAGGCGGCCGCCGGACGCGCCGAGCGGGTGGCCGAGCGCGATCGCGCCACCCTTGGTGTTGACGATGTCCGGGTCCACGCCCCAGGCGTCGACGCAGGCGAGGGACTGTACGGCGAACGCCTCGTTGAGCTCGACGGCGCCGACGTCCGGCCAGGAGATCCCCGCGGCCTTCAACGCCCGGTTCGCCGCCTCCACGGGGGCGTAGCCGAACAGTTGCGGGTCGAGTGCGGACACCCCCCGGCCGGCGATGCGGGCGAGCGGGTCGCAGCCGATCCGAGCTGCGGCGGCCTCCGATCCCAGCAGGACCGCCGAGGCGCCGTCGCTCAGCGGGGAGGCGTTCCCGGCCGTGATGACGCCGTCGGGCCGGAACACGGGCTTGAGTCCGGCCAGCTTCTCGGCGGTGGAGCCGGGGCGGATGCCCTCGTCCCGGTCGAGCGTGGTGCCCTTGGCGTCCACGGTGACGGGGACGACCAGGTCGTCGTAGAAGCCCTCGTCCCACGCGGCGTCGGCGAGCTGGTGGGAGCGGGCGGCGAAGGCGTCCTGACGGTCGCGGGCGACGGAGAAGCGGTCCGCGAGCTGCTCGTTCGCCTCGCCCAGGGAGACGGTCCACTCCTCGGGCATGCGTTCGTTGACCAGGCGCCAGCCGAGCGTGGTCGACACCGCGGTCATGTCCCCGGCAGGGAACGCGCGTGAGGGTTTGGGCAGAACCCAGGGCGCCCGGCTCATCGACTCGACGCCGCCGGTGAGCACGATGTCCGTGTCGCCGGTCTCGATGGCGCGGGAGGCCATGATGGCGGCGTCCAGGGACGAGCCGCACAGTCGGTTCACGGTCGTGGCGGGCACCGAGGTGGGCAGGCCCGCGAGCAGGACGGCCATCCTGCCGACGTTGCGGTTGTCCTCCCCCGCGCCGTTGGCGTTGCCCCAGACGACGTCGCCGATCTCGGCCGGGTCGAGCGCGGGGGTCCTGGCCAGGGTCCCGGTGACGGCGAGCGCCGCGAGGTCGTCCGGCCGGACGTTCGCGAGGGCCCCGGAGAACCGCCCGAAGGGCGTGCGGGCTGCTGCGTACAGATAGCTGTGGGTCACACCCTCACGCTAGGAGCATCTGGTTCATCACGTCCAAGACCTAGTACGCATCGATTGATAAGCACTCTTTATAGGAGTAGATAGGGTGGGAGGCATGGAACTCCGTCAGCTCCGGTACTTTCTCGTTCTCGCCGAGGAGTGCCACTTCGGGCGCGCGGCGGCCCGTCTGCATGTGGCGCAGCCCGCCCTGTCCCAGCAGATCAAGCAGTTGGAGCGGGACCTGGGCGTTCCGTTGTTCAACCGGTCGACGCGCCGTGTCGAACCGACCGAGGCCGGCCGTCAGCTCACGGGTTACGCCCGCGCGCTCGTCGCGGAGGAGGAGCGGGCGCGGGTCCACATGCACGAGCTGGCCACCGGGCACGCCGGGCGGGTGTCCGTCGGCTTCATCGGTACGGCGACGTACGACGTGCTGCCGCGGGTGGCCCGTACCGTCCGCGCGCAGCTGCCCGGGATCACCATGGACCTGCGCGGCGAAGTGCTCACCCCGGAACTCGTCGAGGGGCTGGCCTCGGGAACGTACGACCTCGCCGTCCTGCGCGGCCGGGTCGCCGGCGACGACCTGCGCGTCACCTCGCTGCGATCCGAGCCGCTCGTGGCGGTGCTGCCCGCACATCATCCACTGGCCGGCCGGCGGCGGATCCCGCTGAGTGCGCTGGCCGACGAGCCGTTCGTCGTCCACCCCTCGCGGTCCCGGTCCTCGATGTACGACCTGGTGCTGTCGGCGTGCGAGCGTGCGGGCTTCCGTCCCGTCTCGCTGACCGAGGTCGGCGAGACGGCCACCCTGGTCGTGTTCGTCGCCGCAGGACACGGCGTCGCTCTCGTCCCGCAGTCGGTACGCAGCCTCAGCCTCGACGGCGTGACGTACGTGCCGCTGACGGGCTCCGAGTCGGTCGACCTGCTCCTCGCCCGCCGGGCCCAGCGGAACTCTCCCGCGGCGGAGCAGGTCGCCTCGGTGATCGAGCAGTGCGTGGCCGGGTGAACCACAGGCCCCCGGCCCGGTCAGCCGACGGTGAAGTCCACGGCCTCGGTGTCCAGAGTGGTGGCGCCGTCCTCGTCGGTGGCGAGAACGGCGACGTGCCAGGAACCGCGCGGGAACGAGGCGGCGTCGGCGGCGGTCACCGCGACGGTGTACGCGCACCGTGTGCCGTCCGCACCACCGGTGGACTCACAGCGGGCCGACTCCGCCCGGGACATCTCCTTGGCCGTCGGCTGCTTCGTGGCGAGTTCGGACTTCTCCGGCCAGGCCAGCACCTTGAGGCTCTTGAGCCCGGAGGGTGCCGTGACCTCGGTGGAGAAGCGGAAGGAGCCGTCCCGCGCGCCCTGCGGGGCGGCGTAGCGGGCGGTGCTGTGCGCCAGGGCGGGCGCACCGTCCCCGGCGTAGGCGAGGGCGAAGGCCCCGGCTCCCGCGAGGACGGCGGCACCGGCGACGGCGGACAGGACGATACGACGGGACATGACATGCACTCCGTAATCGACTCGAAGGTGCTCGGCCTGAGGGACCCGGCCCTCTCGGCCGCGCCTCCGCGCCGATCCTCGCAACGGGCAGCCGTCTCCCACCTGAGTACGCGCACTCAATGCCCTCTGGGTGATCGGACCGGTCCGGGGTTGCGAGCGGTTTCGGGCTGCCGGACGATCCGAGGGACATGACCGACGGTTAAGGAGACGAGGATGCCCGAGGCGCCGGAGCCCACGGATGCGGCAGCGGTCCAGCACAGCGACTTCGGGCGCCGGGTGGCGGCCCGCCGCCAGGAACTCGGCCTGACCGCTCAGGACCTCGCGGACCGGACCGGCGCGTCGGAGGCGTACGTCCGGTACGTGGAGGAGCAGGCCGCCCACCCCGGCTCCGGCTTCGCCCTGCGCCTGGCCGCCGCCCTGGACACGGATGTCGACGCCCTGCGCGGCGGAACGTACACGCGTCCGCCCGGCACCGCCGACGCGGCGCGCTCCCCCGAGTTCCTGGAGCTGTCGGAGCAGGAGTGCCGCGCGCTGCTGTCGACGCACGGCGTCGGCCGGGTCGCGGTGCAGCTGCCGCACGGGCCCGTGGTGCTGCCCGTCAACTACACGATGACGTCCGACGGTTCCGTCGCCTTCCGTACGCGGCCGGGCTCGTCGCTGTCGGGCGCCTCAGGCCAGGAGATCGCCTTCGAGGTGGACCGGGTGGACGACGCGCTGAGCGAGGGCTGGAGCGTGCTCGTCGTCGGTGTCGCCTGCGCGATCACCGATCCGGACACCGCCGCCGCGCTGGCCGAACAGGCCCACTCGGAGCCGTGGGCCGGAGGCGAACGCACCCAGTGGCTGCTCGTCACGCCGCGCCGCATCAGCGGGCGCCGCATCCGTCGCGGAACCGACTGAACCGCCGGCCGGCACACCTGGTCACCCGTTCGGTCCCGGCCGCGAGGGCCGTCGAGGGGCGGGCGCTGCGCGGGCGGGCGTACGTGCAGGCGGGATTAGGCGGCGCCGCCGTTGGCGAAGAGCACCTGGCCGTTGATCCAGCGGCCGTCGGGGCCGGCCAGGAAGGCGACCGCGTTCGCGATGTCCTCCGGAGTGCCGAGCCGCCCCAGCGCGGAGGCGCCGGCGATCCGCTCGATCAGCTCGGGGCTCTTGCCCTCCAGGAAGAGCGGGGTCGCGGTCGGCCCGGGAGCGACGGCGTTGACCGTGACGTCCCGGCCGCGCAGTTCGCGGGCGAGGATCAGGGTCATCGCCTCGACCGCGCCCTTGGTCGCCGCGTACGCCCCGTAGGTCGGCTGCTGCAACCGGGTGACCGAGGTCGAGAAGTTGATCAGCGCACCGCCCGGACGCAGCCTGCGAGCGGCGAGCTGCGAGACGACGAACGTGCCGCGGACGTTGACCCGGTGCATCCGGTCGAAGGTGTCCAGGTCCATCTCGGCGACCGGCGCCAGCTGCATGATCCCCGCGGTGTTGACCACGACGTCCACCCCGCCGAAGCGCTCCTCGGCGGCGTCGAACAGCCGCGTCATCTCCGCCGGTTCGGCGACATCGCCCGGCGCGGCGTACGCCGTCCCTCCGGCCTCGGTGATCGACTTCACCACCTCGGCGGCCCGCGCCTCGGACCCCGCGTAGTGGACGACGACCGCGGCGCCCGCGTCGGCGAGCCGACGGGCGACCGCGCCGCCGATGCCGCCCGATCCGCCCGTCACCACGGCGACCCTGCGTCCGTCGCGATCTGCGTCCGTCATCTTCTTCTCCCTGCGGTGTCTTCGCGGTGGTTTCACACGCTGGTCTCACCCTCCCCCCGAGGGGACTATTTGTCTAATGAATCATTGATATCTAGAGTATGCGCATGGTGCATATGGAGCGGGTGGATCTGAACCTGATCAGTCCGTTGGCCGCGCTGCTGACGGAGCGGCACGTCTCACGCGCCGCCGAGCTGGCCGGGATGAGTCAGCCCGCGATGAGCCGGGCGCTACAGCGACTGCGGGACACGTTCGGCGACGAACTGCTGGTGCGCGCGCCGGGCGGGTACCGGCTCACCCCGCGCGCCGAGCGCGTCCAGCAGCGGCTCGGCGCGGTCGTGCCCCGCCTCGAGACGCTGTTCGCGCCGGAGACCTTCGAACCGGCCTCGGCGGCCGAGGCGTTCCGGATCGCGGGGACCGACTACGCCTCGGCCTTCGTCCCGGCCCTCTTCCGGCGCGTCTTCAATGAGTCGCCGCGCTCGACCCTGGAATTCGGCAGGTGGCACGACGGCATCGTCGAGGACATCGACCACGGCCGGGTGGACCTGTTGTTCCACGCCGCAGGGAGCACCTCCTCCGGCCTGCGCACCGAGCATCTCTTCGACGATCCGTTCCGGTGCGTGATGGCGCGGGACCACCCGCTGGCGGGCGGGGAACAGCCGTCCCTGGACGCCTATCTCGACTCGGCGCACATCGTCGTCGGCACCGTCGGCGGCCGGCAGAGCGCGATCGACGATCCGCTGGAGCGGCTCGACCGGCCGCGCCGGGCCGGCCTGTCCGTGCCGTACCACTCCGTGGCGGCCGGGGCGGTCGCGGGCACGTCGCTGATCGCGACCCTCCCCCACCGCATCGCCGTCGAGTACGCGTCGGATCCCGCCCTGCGCATCGTGCACGCACCCCGTGAGATCACCCCGCTGCGCTACCACATGGCATGGCACCCGCGCCTCGACGACGACCCGGCGCAGCGCTGGCTGCGCGACACGGTGCGGGGCGTGCTCGCCGGGCCGGCGGCGTGAGCGTGCCGCCGGAGCCGACCGCTCAGCCGACGACGATCTTCTCGGCCCTCGGCCCCGCCGTCTCCCGCACTCCGAACACCACCGTGACCAGGGTCAGCAGCCCGGCGGCCATCAAATACCAGGACGGGGAGAGGTCGTTGCCCGTCGAGGTGACCAGCCAGGTGGCGATGTAGGGGGCGGTGCCGCCGAAGAGGGCGACCGAGATGTTGTACGGGATGGCGATGGCGCCGGTGCGGATCCGGGCCGGGAAAAGCTCGGCCATGCTGGCGTTGGCGGCGCCGTCGTACGCGGCGATGGGCAGGCCCAGGATCACCATCGCGACGACGGCGAGCAGGGCGTTGTCGTAGGACATCAGGAGCAGGCACGGCCAGGCGAGCACGATCAGTCCGAGGGCCCCGCCGACGAGAAGGGGCTTGCGTCCCACACGGTCGGAGAGCAGGCCGGCGCAGGGGATGAGGACGGCGACGGCGCCCATGCAGACGGTCGAGGCGGCGAACGACGCGGTCTGGCTGAAGTGCATCGTGTCGGTGAGGTAGCTGACCATGAACGTCTGCAGGGTCCAGTGCGCCACGCCCTTGAGAACGATGACCCCGGCCAGGATCAGCATGGGGCGTCCGCTGGTGCGCAGGGTCTCGCGCAGCGGTGTCCTCGGGATCTCGCCGGACTTCTCCATGCGGACGAACTCGGGGGTGTCGTCGAGCTTGAGCCGCAGGTAGAGGCCCGCGATGCCGAGCGGCAGGGCGAGCAGGAAGGGGATGCGCCAGGCGTACTCCGCCATCCGGTCGTCGCCGAACGCCACGGACAGGACGAGGGCGACGCCCGCGCCGACGACGAACGCGACGAAGCCGAGGGCGGCTCCGTAACTCGTGTAGTAGCCGCGGCGGTTGCGCGGCGCGTACTCGAACAGCAGGCTCACCGCGCTGGAGGTCTCGCCGCCGGCGGCGAAGCCCTGCACCAGGCGGACGAGGACGAGCAGGACGGGTGCGAGCGCCCCGACCGTGGCGTAGGTGGGCAGGACGCCGATCGCGAAGGTCGACAGCGACGTGATGAGGACCGTGACGGCGAGGACGCGGTTGCGGCCGACCCGGTCCGCGAGCGGCCCGAAGTAGAGGGCGCCGATCGGCCGGATCGCGAAGCCCACGGCGAAGATCGCGAACGTCGACAGCAGCGCGGAGGTGCGGTCGCCGTCGGCGAAGAAGCTGCCCGCGATGACGGACGACAGCGTGCCGTAGATGCCGATGTCGAACCACTCGACGAAGTTGCCGATGCTTCCGGCGATCAGCACGCGGCGCGAGGGCGTGGCGAGCGGGGCTGCGGCCTCCTGGCCGGCGGGCGCGGTGGTCTGCTCTTGCATCAGGGCCTCGCATGGGGAGTGCGGAACGGGAGCGGTGACGGCGACCGGCGGGAATCCGTACGGCTCGGGCGCGGGCTGCCGGTATGCGCTGCCACGGCGGGATGGCCGGCATGTTGATGGCGCATAGCCACGATATTAATGATGCTTGCTCTATTTACAAGTCCTATGCAAACTGTGGATTGCAACATCAAGACTACGGCTCGAAGGGGCTCTGCATGGCTCGCATCACGCACGTACGCAGTCACGTGCTCAAACTGGACGGCACCCGGGCCTACCTGGGGCGGCTGGAGGACGGCGACGAGCTGACGCCGGAGCGCGGGTATGTCGTGCGCGAGCCGTGGCGCAGTCTGTACTCGGGGCGCTTCGAGACGTTGCTCGTGGAGATCGGCACCGACGACGGCTGCACCGGCTGGGGTGAGGCGCTGGCCCCGGTGGGGCCCGAGATCCCGGCGGCCGTCGTGGACCGCCTCCTGGCCGACCAGCTCGTCGGCCAGGACCCCACCCGCGTACGGCCCCTGTGGCACCGCATGCGTGAACTCATGCGCGAGCGCGGTCATTTGACGGGGCATCAGGCCGATGCGATGGCGGCCGTCGACATCGCCCTGTGGGATCTGCACGGCCGGCTGACCGGGCTGTCCGTCGCCGAACTGCTCGGCGGCGCCCACCGCGACCACGTACCGGCGTACGTCTCCGGCCTGCCCGAGCCGACGGACGAACTGCGGGCCCGGCTCGCGGTCTCCTACGCCGAGCGGGGCGCCACCATGGTCAAGCTGGCCCTGGGCAAGGGCATCGAGGCCGACCTGGCCACCTACGACGCCGTCGCCGCGGCCGCCCCCGGCCTGCGCATCGCCGTCGACGCGCACTGGGCCTACCGCATCGGCGAGGCGCTGACGCTCGGCGCCGAACTCGACCGCCGCGGAGCCCTGTTCTACGAGGCGCCACTGGCCCCCGAGGACATCGAGGGACACCGCGAGCTCGCCGCCCGCGTCACCACCCCGATCGCGGTCGGCGAGGCGATGCGCAACCGCTACGAGTTCGCGGACTGGATCGGCCGCCGCGCCCTGCGCCTGGCCCAGCCGGACGTCGCCCGCACCGGCATCACCGAGGCCACCACCATCGCCGAACTGGCCTCGGCCGCGCACGTGCCCGTCGCCTGCCACCACTCCGTGGGCCTCGGCGTCGCCCTGGCCGCGGGCATCCACCTCAGCGCCGCCACGCAGGACTGCCCGTTCTTCGAGTTCCAGGCCGACTCGCTGCCCGTCGCCCAGAGCATCCTGCGCACCCCCATCGACGTCACCCCGGCCGGCTACCGCCTGCCCGAGGGGCCCGGCCTCGGCATCGAGGTCGACGCCGACACCGTCCGCGAACTCTCCCAGGAGCGCTGAACCTTGAGCACCCCGAGCACACCCACCGTCACCGCGGCCCCGGCCGCCGCGCTCCCCCACGGCCTCATACCGATCCTCGCCACACCCTTCACCGGCTCCGGGGAGCTGGACGTCCCCTCGCTGCGCACGCTGGTCGAGTTCCAGCTGGCGAGCGGTGTCGACGGGCTCGCCGTGTTCGGCATGGCCAGCGAGGGGTTCGCGCTCACCGGGCACGAGCGGGACGTGATCCTGCGCACCGTACGGGAGGTGGCCGGGCCCGGGCTGCCCCTGGTGGCCGGGGTCAACGGCACCAGCACGGTGACGGCCCGCGAGCTGGCCCGCCGCGCGGTCGACGGCGGCGCCGATCACCTGATGGTGCTGCCGCCGTTCCTGACCAAGCCGTCGCCGCCGCAGGTCCTGGAGTTCTTCGCCGAGGTCGCCGCGGCGACGGACGCTTCGGTGATGCTCCAGGACGCGCCCGGGGTGACCGGTGTGGCGCTGTCCGTCGAGCAGATCGTGGCCCTGGCCGCCGAGCCGCGCATCACCTCCGTGAAGGTCGAGGTGCCGGCGCCGCCGGCCAAGATCGCGGCCGTGGTCGCGGCCACCGGCGAGGACTTCGCCGTGCTGGGTGGCCAGAACGCCCAGTTCCTCCTCGACGAACACGCCAATGGCTCGGTCGGCACCATGCCGGCCTGCGAGTTCTCCGACGTGCTCCGGGACGTGCTCGACGCGCTCGACAAGGGAGAGCGGGCTCAGGGCCGGGCGCTGTACCGCGCGCTCCAGCCGCTCATCCACATCGGCGTCCGCCAGGGGCAGGCGTGGGCGGTGCACAAGGAGGTCCTGGTCCGGCGCGGCATCATCGCCTCGGCGGCGGTACGTCTGCCGGCCGCACCCCTGGACGCGGTCACCCGGGCGGCACTCGACGAGATCCTCGACGAACTGGCCCTGCCCCGGCGCTAGAGCCCGCCCCCTGCCACCCCGTGGGATATAGGATGCATTATATGGATGCCTCATCTCGAAGCGCCGGCCCCGGAACGCAGACCGTGGAGCGGGCGCTCTCCCTGCTCACCTTCTTCACCGACGAGCAGCCCGAGCGCCGGATCGCCGAACTGGTCGACCTCACCGGGCTCGGCCAGTCGACGGTCTCGCGGCTGGTGGGGGCACTGGAGTCGCTCGGCTACCTGGCCCGCGACGAGCGCACCGGACTGCACCGGCTCGGCCCCCGTCTGGTCGGCCTGGCCGGTGTCGCGCTCAACCAGTCGCCCGTCCACCGGGCATCCCGCCAGATCGCCCAGAACCTGGCGCACGAGACCGGGCTGGGGGCGAACGTCTCGGAGCGGCAGGGCGACCAGATGTTCTACCTGTGCCACTTCGAGGGGCCCCGCGCTCCGCGCTCGTTCACGCTGATCGGCCGGCTCGCACCGCTGCACGCCACGGCGATGGGCAAGGCCCTGCTCAGCGGCATGAAGGACGACGAGGTCGCGGCGCTGCTGGGACGCTCGTATCCGGCGTACACGAAGCGCACCGTCACCGATCTGGACGCTCTCGTCGCCTCACTCGACGAGGTGCGCCGCCTCGGCTACGCCACCGAGGTCGAGGAACTCGCCCTGGGGCGGGCCTGCCTGGCCGTGCCGGTGCGGGACCGCTCCGGGGAGATCGTCGCCGCGCTCTCGGTGTCGGGCTCCCTGTCCGCGATGGATCTCGGGCACCGCGCGGAAGACCTCGGCAGCCTCGTCATCGAGCAGGCCGACCAGGTCTCGACGAGCCTGGGCTATCTGCACTGAAGGCGGACAACCCGGTCGCCACAAGGGGACACGTGGTTAGCTTAGGCTAAGCTAACCACGTGTCGAAGAACCCCAGACTTGTCCCGAAGCACCCCGGCCTCTTCCGCGGTGAAGTGGTGCGCAGTGTGCGTTTCTCCCCGTCGATCCAGCGTGTGACGGTGGCGGGTGACGCGTTCGCCACGTTCCCGTGGCGCGGCTACGACCATTGGTTCCGGCTCTTCTTCAAACTGCCGCACCAGGAGCGGTTCACGCTGCCGCACCTGTCGGGCGCCAAATGGTGGGAGCCGTATCTCGCCCTCCCCGACGAGGTGCGCCCGCACTGCGCCAACTACACCGTGGCGGACTTCCGTCCGGAGGCGGCGGAGCTGGACATCGACTTCGTGGTGCACTGCGGTCCGACGGGTGAGCCCGAGGGCGCGGCGGCGATCTGGGCCTGCGCCACCGGCGCGGGCGACCCGGTCGCCCTGCTCGACCAGGGCCTGCTGTTCGACTGTCCCGACGACGCCTCCGAGGTGCTGGTGGTGGCCGACGAGAGCGGCCTGCCGGCCATGGGCGGCGTCCTGCGCTCACTCCCCCGGGGCACCGTCGGCCGCGTCATCCAGGAGATCCCGGCCCACGGCGACCGACGTGAACTCGAGGCGCCGGACGGTGTGTCCGTGACCTGGGTGGTCCGCGACGACACCGCCGCCGTACCCGGCGCGGCCGCACTGGAAGAACTACGGCGCCACGACAAGGTGCCCGAGACGGGCTACGCGTTCGTCATCGGCGAGTCGACACTCGCCACGGAGGGGCGCCGCCATCTGCACCGGGCGGGCCTGCCGAAGAACCGGATCACCTTCTCCGGCTTCTGGAAGCACAGCGCGGATCGCCTGCAGAAGGCGAGCTGACGCAGGGCAAAGAGTTCTTCGCAAAGAGAACTTTGCGAAGAACTCTTTGCGGTCTACCGTGTGCCCCATGACTGATGCGCAGGAGAGGCCGGACCGTCCCCGCGTCGCCGATGACTCGGTCTACCTGGACGCCAAGGGGCTGCGCGCTCTCGCGCATCCGGTGCGCGTGCGATTGGTCGGCCTGCTGCGCAGGTACGGCCCGTCGACGGCCACCCGCCTCGCGGAGCGGCTGGGCGTGAATTCCGGTACGGCCAGCTATCACCTGCGCCGGCTCGGCGCGGCGGGCTTCGTCGAGGAGGACACGGAGCGCGGGAACGCACGGGAACGCTGGTGGCGTTCGGTGCACCGCACGATCTGGTTCGACGACCGGGACCTGGCCGAGCGCGAGCCCGAGGCGGCGCTGGCCTACCAGCAGTCCGTCGCCGCGCTCTACACCCTGCGCACCCGGCAGACGCTGGACGAACTGCGGACGATGCCGCGCGCGTGGCGGGACTCATTCGACATGAGCGACTGGGCACTTCGGCTCACGCCCGGCGAAACCGCCACGCTGTACCGGGAGTTGAGCGACGTCATCGCGCGCTACCGGCGGGACACGCCGCAGGCGGCGGCGACGGCCCCCGAAGGTGCCGAACGGGTCGGTCTCATCACCTATCTCCTGCCCGAGCCGGACGCTCCCGAGCCGGACACGCCCGAGCCGGACACGCCCGTGCCGGACACGCCCGCGACGGCACCGGCCGAGGCCGGTCCCGAGCGGACGTCAGGGCCGGAGCGGATATGAGGAAGAGCGTCCCGGGGGCCGGACGCACGGCCGACGCACGGTCCTTACGGCCGCTGGGCGGGGTACTGGCGGCCATGGCCGTGTCGCTGACCGGCACGCGGATCTCGGCGGTGGCACTGCCCTGGTTCGTGCTCGTCACGACCGGCAGCGCCACCCGGACCGGCCTGGTCGCCTTCGTCGAGATGACGCCGTACGTGCTGGTCAAGGCGTTCACCGGACCGCTGGTGGACCGCGTCGGCCCGCGGGCCGTCTCCTGGACCACGGATCTGGTCAGCGCGGCCGCCGCCGCTGCCGTTCCGCTCCTCCACGCACTGCACCTTCTGTCCTTTCCGCTGCTGCTGGCCCTGGTCGCGGTGATCGGCGCCGCCCGTGGTCCGGGCGATCTGGCCAAGGAAGTCATGGTTCCGGAGGCCGCCGAGCGCAGCGAGGTGCCGCTGGAGCGGGCCACCGGTCTGTCCGGCGTGATCGAGCGGCTCGCCTCCACCGTCGGCCCCGCGGCGGGCGGCTCCCTCGTGGCGCTGCTCGGCCCCTTGACGGGGCTGGTCGTGAACGCGGGCTGCTTCGCTCTCGGCTCAGTGATCGTCGGCCTCGCGCTGCCCCGCGGAATGGGACACAGCGCCGAAGAAACCTCCTCGGACGGCGACAGCGACATCAAGGGCGACGGCGACAGAACGGAACCGGGCTACTGGCGCCGCTTCGGCGAGGGCTTCACCTTCCTGCGCCGCGAGCCGCTGCTGCTCGCCGTCATCGTCACAGTGGGGATCACCAACCTGCTGGACGCGGCCATGTCCACAGTGCTCATCCCCGTCTGGGCCGGCGAGTCCGGCCGCGGGCCGGCGGCGATCGGCCTGGTGGGCACCTCGATGGGAGCGGCGGCGGTGGCCGGGAGCCTCATCGCCGCGGCGGCCGCGCACCGACTGCCGCGCAGGGCCGTGTTCTTCGCCGGCTTCCTGCTGGCCGGGGCGCCGCGCTTCCTCGTCCTCGCCATCGACGCCCCGATGGGCGCCGTGCTGGCCGTCTTCGCCGTCAGTGGGTTCGGGGCCGGTTTCATCAACCCGGTGCTGGGTGCCGTCCTCTTCGAACGGGTACCGCGCCCCATGCTCGGCCGCGTCAACGCGCTCGGCGACTCACTGGCTTGGGCCGGAATCCCGCTCGGCGGCCTGCTCGCCGGGGCGGCCGTCACCGCCGTCGGACTCGCGCCGGTGCTGTTCGCCTGCGGCACCGCGTACTTCCTGACCACGAATCTGGCGGGACTACGACCGGAATGGCGCGCGATGGATCGCACGCGGGGGCGGCGCGTACTGAGGCCCACATCCTAGGAGCGCCGTCCTAGTCAACCGTCCGCGCGCTCAGAGCCACGTGGTCGCCAGCCACACCGTGACGCCCGCGAGGGCGATGAGCGTGAGGTTGAGGGCGATCCGGCGGTCCCCCATCCGGAGGTGCACGCCCGTCGCCGCGAACTGCAGGATCACGAAGCCGACGGCAGCGGCGAGGGCCAGCCACGACGCGATGCCGGTCAGCGGGGGCAGCAGGAGGCCGATCGCCCCGAGGACCTCGATCAGCCCGATGCCCCTGACGGCGCGCATCGGCATGCTGTCCACCCAGGCCATCATCGGCCGGAGGCTGTCCCGGCTCCGGACCAGCTTCACCCCGCCGCCGTAGAGGTAGAAGAGCGCCAGCAGTCCGGCGACGAGCCAATATGCGAGGTGCACGGATGTCCTTTCGTGGCCTGGCGGTGGAGTACCGCATGTCTCGATTCCACGGCTCGCGCGCCGCCTTGTCCAAGACTCGTTCCGCACGGTCGATACCGGATGGGTATCGTCGCAGCATGGAGCTACGGACCCTGCGCTATTTCGTGGCGGTCGCCGAGGAATTGCACTTCGGGCGGGCCGCCGCGCGGCTGCACATGAGCCAGCCGCCGCTGAGCCGGGCCGTCCGACAGTTGGAGACGGATCTCGGCGCCGTTCTCTTTAACCGCTCGTCCGCCGGGGTCCGCCTCACTCCGGCCGGGACGGTCCTGCTCCAGGAGGCGCGCGCCCTCCTCGACCGGGCCGACCGGGTCCGCGTACGGGTGGCGGCGGCGACCGGCAGCGCGTCCCTGACCGTCGGGCTGCTGGGCGACAGCGCCGACCCCGACGTGCGGAGGCTGGCGGACGACTACCGGCGACGGCACCCGAACGTCGAGGTCCGGATCCGCGAGACCGGTCTGGCCGATCCGACCTGCGGACTGCACGCCGGGCTTGTCGACGTCGCCCTCACCCGCGCCCCGTTCGACGAAACCGGCCTGGCCGTACGCGCGTTGCGCGCCGACCCGGTGGGGGCGCTGCTGCGGGCCGACGATCCGCTGGCCGGCCGGGCCGCTCTGCGCCTGGCGGACCTGGCCGGCCGCAGCTGGTTCACCTTTCCCGAGGGCACCGATCCGCTCTGGCAGTCGTACTGGAACGGCGGCGCACCCCGCAAAGGCCCTGTGGTGCGCGCGGTCCAGGAGTGCCGTCAGGCCGTCCTGTGGAACGGCACGGTCGGCCTGACGCTCCTCTCCCACGATCCGGGAGAGGGGCTCGCCGTGGTGCCGCTCGTCGACATGGAGCCGAGCCGTGCGGTGGTGGCCTGGACCGCGGGTGACACCGACCCGCTGATCCGATCGTTCGCCGCGATCGCGGTCGCCGTCCACCAGGACCCCGCGTCCCGCCCGCACACCGGCACAGCCGGCTGAGCGTCCGGCCCCTACTCCGACACCTCCGTCAGCATCCGCCACCCCGGCGCGTAGCGCCCGTGCAGCACCAGTGACGCGGCGCCCACCGCCCCGGCCGTCTCGCCGATCAGGCTGGGTTCGACCGTGACCCGGCCCAGCGCGCGGGTCACCGAGGTGGAGTTGACCGCGGTGTCGATCTCCTCCCCCAGGACCTTCTCGACGCCGGCCAGGGCCTCGCCGCCCAGGACGACCCGGCTCACGTCGAGCAGTGCGACGGCTCCGCGCACCGCCTGACCCATCCGGCGCCCGGCCAGGCGCACCACCTCGCAGGCCGCCGGGTCCCCGGCGCGCACGGCACGCCGCAGCAGCTTCCAGTCGGCGCGCACCGCGTCCGGCTCACCGCTGAGCCCGATGCGCCGCGCGGCGGCTCTCCCGTGTCGTACGAACAGGTCGTCGACCAGGGCGGCGGGGTTGCAGTTCGGGCCGAGGCAGCCGTTGCTCCCGCAATCACAGGGGCGGCCGCCGGCCTCGATCTGGGCGTGGCCGATCTCGCCGGCGTTGCCCGAATCGCCGCGCAGGACCTGGTTGTTGAGCATGATGCCGGCGCCGATGCCCGCGCCCATGTACACGAAGAGGAAGCCGTCCGCGCGCTCCTTGCCGCCGATCCAGCGCTCACCGATCGCCGCCGCCGTCGCATCGTTGTCCATCGCGACCGCCATGCCGGTCGCCTTCGCGAACATGTCGAGCAGCGGCACTCGTCTCCAGCCGTCGAAGTTCGGCGGCTCCACCACCGTGCCCGTCTCGCCGTCGATCGGTCCGGGCGCGGCGATGCCGAGGCCGAGCAGCCGTGTGCGGTCGATCCCGGCGCGGTCGGGCAGTCGCAGCGCGGCGCGCGCCACCTTGTCGACGACCTCCTCGGGGACGCTCGGGCGCGGCAGTGCGAACCGGCGGCTGAGCAGCACCGATCCGGAGAGGTCGACGAGCGCGATCACGGCGGCGTCCGGATCGAGGTGCACCCCGAGCGCGTAGGCACCGTCGGCGCGCGGCGTCAGCAGGGTGCGGCGTTTGCCGCCGCTGGAGGGGGCGTGCCCCGACTCCGCGATGAGGCCCTCGTCGAGCAGCCGCCGCACGACGTTGGACACCGTCTGATTGGTGAGCCCGGTGAGCGGCCCCAACTCGACGCGGCTCACGGGCCCCCTGGTGCGGATGGCGTCCAGGACGACGGCCTGGTTGTAACCACCGACCCGGGGCAGGTTGGTACCGCTTCGCATGATGGGGCGCTCCTCCCTCGTGCGGGTCCGTCGTGCGCGTCTGCGCGACCCGTGGTCACCAACTCGCGTACCGCCGACGGAACTAGATCACCGAGATTATGCAGCAGCCGTTGACTTAGTCCATCCATTGGATTTAGGTAAGGCGCCAGACGCACCACGCACCCCACCAGCACCTGCTGTGTCTCCCCTCCCGTACGCCCCGTACCTCCCGCAGTTACGCCCTCGTACCACTCGCAGTCGCGCGCCCCAGCCAGGCGTATGAGCCGCACATCCCGGAGGATTCTGATGCGCAAGAAACTTCTCGCCGCCCTCGCGATCACCGTCGCGACAACGTTGTCCGCCGCGGGCTGCGGCGGCTCGGGCGCCGCAGGCGGCGGCAATTCGATCAAGGTCGTGTACTGGCAGCACCTGGACCAGAACGACAAGAAGCAGCAGAAGTTCCTCGGCTCGATGAAGGCGTCCTTCGAGAAGGCCCACCCGGGCAAGAAGATCGAGATCGTGCCGGTCACGGCGTCGGAGAACGACTACTACACGAAGATCCAGCTGATGATGCGCTCGCCCTCGACCGCCCCCGACCTGGTCTACGAGGACACCGCGCTGATCAACTCCGACATAGCCAGCGGCTACCTCAAGCCGCTCGACGAGTACGTGGACCAGTGGGCGGACTGGGGCAAGTTCGCCAAGGCCGCGAAGTCAGCCGTCTCCTCCCCCACCGACGGCAAGACGTACGCCGTCCCGGACGACACCGACACCCGGGGCATCTGGTACAACCAGAAACTGCTCAAGAAGGCCGGGATCAAGATCCCTTGGCAGCCCAAGACGTGGGAGGACATCCTCGACGTCGCCCGGACGATCAAGAAGAAGCTGCCGGGCGTGACGCCGATGAACCTCTACACGGGCCAGGCCGGTGGCGAGCAGTCCGTGATGCAGGGCTTCGAGATGCTGCTGTACGGGACCGAGGGCGCGGGCGACTCCCTGTACAACGCCAAGACCAAGAAGTGGATCACCGGCTCGCAGGGGTTCAAGGACGCGCTGAATTTCGTCCACACCGTCTACGGCGAGAACCTGGGCCTGTCCAAGTCCACGGCGCTGGGCGCCAATGCGGGCACCGAGGTCGGCACGAAGCTGGTCCCCGAGAACAAGCTCGCCATGAACATCGACGGCTCGTGGATGGCGAACAGCTGGCTGAAGACCGGCCCGCGCCCGTGGCCCGAGTGGACCAAGACGATGGCCTCGGCCGCGATGCCGACGCAGAACGGTCAGGCGCCCGGCAAGGTCAGCATGTCCGGCGGCTGGGCCTGGTCCATTCCGGCCAAGGCGAAGAACCCCGATCTCGCCTGGCAGTTCACGAAGGCGATCAAGAGCAGGGCCAACTCCACCGCGTGGAACATCATCGAGTCGACGACGGCCGTCCGCACGGACGTGGCCGCCGACCCGAAGTACCTCGGTGCCACACCGACCAACGAGTTCTTCACCGGTCTGGTCAAGTACACCCACTTCCGGCCGGCGCTGCCGAAGTACCCGCAGGTCTCGAACGCCATCACCAAGGCCATGGAGTCCGTGACCACCGGCCAGAGTTCGGTGGACGACGCCGCCAAGACCTATGACGAGGAGCTGGCCACGGCCGTCGGCTCCGACAGCACCGCCAAGGGCAACTGATGGGGTCCGCAGCCCCGTCGGCCGCACCCGCGCGGCGCCCGGGCGGCGGCCGCGCGGCGGGCCAGTCGCTGCTGCGCGGCCTGCCGCTGCTGCCGTCCCTCGTCCTGCTGGCCGTGTTCCTGGCCGGGCCGATCCTGTACTGCGTCTACGACGCCTTCACCGACGCCCAGTTGACCGGCGCGGCCGAGACGCACTTCGTGGGCCTGGACAACTTCACGCGCGCGTTCGGCGACCCGGACTTCCTCAACGCCCTCTGGCTGACTCTGGTGTTCGTCGTGGGCTCCGCCGTCATCGGGCAGAACACGCTCGGGCTGAGCCTGGCGGTCATGGCCGAGAAGGCGACCCGTCCGGTGCGCTCGCTCGTCAACGGCGTGGTGATCGCCGCCTGGGTGCTGCCCGAGGTCGTCGCCGGATATCTGATGTACGCGTTCTTCTACCAGCAGGGCTCGCTCAACGACGTACTAGGCCTGCTCGGCCTGCCGCGGCAGAACTGGCTGTACACCTTGCCGATCCTCGCGGTGTGCCTGGCCAACGTATGGCGCGGCACCGCCTTCTCGATGATGGTCTACTCCGCCGCCCTCAACGAGGTGCCGCGCGAACTGGTGGAGGCCGCCGAGATGGACGGCGCGGGCGTGTGGCACCGGCTGTGGCACGTCACGCTGCCGGTCATCCGCCGCACCATCATGACCAACCTGATGCTGATCACTCTGCAGACGCTCTCCGTCTTCGGCCTGATCTACGCCATGACGCGCGGCGGCCCCGGCAACAAGAGCCAGACCCTGCCGGTCTTCATGTACCAGCAAGCGTTCCAGAACAGCCTCATCGGCTACGGCACGGCGATCGCGCTCGTCCTGCTGGTCGTGGGCGCCCTGTTCTCCGTCGTGTACCTCAAGCTGCTCAAGGTGGAGGAGGACTGATGACAGCCACCGATCTGCGACCGGCGGCCCCGGCGGGCCGATCCGGCGCCGCCGCCCGGACCGTTCCCGCCGTACGTACCGCGCGCCGCCGGGTCCGGCCCGCGCGCGTCGCGGTCAATCTGGTGCTGCTGGTGATCAGCCTGCTGTTCGTGCTGCCGCTGGTCTGGATGGTGTTCGCGTCCGTCAGCTCCACGGCCAGCTTCGAGCTGCACCTGCCGTCGCCGCCGACGCTGGACAACTTCCACGCGATCCTCAACACCGAGACGACGTTCCGGCCCCTGCTCAACGGACTGCTGCTGTGCGGCGGCGCGACGCTGCTGTGCGTGGTCGTCTCGATCCTGGCGGCCTATCCGCTGTCGCGCTACCGCTCCCGGCTGCGCCGCCCGTTCCTCTACACGGTCCTGTTCACCACCGGGCTGCCCATCACCGCGGTGATGATCCCCGTGTACAGCATGTTCGTCCAGGTCGAGCTGATCGACTCGATGGTCGCGACCACGCTGTTCCTGGCGGCGTCCGCGCTGCCCATCGGAATCTGGCTGATGAAGAACTTCATGGACGGTGTGCCCATCGTCCTGGAGGAGGCGGCCCGGATCGACGGGGCGAACGCCATGCAGTCGCTGACGCGGGTGGTGCTGCCGCTGATGTGGCCGGGTGTCACCGTCGTCACCGTGTTCACGTTCATCAGCATGTGGGGCAACTTCTTTGTCCCGTTCGTGCTGCTGCTGTCGCCGGAGAAGCTGCCGGCGTCGGTGAGCGTGTTCACCTTCCTCAGCGCGCACGACGATACGCAGTACGGGCAACTGGCCGCGTTCTCCCTCGTCTACACGCTGCCCGTCGTGATGCTCTACCTCCTGCTGACCCGCAAGCTGGGCGGCGGATTCGCGCTCGGCGGCGCCCTGAAGGGCTGAACTCGGCTTACCAGCGCTCTTGTTCACGTACATCATTGGAAGGGATATCTGTGCATTCCGACCGCGACATCGTCGAGCGGCGCCTGCGGCGCGTACTCGACGAACGCATCCGGCCCGCCGTCCACGCCGTGTCCGTCCCGCTCGACGTCGGGATCTGGCAGGTGCCGGGCGAGCCCGTTCCGGTGGCCGAGGGTCTGGCCGCCGACTACCGGCCCACCGCGGCGGGCGCGCACTGGGGTCCCGCCTGGACCACGAGCTGGTTCCGGCTCAGCGGCCGCGTCCCCGAGGAGTGGGCGGGCCGCCGGGTCGAGGCCGTCGTCGATCTCGGCTTCGACCCCTCCGAGCCGGGCTTCTCCGCGGAGGGCCTGGTGTACCGGCCCGACGGCACGGCGGTGAAGGCGCTCAATCCACGCAACGCGTGGCTGCCGGTCGCCGAACAGGCGGCAGGTGGCGAGGAGTTCACCTGTTACGTCGAGGCCGCGGCGAACCCGGTCGTGATGCACTCCGGACCCGCGGACCACAGCTTCGCGATCACTCCGCTGGGCGGTCGCGCGCCGTGGCTGGACGCGCCGGGCGCACCGGGCGGCGAGCCGATCTACCGGCTGCGGCGGCTCGACCTCGCCCTGTTCGACGCGGACGTCTACGAGCTGGTCCACGACATGGAGGTGCTCGACCAGCTCATGCGCGAGCTGCCCGAGCAGTCGTCGCGCCGCTGGCAGATCCTGCGGTCGCTGTCGAGCGCCCTGGACGCCGTGGACCTCCAGGACATCAGCGGGACCGCCGTCGCGGCCCGCGAGATCCTCGCTCCCGTCCTGGCCTCCCCCGCCGCCGCCGGCGAGCACCGGATCTCCGCGATCGGCCACGCCCACATCGACACGGCGTGGCTGTGGCCGCTGCGCGAGACGGTGCGCAAGGTGGCCCGTACGGTCTCCAACGTCACGCAACTCATGGACGAGCACCCCGAGTTCCGCTTCGTGATGTCCCAGGCGCAGCAGCTGGCCTGGCTCAAGGAGCACCGCCCCGAGGTGTACGAGCGCGCCCAGGAGAAGGCGAAGACCGGACAGTTCGTGCCCACGGGCAGCCTGTGGGTGGAGCCGGACACCAACATCACCGGCGGGGAGGCGCTGGCCCGCCAGTTCATCCACGGCAAGCGGTTCTATCTCGAAGAGTTCGGTGTCGAGACCGAGGACATGTGGCTGCCGGACACGTTCGGCTACAACGCGGCGATGCCGCAGCTGATGAAGCTGGCGGGGGTGCGCTGGTTCCTGACGCAGAAGATCTCGTGGAACACCACGAACAAGTTCCCCCACCACACGTTCTGGTGGGAGGGCATCGACGGCACCCGGATCTTCAGTCACTTCCCGCCGGTCGACACGTACAACAGCGATCTGTCCGGCGCCGAGGTCGCGCACAGCGTCCGCAACTTCCAGGACAAGGGTGCGGCGAACCGCTCGCTTGCCCCGTTCGGCTACGGCGACGGCGGTGGCGGCCCCACCCGCGAGATGCTGGCGCGCGCGGAGCGCATGGCCGATCTGGAGGGTTCGGCGCGCGTCTCGATCGAGAAGCCCGGCGACTTCTTCGCCAAGGCGCTGGAGGAGTACCCGGACGCGCCGGTGTGGGTGGGCGAGCTGTACCTGGAGTTCCACCGCGGCACGCTCACCAGTCAGATCGCGACGAAGCAGGGCAACCGGCGCAGCGAACACCTGCTGCGCGAGGCGGAGTTGTGGGCGGCGACGGCCGCGCTGCGCACGGGCGCGGAGTATCCGTACGAGGCGCTGGACCGGCTGTGGAAGACGGTGCTGCTGCACCAGTTCCACGACATCCTGCCGGGTACGTCGATCGCCTGGGTGCACCGGGAGGCCGAGGAGACGTATCGTCAGGTCGCCTCCGAGCTGGGTGAGTTGATCGCCTCGGCGCAGACGGCGCTGGCCGGTCCGGCCGGTGCCGACGGCTCGGAGGTCGTCTTCAACGCGGCACCGCACCCCCGGGGTGGCGCCGCGGCCCTGGGCGGCGCCGTGCGCACCCGGCGTGAGCCGGCCACGGTCGCCCCGGTGGCGGACGGCGGCCGCCACGTCCTCGACAACGGGCTGGTCCGGATCGTCGTCGACGAGCGGGGCCTGGTGACGTCGGCGTACGACATCGACGCGGGCCGCGAGGCGCTGCCGCCGGGCGGCGTCGCGAACCTGCTCCAGCTGCACCAGGACTTCCCCAACCAGTGGGACGCCTGGGACGTCGACGCGTTCTACCGCAACACCGTCACCGATCTGACGGACGTGGAGTCGGTGACCGTGGTGGACGGCGCGGTGAAGGTCGTACGTGCCTTCGGCGCGTCCCGTGTCGAGCAGACGCTGTCCCTCGCGCCGGGCGCCCGCCGCCTCGACGTCGAGGCGGTCCTGGACTGGCACGAGACGGAGAAGATGCTGAAGGCGTCGTTCCCGCTGGACGTGCGGGCGGCGCACTCGACGGCGCAGGTCCCGTTCGGGCACGTCGAGCGGCCGACGCACACCAACACCAGTTGGGACGCGGCGAAGTTCGAGGTGTGCGCGCACCGCTTCCTGCACGTCGGGGAGCGCGGCTGGGGGGCGGCCGTGGTCAACGACTCGACGTACGGTCACGACGTGACACGTGCGGTGCGCGAGGACGGCGGGACGACCACCACGCTCCGTCTCTCCCTGGCCCGGGCGCCGCGCTTCCCCGACCCGGACACCGACCAGGGCACGCATCGTCTGCGCTACGCCCTGGTGATCGGCGCGGATGTCGAGGACGCGATCCGCGAGGGGTACCACCTGAACCTGCCGGAGCGCACGGTGCCGGGTTCCGCCGAGGTGGCGCCGCTGGTGTCCGTCGACAGTCCGGCGGTCGTGGTCGAGACGGTCAAGCTGGCCGACGACCGCACGGGCGACGTGGTGGTCCGCCTCTACGAGGCCCACGGCGGCCGCGCGACAGCGCTGCTCACGCCCGGCTTCCGGATCACGTCGGCCACCGCGACCGACCTCCTGGAGCGGCCCCGCGCGGCCGACGAACCGGCCTGCGAGGTCACGGACGACGGGGTGCGGCTGCGGCTGCGTCCGTTCCAGATCCTGACGGTACGGCTGACTCCCGAGCGGGGCTGAGACGGGCGTGGGGGGGGGGGGGGGGGGGGGGCGGGGGGGCGCCCCCCCCGCCCTCTTTTTCCCCCCCCCCCCCCGGGGTCGGGGTCGGGGTCAGCTCCCGTCGGCCTCGATCGCGGCGGGCCGCAGCTGCGCCGCGCGGACGCGGGACACGTCGAGCTTCTCGGAGCGGTCGAAGCGGTAGATGCCGTTCTGCTCCTGGAACACGTCGGTGAGCTGCGTGTAGCAGTAGCCGAACATGTCGGGATCGTCGAGGAGTACGCCGGTCAGGCCGGCGAAGCGGTGCTGGAACTGCTCCTCGTCGCGCGGGCGTTGGCCGTAGCCCCACGACACGTCACGGTCCTCGCCCGCGGCCTCCGCCTCGTCGGGGTTCCACCAGATGCCGCCGAACTCGCTGCAGAAGTAGGGCTGTCCGCGATAGGGGACGGACCAGGTGGCGTCCGGGGCCTCGTCCTGCGGGTTGACGAAGGGCTTGTCCTCGGCGAGGCCGCTCATCAGCTTCGCGAAGATCTCCGGGTTCTGTTCGTAGCAGTGCGAGTCGTAGATGTCCGTCTCGGGGACGCGGTGCGCGTAGCCGGAGGCGTCGAGGACCGGGCGGGTGGTGTCGGCGGCCTTGGTGGCGAGGAACATCGCGCGGGTGACGTCGTCGAGGACGCTCTGCCGGTCGGAGAGGCGCTGGCGGGTCTCGTTGAGGGGGCACCAGCCGATGATCGACGGGTGGTTGTAGTCACGCTCGACGGCCTCCAGCCACTGCGCGACGAAGCCGCTGGTGGGCTGCTGGTTGTCGGTGCTCACGGGGCCCGTGCCCGCGCCCCAGTCGCCGAACTCGCCCCACACCAGGTAGCCGAGGCGGTCGGCGTGGTGCAGGAAGCGCTCCTCGAAGACCTTCTGGTGCAGCCGGGCGCCGTTGAAGCCGGCGGCGAGGGAGAGTTCGATGTCGCGGACGAGGGCCGCGTCGTCGGGCGCCGTCATCAGTCCGTCCGGGTACCAGCCCTGGTCCAGGACGAGGCGCTGGAAGACCGGCTCGCCGTTGAGCAGCACCCGCTTGCCGTCGACGGTGACCGAGCGGAGGCCCGCCGTGCACACCGCCGAGTCGACCACCGTGCCGGAGGCGTCCACGACGTCGAGGTGGATCTCGTACAGGTGCGGGTCCTCGGGCGACCAGCTCCTGCCCCGCTCGGCCGGGACGGGCAGCACCAGGCGCGGTGCGAGGTCGAGATGGGCGGGGACCGAGGTCTCGGTCACGGTGCCCTGCGCGTCGGTGAGGCGGGCGCGGACGCGGTGGCCGGTGCGGCTGCCGGACAGCGGGAGTTCGAGGTGGAAGCAGCCCGCGGCCAGGTCGGGGGTGATGCGGGGGCGACCGAGGTGGGTGTCGGCGACCGGCTCCAGCCACACCGTCTGCCAGATGCCCGTCGTCCGGGTGTACAGGCAGCTGTAGTTGGCGTAGCGGTCCGACTGCTTGCCGCGCGCCTGCGGACCCGTGGCGTCGTCCCGGGCCCGGACGACGATCGTGGCCTCGTCGCCGGGGCGCACCACCTCGCCCAAGTCGGCGCTGAAGGAGGTGAACCCGCCGCTGTGCCGGGCCACTTCGGTGCCGTTGACCCACACCGTCGCGTCGTGGTCCACGGCGCCGAAGTGGAGCACGGGCCTGCGTCCGGCCCATGCGGCGGGCACGCGTACGGTGCGCCGGTACCAGACCGCGGCGAGGAAGTCCGTGTCGCCGATGCCGGAGAGCTCCGACTCGGGGCAGAACGGGACCGTGATCCGCTCGGGCAACTCCGCCTCGACCAGGCCCCGTTCGAGGCCGCTGTCGCCGGGGTCGCGGGCGAACTGCCACGAACCGTTGAGGTTGAGCCAGTCCGCGCGGACGAATCCGGGGCGCGGGTACTCGGGGCGGGGAAGGTCCTGCGGGCTCGACTGCACCATGCGCTCTCCTGAGTCGTCGCGACAACTGCGGCCACGCCGGCCGCATGCCCTCGGCGACCATCTCAGCATCGATTTACACCGCTGTAAATGCGCAAGGGAGAAGCGCCTGGTGCCCGCTCCGCGGCATCCCTCAGGCGGTCGGCTGTGGCGCGCTCTCCCGGACGACGAGCGAGTGCGCGACGATCTCGTGCCGGCCGAGGCCGTCGAACCCCTCGATGCGCTCGATCAGCAAGTCCAGCGCACGCCGTGCGAGTTCGGCCTCGTCGGCCCGTACGCAGGTCAGGCCCGGGCGCACCGCGGAGGCAAGGGTGCTGTCGTCCCAGCCCGTGACGGCGACGTCCTGCGGCACCCGCAGGCCCCGGTCCGCGAGGGCGCGCAGCGCGCCCAGCGCGGCCAGGTCGTCGCGGCAGAAGACGGCGTCCGGCGCCATGCCGTCGTCGAGCGCGGCGCCGAGCGCTTCCGCGGCGGCCTGCGCGTTCGCCACCTCTCCGGAGACGATCAGGCCCCTGTCGACCGGGATTCCGCAGCTCTCCAGGCCCTGCTGGTAGCCGATCAGGCGCTGCCGTGACGTCTCGCTCGGCGTCGACCACTCGGCGCACAGGTAGGCGATGCGGCGGCGGCCCAGGGCGGCCAGATGCTCCACGACCTGCACCGCCGCGGCGATGTTGTCGATCCGTACATGGTCGACGCCGAGGGGTGCGGCGCTCTCCCCCAGGAGCACGACCGGAACCCCTCTGCGGTGCTGGGCGATCTCCGTGGAGCTCAGCCAGGCGGGCTGCATGAGCACGCCGTCGACGACACCCGCCTCCTGAGCGGACAGCAGGGCCCGCTCGACGTCGGGCGCACCGCCCGACTCCTCCAGGAGCAGCCGGTAGCCGCGCTCCGCGGCCGCCCGCGACAGGACGTGGGCGAGCTCGGCGAAGTAGGGGATCCGCAGGTCGGGGAAGGCGAGCGCGATCATGCCGGTGCGGCCGGTCGCGAGGTTGCGGCCGCGCAGGTTGGGGCGGTATCCCAGCTCGTCGATGGCCTGCTGGACACGGGTGCGCGTGCTGTCGCGCACGTGCACATAGCCGTTGACGACGTTCGAGACCGTCTTCGTCGAGACGCCTGCGTATCGGGCGACGTCGCTCAGGCGGACGTTGGGCACTTCGCCTCCTGGTGGGTGACTCGGGGGCCGCGCCCGTCAGGACGCTCCGCCGACTGCGGGCCGACCCTACCTCCCGCGCCGGAGGTCCGGTCCGGGGCAGTGGAAGGGCCGCCGAAGTGGTTGACACTGAAATTTACAGCGCTGTAAGTTCGCCGCGCTCTGCTCGTAACTGGATCACGCACTCCCCTGGGGACGCGTGACACGAACCTCAGGAGGCGACGAGGTGACGATCGGATCGGAGCGGGCCGTGGTCCGCAGTGCCCGTGGTCCGAGCCGGCGCGGCCTCGTCGCGGCGGCCGGGGCCGGCGCCGCGCTCGGTGCGCTGGGACTCAGCGGCTGCGGCGGCGAAGCGGCCGGGAAGTCGAGCTCGACCATGCGCTTCTATCTGCAGAAACAGGAGGTCATCGGCTACTTCGACAAGGTGCTGCGGACGTTCGAGCGGCGCCGACCGGGCATCCGGGTGGTGCACGACACGACGAACGTCATCGCCCCGCAGTTCGTCCGTGCCGAGCCCGCTGACGTGGGCTGCTTCAACAACAACCTCGAACTGGCCCGGTACATCGAACGCGGCGTCCTGTCGGACGTGTCGGACCGGCCCGCGGCCCGCCGCATCACCACCAGCGTGGCCCGGCTCGCCGAGCAGTACGCGACCTACCCGGGACGCACCAGCGTCCTGCCGTACTCCCTGGCCGCTGCCGGGGTCATCTACAACAAGCGGATCTTCGCCAAGTACCGGCTTCCGGTGCCGACGACCTGGTCCGAGTTCCTGGACGTCTGCAAGGAGTTGCGGGCCGCGAAGGTCGTCCCGATCTACGCGACCGGCAAGGAGACCTGGACGATCTGGCAGGGGCTCTTCGACTACTGCGCCGGCGGCCTCGTCGACACCGCGTCGTTCTTCCGCCGGATGGCCGAGCAGGGCACCGACGTCGGCCGGAACTCGCCCGTCTCGTTCCAGCAGGACTTCGCCGAGGCGATGGACCGGGCCCGCACGCTCACCAAGTTCTACAACCGGGACGCCGCCACCCGCTCCTACCCGGACGGCAACCTCGCCTTCGGCAAGGGGCAGGCGGCCATGTATCTGCAGGGTCCCTGGGCGCTGACCCAGATCGCGGCCGTCGATCCGCGTCTGGACATCGGCACGTTCCCGCTGCCCGTCACGGAGCGGGCCGCCGACCGCAAGGCGCGCGTCAACATCGACCTGTCCCTGTGGATCCCGACCGACGCCGACCACCCGGACCAGGCTGCGGAGTTGGTCGACTTCCTGATGCAGCCGAAGATCATCGACGCGTACAACCGGGACAACCTCGCGTACGGCGTCACCAAGGACGCCCCGGCGGCGAAGGACCCCCGCCTTTCCGGCCTCCAGCCCTATGTCGACTCGGCCGCCTTCTACCTCGGGGCGGGCACCTTCGTCCCGCCGTCGATCCCGCTCGGCAACTACCTGCAGAGCGCGATCGCCACCGGCGACTTCGACGCGATGCTCCGGCAACTCGACGCCGACTGGCGGCGGATCGCGATCCGTACCTCGGCGTAGGCCCACTCACCCGCGCGCACCGCATCGAGGAGACCTCATGGCTGTGCCTCCCCCTGTCCCACCGGCCGCGTCCGCGGCGCCGTCCGCCGCGCGGCGCCGCCGTGTCGAACCCCTCTACTACTGGTTCCTGCTGCCCACGCTGGTGCTGTTCACCGGTCTGGTCCTGGTGCCCGCCGTCGTCGGCGTCTTCTACAGCTTCACCGACTACGTCGGCTTCGGTTCATGGAAGTTCACCGGCCTGACGAACTACGTGGCGCTCTTCTCCGACCCGTCCATCTGGGACTCGTACAAGTTCACCCTCGGGTTCGCGCTGGTGACCGTGGTCCTCGCGCAGGCCGTCGCACTGGGCCTCGCCCTCGGTCTGACCAGCCGTATCCGGTTCCTGACGACGCTGCGGAGCATCTTCGTCATCCCGATGGTGGTCTCCGGGATCGTCGTCGCGTACGTCTTCAACTACCTCTTCTCCAACTCACTGCCCTCACTGGCCTCTTCGGTCGGGTTCGGACCGCTGGAGGAGAGCATCCTGGGCAATCCCGACCTCGCGTGGATCGCCATCGTGATCGTCTCCGCGTGGCAGACGATCCCGGGCGCCCTGCTCATCTACATCGCCGGTCTGCTGTCGATCCCCGGCGAACTGTACGAGGCGGCCTCCATCGACGGGGCCTCTGCCTGGCGCCGGTTCCGGTCCATCACGCTGCCGCTGGTCTCCGGATACCTCGTCATCAACACGATCCTCGGCGTCAAGGGCTATCTGAACGCCTACGACATCATCGTGGGCCTCACGGACGGCGGGCCCGGCACGGCGACGTACAGCGTCGCCAAAACGATCTTCCTCGGCTACACGGGCGGCGACTACGCCTACCAGATGGCCAACGCCACCGTCTTCTTCGTCCTCACCGTCGCCGTCTCCCTGCTGCAACTCCTGGCCACCCGAGGAAGGGGGCTCCGGCTGTCATGACCACCACTCTCCCGCCGTCCGAGCGCACCCGGAGCGCCCCGCCGCGCCGGCCACCGACCACCCGCCGTCGCCGGAACGGCGACGCGCCCAACCGGCCGGTCACCGCGCTGCTCGTGGTCGCCTCACTCGCGGTCCTCGTCCCGCTGTACGTCACCGTCGCGATGGCCCTGAAGTCCTCCTCGCAGGCGGCCGACGGCAATGCCTTCTCACTGCCGTGGCCGATCGACCTGAGCAGCTTCGCCGACGCCTGGCGCATCACGGACTTCCCCGTCTCGTTCACGATCTCCGTGGCGGTGGCCGCGGCGTCGGTCCTCGGCACGCTGGCGCTCAGCTCGCTCGCCGCGTACGCCATCGCCCGCAACTGGGACCGGCGTGTCTTCCGCTGGTCGTTCTTCTATCTGCTGGGCGCGATGTTCCTGCCGTTCCCGGTGGTGGCGCTGCCGCAGATCAAGATGACCGCGCTGCTGAGCATCGACAGTCCGGTGGGCGTCGCCCTGCTGCACATCGTCTTCCAGCTGTCGTTCAGCGTGCTGCTCTACACCGCGTACCTGCGCTCGATACCGATGGAGCTGGAGGAGAGCGCGCGCATGGACGGGGCCTCCACCTGGCAGATCTTCCGGCGCATCATCGTGCCGCTGCTCGGCCCGATGAACGCGACCGTCGGCATCTTCGCGTTCCTCGCCTCGTGGAACGACTTCATGCTGCCCTCGCTGATCACCTCGGATCCGGGGCAGCAGACCCTGCCGGTCCTCCAGAGCATCTTCCAGAGCAAGTTCGACACCAACTACAACATCGCCTTCGCCTCGTACCTGATGGCGATGGCACCGACCGTACTCGTCTACCTGTTCTCCCAGCGCTGGGTGATCAGCGGTGTGACCCAAGGGGCAGTCAAGCAATGACACAGGCACCACTCAGCAGGATCCCGGCCCGCCCCCGCGCCCGGGACGCGTCGGTCCTGCGCGGCGACCACTGGCGGGTCACCGTGCTCACCGAGGGGCTGCTGCGCCTCGAATGGTCCGAGGACGGCGACTTCGAGGACCGCGCGTCGAGTTTCGCGCTCCACCGCGAGCACCCCACACCCCGGTTCACCGTCCGGGAGAGCGACGACGTGCTGGAGGTGTCCACCGACCGGCTCCATCTCCTGTACGACCGGAGCGAGTTCAGTGCGAGCGGGCTCGTCGTGACGGTGCCGGCCGGCGGGCGCTGGCGGTTCGGCGAGCGGCGCTCCGACAACCTGGGCGGCACGGCCCGCACCCTCGACGACGCGGACGGCCGCATCCCCCTGGAGGACGGTGTCGCCGCCCGCGACGGGATCGCCGTCGTCGACGACTCGGCGTCCTTCCTCTTCGACGACGAGGGATGGGTCGCTCCGCGCACGCCCGGCCGTCGCGACCTGTACGTGTTCGCCTACGGCCGCGACTACGGAGACGCGGTCGGGGCGCTGTACTCGCTGTCCGGACCTCCGCCGGTGCTGCCGCGCTGGACGCTGGGCAACTGGTGGAGCCGCTATCACGCGTACACCACCGACACGTACCTGGAGCTGTTCGACCGGTTCGACGCGGAGAAGCTGCCGTTCTCCGTGGCCGTGATCGACATGGACTGGCACCGCGTCGACTCGGTGCCGCCCCGCTACGGGACCGGCTGGACGGGCTACTCGTGGGAGCGCCGCCTCATCCCCGACCCGGAGGCGTTCCTGGCGGAGCTGCACCGCCGGGGCCTGCGCACCACCCTGAACCTGCATCCGGCCGACGGGGTCCGCCCGTTCGAGGACGCCTATCCGGAGGTGGCGCGCGCGGTCGGGGTCGACCCGGCGTCGGACGCGACCATCCCGTTCGACCTCACCGACCGGGCGTTCCTCGACGCGTACTTCCGTCTCCTGCACCATCCGCTGGAGGACCAGGGCGTCGACTTCTGGTGGATCGACTGGCAGCAGGGCAGCACGTCCCGGATCCCGGGCGTGGATCCGCTCTGGCTCCTGAACCACTTCCACTTCCTCGACTCCGGGCGCGAGGGCCGCCGCCCGATGGCCTTCTCCCGGTACGCCGGTCCCGGCAGCCAGCGTTACGGCGTCGGCTTCTCCGGCGACTCGGTCGTCTCCTGGGCGTCCCTGGCCTTCCAGCCCGAGTTCACCGCGTCGGCGGCCAACATCGGCTACAGCTGGTGGAGTCACGACATCGGCGGCCACACGCGAGGCGTCCGCGACGACGAACTGGCCACCCGTTGGCTCCAGTTGGGGGTGTTCTCCCCCGTTCTGCGGCTGCACTCGGCGAGCAATCCGTTCATCCGCAAGGAGCCGTGGCAGTTCCCGCCGGAGCCCCGGCAGGCGATGGGCGAGGCCCTGCGGTTCCGGCACCGGCTCGTGCCCTATCTGCACACCATGAATCACGCCGCGGCCGCGGGGACGCCCCTGGTGCGCCCGATGTATCACGGGTCGCCCGAGCGGGACGAGGCGTACCAGGTGCCCAACCAGTTCGCGTTCGGCAGCGAGCTGCTGGTCTCCCCCGTCACCACTCCGCGCGATCCGGTCACCCTGCTCGCCGCCACCCCGGCCTGGCTGCCGCCCGGCACCTGGACCGACATCTTCACCGGCACCGTGTACGACGGCGACCGGCACATCGAGCTGCACCGCGGCCTCGGCGAGGTGCCTGCCCTGCTGCGCGGCGGCGGCATCCTCCCGCTCGCCGGGCCCGACGACCTGGACGCGACCCGCAACCCCGCACACCTCGAACTGCTCATCGCGCCCTCGGAGAGCGGGACGTTCACCCTGATCGAGGACGACGGGCAGGGCGACGGCACGAACCTGCGCACGGTCACGACGTCCCTGGAATGGGACGCCGTCTCCGGTGTCCTGCGCATCGGCCCGGCCGAGGGACCCGAGGGCATCGTTCCCGCGACCCGCACCTGGACGGCCACTTTCCTGGCGGGTCTGCCCACGGGACCGGTCCTGGTCGACGGCGCACCGGGGACGGTCACCGGTGAATCCGGCCGGTTCAGCGTCACGGTCGAGGCCGGCGCCGCCTCCGGTGCGCGGGTCGAGCTGACGCCCGGCCCGCACCCGGACCGCACGGTCGACGCCGTACGGCGGATCCTCGGCGCGGCCCAGTTCGACAACCCCACCAAGCTGGAGATGTGGCGGATCGTGACCTCGGCCGGGCCGCTGACGTCGAGGATCTCGGCGCTGCACGCACTGCGCGTACCGCCGGAGCTGCTGGGCGCGGTGGTGGAGCAGCTGACGGCCCGGCAGGACTAGGGCGTGTCCGACCGCACGTACGCCGCCCAGTCCACGATCTGCACGGCCGCTCCGGCGGCCTCCTCGCCCCGGCAGTGTGCGTGGTGCCTGCGGGCGATCCCGTCGAGGTCGAGGTGCCGGCCGAACGCGGGGTGGGCCGTCAGGCGCCGTGCGTACGCCCACAGCCGGGGGTGGTCGGTGATGCGGTGCACGGCGGCGGCGTCCAGGTGGTGGCGGTGCACCGTGTCCAGCTGCACCAGGGTGACCCACAACTGGACGTCGGCGAGCGTGACGTCGTCGCCGACCAGATACCGCTGGGCTTCGAGCCGCGCTTCCAGCTCGTCCAGGGCGTCGGCGAGCGCGGTCAGGGCGGTGGCACGTGCCACCGGGTCGGTGCCGGGCTCACCGGCGCACTGGGCGGCCGCGGTGATGTCCTGCTCGCAGAGCCGGCCGACGGCTTCGATCTCCTGCTCGGCGCCCCGCGGGTGGAGGTCGGGGCCCTGGTCGCCGAACCGGCGGGCGAGGTCCCGCAGGATGTCGGGGGTGTGCGTGCTGACGATCGTGCCGGTCCAGCTGTCACTGAGGACCGGCGCAAGGGTCGGCCCGCGGTGCTGGTGCGCGCTCGCCTCGTAGAGCGGGCGCAGCGCGAGGTGGCCGCCGCCGGGGGCGTCGGGCACGGCGGACAGCAGGGTCACCGGGAGGGTGTCGTCGAGTTCGAGGAGGCTGTGGGTGACGGCGATCTGCAGACAGTTCGGACAGGACGGCGAGAGGTGGAGCCGGTAGCGGCGCGGTACGGCGTAGTAGCCGCTGCGCGCGTCACAGCCGATCCTGCTCCGGAAGGACGGCGCGGCGGTCGAGGACGATGAGGCGGGCATACGTCTCCCTCAGAGTGCTGGGTCACAGGCATACGACGGCGACGGCGCGGCCGGACACGGCAGTTGGTGCGTGCGGGTCAGGCGTGCGCGGGGGCGGGACCTCCGGGGTGCGGCGGCCTAGGCCCTGTCTTCAAACTCCCCTCTGCCGCGCGACGCCCGGCACGCACTCTCGCCGCACCGGGGGCAAGGCCGAGTACATCCAGTACGAGGCCTTGCCCCCGGCGCACCGAGAGCACGCACCAGACGCCGCGCGGCCGCCCTCCGGGCGACGAGGGGAGTTTGAAGACAGGGCCTAGCCGCACTGCAGACTCGTGCGAGGTCGATGTGACGGCGGGACGTCAGCAGGGGCAGCTGCCGGACGGCGACGCGGACAGCGTCGGCACCGAGATCCGTCGCCGGTCGACCCATGCTTCCCTACCAATTCACTAGGATTCCCGTAGTGGAGTCTCGGTCCGCGATCGACCTGCGTCAAGGGGCCCGCGTCCAGCTCGCCCTGTCGTCTCACCACGTGAGAAGGGGTGCGGGCCCGCCGTGGCGCGTCGTGCGCCACGACGGGCCCGCTCCTCACCTGCGGCGCCACTCCTCAGCGAGCAGTTCGTACGACCGCACCCGGGCCGCGTGGTCGTGGGTGACGGTCGTGATCAGCAGTTCGTCGGCGCCGGTGGCTTCCTGAAGCTGCGCCAGCCCGTCGGCCACCCGGCCCGGCGAGCCGACGAACCGCGTGTCGACCCGGTCCCTCACCAGGTCGCTGTCCTCGTCGGTCCACTCCAGGGACCGGGCCTCCTCCGGTGTCGGGTAGGCGATGGCTCCCTCGGCGGTACGGATGCTGCGGACCCAGGCCGCGTAGCCGCCGGCGAGTTCGCGGGCCGTCGCGTCGTCCTGCGCCACGACCACGTCGGCCGACACGCTCACGTACGGCTTGTCGAGGACGTCGGAGGGCTGGAAGAAGGACCGGTAGCCGTCCACGGCCTCCAGCACCGTGCCGGGGCTGACGTGGTAGTTCGCGGCGAACCGCAGTCCGCGCGCGCCCGCCGCCTCGGCGCTCCGGCCGCCGCTGCTGCCCAGGATCCACACCTGAAGGTCGGCGCCCTCCCCCGGCACCACGTGCGCCTCGACGCCGTCCGGGGACCGGTAGGTGCCGGCCAGCAGCGCGAGGATGTCGTCGAGCTGCTCCGCGTAGTCCTGGCCTTGGGAGCCGGGCAGCAGGAGCAGCTTGCGCTGGAGGGCGATCCGCGGGGAGCCGAGAAGGCGTTCGAAGGAGAACGCGGGCGGGATCAGGAGCCCGTTCGGGGCCCGGCCGTCGACCACCGGAGTGACGGTCGCGGGCGCCGCGGCCGGCCCGCCCGGCGGACGGCCGCCCGAGCGGCCGAGCCCCAGGTCGAGACGGCCCGGGTGCAAAGCGTCGAGCAGACCGAACTCCTCGACCGTGCTCAGCGCGGTGCGATGGCCGAGCTGCACCGCGCCGGAGCCGAGCCGGATCGTGGAGGTGTGCGCCGCGGTCAGCGCGAGGACGACGGCCGGGGAGGTGCCCGCGACGCCGGGGTTGAGGTGGTGCTCGGCGAACCAGTACCGGGCGTACCCGAAGCGCTCGGCCCGCTGCGCCAGGTCGATGGAGTTGCGCAGGGCGTCGGCGGCGGTCGACCCGGACGTTATCGGTACGAGGTCGAGCACGCCCAGGGGGATGTCAGACACGGGCGGGCTCCTCACCGGAAGCCGCGAGGGGGACGGGCCGTGCGCCGTCGGCGTCGTCCGGGTGGGCGAGGCCGAGGTGGTGGCGCAGGGTCGGGCCCTCGTACTCCGTGCGGAAGACGCCCTGTTCCTGGAGGAGCGGCACGACCTGGTCGGCGAAGTCGTCGAGGCCGGTGGGGGTGATGTGGGGCACGAGGATGAAGCCGTCGCTGGCGTCGGCCTGCACGAACTCGTTGATCGTCCGCGCGATCGTCGCGGCCGAGCCGATGAAGTTCTGCCGGTTGCCGGTCTCGATGACGAGATCGCGGATCGACCAGTTGTGGGCGGCGGCGAGTTCGCGCCACTCGCGGGCGGTGGCCAGCGGGTCGCGGTACATGCGGACCTGGGCCCGCCCCTTGGAGATGTGCTGGTCGCCGACGTCCGGCTCGATGTCGGGGAGCGGTCCGTCCGGGTCGTAGGAGGACAGGTCCCGGTTCCAGACGAATTCCAGGTGCTTGAGCGCGGTGGCGCCGCTGACCTGCTGGCGGCGTACTTCCTTGGCGAGTTCCTCGGCCTCGGCGTCCGTGTCGGCGAGGGTGAAGGTGGCGGCGGGGAGGATCAGCAGCTGGTCGGGGCGGCGCCCGTACTTGGCGAGGCGGCTCTTGACGTCCGCGTAGAAGTCCTGGCCCGCCTCCAGCGTGGCGTACCGGCTGAAGATGGCGTCGGCGTCGGACGCGGCGAACTCGCGGCCCTCCTCGGAGTCGCCCGCCTGGAAGATGACGGGGCGGCCCTGCGGGGAGCGCGGGACGTTGAACCGGCCGTGGATGTCGAAGTGCTGCCCGGTGTGGACGAAGGAGCCGGCCTTGGCGTCGCGCAGGAACGCGCCGGTCTCCTGGTCGGCGAGGATCTCGTCGCCGTGCCAGGAGTCGAGGAGCTCGTGCGTGGTGGCCAGGAACTCCTTGGCACGGGAGTAGCGCTCCTCCTTCGGCAGGAAGCCGCCGCGCCGGAAGTTCTCGCCGGTGAAGGCGTCCCAGGAGGTGACGACGTTCCAGGCGGAGCGGCCGCCGGAGAGGTGGTCCAGGCTGGCGAACTGGCGGGCGACCTCGTAGGGCTCGTTGAAGGTGGAGTTGATGGTGCCGGTGAGACCGAGGTGTTCGGTCACGGCGGCGAGCGCGGCGAGGACGGTGAAGGTGTCGGGGCGGCCGACGACGTCCAGGTCGTAGATCTGCCCGCCCTGTTCCCTGAGCCGGAGTCCTTCGGCGAGGAACAGGAAGTCGAACTTGGCGCGTTCGGCGGTCCGCGCGAAGTGGGCGAAGGAGCTGAACTCGATGTGGCTGCCGGACCTGGGGTCGCTCCACACGGTGGTGTTGTTGACGCCGGGGAAATGGGCGGCCAGGTGGATCTGCTTCAGCGGCTTGTTCATGGTCGGGGATCCCTCCGGCTCAGACGGTGGCGGCGGCGTGCGGGGCGTAGCGGTCGGCGGGCCGGCTCAGGCCCAGCAGGCCGCGCAGGGTGTCGGCCTCGTAGGCGGTGCGGAACGCGCCGCGACGCTGGAGTTCGGGCACGAGCCTGCGGGTGATCTGCGGGAGGTCGTGTCCGGCGACGGCGGGCCGCAGCCGGAAGCCGGTGAGTCCGCCCGCCGCCAACTCCTGGAGCAGATCGGCGAGTTCGGCAGGCGTTCCGGCGAAGATCAGCGCGTCGCTGGTGTACGGCTCGCCCGCGAGCGCGTCGAGGCGTTCCCTGCGGGCCCGCGCCGCGCCCGGCTCGTCGTCGAGGAGGACCACGAGGTCGCCGAAGACGTGCAGGGGTTCGTCGGCGCGCCCCGCCGTCTCCTGCTCGGCGCGGATCCGGGCGACGATCGCGCGGGCCTCGTCGGTGTCGTGCGGGGTGATGTATCCGACGTCGGCGGCGCGGGCCACGAGCCGGTAGGGAACGGTGTCGTGGGCGAGCGCGGTGACGAGCGGCTGCCCCTGGGGCGGCCGGGGTGTGATGGAGGGGCCCTTGACGCTGAAGTGGCGGCCCTCGAAGTCGATGTAGTGCAGCTTGTCGCGGTCGATGAACCGGCCAGTGGCGGCGTCCCGGATCTCGGCGCCGTCCTCCCAGCTGTCCCAGAGCCCGCGCACGACCTCCACGTAGTCGGCGGCCTCGTCGAAGAAGTCGGTCACCGCGTCCTGGGCGTGCGGAAGGTCGTGCAGTTCGATGCGCGGGACGGTACGGCGGCCGAAGTGCTCGGCCTCGTTGGGCCGGGCGGAGACCTGGACGCGCAGTCCGGCGCGGCCGGTGCTGACGTAGTCGAGGGTGGCGATCGCCTTGGAGATGTGGAACGGCTCGGTGTGGGTGGCGATCACCGTCGGTACGAGGCCTATGTGCCGGGTGAGCGGGGCGACCCGGGAGGCGATGAGGACGGCGTCGAGGCGGCCGCGGACCTGGTCGGTGCGGTCGTCGGGGTCAGGGAAGCGGGAGGACTGCGGGCCGAGTCCGTCCTCGATGGTGACGAAGTCGAGCAGGCCCCGCTCGGCCTCCTGGATCAGGTCGGTCCAGTAGGCGGCGGTGAGCAGGTCCCGGGGGCGGGCCACCGGCTCGCGCCAGGAGGCGGGGTGCCAGCCGGTGCCGTCCAGGGCGACGGCGAGGTGCAAGGGAGAAGCGGGTGTTGAGGACACGAGTGGGTGCCTTCCTGGAGGGCCGTGACGAGTGCGCCGCACCCTCGTACGGGGCGGCGGAACGGGATCCCCGCCGGGAGTCCTGGGGCGTGTTCGCAGCTCGGGGCAGGGGCAGGGGGAAGGTCAGGGGCGACAGAGCGCGCCGGCGACACGTCGCAGATCGATGTGCGGCCGGGTGTGGAGGCGGACGACGCGGCGCGGGCGCAGGACCCGGGGGCTCAGGGCCCGCGGGCGCGGGGTGTGCGGGCGTGGCGGGTGCGGTTGTCGCATGTGCCGCGCCTCCGTCCGCCGCGCCGTGGTGCGCGTTCCGTCGTGCGTCACAACGTCTCCGTCGCGCGGTCTGTTCCTGGCGTGCGCAGTTGGAGGATCCGGGTGCGTCGGCGCAGGGTGAAGCCGATCGCCTCGTACAGCCGGATGGCCTGGGTGTTGGTCGCGGAGGCGTGCAGCAGCGGGGTGTCGCCGCGTTCGCGGATGCCGGCGGCGACCGCGCGGACCAGCCGGGTGGCCAGCCCCCTGCCGCGGTGTTCCGGGTCGGTGCAGACGGCGCTGATCTCCGTCCAGCCGGGCGGCTTCAGGCGTTCCCCGGCCATGGCGACGAGCTGTCCCCGGTGCCGGATGCCGAGGTAGGTGCCGAGTTCGACGGTGCGCGGCAGGAACGGGCCCGGGCGGGTGCGGGCGACCAGGTCGAGCATCTCCGGCACGTCGTCGGGGCCGAGCCGCACTGCTTCCGGGGCGGGTTCGGCGCGCAGCGCGGTGTCGACGAGCTGCACACCCCGGCCGCCGCCGACGACCTCCCAGCCGGGCGGCACGCTCTCCACACCCTTGATCCGCACGGTGTTCCCCGGGCCCACGAGTGTGTACAGGTCCGCCCAGACTGCGGGGTCCGCCGGATCGGCGACGGCGCCGTACGCGTAGACGTCGGCCGGATAGCGGGCGGCCCGGCCCACGCGCTGCGCGAGATGGGCGTGCGGGCCGGCGAGTGCGGCCCAGACCGCGTTGTCCAGCGGGTGGGTGCTCGGGTCGGCCGGCGCTGTGGGGATCACCCCACCATGTGTAACAGCCACTTGAGGGGTGAATCATTGCGGCTGCATGAAATCCCGCCGGGCACGTCGCGTGAACGCCGTGTTGCGATACCGGAGTTGCCCTGGGCGGCGCGGTGGAGCGCTTCCTACACTCGCCGCGTGATGATCCCGACGGACGTATCCGAGACGGTGGACACGACGACCGACGAGGCGGCCTACGACCGGCGCCGGCTGCGCCAGTGGCTGGCCGGCCGGGCCCGCGCCGACGGCGTGGACCGCCGCGACCTGCTGCGGATGCTCGCGGCGACGGGCCTGGTGACCGGGCTGCCCACGGCGTTCGCCGCGTCTGCCCGGGCCGCGGCCCCCGCCGCGTCCGCGCCGGGGATCGTCAAGCCGCTCCCCGAGGAGTGGTTCACGGTGCGCGGCACGAACGCGGAGGCGAACTTCGCCGCGCTCGCGGACACCGGACATCACACGCCCGCCTCCCGCTTCTTCGTCCGCAACCACACCTCGACACCTCGACTGGACTCCCACACCTGGTCGTTGAAGGTGTGGGGCGACGGACTCACCGGGGAGGGAAGGGACTTCACCCTCGACGACCTCAAGTCCCTGCCGGCCACGTCGCGCTCCTCCTTCGTCGAGTGCGCGGGCAACGGCCGGAGCTTCTTCACCAGCCAGCAGGGGCAGAGCGTCAGCGGCACGGCCTGGACGCTCGGCGCGATCGGCTCCGCCCGCTGGCGCGGCGCCCGGCTCGCCGACGTGCTGCGCCTCGCGGGCCTGCGGCGCGCCGCGGTCGACGTGCTGCCGCGCGGCCTCGACGCCGACTACGTCACCGCCGACGGCGCGAACCTGGGGCGGGTACGCCGCCCGCTGCCCGTCGCGAAGGCCCTGGACGACGTGCTTCTCGCCTACGAGATGAACGGTGAGCCCCTGCCGGCCGACCACGGCGCTCCCGTGCGGCTGATCGTCCCGTCCTGGATCGGCATCGCGTCGATCAAATGGATCGGCGACATCGAGGTCGCGGCCGAGCCGCTCTTCTCGCCCTGGAACACCGATTTCTACCGCCTGTTCGGCGACGCGTACCCGCCGCAGGGCAGCGATCCGCTGTCCCGCCAGACCCTCAAGTCCGCCTTCGAACTCCCCTGGAACGCCGATCTGGCGGCACACACCGGGCATCGGCTGACCGGCCGTTCGTGGTCCGGCTCGGGCACCGTCGCCCGCGTCGACGTCAGCACGGACGCGGGTCGCACCTGGCGGCGCGCCCGTCTCCACGACACCGCGCGCCGCGCCGACTGGGTGCGCTGGTCCGTGCCCTGGCGCCCCACGGCCACCGGCCCGACGACGCTCCTGGCCAGGGCCACCGACACGACGGGCCGTACGCAGCCGGCGACGACCGCGTACAACACCCAGGGCTATCTGTTCGACGCGGTGGTACGGCACCCGGTCACGGTCACCTGACCACCTGACCACCTGTTTCTGCGAGGATCGGCGCATGGTGGACTCCTCCGCACGGATCAACGCCCTCGTCGTCGACGCCGAAGACCCGGAACGGCTCGCGGCGTTCTGGTCCGAACTCCTCGGCAGACCGGTCGTGGGGCGCGGGGGCCCCTATGTGTGGCTGCGGCGGGACAACGACCTGGCGCTGGGTTTCCAGCGAACCGACGCGCCCACGCCCGGCAAGAACCGGATGCACATCGACATCACCTCCCCCGACCCCGCCGCCGAGGGCCGCCGGGTCGAGGCGCTCGGCGGGCACAGGCTCGACGGGTACGCGGACGGCGGTTTCCTGGTGATGGCGGACCCCGAGGGCAATGAGTTCTGCATCATTCCCGAGGGCCCCTTCGAGATCGACGACGAGGGGCGCACCGACTACCTCGGCTGACGGCGGCTCAGGCGGCCGCCGGGGCGGGGGCGGGCTTCGGCGCCCCCGCGCGCAGGGCGAGTTGGCGTACCAGCTCGCCGTGGATCACCGGGTCCTGCTGTCCGGTGCGGGCCCAGACGATCACCTCCCGGGCCACCGTGCGTACGTCGGTGGCCGTGCGCAGGGACACCTCGTGCAGCGCGTTCCAGCTGTCGGCCGGCGAGATCCGGCCCACGGCGGCGACGACGCCGGTGGCCTGGTCGAGATCGGCGCGCGCGTGGACCGCCGCCTTCAACCGGGCCACGTGCGCTTCCAGCGCGGCGACCTGGGCCGCGGCATGCGCGGCCTCGTCGGTGCCGTACTGCGAGGTGGCGGTGACGTCCAAGGAGTCCTCCAGTGGTGCGTGGTGCTGTGCCTCTCTCCCGCCTGCCCCCGTCCACCCGATGCAACCTGCGACCACGCCGGGACCGGCAGGTGCCACCGTGCGGCCCTCACGATCCGAAGAGTGGAGGACATGCAGACCGTCCTGTGGGGAGAATCCTGCTGTGCTGATCAACCTGCCGAGTGAGACCACACCCTGTGTGGGCCGGGCCGCGGAGCTGGCCGAGGTGCGGGAACTGCTGCGCGAGCCGGGGCTCGTGACCGTGACCGGTGGGGCGGGCATAGGGAAGTCCCGGTTGGCGCTCCGCGGTGTCCGCGGGGGCGACTGGGCCGGTTTCGACGCGGTGTGCTGGGCCGATCTGTGGCCGGTCCAGAACGACGCCCTGCTCCCCGCCTCGATCGCGGAGGCCCTCCACCTCTCGGACCACACCGCACGCACGCTGGTCGAGGCGCTGTGCGACTGGATCGGCAACCGGCGCGTGCTGCTCGTCCTCGACTCCTGTGAGCACCTGGTGACGGCGGCCAGGTCGCTCGTGGCGGACCTTCTGACGGTATGTCCCAAGCTGACGGTGCTGATCACCAGCAGGGAAGCGCTGGGCATGACGAACGAGACGGTGCTCGACATCGGGCCCCTGGACGCCGCGACCGAGGGTGTCGCCCTCTTCGAGGCACGGGCCACGGCGGCGGGCCGCCCCCTGCGCGACACCACGGAACGGCTGCTGGCGGCGCGGCTGAGCACCCACCTGGAAGGGGTGCCGCTCGCCCTCGAACTGGCGGCCGGGCTGCTGCGGCACCGAACGCTCCAGGAGGCGTGCGAGCTGACCGAGGAGCGGCCGGAGGCGCTGGACCGGCAGGAGCAGGGGCCGAACCCGTCGCGGCACGGCGCGTTGCGTACGGCGGTGGGGTGGAGCCACGAGCTGTGCCGCCCGGCGGAGCGCCTGCTGTGGGCACGCCTCGCCGTGTTCCCCGGCTCCTTCGACGCCGACCTCGCGGCGCTGGTGTGTCTCGGCGGGCCGCTGACGGCGGACACCCTGCGCGAGGCGCTGACCGGCCTGGTGCGCAAGTCCGTGGTGGTCCTGCACGACGGCAGGTACCGGATGCTGGATTCGGTGCGCGCCTACGGCCGCATGTGGCTGCGCGAGCTCGGCGAGGAAGCGGCCGTCGCCGCGCGGCACGCCGCCGCGATGCTGGTGACGAGCCGGCAGGCGAAGGACGGGTGGCTGACCGCCGAGCAGCAGCACTGGTACGCCCGGATGCGGGACCTCTACCACGACGTGTGTCTCGCGACCCGCCATCTGATCGACGCGGAGGATGCCTCCGCACTCGAACTCATCGGCAACACGGCCTTCTTCTGGGTCTGTTCGGGCCATCTGCACGAGGTGGCCTACTACGCGGGGCTCGCTCTCGAAGTGGCTCCGCGGGACGATCCGCGGCGGGTCCGGGTCCTGTGGACCCTGGGTCTTGCCCGGATCCTGCAGAGCGACCATGCGGCGGGCCGCATGCACGCGGAGGCGAGCCTGCGGGAGGCCTTCGCCGCGGGGGACACCGAGGGAGTACGGCAGGCCGTCTACCTCGAAGGCCTGGCCGCGCTGCTCGACGGCGAACCGATCACGGCGCTGAGCCGGGCCGACGAGGCGCTGCGGGCGGCGGTCCCGCCGCCGCGTGACGCCGCCCCCGCGGCGGCCTCCGGTGCGGACGCGCCCCGGCCGACGCCCACGTTCGGCCTGATGCTGTGCCGGCTCGTGCGGATCTTCGCCCTCACCGGCGCCGGACGTCTCGACCAGGCGCGTCGGGAGGCCGAGGCGCAGCGCGAGATCTGTGTGGAGCTGCGGGAGTACTGGACGCGCTCGTACCTGGACTACCAGCTCGCCCTGATCGCCCTGATCGAGGAGCGGCACCGGGCCGCGGCCGACCATGCCCGCGACATGCTCGACGCGAAGCAGCGCATCGGTGACCAGTTCGGCATCGCCATGGGGCTCGATCTGCTCGCGACGAGCTGGTGCGCGCAGGAGGATCCCGGCCGGGCGGTCGTCGCGATCGCGGCGAGCGACCGGTTCTGGAGCGCCGTCGGCCTGCTCCGCCGCGGCACCCCCGAGGTGCTCCCGATGTGCGCGCTGACGCGTGCCAGGACCAGGGCGCTCCTGGGCAGTGCGGAGTACGAGGATCAGGTGCGCAGGGCGCAGTCGATGGCCCCGGACTCGCTGCTGCACACGGTGCTGGGGCAGCAGCGGACCCGCTGACCCGGCGGTCGGGCACCCGGGGCGGCCCGCGAAGGGACCGCCCCGGGCGGGTGGTTCAGCGCCCGAGGGCGCGGTCGACGGTCCGTACGAGCTCCCCGTCGGGGGTGTCTCCGTCCAGGGACCAGAACATCGCGCCGCCGAGCCCCTTGGCCTTGACGTAGCGGGACTTCTGCGCGAGCACCTGCGGGTCGTCGTACGTCCACAGGGTCGTGCCGTCGAAGAGCCAGGCGTCGCCGCCGCGCGGATCACGGTGCAGGCGGTACGTGCCCGAGTCCGCCAGCGCCTTCAGCTCCTTGTAGTCCGCGTAGCCGTCGGCCCACTTCGCCGGGGCGGGAGCCGTGGCCGGCTGCCCCATGCCGTCGCCGCCGCCGGTGACGCCGGTCCAGCCCTGCCCGTAGAACGGCATGCCGACGACGAGCTTGCGGGCCGGGGCGCCGCGCCGCAGCCAGGAGTCGACCGTGCCGTCGACGCTGAAGTCATTGCGGGCGTACAGGGCGGACTGCTGGGCCGTCGTCTTCTCGCCGCTGACGTGGAAGTCGTAGCCCTGGAGATTGACGAAGTCGAAGTCCTTCATGATCTTGCGGACCTCGAACCCGGCGTCGATCTTGGCGGGTGCCGTCGGGACGAACGCGGACAGCTCGTAGTTCTTGTGCCGGGTGCGGCCGTAGGCGTCGAGCTGGCGGCGGAACTCCGCGACGAGCGCGGTGAAATTCCGCTTGTCCTCCGGGCGGTACACGGTGTCGGTGTCGCCCTCGGAGCCGGGCCACTCCCAGTCCAGGTCGACGCCGTCGAAGACACCGGCCGCGGCGCCGGCGCCGCCGCGGGCGCCGTCCTGCGGCAGATTGCCCTTGAGGTAGAGGTCGACGCAGGAGGCCACAAGTGCCTTGCGGGCGGCGGGCGTTCGGACCGAGTCCGAGAAGTTCGTGGACCAGGACCAGCCACCGAGCGAGATCATCACCTTGAGGCCGGGGTGGGCGGCCTTCAGCTCCCGCAGCTGGTTGAAGTTGCCCGCGAGGGGCTGGGTGTCGGTGTCGGCGACACCGTCCACCGAGTTCTCGGCGTCCAGCGGGCGCTGGTAGTCGGCCCAGGGGTCGGACTCGCCGGGGACGTTGCCCATGAGGCACTTCCCGTCGGTGCCGATGTTGCCGAACGCGTAGTTGATGTGGGTGAGCCGGGCGGCGGCGCCGCTGCGGTCCAGGTCCTGGACCTGGAAGTCACGCCCGTAGACGCCCCATTGGGTGAAGTAGCCGACGCGGCGCGCGGTGTCGTGGTGGGCGCCGTGGGCGGCCGCGGCCGGCGCGAACGCGCCGAGGAGGGAGAGCGAGGTGACGGCGACGGCCGCGCGGGACAGAAGTCTTCGGCGCAGGCGTGAACGCAGGCGTAGGCGCATGACAGAGCTCATTCCTGTGAGGCGTGGTACACGTGCCGTACGGAACAGTGGACTTACCTGCACGAGAAACTATTGGTCTGGACCATCACGGTCAAGGGTTCGGAAAGCCCGGCCCGCGCCGCGCGCGGCTACCGCAGGTCGAGGGAGTCCGCGGCCGCGACCAGGCGGCGCAGCTCCGGTTCGCTCCAGCCGGTCAGCTCCGACACCCGCAGCCAGTCCTCGGGCGTGGCGTCCTCGGCGCGCAGGGCGGCGGCGGCCTCGGCCTCCAGATCCGTCCGGGCCGCGTCCAGCGCGGCGACAGCGTCCTGGTACCTCAGGAGGGCGAGTTCCATCTTGGCGGCGTCCATCGCCGCATTGTGCACCACGGCGGGCCGCTCGGCCTTCACTCCGGAGGTGGCGTCGGCGCGTTCCCCGGCGTTCCCGGCAGGTTGTCCCCGGCCCCGAGGTGGTCCAGGACCTCGGCGAGTTCGTCGCAGGCACGCTGGATCGAGTGACGCGTGGTGCGCTGTTCGGTGACCAGGGAGGACAGCAGCAGGGCGGTGAGCGCGACGGCGCCGTTGAAGGACCCGAGCTTCGCCATGACCTCGAGGCCGGTCTGCCGGACGAACGCGCCGCCTCCCGTGTTCGCCTCGAAGGTGGCCAGGACCGACGCGAACAGCGCGCAGGACATGCTGCCGATCAGCTCGAACCGCAGCGCGGCCCAGACCAGCAGGGGAAAGACGAGAAAGAGCAGGCTGACCGTGCTGAGGGCGGCCAGGGGGACGAGGACGACGGCGGCGAGGGCCAGGCACAGCGCCTCCTTCCACCGGCGGACCCGGAACCGCTCCTTCGGGCCGAGGAACAGCAGGAGCAGCGGGGTGACGAGCAGGACGCCCATCGTGTCGCCCACCCACCAGGCCAGCCACACGGTCCAGAAGTCCTCGGTGCCCAGCTCTCCCATCAGCACCTGCACGCCGACGCCCGCCGTCGAGCTGATGACCATGGCGCAGAGTCCGGCGACGACCAGGGCCAGTCCGTCTCTCAGGCGGGAGATGTCGGGCCGGAAGCCGACCCGGCGCAGCAGGAGGACGGCGCAGAGCGGCGCGACGGTGTTGCCCGCGACGTTGACGAGGGTGCTGGCCTGCGGGGTGGTGAGGGAGGCGATGACCAGGAGGGAGCCGAGCGCGATGCCGGGCCACACCTGGAGGCCGAAGACCAGCAGGGCGGCGACGGCGACGCCGGTGGGCGGCCAGACGGGGGTGACCACGATGCCCTCGATCCTGAGCCGGCCCAGCAGGCCGAGCCGCCCCGACAGGTAGTAGACGGCGGCGACGGCCAGCGTCGTGAGGGCGGCCCGCACGGGCCGTCGTAACCATCGACTGTCCACCACAAAGCCATGAGACACCGGCGCGGCCTCCTCGGCCACCGGCGCCGCGGCCGATCAGGCGACCGCCGGGTCCGCGGGCCGCCGCCACCGTGCGCCGCCGTCGTAGCCGACCACGAGCACGGCGGCGTCGTCCTCGTGTCCCACCGAGTCGGCGAGTTTCATGACGGCCCGGGCGAGGGCGTCGATGCTCATGCCCGCGACGACGGCGACCTCCGCCAGCCGGGTGGCCTGCCGCAGGCCCTCGTCGAGGCTCAGCGACGGGCCCTCCACCACCCCGTCCGTGAGGAGCACGAAGACGCCGCCCTCGGTGAGCCGGTGCCGTGCGACGGGGAACGCGGCGCCCTGGAGCACACCGAGCGGCGGTCCGCCCTCCCGGTCGTCGATTCCGGAGCGGCCGTCGGCGGTCGCCCAGATGTGCGGGGTGTGCCCGGCCCGCGCGCAGTCCAGGACTCCGGTGCGGGGATCGAGGCGCATGAAGGTGCAGGTGGCGAAGAGGTCGGCGTCGAGGGAGACGAGCAGGTCGTTCGTGCGGGCGAGGAGTTCGCCGGGGTCCGCCGTGACCGAGGCGAGCGCCCGCAGGGCCACGCGGACCTGGCCCATGAAGGCGGCCGCCTTGATGTTGTGGCCCTGCACGTCGCCGATGGACATGCCGATGCTGCCGTCCGCGAGGGTGAAGGCGTCGTACCAGTCGCCGCCGACGTTGAGCCCGTGGGTGGCCGGGGTGTATCCCACGGCGACCTGGATGCCGGGCGGGTGCGGCAGGTCGCTGGGCAGCATGCCGCGCTGCAGCTCCACGGCGAGTTCGACGCGGGAGCGCTGGGTCGCCGCCAGCTCGCGGGCCCGCGCGGTCATCGTCCCGAGCCTGTCGAGCAGCTCCTCGCCGTCGTCGACCGACCTGCTGCGGAACATGGCTCGCTCTCCGGTTGCCTGGTTGGCCCTCCAGAGTGCCCGCAGTCGGCGCGTGCCGCACCCGGGCGCGTCAGGGCATGCGGTGCGGCGGGCCCGGGACGGCTTCGTGCGCCGGCGGGGTGCTGCCCGTCGCCGGGGAGCCGAGGCCGGAGGGCGTGTCGCCCAGCGCCGCGTCCATGGCGTGCAGCCGGCGGTCGTTGAGGCCGCCCGCGTACGCCATCCAGGAGAGGAACACCACGGTCAGGACCGCGAACCCGACGGTCTGGCGGGAGCCCGCCGTGAAAGCGGTGAGGACGGTGATTCCCACGAACATGACCGCGAGGAGGGCGAGCGCGGCCTTGCGGTGGCGGGTGCGGTGCAGGCGCTGGTCGACCAGCTGCCGCATGGCCTGCCGTTCGGCGGGGTCGGCAGGGGCGTCGCCGGTGCGCAGCCGCCGGTCGAGGGAGACCAGGCCGTCCGTGCTGCCGGCGGTCCGCCGCTCCTTGCGCCGGACGACCAGCGCGACGCAGACGGCTCCCACGGAGGTGACGGCGGTGCGGGCCAGGACGTCGGCGAACGAGCCCTGCGGGTAGAGCAGTTGGACGAGCACGGCGCCCGCGAGCACCGCCAGCACGAGCTGTGCCCAGAGATGTCTGGCAAGAAAGACCTGAACGCGTTCCACGGGCTTCTCCTCGGTTCGGCTGCCGGGCCCCGCCCGAGTGCCCCCGCCACCAGCGCGTACGCGGTGCCGGGGCCACGGGATGCGGAGGCGGGCCGTCCGGGGACGGACCGGTTCAGTCCGTGGAGCGTTCCTCGTTGAGTGTGCGGACGGCGCCGGCGGCGTCGCCGATCGTGGCGTAGTCGACGGCGACGAAATTGACCGGGTGGCCGCGCTCTCGCTCGCATCGACGGACCCGGTCCAGGACGAACCGGCGGGCGTTGACCGTGCCCGCGTCCAGGCGGCTGCCGCCGTTGTCGGTGATGAAGTGGTTCAGCAGGAACAGGCGCTTGCCGGTGCCGCCGCGGTGCGGGGAGCAGTTCATCTGCTCCGGGGAGCGGAACGCGAACGGGGTCTCCATGCCGTACCGGTAGAAGTTGCGGTACCAGGGGGCCGGTCCGTCGGCGTCCTCGGCGAACACGACGAGCCGGCGCCCGCTGTCGATCATCTGGCCGAGGGTCGGCCAGGGCCGGTCGGGGTCGGCGTCGGGCGTGTGGAGCAGCGGGTCGAGGCCCGCCTCGTGGAACGCCTGCTCGGTGTCGCTCGCGCTGATCTCGTCCTGCACGATGAAGGTGATCACCTCCGTGGGGTGCTGCCGCATCCAGGCGCCGATCTCCCGCAGTTCCGGGACGAGTGCGACCGCGCCCGCCCGGCACACGGCGTGGCACAGCCAGAGTCCGTCGCGGGGCGGGTTGACCGTGTTGACGGCCCGCTGGACGAGCTGCTTCTGCTCGGCCGTGAAGTCGGACTCGTCGAGGCGCGCGGTGATCTCCTCGGGGCGTTCCCACCGGTAGGTGTCGAGCTGCAGGGCCCGTACGCCGTCGTTCAGCTGAGTGGTGATGTCCGGGTCCTGGAGCGGCCCGATGAAGCGGTCGACGGTCGTCGCCATCGCGTTGTGGGCCGTCAGCTCGGCCACTTCGTCGTAGGGGCGGTCGCACAGCGCGGCACTGCCCTGGCACAGGCGCGGCGCGGACGCGGCGGTGAGCAGCGGGGTCACGACGATGCCCGCCACGGCGAGACCGGCCGCGCCGAGCCCGATCGCGGGAGCCCGCCAGGACGCGGCGGCGTGCGCCTGCCGCCGGTCGAGCAGGCGTCCGGCGACGACGAGCAGCGCGGCGGCGACCACGGCGACCAGAGCCGTCAGCAGGACGGTGCGCAGCAGCATGCCGTGGGCGCGGTCCTGCACGTCGTCGATCAGGTGGTTCAGGGACGGCGGCCAGGTGGCGGACGGGCTGACGAGCCGTCCGTCGCCGAGGAGTTCCCAGACGCCGACGGCCACGGCGACCAGGGCGGCGCCCCCGAGCAGCGGCCCGGCCAGGCCCATGAGCCGGCGGCCCGGGCGGGGTGGGCCGGTGAACCACAGGGCGAGCAGGCACAGCGCGAGCACCACCGCAGCCACCGCCTCCACCAGACCGAGGCCCACGGATGTGTAGGGGCGGATGTCGTGGACGGCCCGCAGATCGTTGCCGGACGCGGCGAGCACCGTGGCGGGGTCCCAGGTGCCCCCGTCCAGGGTCTCCTGGAGTTGCCGGACGGCGGCACCGGCGCGGTCGGTGTGCGCGGACGCGGCGACGGCCGCCAGCGCGGTGGCCACGTCCCCGTCGGCGAGCGCGGTCTCCACCTCGGGCCGCAGGGCCTGCCGCTGGTCCGCGGGGGCGGCGGCCAGGAGCGCGGTGGTCGCCGCCGTCGTCTGGCTCTCGGTCAGCGACAGCCGGGGCACGCCTTGGGGCGCGCGGCCCGCCGCGAGTTCGCGCAGCGCGTCCGAGAGGTCGGCGGAGAACCGCTGGAAGTCCGGTTCCGACCGGTTCTGCACGCCGGCGACGAGGTCGCCCAGGTAGACCTGGGCGAGGTCGTCGAGGTTCGTCAGGACCGGCCGCAGGTCGACGGTGAGGTCCAGGGTGGACCGGCTGCCGTTGAGGTAGCCGACCGTGGCGTCGATCTGCTGGCGGACCAGCGCGCGGACCGTGTCGGGCGGCAGCACCAGTTTGATGTTGGACGTCACCTGCGCCTCGGGGACCGGCAGCTGGGCGAGCAGTTGCCGGGTCGCCGGTGCCGTCCGCGGATCGACGAGGACCTGGTCGTAGAGCCGGTCGTAGGCGTGCTCCCGGTCGAGGGCCGAGGCGTAGAAGTCCGGGGCGAGCACGGTGCCCCGCAGGGCGGCCGCCAGGATGACGCAGACGGTGGCGAGCACGGCCCCCACGAAGGCGGCCACGCGCAGCGCACGGCTCGGCACGGTCCCCAGGGTCGCGGCCTTCTCCATGGGGCTCACTCCCTCCGCCCGGAGCACGCGGTGGCATGCGGAGGCTCGTCGTCCCCGCTCCCCCGATGATGCGGCCTGCGGGCCCGGCCCGCGTCCCGGGCGGGCGGTTTCCGGACGGAGGAGCGAAGGAGCCGAGGAGCGGAAGGAGGCCGGGTCAGCGCACTCCGGCGCGGGGGCGCTGGGGCGGCAGGGCGGGCAGCCCGGCCCAGTCGAGCCGCAGGACCGCGAGGTCGTCCGTGTGCCGGCCCGCGTTGCGGACCCGGACCTCGTCGAGGATGCGGTCCAGGTGCGCGCCCGTGTCGGAGTCGGCGCACGCGTCGATGATGGCGAGCAGCCGGTCGACGCCGAGCCGTTCGGCGCTCTCGTCCACGTGCCCCTCGACCAGACCGTCCGTGTAGAGCAGCAGCGAGCCGGAGGGCGGCAGCCGCACGGTCGTGACCGGCCACTTGTTCAGGCCCGGGGCCAGCCCCAGGGCCACTCCGTGCTCGATGCCGAGTTCCCGGGAGCGTCCGTGCGAGGTCAGCAGCGGCGCGTGGTGACCGGCCAGGTGCAGGGCCGCGGTGCCCGCGGTCCGGTCCACGGTCACCAGGGTGCAGGTCGTGAACAGGTCACTGCTGCTGCGCTCGGCGATGTGCATCTGCTCCAGGAGGGCGAGGAGCGCTCCGCCGCGGTGGCCGCCCAGCGTCAGCGAGCGCCAGGCGATCCGCAGGCACACGCCGAGGGCGGCGGCGTCCGGGCCGTGTCCGCTGACGTCGCCTATGACGGCGTGCACCTGCCCGTCGGCGGTCTCGACCACGTCGAGGAAGTCGCCGCCGAGCAGTGCCTGCTGGCGGCCGGGGAAATAGCGGCTGGTGGCGACGACGTCACCGGACGACAGCATGGGCTCCGGCAGCAGGCCGCGCTCCAGGCGGGCGTTCTCCTCGGCGCGCAGCTTGCCCGCCTGCAGATTGGCGTTGGCCCTCTCGGCCTGCTTGCGGTGCAGGGCGTAGCGCACGGCCCGCTGCAGCAGGTCGGCTTCCACCTTGCCCTTGACCAGGTAGTCCTGGGCGCCGGCGGCGAGCGCCTCGACACCGGCCTGGGACTCGGCGAGGCCGGTCAGCACGATGACGGCCGCGTCCCCGGCCACGTCGAGCAGGTCGGCGACGGCGCCGACCCCGGAGGCATCGGGCAGATGCAGGTCGAGCAGGACGCAGTCGCTGCGCCGGGCGGCCAGCGCCTCGCGGGCCTCACCCAGGGTGCGGCAGTGGACGAGGACGTGGTCGAGGTCGGTGTCGAGCAGCAGTTCCTCGACCAGGAGGGCGTCTCCGGCGTCGTCCTCCACCAACAGGATCCGGCAGGGTGCGGACGTCCCATCGAGCGCTGTCATCGCAGCGATCCTTCACTGTCGGCCGCCTCGGCGGACGGTTGGAGGGGGAGCGTGAAGCTGATCGAGGTGCCGTCGCCGTCGACCGGGTCGACGGTGATGGTGCCTCCGTGGAACTCGACGGTCTTCTTGCACATCGCGAGGCCGATGCCGGTGCCCGGATAGGCCTCACGGGTGTGCAGCCGCTGGAAGATCACGAAGACCTTGTCGCGGAACTCGGGGGCGATGCCGATGCCGTTGTCCCGCACGGTGAAGCGCCACATGTCCGCCTCCTCGCGCACGCTCACGCGGATGTGCGGGGGGCGGTCGGGGGCGCGGAACTTGATGGCGTTGGACAGCAGGTTCTGCCACAGCAGGCCCAGCTGCCCGGCGTCGCCGTGCACGGTGGGCAGTTCGTCGTGCTCGATGCGCGCGCCCGACTCCTCCACGGCCACGCTGAGCGCGTCGACCGTGCTGTTCAGGGTGTCCTCCAGCGCCACGGGGCGCTCGTCGTGGACGCGTCCCACCCGGGAGAACATCAGCAGGTCGTTGATGAGGACCTGCATGCGGTTGGCGCCGTCGACGGCGAAGGCGATGTACTGGTCCGCCCGCTCGTCCAGCTTGTCGCCGTAGCGCCGCTGGAGCAGCTGCGTGAAGCTGGAGATCTTCCGCAGCGGTTCCTGGAGGTCGTGCGAGGCGACGTACGCGAACTGCTCAAGCTCCGCGTTCGAGCGCTTGAGGTCCTCGGCCTGCTGGTCGAGGAGGGTGCGCGCTTCTTCACTGCGTGCCAGTTCGGCCACCAGGCGCTCGCGCATCGACTCGACGTCCTGGGCCAGCTGCTGCACATCGGCCGGGCCGGTCGCGGGGACCTTCCGGTGGAACTGGCCGCGGCCCACCTCCCGGGCGGCGGCGCCGAGGCGGGCAAGCGGGCCGGTCACCCCGCGCCGCAGCCCGTAGACGATGGCGCACATCAGCAGGGCGATGACCACGGCGATGGCGGCGAACACCCAGTTGCGCAGGCGCTGCGCCGCGTCGAGGTCGTCGCCCGCGCGCACCCGGGCGGCCCGCAGGTGGTCCTGCTGCCGGGACAGCGAGTCGCGGACGGAGTCGAAGAGCCGCTTGCCGTCCCCGGCCCGGGCGGAGGCGGTCCGGACCGCGTCACCGCTCGACGCGGCGGCGACCGGCCGTGCCACCTGCCGCTGCCAGGTCTCGACGTCGGAGCGGACGGCTTGCAGGTCGTCCTCGGCCTCGCTCGACCCGGAGACGAGCCGGTCCAGCGTCTTCAGCGCGGTCTTCTCGTCCGTTCTGCCCTGCGTGTACGGCGTGAGGAAGTCGCGGCGGCCGGTGAGCCCGTACCCCCGGACACCGGTCTCCTGGTTCACCAGGGCCGCCTCCAGGCGTACCGCGTTGATCAGCGCCGGGGAGCGGTAGAGGACCACTTCGTCGGTCAGGCGGGAGGTGGTGCCCAGCGACCAGGCGCCCAGCGACCCGAGGGCCAGCAGCAGGACAGCGCTGGTGGCGACCCCCAGCGACATCCAGCGCCGGGTCGTCCAACGGGCTATGCCCACCGGGTCGCGCGGGCCTCTGCCAACGTCCATGCTCCGTGCGCTCCTTCGAACCTCACCAGGCCTGCCGCCGACAGTCTCGGCGTCGATACGATACGGCACTCGACAACACTTGTTGTCGTCGGTATTCCCTGAGGGTACGGTTCGGGCATGCCAGGAAATGATCCGTCACTTCTCCCTGGAAGCCGAACCTTCGAGGAACTGGCCGTCCAGGCCGTCCAGGACCTCGTCGCCGACCTCGTTCCACAAGTCGGATATCCCCCCGATCGCGACCCCCACGACGAAGCCCCCCACAGTGCGCTGCGGCGGCTCCGCGTCCTGACGCATCTCCAGCACGCCGTCAGCGAGCTGGAGGGCGAGGCGGCCCGCGACGCCGCCGCCGCAGGCGCCGGTTACCCTCAAATCGGCGAAGCGACACACCTCAGCCGTCAGGGGGCGCGCCGCCGCTGGCCCGGGCTCATCACCCATGACGCCCGCCCGTGCCCCCCACTCGTCCCCCGGAGTACCACACCATGATCGCGACTCCTCGTTCCTACGACGTGCTGCTCGTCGAGGACGATCTGGCCGACGCCCTGCTGATCCAGGACGCTCTCGCCCAGCACAGCACCCGCAATCTCACCCAGGTCGCCGACGGGATCGAAGCACTGGAGTATCTGCGCGACCCGGAGACGTCGCTCCCCGACCTGATCGTGCTTGACCTGAACATGCCGCGCATGAACGGGCGGGAGCTGCTGCGGATCCTCAAGGACGATGCCGCTCTGCGCGCCGTCCCGGTGGTCGTGCTGACCACGTCCGCCGCCCCCGACGACGTCAGCGACGCCTACCACCAGCACGCCAACGCGTACGTTACAAAGCCGGTCAATCTGGAGGATTTCGAGGCAGCCGTCCGCAGCATCGACGCGTTCTACCTGGACACGGCCGCCAAGCTCCCGCGGACCTGAGCACCCCGCCCGCCGGCCCCACCCGGTTCTCCCAGCTCACATCGCCTTTCCTTCAGTGCCCCCACGGCGCCCTCCGGCGCGTGGGGGCACTGTGCGTCGAGGGCCCACGGGCGCCCTCGGGGCCGACTCGACCTTGACAGGAACACAGCCACTTGTATGGTCTAGGCCAAGCGTCAACGGCCGTTCCGCTTACGGGAGTCGACCCTGCCCCACAGGGTTGATTCCCCTGTCCCTTCGCGCCTCTTGGCCCCACCCTCGAGAGGCCGTCCCGGACGTGCGTCCCCACATCACGCACGCCCCGGGAGACCTGAAGTGAAGGAGTAGGCATGCACGCCCGAAAGAAGACGGCCGCCCTCATCGGCGCGGCTCTCGCCCCGGTCCTGGCCATCAGCCTTCCCGCCGGTTCGGCGAGCGCCCACGGCTACATCAACTCGCCGCCCAGTCGCCAGGCGCAGTGCGCGGCCGGCACGGTGTCCTGCGGTGACATCACCTACGAGCCGCAGAGCGTGGAGGGGCCCAAGGGCCTGACCAGCTGCAGCGGCGGCAACAGCCGCTTCGCGGAGCTCGACGACGACTCCAAGGGCTGGGTCGCCACCCCGGTGCAGAGCAGCGCGACGTTCGAGTGGAAGCTCACCGCTCAGCACGCCACGAGCACCTGGCAGTACTTCGTCGGCGGCCAGGAGATCGCCGAGTTCAATGACAACGGTGCCAAGCCCGGCGCGACCGTCACCCACCAGGTCGACTTCGGTTCGCTGACGGGGCATCAGAAGGTGCTGGCCGTCTGGAACATCGCCGACACCACCAACGCGTTCTACTCCTGCATCGACGTGAACGTCGGCGGCTGACACCTCTCCCCCGCCTCCGTGGTGCCGCGGGCCCTTCCCCCACGGCGTGGCCCCGACCGGCACGTCACGGCCCCCGGCACCACGGCTTCGCACGTCCCCTGCCGCGCTGCCCCGCGAGCGGCGCAGCGCGGCACACCCCCCACACCTCTCGTCTTTAGGAGCGCACGCATGCGCCATCGCATCCTCGCCCTGCTGACCGCGGCCGGTTCGGCCGCGACCCTCACCGCGCTGACCCTGACCGCCCCGGCCTTCGCCGAGAAGCCGGCCGGCAAGCCCGCCCAAGAGGTCTCCACACAGGCGGAGTTCGTCGTCAGCGAGGCCCAGTTCGACCAGATGTTCCCGGGCCGCAACTCCTTCTACACGTACTCCGGACTGACCGCCGCGCTCGACGCGTACCCCGGGTTCAGCGGGACCGGCAGCGACACGGTCCGCAAGCAGGAGGCCGCCGCCTTCCTCGCCAATGTCAGCCACGAGACCGGCGGGCTGGTCTACGTCGTCGAGCAGAACACCGCCAACTACCCGCACTACTGCGACACTTCGCAGTCCTACGGCTGCCCGGCGGGCACCGACAAGTACTACGGCCGGGGTCCGATCCAGCTCAGCTGGAACTTCAACTACAAGGCGGCGGGCGACGCCCTCGGCATCGATCTGCTGAACAACCCCGACCTGGTCCAGAACGACGCGGCCGTCGCCTGGAAGACCGGACTCTGGTACTGGAACACGCAGACCGGCCCGGGGACGATGACCCCGCACAACGCCATCGTGAACGGCGCGGGATTCGGCGAGACCATCCGCAGCATCAACGGCAGCATCGAGTGCGACGGCGGCAACCCCGCGCAGGTCCAGAGCCGCATCGACAACTACGAGAAGTTCACGCAGATCCTGGGCGTCGAAGCGGGCGGCAACCTCAGCTGCTGACCCGCCGGGGACGGTTCGGACGGTGAGCCATGACACGCCCTTGACCAGCAATCGGTCGCCGGAAGGCCGCGTGAAGGGTTCGTGACGGGGCAGTGGATGTCCTGCCACTGTCCCCGACCTCCGGAGCATCCCTTGACCGCGAGCACCACGGCCCCCGCGAGCCCCGCCGCAGACCTTGACGACCGTCCGCAGGATCCCCGTCAGCGTCTGCGGCGGCGCCTGGAGCGCCTCATCGGCATCGCCGCCACCGAAGGCAACGCTCTGACGCCGCTGCGCAACGGCGACGAGATCTTCCCCGCCATGCTGGACGCCGTACGCGGCGCGCGGCACACCATCGACCTGATGACCTTCGTGTACTGGCGCGGCGAGATAGCCCGTGACTTCGCGCACGCCCTCGCCGACCGCGCCCGGGCCGGCGTCCGGGTGCGCCTGCTCCTCGACGGCTTCGGCAGCCGCACCATCGAGAACGACCTGCTCGCCCTCATGGACGAGGCCGGGGTGGACGTCGCCTGGTTCCGCAAGCCGCTGCTGATCTCCCCCTTCAAGCAGAACCACCGCTGCCACCGCAAGGTGCTGGTCGTCGACGAGACGACGGCGTTCACCGGCGGCGTCGGCATCGCCGAGGAGTGGTGCGGCGACGCCCGCGACCCGAGCGAGTGGCGCGACACCCATGTACGGATCAGCGGGCCCGCCGTCGACGGCATCTGCGCGGCCTTCGCCCAGAACTGGGCCGAGTGCCACGACGAACTCTTCGACGAGCGCGACCGCTTCGTCGACCACGAGCCGAGCGGCGACGCCGTCGTCCAGGTCGTGCGCGGCTCCGCCAGCATCGGCTGGCAGGACATGCAGACCCTGCTGCGCGTGGTGATCCAGTCCGCCCAGACCCGGCTGCGCCTGGCCACCGCCTATTTCTCGCCCGACGTCTACTTCGTCGACCTGCTCTGCGAAGCGGCCCGGCGGGGCGTCGAGGTCGAACTGCTCGTGCCGGGACCGCACACCGACAAGCAGGTGAGCCGGATCGCAGGCCGCCACCACTACGCGCGGCTCCTGGAGTGCGGGGTCGTCGTCCGCGAGTACCAGCGCACCATGCTGCACTGCAAGGTCGTCACCATCGACGGGATCGCGTCGCTGGTCGGCTCCACGAATCTCAACCGGCGCTCCCTGGACCACGACGAGGAGGTCATGCTCGCCGTCATCGACGACGCCTTCACGGCCGCCCTCGACGCCGACTACGAGCAGGACGTCTCGCACAGCATGCGCGTACAGCCGGACCGCTGGGCCGATCGGCCGCTGGCGTTCCGCGCCGCGGAGAAGACGACCCGCGCCATCCAGCACTTCCTGTGACCGTGGGATCCAGGGCCACTTGACGGCGCCTCAGCGGGTGAGTACAACGATGTAAATCGACTCGTGCCCCACACGGGTCACGCCCGTCCCCCCGCATCCCACAGCGCCAAGTGCCCCTCCCCCACGGCTCGCAGGAGGCCCGATGACGTCCCGGCCACGCATCTTCACCCGCCCATCGGCGGACCGGCCGGCGGCGGCCGGTCCGCCGCTGCTCGTCGCGCTTCTGCTCGGTCTGCTGGTCGCCCTGATCGCGCCGCCGACGACGGCGCACGCGGCGACCGGCACCCTGCTGCGCGACGGGACCGGGCTGTATCCACGAGCCGTGCGGCTTGAGCACAGCGGCGCGGCCAATGGGCGTGTCCTCGCGTCCGTGGTCACGTTCTCCGGCAACGACGGGCTCGGCGCGATCCACGAGAGCACCGACGGCGGGGCCACCTTCACGCAGGTCGGCTCGGTCGGCGACCCGGAGGCGGCGGGCGGCCGGGGTCTGTGCTGCTCCACCCTCTTCGAACTGCCCCGCGCCGTGGGCTCCCTGCCCGCCGGCACCCTGCTCTGGGCGTCCTCGGTCGGCCAGGACGAGACCGGCCGCCGGATGGCCATCCGGGTCTTCCGCAGCAATGACGTCGGCCGCACCTGGAGCTATCTGTCCACGGTGGCCACGGCCACGAACGACAAGGGTCTGTGGGAGCCCGAGTTCTCCGTCGACGCCGACGGCAACCTGGTGTGCCACTACTCCGACGAGACCGACGGGGTGCACAGCCAGAAGCTGGTGGCGGCCCGCACCTCCGACGGCGTCACCTGGACCGGCCACCACGACACCGTCGCCAGCGCACTGGCCTCGGACCGGCCCGGCATGGCCGTGGTGCGGCGACTCGGCGACGGCTCGTACTTCATGTCGTACGAGATCTGCGCGGCGAGCGGCCAGTACGTGTGCGTCGTGCACTACCGGACCTCGTCCGACGGCTGGAACTGGGGCGATCCCACGCATCTCGGCTTCCGGCCGGAGACCCCGGACGGCAAGTACTTCAAGCATGCCCCGACCGTCGCCTGGTCCCCGCTGGCGGGCAGTCCGAGCGGCCGGCTCTTCCTCGTCGGGCAGGTGATGTACAACGCCGACGGGTCCCCGGCCTCCGGCAGCGGCGGCACCGTCTGGGTCAACGACGCGGGCGGCTCCGGCACCTGGCGCGAGATCCAGGCCCCTGTGTCGGTGACGTCGACGACCGTCGACTACTGCCCCAACTACAGCTCGGCGCTGCTGCCGTCGACGGACGGCACCGGCCTGCTGGAGATCGCCACCGACTACGACGGGACGGTGTGCAAGCCGTACTTCGCGTCGGCCGCCGTGCCGGGCTGACGCCCGGCACGATCGTTCAGACCTTGCGCCAGCGGGCGTTCGCCCAGGAGAAGATCCCGAAGGCGGCGAGGCCGACGGAGATCAGTACGAGCAGCCAGGGCCCGGCCGGGGTGTCGGTGAAGGAGCGCAGGGTGTCGTCCATGCCCTTGGCCCGGCCCGGCTCGTGCTGGAGGGCGGCAGCGACGGCGAACCCTCCCGCGACGGCGAAGACCGTGCCGCGGGAGGCGCCGCCGAACACCCCGAAGAAGTCGACGGCCTTGCGGGTACGGCCCGACAGCTCGGACATCTTCAGGTGCTTGTGGAACTTGCGCAGGACGGCCCGTACGGCGATCCACACACCCGCGACGGCGACGCCGAGACCGGCGGCGGCCACGATCCACTGCCCCTGCGGCCAGTCCAGCGCCGTCGCGGTGACGTCCTTCGAGCTCTTGTCGGAACTGCCGCTGCCGCTGGACTTGTCACCGGCGGCGAAGGACAGCACCGAGTAGGAGACGAACCCGTAGAAGACGAAACGGCCGGCGGCCATCGCCCGCTTGCTCGCCTTCTTCCCGTCGGCGCCCGCCTGTCCGAACGCCGCCTCGGACAGCCGCCACAGGGCCATTCCGGCCAGTGCGGCGCCGAGCAGCCACAGCACGACCGTGCCGAAGGGCTTGTCGGCTATCTCCGCGACGGCTCCGCCGCGGTCCGCCTGCTTGCCGCCGCCGTCGGCGAAGGCGATGCGCAGGGCGAGCAGTCCGATCAGTACGTAGATGACCCCGCGGGCGACGAAGCCCGCGCGGGCCGCCATCGCGACCGCCGGGCTCCTCGCCGCACGCCGGGCGTGTCCGAGACCTTGTGTTCCGACCGATCCAGTTGCCATGAGACCCAGTTGCCCCCGGATCCGCGGTCAACTCCTGACGAGCGCCTCTTCGCCCGGTCGTACCCCGGCCAGGACCGCGGTGATGGTCTTGCCGTCGTCGTGCCGGTCGATGCTGACGCGGCGGGACAGGTGCTGGATCATCATCCAGCCGAAGCCACCGGGCCGCGCCGGATCGTAGGGCTGGTCGCCCGAGAGGTGCGCGCTGCGGTCGCGGACCCGGATCACCAGGTCGCGGTCGTGGACGCAGGCACTGAAGCGGGTCATCCCGTCCCCGTGGCGCAGCGCGTTGGAGACCAGTTCGCCGGCCACCAGCATCGCGTCCTCGGACAGCCTGCGCGCCAGGCGCCACGGGACCGCCGCGCACAGCGGCTGGACGGCGGCGCTGGTCTCGGCCCGCGCCTGCGAACAGGTCGTGCGCCCCGCATCGGGCATGTGGAGAGCGCTCATGTCGAGGCTTCCTCCTGAGATCGCTGGGTGCGTGGATGTCCGCCTGTCACCTCCCGCCTGCCCGGGCTCCGGGGCGGCACTCCTGCGAGGGCTCACCAGTCGTGCAGGGATCCGTCGAGCTGGAGCCGGTTCACGGGGAGGTAGGCGGGGGCGTAGGGGTGCGCCCGGGCCGCCTCGTCGTCGTAGCCGACGCCGAGACCGGGCTCCTCGCCCGGGGTGAGCAGGCCGTCGGTGAACCGGTAGGCAGGCCGGAAGACCTCGTCGGTGGCGCGGGAGTGCTTCATGTACTCCTGGATGCCGAAGTTGGGGATCGCGACGCCCAGGTGGAGGGCGGCGGCGAGGCCGACCGGGGAGATGTCCGTGGGGCCGTGGACGCCCGACTTGATCTGGTAGACGGCCGCGTAGTCGAGGATCCGGCGCAGCGCGGTGATGCCTCCGGCGTGGGTGACGGGCGAGCGGACGTAGTCGATGAGCTGTTCCTCGAACAGCTCGCGGTAGTCCCAGATGGTGTTGAAGACCTCGCCGATGGCCAGCGGTGTCGTGGTGTGCTCACGGACGCGGCGCAGCATCGCGGTGTTCTCCGCCGGGGTGACGTCCTCCAGCCAGAACAGGTCGTACGGCTCCAGGTCCTTGCCCAGGCGAGCCGCCTGAATGGGCGTCAGGCGGTGGTGGGCGTCGTGCAGGAGGGGCAGTTCGGGGCCGAACTCGGCGCGCACCGCCTCGAACACCTTGGGGGCGTGCCGCAGGTAGGCGCGGGTGTCCCACTCCTCCTCGACCGGCCGGCTCGCGCGCCGGGCGGGTTCGTGGTCGTAGCGGGAGGTGGCGCCGTCCTCGCCGACCGCGGCGTTCGCGCTGGAGGCGACGCCGTAGACGGAGCCGAGTCCCGGGATGCCGCTCTGGACGCGGATGGCGCGGTACCCCTGGTCGAGGTGGTCGCGTATGGAGTCGAACAGCTCCTCCAGGTCGGCGCCGCTGGCGTGCCCGTAGGCCAGGCATCCGCGCCGGCTGCGGCCGCCGAGCAACTGGTAGAGGGGCAGGCCCGCGAGCTTCGCCTTGATGTCCCACAGTGCCGTGTCGACCGCCGCGATCGCCGCCATGGTGACGGGGCCGCGCCGCCAGTACGCGCCCCGGTAGAGGTACTGCCAGGTGTCCTCGATCGCGTGGGCGTCGCGCCCGGTGAGCAGCGGGGTGACGTGGTCGTCGAGGTAGGAGGCGACGGCCAGTTCGCGGCCGTTGACGGTCGCGTCGCCGAGTCCGACGACCCCGTCCTCGGTGGTCAGGCGCAGGGTCACGAAGTTGCGGCCGGGCGAGGCGACGAGCACCTCGGCGGAGGCGATGCGGGTGGCGGAGTCCCGGGCGACGCCGGGTTCCTGGGTGCTCTGCGCGGGCCGTGCGGTGGACACGTGGACATCTCCCTCGATCGAGGATGTGGCGAAGGCGCCGACCGCACCGTAGATCTTGCTGCGGCCCGGGGGTAGACCGCCCCGGGCCGCCCCGACCGGAAAGTTCCGTCCCACCCCTTGACCGGGTTGCGGCCGCACGCGCACAGTACGGGCTAATGCGCATTAGGTAATACGCATTACCAGCTCGCGTCATCAGCGGCGGACGCGGCGATCCAGCGAGGAGCGGCAGGCGTGGAACAACCCAGGAAGCGTGCGAAGCCGGGCCGGGCCCCGTCCCCGACGGGGCGGACGTCCCGGCCGCGCCAGGCCGAGGTGGCACGCCTCGCCGGGGTCTCGCAGGCGACCGTCTCGCTGGTGCTCAACGCCCGCCGTGACGGCAAGGGCGCGACGATCTCGGAGGACACCCGCAAGCGCGTCCTCGACGCGGCACGGTCTCTGGGCTACGTCCCGGACCCGGCGGCCCGCAGACTGGCCGCCGCGCGCAACAACCTGCTGGGCGTCTTCTCCTTCACGGCGACGTTCCCGACCGACGTGCAGCACTCGTACTACCCGTTCCTGGTCGGCGTGGAGCAGGAGGCGGCCGCGCGCGGCTACGACCTCGTGCTGTTCACCGGGTCGAGCAGCGGCGGCGCGGGGGCCGCGGGCCCCGACGCGCTCAGCCGGGTGCGGCTCGCCGACGGGTGTCTCTTCCTGGGTCGCCACGTGCCGCGCGCCGAGCTGAAGCGCATGGTGGCCGACGGCTTCCCCGTGGTGCACCTCGGGCGCCGCGAGGAGCTCGAAGGGCTCGCCTGGGTGGGCGCCGACTATGTCAGCGCGAGCCGCGACGTCGTGTCCCGGCTGGCCGCGCTGGGGCACCGGCGGATCGTGCTGGTGCGCGAGGACGACGACGCCCCCGCCTCCGGCGACCGTCAGGAGGGCTTTCTCGACGGGCTCGCGCGGGCCGGTCTGCCGGGCGGCGCCGACGCGGTGCTGCGGTGCGCCGATCCGGTGGCCGAGCTGACGGCGGACCGGGTCCGGGCGCTGGTCGCGGACGGCGTCAGCGCGTTCGTCGCCGAGGAGACGGACACCGGGGCCGCCTGGCGGGCGACGACCGCTGCCGTGCGGGCGGCCGGGCTGTCCTGCCCCGAGGACGTGTCGCTGGCCCTGCTCGGCAGCCCCCCGCCGGATGTCGCGGCCGGGGAGCCGGTACCGATGGGCTTCGACGTGCCCCGGCACGCGCTCGGCGCGGCGGCGGTCCGGCTGCTCGCCGCGCTGGTCGCCGGTGAGCAGGCCCAGGAACCGCTGGTGGCGTGCGACTTCCGGTCCGGCACGACGGCCGGACCGGGCCCCGTTCAACTTTCTTGATCTGTCTGGCAGTTGAGGCACAACCCCAAGGAGCACAGTGATAGCCGAACCGGACATCCTGATCGTCGGCGGCGGCCTCGGCGGTGTCGCCGCGGCGCTCTCCGCCTGCCGGGCGGGCCGGCGCGTGGTGATGACCGAGGAGACCGACTGGATCGGTGGCCAGCTCACCGCGCAGGCTGTGCCCCCGGACGAGCACCCGTGGGTGGAGCAGTTCGGCAGCACGGCGTCGTACCGGGCGCTGCGCGAGGGCATCCGGGCCTACTACCGGCAGTGGTACCCGCTGCGCGGCGAGGCGCTCGGCCTCGCGGACCTCAACCCGGGCGCGGGCCGCGTCAGCAAGCTGTGCCACGAGCCGCGGATCGCGCTCGCGGTGCTCGATGCGATGCTCGCCCCGCACCGGGCGTCCGGGCTGCTGACCGTCCTGACCGAGCACCGGGCCGTCTCCGCCGAGGCGGACAACGATGTCATCCGTGCCGTCACCCTGCGCGATCTGCGGGCCGACACGCTCAGGACGGTCACCGCCCGGTACGTCATCGACGCCACGGAGACCGGCGAACTCCTCGCGCTCGCGGACGTGGAGCACGCCAACGGTGCCGAGGCGCAGGGCGAGTTCGACGAGCCGCACGCCCCGGCCGAGGCGCAGCCCGACAACCAGCAGGGCATCACCGTCTGCTTCGCGCTCTCGCACCACGAGGGCGAGGACCACACGATCGAGCGGCCGCGGGACTACGCCTTCTGGCGCGACTACCGGCCCGACTTCTGGCCGGGCCCGCTGCTCGGCTTCGAGGCGCCCGACCCGCGCACCCTGGAGCCGGTCCCCCGCACCTTCGTGCCCAACCCCGATCTCGACCCACTCGCGGTCAGTGCCGACCAGAGCGCGGACGCGGGCGACAAGGAGCTGTGGGGCTTCCGCCGGATCCTGGCCCGCAAGCTGCACCGTCCCGGCGCCTTCGACTCGGACATTACGCTCGTCAACTGGCCCTTGAACGACTACTGGTTGAAGCCGTACATCGGGCAGGAGGCCGAAGCGCTGCGCGAGGCGCGGCAGTTGTCGCTCTCGGTCCTGTACTGGCTGCAGACCGAGGCGCCGCGCGCCGACGGCGGCACGGGCTTCCCGGGCCTGCGCATCCGCCCGGACGTCACCGGCACCGCCGACGGTCTCGCCAAGTCGGCGTACGTGCGCGAGTCGCGGCGCATCAAGGCGGTGACGACGGTCGTCGAGCAGGACGTCGCCATCGACGTCGTCGGCCCGTACGGCAGGACCCGGTACCGCGACCCGGTCGGCGTCGGCAACTACCGCATCGATCTGCACCCCTCCACCGGCGGCGACTCCTACATCGACATCGGCTCGGTGCCGTTCGAGATCCCGCTGGGCGCGCTCGTCCCGCGCCGGGTGCGCAATCTGCTGCCGGCCGGCAAGAACATCGGCACCACCCACATCACCAACGGCTGCTACCGGCTGCACCCCGTCGAGTGGAACATCGGCGAGGTCGCGGGCGCGCTCGCCGCCCACTGCCTGTCCGAGGAGGTCGAGCCGCAGCAGGTGCAGGCCGAGGACAAGCGGTTCGAGGAGTTCGCGCGGGTCCTGGACCGGTCGGGCGTGCAGCGGCACTGGCCCGACGTCCGCGGCTACTGACACCACCGGCCTCCCCTTCCCCTTCTCTCCCCCCCCCACGCCTTCAGCAACGTACGCACGTCAAAGCACAAGGAGGTGCCCTGACATGACCCCTGACCGTCGTATCCGCGTCGGCATCGACGTGGGCGGCACGTTCACGGACGCCGTGGCCGTGGATGCCGCGACGCTCGCCCTGGTGGGCCAGGTGAAAGTGCCCACCAGCCATCACCACGAGGACGGTGTCGCCCACGGCATCGTCAAGGCGCTCGAACGGCTCCTGGAGGAGGTCGGCCGGATCCCGGCGGAGGTCACGTTCCTGGCGCACGGCACGACCCAGGCGACGAACGCCCTGCTGGAGGGAGACGTCGCGAAGGTCGGCCTGATCGGGATCGGCGGCGGCGCGGGGGCGGTGTTCACGCGCCGGCTGGCGTCGTTCGGCCGGCTCGAACTCACCCCGGGCAAACGGCTGCCGCTGACGTACGCGCATGTGGCCGACCCGTTCGACGCGGACGCCGTGCGCGCCGCGGTGGACCGGGTTCGAGAGGCGGGGGCCGAGGTCCTCGTGGCCACCGAGCCGTTCGGCGTGGACCGTCCCGAGGGTGAGGAAGCGGTCCTGGACACGGCGCGCGCCTCCGGTCTTCCGCTCACGGCGGCCCACGAGATCACCTCGCTGTACGGGCTGCACAAGCGGACACGGACGGCCGTGGTGAACGCGGCGATCCTGCCCCGGATGCTCGCCACGGCGGATCTCGTGGACGCGTCGATCACGAAGGCCGGGGTGACGGCGCCGCTGATGGTGATGCGCTGCGACGGCGGTGTCATGTCACTGGACGAGATGCGCCGGCGCCCGCTGCTCACGATCCTGTCGGGGCCCGCGGCGGGCGTCGCGGGCGCGCTGATGCAGGAGCGGATCAGCGAGGGCGTGTTCCTGGAGACGGGCGGCACGTCGACGGACATCAGCGTGGTGCGGCGCGGCAAGGTGGCGGTGCGGCACGCGACGGTCCTCGGCCGGACCTCGTACCTGAACGCGCTCGACGTACGCACCGTGGGGGTCGGCGGCGGCTCCATGGTACGGATCGCGGGGAACCGGGTGGTGGGCGTCGGCCCGCGCAGCGCGCACATCGCCGGGCTGCCGTACGCGTGCTTCGCCACGGCCGACGAGCTGCGGGACGCGCGGATCGCGACGGTCCGGCCGATGGCGGGCGACCCGGACGACTATCTGGTGCTCGACGCGGCGGGCGGCCGGTTCGCGGTGACGATGACGTGCGCGGCGAACGCGCTGGGCCGGGTGCCCGAGGGCGACTTCGCGCGCTGCGACCAGGAGGTGGCGCGGGCCGCGCTCGCGCCGCTGGCCGCCGCGCTCGGCACGGACGTGGCGGGCGCCGCGGGGGCCGTCCTCGACGCGGGTACGGCGCAGGTCAGGTCGGTCGTGGACGCGATGATGCGGGACTACCGGCTCGACCGGGACACCGCTGTCCTGGTCGGCGGCGGTGGCGGCGCGGCGGCGGTGACCCCGCATCTGGCCGCCGAGGCCGGTCTCGAAGGGCGTATCGCCCGGCACAGCGAGGTGATCAGCCCGATCGGCGTGGCCCTCGCGCTGGTCCGCGAGCAGGTCGAGCGGATCATCCCCGGCGCCACGCAGGAGCAGATCCTCGCGGTGCGCGCCGAGGCCGAGCGGGCGGTCGTCGCCCAGGGCGCCGCCGCCGACGGCGTCGAGGTGGAGGTGACGGTCGACCCGCAGACCAGCACGGTGCGGGCCGTCGCCACCGGCGCGACCGAACTGCGCACCCAGGACCGGGCGCACCGCGCCGACGACACCGAACGGCTGAGTGCCGCCGCCACCAGCCTCAAGGCGCAGGCCACGCGGGTGAAGGTGCTGGCGGGGACGGACGCGTACACCGTGTACGGCACCGAGGTGCACCGCAGGTTCCGCAAGGACCGGCAGCCGGTGCGGGTGGTGGACGCGGACGGCGTGGTGCGCCTCGGCGTGCCGGACGCGCGCGTGTCGACCACGACGGTCGGCGCGTCCGGTGAGGCGCTCGCCTCGCTGGTGCGGGACGCGACGTCGTACGGCGACGGCGGTGTCCGCGCCCCGGCCGTGCGGCTTCTGGTCGGCGGGCGGATCGCGGATCTGTCCGGCGTCCTCGAACCGGAGGCCCTGCTGGCACTGGCCCGCAGCGAACTGCGCACCCGGGGCGCCGACGAGCCGGTGGTCGCGGTCGTGGAGTCACGGACATGAGCGGCCCGGAGGAGGACGTCGCGGAGGAGGACGTGGAGCTTGCGGTGCGGCTGCTCGCCGGGACGCCCACGCACGAGGGACGCGATGACGTGACTCTCCGTCAATGGGCATTGGCAGCAACCGAGTTCGGCGGTCGCATGACCCCGCAGCCGGTACCGGTCCGGATCGAGGAGCGGGACGGCGGGCTCGCGGCCGGGCTCCTCGCCCGGTACCGGTCGCGCCCCGCGACGGTCGAGCTGTACGTCGACACGATCGACCGCGCCGAGCGGCTGATCGAGGAGCGAGGCTGGCGGCACTGGTTCCCGCACGGCTCCGTGCGGGCGGCGGCGCTCGCCCACGAGCAGGCGCACGCCTGGCTCCAGCACGCCCCCGTGCGGGCCGAGTTCAAGCGGGCCCTCGGCCACACGGCGCTGCGCGTCGGACGGCGCCGCCTGTACGCGCATGTCGCGGGCGCCGACGAACTCGCCGCGCACGCCTATGCCCGGGCCGCGTGCGGCCTGGGCCGCAATCCCCTGCTGCTGACGGAGGCGCTGGCCGCCACCGCGTCCTGCGAAAGCGAGAACTGACCGATGGGTGTCGTCATCCTGCTCGTCATGGCGGCCGGAGTGGCCGCCATGCTCAGCCGCAAGCTCCCCACCGCGTTCGCGCTCGTGGTCCTCGCCGTCGTGATCGCGTTCCTCGCGGGCGCGCCGCTGACCGGCAAGAACAGCGTGTTCGACACGGTGCTCCAGGAGGGCGCGCCGGCGCTCGCCGCCACCATGATCGCGATCCTGCTCGGGTCGTGGCTCGGCAAGCTCCTGGAGGAGACCGGTATCGCGGGCACCCTGGTCCGCAAGATCGTCGAGTTCGGCGGTGACCGGCCGGTGTTCGTGGCGCTCGGCGTCCTCGCGGTGTCCGCGCTGGTCGGCACCGTGACCGGGTCCGCGCCCGCCGCGATGCTCGCCGGTCTGATCGGCATCCCCGCGATGATCGCGGTGGGCATCCCGAAGGTGACCGCGGCGGGCACCATTCTGATGGGCATCGCGGCCGGGATGCCGTTCGAGCTGCCGGTGTGGCAGTTCTTCTCCACGGCGCTCGATCTGCCGGTCGACACGGTGCGCGGCTTCATGCTGAAGCTGTTCCCGTTCGCGCTGGCGGCGGCGATCGCGTACGTCCTGGTGGAGTCGCGGCGCCGGGGAGTGGAGCACGCCTGGGCGCTCAAGTCGGTTCAGGAACGGCCGGGTTCGCGTGCGGGCCGGCGCCAGCGGCTGGGGGACGCCCCCTGGTACGCGCTGCTCACGCCGGTGGTGCCGCTCGTCCTCGCCCTCGGCCTCGACGTGGCGATCATTCCCTCGCTCCTCGCGGGGGTGCTGTACGCGCTGGTGACGACGACGCGGCCGCGCGAGATGAACCGCCGTCTGCTGCGCACCCTCTACGGCGGCTTCGAGGTGGCGGCGCCGCCGATGACGCTGTTCGTCGCGATCGGCATCCTGCTCGCCGCGGTGAAGCTGCCGGGCGCCGTCGACGCGCTGGAACCTCTGGTCAAGGCGGTCAGCCCGCAGAACGCGGTGCTGTTCGTCCTCGTCTTCACGCTGCTCGTCCCGCTGTGCCTGTACCGCGGCCCGCTGAACGTGTACGGCCTCGGCGCGGGCATCGCCGGTGTCCTCGTCGCCACCGGCATCTACCCGGCCGTCGCCGTCCTCGGCATGGCCACCTCGTACAACCAGGTCTTCGGCGTCGCCGACCCGACCAGCACCCAGACGGTGTGGAGCGCGCAGTACGCGGGCGTCTCACCCCAGGCGGTCATGGTCAGGACGCTGCCCTACGTGTGGGCGGTGGCGCTCGGCGGTCTGTGCGTCACGGCCGTCAACTACCTCTGATCCCCACCGACTCAAGGAGCCGATCATGCAAGAGCCGCAGTCCGGCCTCGACCGTCGTATGTTCCTGCGCACCACCGCCGTCACCGGCGCCGCGTTCGCGCTCGGCGGGCTGTCCGTGCCGTCCGCGTCGGCCGCGCCCGGCGGATTCCCCGACTACACATACGTCCGCACCCTCCTGACGCCGTCTCAGCTCAAGTACAACCCGACGGGAGAGATCATCTTCCCGACCGTGCGCGGGGTGTACGACAAGCTGGCGTCGCCGCTGGGCCGCTACTACCTGTACTACGCGCCGCACGACGCCCCCGGCGGCATCTGCCTGGCGTACGGGGACTCGCTGGAGGGCCCGTTCACCGAGTACCCGGCGAACCCGATCGTGTCGAACAAGTGGGACCCGCACTACTCGGTCAGCCACGTCTCGTCCCCGCACGTGCTGTGGAACGAGGACGCCAAGGAATTCTGGCTGTACTTCCACGGCGAGAACACCACGACCCGGCTCGCCCGCTCGAAGGACGGGGTGCACTTCAGTTACGACAAGGTCGTCCTGTCGACGTCGATGATGCCGTCCGGGACGACCGAGACGTCGTACGCGCGGGTCTTCCGGCACGACCTGCCGGCTCGCGGCGCCCACTACGTGATGCTGTTCATGCTGAACAACACCACCAACCACCGTGACATCGGCTGGGGTTGGTCGGCCGACGGCAGGAACTGGACCTTCGACCAGACCCCGCTGGTGCGTCACTCGGACGTCGGCGCCGTCAACGTGGGCGGCCCGCACCTGCTGACCCGCGACGGATCCGCGTACGTCGTCTACAACAAGGACAAGGAGAGCGGCGGCGACCTCATGATCACGGAGGTCGGGGCCGACTTCTCGCTGCGCAGGCACCTGGGTGTCTTCTACGACTCGCGGTCGCAGGCGCCGGAGAACGGGCGCTCGGCGTCGCCGTCGTTCGGTACGCAGGGCGGGGTGCCGTACATGGTGTACGAGGCCGGTGAGCGGCTGGCCGGGGCGATCGCGGTCGCCCAGGGCTGATTTCGTCCGCGGCTCCGGTGGCCGCTTCTCGCGCAGTTCCCCGCGCCCCTGAAGACTGCGGCTTCGCCGCATGCCTTCATCGATGGAGGTGGCGCACGAAGTGCGCATCTCCAGGGGCGCGGGGAACTGCGCGACCAGCCCCCACCGGAGCCGCGGACGAACAGATCACCCCCGCACGGCGCCGCCAGGCCCGTGCATCGCCGCGATCTGCGAACGGGACCCGAAGCCCAGCTTGGTCAGGATGTGCTCGACGTGGGAGTCGACCGTCCGCTTCGACACGACGAGTTTCGCGGCGATCTCCTTGTTGGTCAGACCCTCACTGACCAGCGCGGCGACCTGCCGCTCGCGCGGGGTGAGCCCCTCGGCGGGGCCCGGGCGCTGGGCCGGCACCGCCGGGGCGGCCTCCGCCGTGCTCTGCTGCAGCGCCGCGTCCACCGCGGCGTCCGGGGAGAGCCGGCCGCCCTCGGTGAACGACTCGTGGTACCCGGCGGCGCCCAGCGCCTCCCGGGCCTCCCGCGCCGCCGCGGCGTGCAGATCGTGGAGCACGGGGATGGCGAACCGTGCCTCCTTGGCGGCCCGGCGCCACAGCGCGTCGGCGGCGCCCTGGAGGACGGCGACCCGCTCGAAGTGGCGCAGACTCGCCGCGTACCAGGCGAGGCCCTCCAGGAAGTGGGCGAGGCCCATCATGTCGTGCAGGACGGCCTTGCAGCGGATGCCCTCGCGGGCGCATTCGACCGAGGCGTCCCGGCCCTCCTTGTCCCCGCGCAGCCACAGGCCGACGCTCTTGACCCACAGCGCCCAGCTGCGGGCCCACTGCTCGCGCGGGTGCTCGGCGTTGCGGGAGAGGGAGTCGTCGCACCAGGCGATGCCCTTGTCGAGGTCGCCGCTGAGGATCAGCATGAAGCCCGCGTAGAAGCCCAGCATGAGCAGACCCTGCTCGTCGCCGAGGCCCGACATCCGCGACCGTGCCTCGTCGAAGTCGTCGGCGCATCCCTCGAAGCGGCCCGCGAAGTAGCGGCGGTGGGCCTGGAAGGCGAGCGTCCAGGCCTGGCCCCGCTGGTCGCCGATCCGGGCGGCCGTCTCCTCCGCCTCGGTCAGCAGGACCTCGTTGTTGCCGCGCTCGCCCTGGAGATCCATGTACCAGCTCTTGAGCCAGAGGGCCTTGACGCGGGTGGGGCTGTCGCCGGGGCAGCCGTCCAGGGCGCGGCGCAGCCAGTAGCGGCCCTCGGTGAGCAGCCCCGTGCAGTGCCAGAACCCCGACAGGGCGGTCGCGAGTTCCAGGCCGTCGCAGGCCGGTCCCTGCGGCGACGCGCAGTACTCCAGTGCGGCGCGCAGATTGGCCTGGTCGTGCACGAGGGCGCGCAGCAGCGGCAGTTGGGCGTCGGACGTCCACCGGGCGTCGAAGTCGCGGGCCATGCCGAGGAAGTACGCCAGGTGGCGGGCGCGCGTGCGGTCCTCCTCGCCCGTCCCGACGAGCTGGTCGAGGCCGAATTCGCGGATGGTGTCGAGCATCCGGTAGCGGGTGCCGTCCGGCGTCTCCACACGGAGGACGACGGACTTCTCGACGAGGCCGATGAGCGCGTCGAGCACGTCCTCGGGCGGCAGCGTCCGGTCGTCGGAGCAGACTTCTTCGGCCGCCGCCAGGCTCAGTTCGCCCGCGAACACGGACAGTCTGGCCCACAGCACCCGCTCCGCCTGCGTGGACAGATCGTGGCTCCAGGCGATCGCGGTGCGCAGTGTCTGATGGCGCGGGACCGAGGTGCGCCGGCCGCCGGTGAGGATGCGGAAGCGGTCGTCGAGGCGGCCGAGCATCTCCTCCAGGGACAGCACGCGCAGCCGGGAGACGGCCAGTTCGATGGCGAGCGGAATGCCGTCCAGGCGGCGGCACAGGGAGAGGACCTCGGCGCGGTTGTCGTCGTTCACGGTGAATCCGGCCACGGCGGCCTCGGCCCGGTCCTCGAACAGCAGCAGCGCATCGCACGTCGCGGCGGCGCCGGCGTCCTGCGGGCCGTCGGGCACCTCCATCGGGGGGACCGGCAGGACGTGCTCCCCCACCACGTCGAGCGGCTGCCTGCTGGTGGTGAGGATCCGCAGTTTCGGCGCGGCGGGCAGCAGCGCGTCGCAGAGCATGGCGCACGCGTCGACGAGGTGCTCGCAGGTGTCGAGGACGAGCAGGGCCGCCTTGTCCTCCAGATGGTCGGCGACGATCTCGATCGCGGGCCGGGCCGCCTGCTCGGGCAGATCGAGGGCCGCGGCCACGGTGTTGGCGAGCAGTGCGGGATCGGTCAGCGCCGACAGGTGCACCATGTACACGCCTTCGGGGAAGTCCCGCCGGGCCCGGTGGGCGGCGCGGACGGCGGTACGCGTCTTGCCGACGCCGCCGGGTCCGGTGAGGGTGACGAGCCGGGCGCGGCCGAGCACGTCGGCGAGCCGGGCGAGTTCGCGGCGACGGCCGATGAAGTGGGTCGCGTCGGCGGGGAGTTCGCCGGAGGTGCGACGGCTGGCGCGTTCGTTCATGAGCGGTGCTGCTCCCAGGACTGGACTGCTGTGACGGGGCGTGTGATCACGCTAGGGAGGAAACCGACCGCCACACCCCGGTTCCGCACAGAACTGCCCGTACGAGGCGAGAGTTTGAAAGACTGACGGGCTGGGACGGTCCGCTCGGCCGTCTCCGTAGGTATGCCGGTCCACCGGGTCCGTCCCGGGATGCGCCGGACGGCCCACCGCCGGGTACCGTCCGGCCCTGTTTTCCGTACCTCCTATGGGTCATCCTGCGGACGCCGCGCATCCTCTCCCCGACCGACTCTGTTTCCCGCACACGGCAGGACGTCCTTCACGGCGGCGCACGACAGGCGGGAGCCCCTCATGAACGCCAGTACCTCCGACGCGGGGTTCGTGGGACGCGGCCCGCTCCTGGCGGAGGCCGGGGCGCTGCTCGCCGAGGGCCGCCACCTCACCCTGAGCGGGCTTCCCGGTGTCGGCAAGTCGCGGCTCGCCCGGGTGGTCGCCGCGCAGCCGGCCGCGCGGCGGGGTGCGCACGTCGTCGATCTCACGCCGCTGCGCAAGGCCGCTCTGCTGCCGCACACGATCGCCGCCGCCGTCGGGTTCGACGCCTGCGACGGCCGCCCGGTGCGCGACGGTGTGCTGTCCCACCTCGCGGACCGGGACGTGCTGCTGGTCCTCGACAACGCCGAGCATCTCGCCGACGCGTGCCGGGTCTTCGTCGCCGAACTGCTGTGGCGCTGTCCCGGTGTGCGGGTCCTCGTCACCAGCAGGCTGCCGCTGCGGACGGCGGTGGAGCGGCTGCTCGTCGTGGGGCCGCTGAGCGAGGAGGCGGCCATGGAGCTGTTCCTGGACCGGGCGCGGGCGGCGGCGCCCGGGCTGGTCGGTACACCGCTGCACGACGTGCTCGCGCGCAGTCTGTGCCGGCGTCTCGATCTGCTGCCGCTCGCTCTGGAGCTCGCCGCGGCGAAGCTCTCCTCGCTGAGCCTGAGCGAGCTGGAGCACGCCCTGGACACCGGGGACGATCTCGCGCCCGCGGACTGCGACCCGGACCGGCGCCCCGCGCACCATCACTCGCTGAGCACCGTGCTGGGCCGCAGTCACGAACTGTGCACTCCCGCGCAGCGGTTGCTGTGGGCGCGGCTGTCCGTCTTCATCGGTGCCTTCACCGCGCGGGACGCCGAGGCGGTCTGCGCCGACCGGCTGCTGCCGGACGTCGCGGGCGAACTCGGCGGACTCGCGGAGGGGTCCCTGCTGCACGGCCGGGCCGGCGCGTTCTGGCTGCCGGTGACCGTACGCACGTACGGGATGCGGCTCCTGGTCGCGCTCGGGGAGAGCGCCCGGCAGCAGGCCCGCTACCGGGCCTGGCGCGGGCGGGGCGGCTCCTGAGCACGTCCCGCCCGGCCCGGCGCCCTAACGCTCCGCGGGCGCGCTCAAGCACCGTTCGAGCACGGCGTACGCGAGGACGGCGACGACGAGGCCGGTGACGGCGTCGGAGAGCTGCGGCGCCGACCAGTGGGCGACGGCGGCGGCGCCCGCGCCGATCGCCCAGGCGCCGAACGCGGTGGGCCGCACGGCGACCGTCGCGCGGCGGTCCATCGCGCCGCGGCCGCCGCGGGCGAAGAACTGGTCGGCGATCAGCACCCCGCCGAGCGGCGGGACGAAGACGCTGAGGATCACCAGCCAGTCGAGGAAGTGGTCCCAGACGCCCGCGAGCGCGGCGGCCGTGCCGACGAGGCCCAGGACGATCGTCATCAGGCGCATGGTGCGGCCGGTGAGATGGGACCAGCCGAGCGCGCCGTTGTAGAGGCAGTGGCTGCACACCGAGCCGAGGTTGACGAAGACGAACACCGCGGCCAGCACGTTGAGGACGCCCGAGTGTTCGCCGGTCAGGATCGGCAGGAAGTCGCCGCCGGTGACGGCCGGGGCGGCGATCGCGCCCGCCGCGACGACCAGACCGCCGGTGATCTGCGCGACGACGCTGGCCACCGGGAACGCGCTGATGGTCGCGAGGACGGCCTGTCGGCCGTTCTTGGACCAGCGGGTGAAGTCGGCGGTCATGGTGCCGGAGTCGGCGAACGTCGCCATGATCGTCGAGACGGCGGCGCCGAAGGTGAGCGTGGAGGCGCCGCCCACGCCCTCGTAGGAGAAGACGGCGCCCAGGTCGTGGTCACCGGCGACGATGACCAGGGCGGTCACGCCCGCGACGATGAAGAGCGGGGCCGCCACCGCCCCCAGCCAGGACAGGGCCCTGATGCCGAGGTAGGTCAGGGCTATGAACCCGAGCCCGGCGAGGACGGCGACGAGTTGTTCGTGCCAGCCGAACGCCTGGTGCAGGGTGGCGCCGGTGGCACCGGTGTTGAACGCGAACCAGCCGACCACGATCGTGGCGAGGAAGGCCGCGGCCACGATGTATCCGGCGCGGCCGAAGGTGCGCGTGGCCTGGAGCGAGAAGCTCTCGCCGGTGGAGCCCGCGCGGTGGCTGAGGATCCCCACGTAGACGAGCATGACGAGGTTGGCCGCCGCGATGGCGGCCATCCCGCGCCAGAAGCCCAGCATGGCGACGACCACGCCGCCGGGGACGGCGTTGGTCAGGATCATCGGGAATCCGAACCAGACGGCCGAGACCGTCCACAACGACTTGCGCCGGTCGGCGGGGACCGGGCTGTGCTCGTACTCGGCGTCGAGGGCCGTGGTGTCCGGCCGGCCGGCCGGGTCGACTGCGGAGTGCTGTGTGTTCATCGTGTGTGTGGGCTTCCGGGGCGGGCGCTCGCGCGCGTCGGGACCGTCAGGAGGGAGAGCCGGTGAACGCTTCGGCGAGGGCGGTGACCGCCTTGGTGAATGCCTCGGCCGGGGGGTGCGTGATGCCCGCGCCGATCATGCCGATGCCCGCTTCCTTGTGGGCGATGGCCGTGTTGATGATCGGCAGGATGCCGGTGTCGATGACCTTGCGGACGTCGATGCCGGTGGGCAGACCCTGGAAGTCGAGGGCGGGGATGGTGACGTTGGGGTTGGCCGTCGTGGTGATCTCGCCCATGTCCCGGGTGTACTGCATCGCCTCGGTGACGGTGCCGCCGACGAGGGCGACGATGGCGGGCGCGGCCGACATCGCGAAGCCGCCGAAGCCGTACGTCTCCGTGATGGCGCTGTCGCCGATGTCGAGGCCGGAGTCCTCGGGCTTGTACCCGGCGAACATGGGGCCGATCACCTGCTGCGCGGGGCCCGTGAACCACTGACCGGGCAGCCCGGCGATCCGGATGCCGAACTCGACGCCGTTGCGGGCCATCGTGGTGACGATCGTGGAGTGCTCGATGCCGTTCGCGGCGTCGAGGGCGGCCTTGGCCATCGCCATCCAGGTCGGCCCGGAGAAGTAGTCGGAGGACGCGACGAAGTCGAAGACCTCCTTCTTCTGCGCGGTCGTGAACGACGACTGGAGGAGGCCGGGCGCGAGGGCCTGGAAGAGCAGGAGGGTGCCCGCGCCGTTGCGGTTGTGGCACTCGTCGCCCATGTGGATCGCCTGGGACAGGAGCAGCCGCAGGTCGATGGGGCCGGTGAACTCGACGGCCTCCTTGAGCATCGGGCCGAAGACGTCCCGCATCCAGACCAGCCGCTCGACGACGGACTCGTCGTTGGCGCCCATCCGCAGGATCTTCGCCATCTGCTCGGACAGGTTGGTGTACGCGGTGTTGCCGTGCGTCTCGTTCCTGACGATGTGCACGTACATCGAGGCGGAGGTGACGCCGGCCATCGAGCCGACCGCGTCCATCTCGTGGCAGGGCTTGAAGGTGATCCGGCCGGAGGCGGCGACCTCGGCGGCCTCGGCCAGGTCCTTCGCGAGTCCCTCGAAGACGAGGGCGCCGGTGACCGCGCCCTTCATCGGGCCGTTCATTCGGTCCCAGGTTATGGGCGGGCCCGCGTGCAGGATCGTGGTCGCGGTCATGCCGGGGACGACGTCGAGGGCGCGGCCGTAGCCGATGAGCACCGGGCGGGCGGCGGTGATCCGCTCGACTGCCTCGGCGTTGGCCGCCTCGATGCGGGCGGCGAGTGCGGGCGCGTCCAGGGCGTCGAGGGCGCGCGCCGCCTCGACGCTGCCGCCGCCGGGCGGGGTCCAGTCGAGGGTGGTGACCTGGGCGCCCTGGGCCGCGATGTCGGTGTCGAACATGGCGAGGCCGACGTTGACGACGTTCAGGCCGGCGGCGAACAACGCGGCGGCGGGGGTGGTCGCTTCGGGGGTGCTCATGACTACTTGGCCTTCCGGGCGATCTCGCGGGCGAACTGGCCCGTCTCGGTGGAGCTGCGGGTGACGATGACGCCGGCCGCTTCGAGGGCCGCGCTCTGGGCGGCGACGGACGGGGTGTCCAGGTCGGTGCCGAGGACGTACGCGATCACCGGCAGGTGGCGGCCCGCCTCCGTGGCGATGCGCTGTGCCTCCCGGATGGCGGGGAGGGTGGTGCCGACCGGGTCGTCGTGGGAGCCGAAGCCCAGGACGAAGTCCAGGACCAGCGCGGCGACGGACGGGTCCTTCGCCTCCTCGACGAGCCGTTCCAGGCGCAGGGCGGGGTCGATCATCGGGTGCGGGCGGCCGTTGGTGAAGTCGTCGTCGCCGAAGTCGAGGAACGTGTGGCCCGTGGAGGCCGCCCCGGCGGGGAGACGGAAGGCGGGGTCCTTCTGGATGTTGCTGTACACGTCGACGCCCGCGTCCCGGACCGCGTACATCGTCTCGTCGCACAGGGTGCCGCCGCAGAACAGCCCGCGGACGTGGCGCTGGCCGTCCGCGAGGCGACCGACGACGGCGCCGGCCGCGGCCTCGGCGTCGAACTCCTCGGTGGTGACGGCCGGTTCGATGCCCGCGTGGACCACGGCCTGGCGGGCCGCGTCCAGGCTGGAGGCGGCGAAGTGCGCGCCCGCGGCGGTGACCGCCTCCTCGGAGCCGCCGATGAAGTAGACGACGACGGGCTTGCCCGCGGCGGCGGCCTCGGCCAGGACCTTCTTCTCGACGGACGGCGCCGGCGGCTTGGACACCAGCACGATGACGTCGGTCGCCGGGTCGGCGGCGAGCGCGCGGATGCCGTCGGTCATCATGATGCCGCCGACCTCCTCGCTGAGGTCACGGCCGCCGGTGCCGATGAGCTGCGAGATGCCGCCGCCGAGCGCGTGGACGCGGACGGAGACCTCCTGCGATCCGGTGCCGGAGGCGGCGACGACGCCGACGGAGCCGGGGCGCACCTTGTTGCCGAAGCAGAGGGCGACGTTGTTGATGATGGCGGTGCCGCAGTCCGGGCCCATCATGAACAGGCCCTTGTCGTGGGCGAGTTGCTTGAGGGCGACCTCGTCGGCGACGGAGACGTTGTCGCTGAACAGCATCACGTGCAGACCGCTGGCGAGGGCCTTGCGCGCTTCGCGGGCCGCGTACGCGCCGTTGACGGCGATGACCGCGAGGTTGGCTCCGTCGATGGCCTCGGCGGCGCCGGTGACGGTGCGGTAGGTGACGGCTCCGGCCGCGGCGGACGCGGGAGCCCTGCGCTCCAGCAACTCCTCGACCTGCCCCAGCAGGGCCTGCGTGTCGGCGTCCTCGGCGGCGACGAGGACGATCATCAGGTCGCCGCTGGCCGCTGCCCTCAACTCGGCGGTGAGCAGGCCCAGGTCGTCCAGGACGCCCTTGTTCATCTCGGTGCCCATGGCGGTGAAGGCCTGCTCCACCCCCTCCAGGGCGTTGGCCCTGGTCGAGACGGACATCAGGGACACGGAGTCGTAGTACGTGTTCTTCCGTACGACGGCTGTGGTGGTACTCACAGCGAACCTCGCAGTTCTTCTTCCAGGTGGAGTCCGGCCACCAGGCCGGACAGGGTGTCGCTGCCGGAGGTGTGGCCGATGGCCAGCAGCCTGCGGACAGGCGGTTGCGGCGGCCGGTCGTCGTCGGTCGACTGCCGCAGTACGTCGATGAGTTCGGCCCTGACCCGGGCGCGGGTGGCCTCGGTCAGCGTCGCGTGGGAGACGTCGGTGGTGCGCCCGCGGTGCTCGGCGAGGACGGCGCGCACGGCGGGGACGAGGCCGGTCGGCGCGCTGCCGGGCAGGGCGGCGACGAAGGTGAGGCCGGTGAGGAAGTCGTCGCCGGCCGGGGTGAGGCCGGGGCCGAGGCCGAGCAGGGCGAGGACGCCGCGCCGGATCTCCGCGTCGTCCCCGCCGTGACGCAGTGCGGTGAGCAGTGCCGTGCGTCCCGCGTCGAGGGCGCGGGCGACGGCCAGTTCCAGCGGACCGGCGCCGGGGACCGGACCGAGCATGCCGCCCCGGGGCCCGAACTCCCGGTTGAGCCGGTCGAGTCGGTCCGCGATGCGCGCGAGGGCGCCGGGGGCGAGGTGGGCGAGGGACGGGGCCGTCGGGTGCCAGGGCCGCGCGCCGGTGCTGGTCACGCGCAGCGCGTGGGGGCCGGTCCCGAGCTCAAGATTTCCGGGTGCGAACGTCACGTGCTGGTCGGCGGCCAGTGCCGTGCCGCTCCAGTCGGGGATGTCGACGACGAGGGTCCGGGGAGCGTCTCCGCCGTCGCGGGCGGCGAGCGTGACGAGCGTGCCGTCCGGGGTGAGCAGGTTGATCACGCGGGCGAAGACCGAGTGGACCCGGCCCTGGCCGGTCGCCTCGTGCAGACGGTCAAGGAGTTCGGCGTCGCCGGAGAGCGCGGACACCGTACGTGCCTCGACGGTTTTCTCATGGCACATCGCCGCGCCCTCCTTCAGCCTTCACCGGTGTGCGAGCACTTCCGTCGGCGCCCTCTGCGGAACACCCACCTTGGTATACCATTCGGCGTCTCGTAGGCGAACACCTGTACCTGCACTTCTGTGTAAACACTTCTCGGCACGCACTTCTCACCAAGGGGCATCCACATGCGCATCGTCGTCGCTCTCGGAGGCAACGCTCTGGCCAGGCGCGGGGAGCCGATGACGGCCGACCGGCTGCGCGCGAACGTCCGCGGCGCCTGCCGGGCGCTGGCCGGTCTGGCCCGCGAGCACGAGGTCGTCATCACGCACGGAAACGGCCCGCAGGTCGGGCTGCTCGCCCTGCAGAACCTCGCCTATCAGGACGTGGCGGCCTACCCGCTGGACATCCTCGGCGCCGAGACCCAGGGCATGATCGGCTACGTCATCCAGCAGGAGCTGTCCAACGCCCTGGCCGGCGAGCGCGAGGTGGCCGCCCTCGTCACGACCACCGAGGTCGACGAGGCCGACCCGGCCTTCGAGCGGCCGACCAAGCTGATCGGCCCGACCTATTCGGCGCAGGACGCCGCCGAGGCCGCGGCCGAATACCGCTGGACGATCGCCAAGGACGGCGGCGCCTTCCGCCGGGTCGTGCCGTCCCCGCACCCGCTGCGCATCATGCAGGCGCCCCTGGTCAGCACGCTGCTCGACCACGGCACGCTGGTGGTCTGCGTGGGCGGCGGCGGGGTGCCGGTGCGCACCGACTCGCGGGGCCGCCAGATCGGTATGCAGGCCGTCGTCGACAAGGACGCGGCGAGCGCCGCACTCGCCGCGGACCTGCGGGCGGACATGCTGATCATGCTGACCGACGGCGACTTCGTCAGCGAGAACTGGGGCACGCCGGAGCAGCGCGACATCCTCACCGCCTCCCCGGAGGGCCTGGCGGCGATGGAGTTCGCCGAGGGGTCGATGCGGCCCAAGGTCGAGGCCGCGGTGCGGGTGGCCGAGGCCGGAGGACGCGCCCTGATCGGCCCGCTCGACCGTCTCGACGACCTGCTGGCCCGCGAGATCGGCACGGAGATCCGGGCCGACGTGCCCGAGGGCGTCGTCTTCGTCGGCGCCTGACCCGGACGACACCGCACCATCCGGTATACCAAGTCCCGATCGCGTCGCTCGGACCGTCGGGAACAGCCGAGAGAGGAGCACCGCCACGGTGCGCAGGAATCCGCCGGACGCACCCACGTCGACCGCAGAGGAAGCACCGACAGCCCGGGCCGCCCCGCCCGGCCGGGCGGGTCCGCTCGCCGCGTTGCGCGCGAGCCGGGAGTTCCGCGCCCTGTGGATCTCCAATGTGTTCTTCTTCGGCGGAGCCTGGACCCAGACGATGGTGCTGGGCTGGATCGTCTTCGACACCACCGGCTCGGAGTTCCTGCTCGCGGTCTTCACCGCGGTGCGCCTCGCCCCGATGCTCCTGGGGCCGTTGGCCGGCGTCCTGTCCGATCGTCACGATCGCGTACGTTTGCTGACGCTCGCCTGCTGCTGGGCGCTGGGCGCCGCCGTCGCCCTGTCGGCCCTGGAGACGACGGGACAGGTGCCGTACTGGGCGCTGGTGCTGGGCGGCCTCGCCATCGGTCTGGCGCAGTCCCCCTCGCAGCCGGCCCGCTCGGCGCTCGTCCTCTCCCTGGTCGGACGCCGTCACCTGAGCAACGCCAACGCCCTCAACGCCATGGCGATGAACATGACCCAGGTGGTGGGTCCGGCCCTGGGCGGCGCGCTGATCAGTGCCTTCGGCGCCGCGGCCGCGCTGTGGATCTCCGCCGGGTGGTACGGGCTCTCGCTGCTCGCGCTGCGTCCGCTGCGCCGGGCCCGGGGCGCGCGGGACGCCGAACTCCCGCGCGTGGAGGAGTCGTTGAGGGTCATGCTCGTCGGCGGTGTGCGTCACATCCTGAGCAGCCGGCTGGCCACCGGTGTCCTCGGTGTCACCCTCGCCGCGAACGTGCTGCTGTGGCCGGTGTACCAGGCGTTCATGCCGGTGTTCGCGCAAGCGTCGCTGGGGCTCGACGCCGACGGGCTGGGATGGCTGCTCACGTGCAGCGGCGTCGGCGGGCTCATCGGCTCGACCGTCATCGCCGCACTCGGCGACTTCCCCTTCAAGGGCGGCCTGTTCGTGTTCGGCACCGCGGGCTGGGCGGCCCTGTGGGGAGCGTTCGCGCTGTCGCACCAGGTGGCGGTGTCGTTCGTACTGATGGCAGGGATCGGCCTGCTCAGTGCCGCGTTCGCCGTGCTGCAGACGACCCTGCTGCTGATGACGACCGAACCGGCCGTGCAGGGAAGGGCGTTGGGCGTGCAGGAACTCGCCATCGGCGTCATGCCGCTGTCCTCGCTGGTCCTCGGCGCCTCGGCCCAGTACGTGGGGGTGGCCACGACCACGTTCGTCAGCGCCCTGATCCTCGTCGCGTTCCTGGCCTGTCTCGCGCTGCGGATGCCGGCGCTGTGGCGCTACCGCGGGGTCTGAACCGGCCCGCCGCGCTGGTGCGCGACGGCTTCCACCTCGCTGGTCGCCAGGTGCCGTTCCATCAGTTCCTCGACGCGCTGCACGTCCCGCGCCTCGATCGCCCGGTACAGCTCCTCGTGCTCGTCGGCCACGGCCCCGAAGTCGTCGTGCTGGCCGAGCAGCCAGCGCATCCTGCTGCGCAGCGTCTCGTTGAGCTCGCTCAGCAGCGCGTTGTCGGCGAGTTCGGTGACCGTCTCGTGGAAGTCCGCGGCCGCGCTCCGGGCCTGGGCGCCGTCGCCCTTCGCGGCGGCGTCCAGTTCAGCGTCGAGATCGGCGCGCAGCCGGGCCAGTCCGGCGCGGGTGCGGCGGCGCGCGGCCAGCCGGAAGCCGAGCACCTCGAGCGCCGACCGCACCTCGCCGAGGTCCGCGATGTCGGACGGCGTGAACTCGCGCACCACGGCCCAGGTGCGCGGCCGCGGCGTCACCAGGCCCTCGCCCGCCAGGTCCCGCAGGGCGTCCCGCACGGGCAGCCGGCTCACCCCCAGCTCCTGGGCGATCTCCCGCTCGACAAGCTTGCTGCCCGGCGCCCGTGTGCCCTCGATGATCTGATCGCGCAGAGTGCGCATGACACGTTCCGACTCGGGGGTGAACTCCTCAGCGCCTGTCATGCCGTCATTGTCCCATCGCAGGTCACGGCACCGGCCGGCACGCCTTGGTGGCTGGTTGCCGTGGGACGGCCACGGGGCGGACGAGCGGAGGACACGTACACGTGAGGAGCACGGCACCGACGGAGGTGCTGCGCCTGCTGTCCGACCTCGGCTGACATCGCCACCGCCCGCCGCCCCTTCGGGCGGCGGGCGGTGGTGACCCGGCCGGGTCAGACGGTCAGGCCTTGTCCTGCATGCTGCTGCGGGCGGGATTGGCCTGCTGGTCGGCCTTGGGGTCCTTCTGGTCCGCCTTGGCGCGCACGCCCTGCTCGATGCGCTCCCCGATGGACTTGTCGATGTTCGACCAGTACGTGAAGGCGCGGGCGAGGACCGGCTCGCTCACCCCGTTGAGCAGATGGCCGACGACGTTGTCCACGAGACGGTCGCGCGCGGCGTCGTCGAGGACCTCGCGCACCAGGGTGCCCGCCTGACCCCAGTCGTCATCCTCGGAGTGGTCGACGTAGGCGGCGCGGGTGATGTCACCGTCCGCGTGCCAGCTGGGCGGTGCGTAGCGGTCGGTGTCGGCCGCCGGTCCTCCCTTGGAGTTCGGCGCGTACACCGGGTCCTCCGTCTTGCGGAAGGCCATCGCCCCGTCCTTGGAGTACGTGCGCAGGGGCGCGACGGGAGCGTTGACCGGCAGCTGCTGGTAGTTGCCGCCGATCCGGTGGCGGTGGGCGTCGGCGTACGAGAAGAGCCGCCCGAGCAGCATCCGGTCGGGGCTGGCGCCGATGCCCGGCACCAGGTTGTTGGGCTGGAACGCCGCCTGCTCGATCTCGGCGTGGTTGTCCGTGGGGTTGCGGTCCAGCGTCATCCGGCCGACCTCGATGAGCGGGTAGTCGGCGTGCGGCCACACCTTCGTCAGGTCGAACGGGTTGAAGCGGTAGTCCGCCGCGTCCTCGTACGGCATGACCTGCACATGCAGCGTCCAGCTCGGGAACTCGCCGTCGCGGATGTGTTCGAAGAGGTCACGGGTGTGGTAGTCCGTGTCCGCCGCGCACATCTGGTCACCCTCGTCCTGGGTGAAGTACTCGACGCCCTGGTCGGTCTTGAAGTGGTACTTCACCCAGAACCGCTCGCCCTGGGCGTTGATCCACATGTACGTGTGCGAGGTGTAGCCGTTCATGTGGCGCCAGCTGCGCGGGATGCCCCGGTCCCCCATCAGCCACGTGACCTGATGGGCGGATTCCGGCGAGAGGGTCCAGAAGTCCCACTGCATGTCGTGGTCGCGGAGGTTGTTGTCCGCCCGGCGCTTCTGGGACCGGATGAAATGCTGGAATTTCATCGGGTCCTTGATGAAGAAGACCGGCGTGTTGTTCCCCACCATGTCGTAGTTGCCCTCGGTGGTGTAGAACTTCACCGCGAATCCGCGCGGGTCGCGCCAGGTGTCGGGGCTGCCGCGCTCGCCCGCGACGGTGGAGAACCGGGCCACGAGGTCGGTCCTGGTCCCCGGCTGGAACAGGGCGGCCTTCGTGTACGCGGTGACGTCCGCGGTCACCTCGAAGCGGCCGAAGGCGCCGCTGCCCTTGGCGTGCGGCTGCCGCTCGGGAATCCGCTCCCGGTTGAACTGGGCCATCTGCTCGATCAGGTACGAGTCCTGCAGCAGAATCGGGCCACCGGCGCCGACCGTGAGCGAATGCTCATCGCTTTCGACCGGGATTCCGGCATCCGTGGTGGTCGCTTTGCCTGTGCCGTCACTCATGGGATACGCGTGCCTTTCGATGGGGGTTTTCTCCACGCCTCATGGGCCTTGCCGGCTCTGCGGCAAGGGGACCCTTTTCCGAGAGGCATCTCCTCCGCGCTCGGGGGCGTACACGACGCCCCGGCAACTCTTCCATCCTGCGGCCCCTTCGATGAGACGGCCATTTGTCGGACATCGGATCCCGCGCGCCCCGTCCCCGACGGGGCCACCCCCCGGCTGTCCGAGCGGCGCGCCTCTAAACGGATGGTCCCGGCCCGTCTGGGTACCCGGCCGCTCCGACGCCCTAAATGTGAGTGGGAGGTGACCGCCGTGCCGGACGTCCAGCCGCATGCCGCCACGGAAGGCAGCGACATGGGTCAGGAGCCGGTCAGCGAACTGGTCCAGCGAGCTTCGCACCAGCTCACCGAGCTCGTGCGGGGTGAGCTGCAGCTGGCCCAGGCGGAGATGAAGGAGAAGGGCAGGCGCTACGGCAGGGGCGGGGGGCTCTTCGGCGGTGCCGGGGTCGTCGGGTTCCTGATGCTCCAGGCGGGGGTGGCGTCCGCGATCGCCGGAATCTCGGTCGTGTGGCCGGTGTGGGCCGCCGCGCTGATCGTGACCGGGGTGCTCGGGGTGCTCGCCGCGGTACTGGCCGCCCGGGGCAGGCGTCAGTTCGGCAGGGCCGCTCCCCCGGCACCCGCCGCGGCCCTCGAGAACCTGAAGGCCGACGTGGCCGAGATCAAGGAGAGTGCCCACCGATGACACAGAAGCCACAGTCGCCGCGCGGGAAACCGGCCGCGTCGGAGTCGGAGGAGCTGCGCGAGCGGGTCGAGCGGACCCGGGCCGAACTCGGCGACACCGTCGAGGCGCTCGCGGCCAAGGCCGACGTCAAGGGCCGGGCCAAGGACCGGGCCGCGCAGGTCAAGGACCAGGCGACGGCCAAGGCCGACGCGCTCAGGGCGCAGACCACGGACACCGTGGACGCGGTCAGGACCAAGGTCTCGGACATCGCCCACCAGGCGCAGGACAAGCTGGCCGGTCCGCCGGGAGCACAGGGATCGCGCTCCGTACGGGACCACCGTGCCGCACTCCTGGCCGCCGCCGCCTCCACCGGAGCGCTCGTGCTCTGGCTGACCCGGCGGCGCCGGAAGGGATGACGCGCGGCACGTGAGACACAGGCCCGGCCGGCGACGGCACCCGCCCGGGCCACGAGGTTCGCTTCGGCAGTGAGGCGGACGGCAGCCGGGGCACCGCGGGATCACGCCGGAACATCAGGTGTGCGCGGTCCCCGGCTTTCGCCTGCTTCCAGCTCCTGCTCCCGGCACCGGGTTTCTCTGACTAAAGTCAGAGGATGACCGCGGAGACGACAGAGATCGATCAGGTGCGCCGTTTCAACCGCACCGTCACCGAACGCGTGGGCGTGCTGCACGACCACTACCTGGGACTCGACCGGCCGATCGGCGAGGCACGCCTGCTGTGGGAGATCGGCGAGCGTGGCCAGGACGTACGCAAGCTGCGTGAGCGGCTCGGACTCGATTCCGGGTACACCAGCCGGCTGCTGCGCGCGCTGGAGGCCGACGGCCTGGTCACGGTGGAGCCGCTGCCCCGGGACCGGCGCGTGCGCACCGTCCGGCTCACCGGGGCGGGCCGCGCGGAGCGTGCCGCGCTCGACGGCCGCAGCGACGAACTGGCCGCTTCCCTGCTGGCCCCGCTGAACACCGGCCAGCGCGCCCGGCTCGTCGCCGCCATGGCGGAGGTCGACCGGCTGCTGACGGCGGCGACGGTCACCCTGGACACCGTCGACCCGGACCATCCGGATGCCCGGACCTGCCTGCACTCCTACTTCGCCGAGCTTCAGGACCGCTTCGACACGGGCTTCGACCCGGCGCGCAGCCTGCTGCCCGACGCCGGTGAACTCCGGCCGCCGCACGGCCTGTTCCTGCTCGCGCGGCTGCACGGCGAGGCCGTCGGCTGCGCCGGCCTGAAGCTTCCGGCCGACGCGCCGGCCGAGGTCAAGCGGATGTGGATCGCGCCGCACGCCCGGGGCCTCGGCCTGGGCCGCCGCTTCCTCGCCGAGCTGGAAGTACTGGCCGCCGCGCACGGCCGCGACGTGCTGCGCCTGGACACCAACAAGGCGCTCGACTCGGCGATCGGGCTGTACCGGTCGGCGGGGTTCCAGGAGGCCGCGGCCTTCAACGACGAGCCCTACGCGCAATTGTGGTTCGAGAAGCGCGTCACGGCACCGGGCGCGGGTCCGCGCTGATGCCATGGACCGCGCGGCGCAGGGCGGCGAAACCCCGCTCCTCGCGGTCGGGATGGACCCGGTTGGTGAGCAGGATCGCGTACCGGCCCGCCTCCGGGTCGAGCCACAGACTCGTACCGGTGAACCCGGTGTGCCCGTAGGAGGCGGGCCCGAACATGTCGCCCACCGGTGAGCCGACCGGGTCCCGCCCCTGCCAGGCCAGGGCGCGGCGCAGGTTGAGACGGTCCGTGCGCGGCGCCGTCATCAGGGCGAGGGTGTCCGGCTTCAGCAGCGGCGGGCCGCCGGCCAGCAGGGCGGCGGCGAGGCGTTCGAGATCGGCGAGAGTGGCGAACAGGCCCGCGTGGCCCGCGACTTCGCCGAGCACCACCGCGTTCTCGTCGTGCACCTGGCCTACGACGGTGTGCCCGCGCCAGGGGCAGTCCTCGGTGGCCACGGCGCGCTTCCGGGCCGCGGGGCCGGGCCGGAAGCACAGGTCGGACAGGCCGAGCGGCGCGCTGACGAGCTCGGCCGTCAACTGGTCGAGGCCCTGCCCGGTGGCCTGTTCGGCGACCAGGCCGAGCAGGATGAACCCCTGCGAGGAGTACGCGACATGGGTGCCCGGCGCGGAGTTCCGGGGCAGGGTGCCGATCGCGTCGAGCAGCGACTCGCGTGTGGGGTGGTCGCGGTAGAGGGGGACGCCGCCGGGCAGTCCCGAGGTGTGGTCGAGGAGTTGGGCGAGGGTGCGGTCCGCGTGCGGGCTGTCGCGGTAGCGCGCGAGGTGGCGGCCCACGGTGTCGTCGAGCCCGAGCACTCCGCGTTCCACGAGGGCCAGCACCACGAGGCCCACGATCGGTTTGGTCACCGACGCCAGGTCCCACAGGTCGGTGCCGTCCAGCGGGGCTCCGCCGTGCGCGCGGGTACCGGTCCAGCCCCGGTCGCGGGGTCCGTCCGCGTCCCCGAACGACCAGGCGGCGCCCGAGAACTGGCCCGCGGCCCGGCCCTGTTCGAGCAGGGCGCGACGGGTGGCCGCCTCGTCCGTTGCCGTGCTCGTCACCGCTCGCCCCCGATCACGCCGAGCCGTGGCCCCGACTGTGCCGCGAGGCCCGCCGAGACGGCGGACGCGGCGGACCGCACCATCGGTCCGTAGAGCTGTGCGGCGGCGTCGTCGAGGGTGAAGGCGAGTCCGGTGAGGACGAGCGCGCCGACCGTGTCGCCGGTGGCGTCGCGCACCACGGCGGCGAGTGCGCGCCGGTCCCGCCAGGCGTCCGCGCCGTCGAACGCGTAGCCGTCGCGGGCCGCCTCGCTCAGAGCGGTCCGCAGCGCCTCGCCACCGTCGCCGTCGGTCTCCGCGGACGGCTCGGGCCTCAGAAGATCGTCCCGCTCCTCGGGTGACAGCCCGGCCAGCAGGGCGTATCCCGCCGCGCCGGCCGTCACGCCCTCCCGGGCGCCGGGCCGCAGGTCGAGGCCGAGCGCCTGCACCGGCGCGCGGACGTCGAGATGGATGACGGTGCGGTCGTCCCGTACCGCGTAGGACGCGAACAGGCCCGTACGTACACGGAGTTCGTCGAGTACCGGGCCGGCCGCGCGCAGCGCCGCGTCGTCGGCGAGAGCACCTGCGGCGAGCCCGAGAAGGCGTGGCCCCGGCCGGTAGCTGCCCCCGGCGGCCGGTGCGGCGTAGCCGGCCGCGGCGAGCGCGCGCAGCAGCCGGTGCACCGTGGGTTTGGCGAGCCCGGTGCGGCGGGCGAGGTCAGCGAGCCGGTGCGGCGCCCCCGTGCCGGAGAGCGCCGACAGCACTTCCATCGCCTTGTCCACCGGGCCGGGCGCGGACGCCGCCGCTCCGGTGTCCGCCGCGGCGGCGGTCTGATCCTGCGAACGACTGTTGACCGATTTCCCCATGTGACCTACCTTACCCGAACTGCATTCCATCCACCGGAACGGGTGTGTTGTTCAATGGAACGAATACATGGAGGGAGCAGCGGCCCGCCCGTCGGCCGCTCCCGCCGCTCCGTGCTGCGTGCCGGGGCGCTCACGGTGCCCGCCCTCGCCGCCCCCGCCCTGCTCACCGGGTGCGGCGGGCCGCCCGCGCAGGCGGCGGGGAACGTCCTGCGGGTCTCCCAGACCGGGGACCCCAAGACGATGGACCCGCACAAGCAGGGCGACATGACGTCGATGAACGCCCTGATCAACCTGTTCGACACGCTCACCACCCGGGGCCGCGACAACACCCTGCAACCCCGCATCGCCCTGACCTGGAAGGCGATCGAGCCGAAGGTGTGGCGGTTCACGCTGCGGCGCGGGGTGACGTTCCACAACGGCGAGGCGTGCGACGCCGAGGCGGTCCGGTACAGCATCAAGAGGCTGCTGGATCCGGCGACCAAGTCGCCGATCGTGGAGCTGCGGTACGTGCAGGACGTCACGGTCGTCGACCGGTACACGGTGGACGTGCACACCTCGGTGCACGATCCGATCCTGCCCGCGAAGCTGTCGCTGTTCGGCGGTGTCGTGGTGCCTCCGAAGTACCTCAAGGAGGTGGGCGACGAGCGGTTCGCCGCACGTCCGGTCGGCACCGGGCCGTTCGTCTTCAAGCACTGGCAGCGCGACCACGAACTGCGGCTCGCCGCCTATGCGCACCACTGGCAGGGCCGTCCGCACGTCGACGAGCTGGTCTTCGTCCCCGCCCCGAACTCGTCGTCCGCGCTGGCCGCCTTGCAGAGCGGCGGCGTGGACATCGTGGCCGGGATGACGCCGGACGCGGCCCAGCAGCTGGACGGCTATCCGGATGTGCGGATCGACCACCACACCGGCATCCGCACCTCCTACCTGTCGCTCGACACGCTCTCCGACGGGCCGCTGCGCGACCGGCGGGTGCGACAGGCCCTCAATCACGCGGTGGACGTGCCGCTGCTCATCAAGGCGGTGCTCGGCGGCAAGGCCACCGAGGTCCCGGCGATGATCCCGCGCGGCGCGTTCGGCTTCGATCCGACGCTGAAGCCGTACGAGCGTTCCCTCACCAAGGCGCGTGCGCTGCTCGCGGACGCCGGGCACCCCGACGGCATCAGCACCACGCTGACCGCCTCCAACGTCGACGCGAACGTCGCCGAGGCGATCTCGGGTCTCCTGGCCCGCGCCGGGGTGCGTGCCAGGGTGAACCTGCTCGACCCGGGCACGTACGCCCAGCGTCTGACCTCCGACAACCACGGGGCGCTCGGCCCGATGTACCTGGCCGCGTCGACCGTGTGGACGCTCGACGGCGAGAGCATGCTCCAGTCCAACGTGCGCAGCGACCGCCGGCAGAGCCGCTGGCACGACAAGCGCGCCGACAGGCTCGTGGACCGCGAGGAGCTGTCGGTCGAACCGGCCGTGCGCCGCCGTGCGTTCGCCGATCTCCAGCAACTCATCAAGGACGAGGCGCCGTTCGTGTCGCTCTACCAGATCGACAACATCTACGTGCGCAACAACCGCCCCAGCTGGACGCCCGGCGCGGCCGGGGTCCTGGACATGGCGAGCGCGAAGGTGGCCGTGTGATGAGCGAGACCCTGACCGTGCCCGTCGGGGCGCGCATCGGCGCCGCGCTGCGGCCCGCACTCGCCCGCCTCGGCACCGCGATCCTCGTGCTGCTGTGCACCGCCACCGTCGTCTTCTTCCTGGTCCGCCTCTCCGGCGACCCGGTGAAGGTGATGCTGCCGCCGGACGCCACCGCCGGGCAGGAGAGCGCCCTGCGCCACAGCCTCGGCCTGGACCGGCCGCTGCTGACCCAGTACCTGGACTATCTGTGGGGCCTGCCGCGGTTCGACTTCGGCGACTCCCTCTTCTACAACCAGCCGGTGCGCGAGGTGCTCACCGACCGCATCCCGGCGACGCTGCTCCTCGCCGCGGGCGCGCTCGTCGTGACCCTGGTGATCGCGGTGCCCGCCGGGATCATCGCGGCGATGCGCCGCGGCAAGGCGGCCGACCGGGGCGTCATCACGGCGGTCCTCGTCGGCCAGTCCACGCCGCCGTTCTGGATCGGCATCCTGCTGATCCTGGTGTTCGCCGTCGGCCTGCACGCGCTGCCCGCCTCCGGGTACGGCACCTTCGCGCATCTGGTGCTGCCGTCGATCACGCTCGCCGTCTACTCGGTCGCGGTCGTCGCCCGGCTGCTGCGCTCGTCACTGATCGACGTCCTCGGCTCCGACCACATCCGCACGGCCCGCTCGCGCGGCCTCGGCCCGGTGCGCACGGTGCTGCGGCACGGGCTGCGCAACGCCTCGCTGCCCGTCGTGACCGTCGTCGGTCTGGAGGTCGGCAGTCTGCTCGGCGGCGCCATCCTCACCGAACAGGTCTTCTCCTGGCCCGGTGTGGGACAGCTGACCGTGCAGGCCATCGCCAACCGTGACTTCCCGCTGGTCCAGGGCACGGTGCTGCTGTTCGCCGCCACGTTCGTCGTGGTGAACCTGCTCGTGGACCTCTCCTACGGCCTCCTCGACCCGAGGGTGAGGAACTCCCGATGACCACCACCGCTCCCGCCCCCGCCCCGGTCGCCACCGCCGTGACGCAGCCGTCCGTGTGGCGCTCGCTGCTGCGCAACCGGCTCGCCGCCGTGGCGCTCGCCCTCCTCGTCCTGATCGTGGTCTGCGCGGTGTTCGCCCCGCTGATCGCGCCCGCCGACCCCAACGCACAGAACCTGCTGGCCCGGCTCCAGCCGCCCGCGTGGCAGTCCGGCGGCAGCTCCGCCCACCTGTTGGGCACCGACCAGCTCGGCCGCGACCTGCTCTCTCGCGTCGTGTACGGCACCCGGGTCTCGCTGCTCGTGGGCGCGGGCGCCGCTCTCCTCGCGGGCGTCATCGGCACCACCGCCGGTCTCGCCTCGGGCTACCTCGGCGGCTGGACCGACCGTGTCGTGATGCGCGTCGCCGACGTCCAACTCGCCTTCCCCGCGATCCTGTTGGCGCTCGCGGTCGTCGGCTTCGTCGGCTCGGGCCTCGGCTACGTGATCCTCGTCCTCGGCATCACCGGCTGGGTGTCGTACGCGCGTGTGGTCCGCTCCGAAGTGCTGTCGCTGCGCACCCGGGACTTCATCACCGAGGCCCGCGCGATCGGGGTGAGCGACCTGGCGATCATGCGGCGGCATCTGCTGCCCAACGTGATGGCGCCGCTGGCCACCATCGGCACACTGCACATCGCGGCGGCCGTGGTCGCCGAGGCCTCGCTCAGCTATCTGGGCCTGGGCGTTCCGAAGGAGACGGTGACCTGGGGCGGCATGCTCGCCGACGGGCAGCTCTACCTCGGCACGTCCTGGTGGATCGCCGTCTTCCCCGGCGTCGCCCTCATGCTCACCTCGCTGGCCATCAACATCATGGGCGACGCGCTGCGCGACGTCGCGGACCCGAAGGCGTACCGCCGATGACCGACCCGACGACCGACCACTCCCCCACCCCGCCGCTCCTCGAATTCCGTGACCTGCGCGTCGACTTCGCCCTCGCCTCCGGCACCGTGCACGCGGTGCGCGGCGTCAGCTTCTCGGTCGGCGCCGGGGAGACCCTCGCCGTCGTCGGCGAGTCCGGCAGCGGCAAGTCGGCGACCGCGCTGTCCGCGCTGCGCCTGAACCCCGAACCGCCGTGCGTGTACGCGGGCGGGCAGGTGCTGCTCGACGGCCGGGACGTACTGGCCCTGCGCGAGCAGGAGTTGCGCCGGGTGCGCGGCGCCGACATCTCCATGGTGTTCCAGGACCCGATGACGAGCCTCGATCCCTTGCAGCGGGTCGGCGACCAGGTCACCGAGGTGCTGCGGCTGCACGGCGGCCACTCCCGCGCCGAGGCCCGCGCCCTGGCCCTGACCGCGCTCGACGAGGTCGGCATCCCCGATCCCGAGCGGCGCTGCCGTCAGTACCCGCACGAGCTGTCCGGCGGCCTGCGCCAGCGCGTGATGATCGCCTCCGCGCTCGTCGCCCGCCCACGCGTACTGATCGCCGACGAGCCCACCACGGCCCTCGACGTGACGGTGCAGCGGCAGATCCTCGAACTGCTCGTGACGCTCCAGGAGCGGCACGGCATGGCCGTCGTGCTGATCACGCACGACCTCGGGGTGGTCGCCGAGACCGCCGACCGGGTCGTCGTGATGCGCCACGGCGAGGTCGTCGAGTCCGGGGACGTCGAGCAGGTCTTCGCCCGTCCCGCCGCCGCGTACACCCGCGACCTGCTGGCCGCCACCCCTCGTCTGGAGCCCGCCGCATGACGACGAACGAGCTGCTGGAGATCAGCGGCCTGCGCAAGGAGTTTCCCGGGCGGCCGCCGCACGTCGCCGTCGACGACGTGTCGCTGACCGTGCGCGAGGGCGAGACGTTCGCGCTGGTCGGCGAGTCCGGCTGCGGCAAGACGACCCTGACCCGGCTGCTGCTGAGGCTCCTGGAACCGACCTCGGGCAGTGTCCGCTTCGACGGCACGGACCTGCTCGCGGTGCGGGGCGCCGAGCTGCGGCCGCTGCGCCGGCAGATGCAGGTCGTGCTCCAGGACCCGTACTCCAGCATGAATCCGCGGCTGCGGATCGCCGACATCGTCGGTGAGCCGCTCGTCACCCACGAGGAGTGGGCGCGCGGGCGCGGCGGCCGGGCCCGGGTGCGGGAGCGGGCCGGTGAGCTGCTGAACGCCGTCGGCCTGGACGGCTCGATCCTCGACCGGTATCCGCACGAGTTCTCCGGCGGGCAGCGGCAGCGCATCTCGATCGCGCGGGCGCTGGCCCTGGAGCCGCGCCTGGTCGTCCTCGACGAGCCGACGAGCGCCCTGGACGTCTCGGTGCAGGCGCGCGTCCTCGATCTGCTCGCCGATCTCCAGCAGCGCCTGGGCCTGACCTACTTCTTCATCTCGCACAATCTGGCCGTGGTCCGGCAGATCGCCGACCGGGTCGCCGTGATGCGGCAGGGCCGGATCGTCGAGTGCGGCACCGCGGATCAGGTGTTCGGAGAGCCCGAACACGCCTATACGCGGCGGCTGTTGGACGCCGTGCCGGTGCCCGATCCGGCCCGCGCCCGGCGGATGCGGCAGGCCACGGGATGACCGGGGCCGCCCTACTGCCCGGACAGCACCAGGCCCGCCGCGCCGAGCAGCGCGCCGGTGTCCGACGGTTCGCCGAGCACCACGGTGGGCGCCTCGCCGCCGCCGAGCGCATCCTCGCGCAGCCGGGACTCGACCAGCGTGCGGAACGGTTCACCGCCGTCGAGGGCCTCGCCGTGCAGCACGAACAGGCCGCACGCGAAGAGCTGCTGGACGGTGGCGAGGCCGAGCACGAGGTTCTCCGCGTACTCCTCGACGAGGCCGAGGGCGGCGGAGTGGTCGGAGGTCACGAGATCGCTCAACGTTCCCGATTCCAGACCGAGTTCGGCCGCCCGGCCGCGCAGCCAGCGGCTCGTCGCGACGGTCTTCCAGCAGCCGCGCCGTCCGCAGGTGCACAGCTCGCCGGTGGCGGTGACGGTCATGTGGGCGCCGCTGCGCCCGCCGGCCGGGGCGAGCACCTGGCCGTCGTAGAGGATGCCGACGCCGAGCACCTCGCCGGTGGCGACGGAGGCGAACGAGCGACGCCCGCGCCCGGCACCGAACCAGCGGTCGCCGAGCACCTGCACCCGCGCCCGGTGCTCGACCCGCACCGGGGCGCCGGTCAGCGCCGTCAGCCGGTCGGCGACGGGATACCCGCGCAGCGCCGGCGCGTCGTTCACCTCGATGATCCGGCCGCCCGTCGGATCCACGACACCGGCAGCGGCGACACCGATCCCGGCCGGGGCGTGACCGGCCCACACCCGGGCGGCCTCGCCAAGCGCCCGGTCGACCACGGCCGGATCCGCGCTCGTCGCGTCGAAGCGGGCCTGCGCCCGGTCCCGTACGACTCCACCGCGGGTGAGCAGCGCGGCCCGCACCGTGCCGGGCAGGACCTCGACGGCGCCCAGCACACCCCCGTCCCGCTCCCCGGCCGGGTCGTCCGGCCGCGGATCGGGAACCAACCGCAAAGGAATACGTTCATGCGCCATGCGCCGACTCTGTCATGCCCCCGGACCGGGGAGACAGCGGCATGACCTTCCGGAATCTGACCGAGAGCACCTGGCGCGAGACGCGCGCCGCGGCCCCCGACGCGATCGCCGTGCTGCCGATCGGCTCGCAGGAGCAGCACGCCGGGCATCTGCCGATGGGGACGGACACGATGCTGGTGGACGCGGTCCTCTCGCGGACACTGACCCTCCTCGACGAGCAGGCCGCGGCCGGGGCCGACGTGCCCGACCTCGTCCGGCTGCCGACGCTGCCGTACGGGCACAGCCCGCACCACACGTTCGCCGCAGCCCTCACCCTGTCCGCGCCCGTGCTCGGCGCGGTCCTCGACGAACTGCTCGACTCGCTGGCGGCGAGCGGGCACCGCCGGGTCCTCGTCGTCAACGGGCACGGCGGCAACGACGAGATCATGCGGCTGGCCGTGAAGCGTTTCGCCCTGCGCGCCGAGGTGACCGCGGCGGCGTGCTCGTACTGGACGCTGACCGACGGTGACGGCAGCGACGACAGCGAGGGCGAGCGCGCCGCGCTGGTGCCGGGGCACGCCGGCTGGTTCGAGACGTCCCTGATGCTGGCGGCCCACCCCGGCCTCGTCCGGGCCGAGCGGCCGGCGTGGGAGCCGGTCGATCCGCCGCCCCTGTTCGACCGGCCGCCCCACCCGGGCCTGACCGTGGAGCGCCACGGCGAGTGGGAGCGCGTCGGCGGGGCCACCGACGACGCGGCCGGCGCGGACGCCGAGCACGGCGCCCGGCTCCTGGACGTCCGCGTACGGGGCCTGGCCCGCGCGGTGCTCGCCTTCGACGCCGCGACCCGCCCCGCCCTGCCCCGCTGACACCCCCTGTTGTCCCCGAGAGGAACCCGCAACTCCCATGAAGATCACCGCCGTTGACGTCCACGTGGTCAATCTGCCGCTGGTCAACCCGTTCACCAGCTCCTTCGAGACGAAGACCGGCGAGACCCGCACCGTGGTGCGGATCAGGACCGACTCCGGGATCGAGGGCTGGGGCGAGACGATGTGGGGCCGGCCGGTCGCCGCGATCGTCCGCGATCTGGCCGAGGACCTGATCGGCACCAGCCCGTTCGCCCTGGAGTCCTTCCACCGCCGCCACCACATGGTGCCGTTCTTCTACGGCTACCTCGGCTATGCCGCGCTCGCCGCGCTCGACGTCGCCTGCTGGGACGTCATGGGCAAGGCCACCGGCCAGTCGGTGACCGACCTGCTCGGCGGCCCGGTCCGCGACGAGGTGCCGCTGACCGCGCTGATCACCCGCGCCGACGCGCCCGACGCCGCCCCCGCCGACCTGCCGTCGGTGCTCGCCGAGCACACCACGCGCGTGGTCGCCGAGGGCGGGTTCACCGCCGTGAAGCTCAAGGGCACCACCGATGTGCAGGGCGACGTCGCGATCCTGCGGGCGCTGCGCGGCGCGCTGCCCGAGGTGAACCTGCGGGTCGACCCGAACGCGGCCTGGTCGGTGCCCGACTCGGTGCGGGCCGGGATAGCCCTGGAGGAGCTCGACCTGGAGTACCTGGAGGACCCGTGCGTCGGGATCGAGGGGATGAGCCAGGTCCGGCAGAAGGTGCGCATCCCGCTGTGCACGAACATGTGCGTGGTCCGCTTCGAGGACTTCGCGCCCGCGGTGCGCCTCGGCGCCGTCGACGTCATCCACGGTGACGTCTACAAGTGGGGCGGCATCGCGCCGACGAAGGCGCTGGCCGCGCACTGCGAGACGTTCGGACTCGGCATGAACCTGCACAGCGGCGGCGAACTCGGCATCGCCACCGCCGCGCATCTCGCCGTCGTCGCCAGCACGCCGGTGCTCTCCCGCGCCATCGACTCCATGTACTACCTGCACGCCGACGACATCATCGAGCCGCTCACGCTGCGCGAGGGCCGCCTGCGCGTGCCGGACGGGCCGGGTCTCGGCGTCACCGTCGACGAGGACAAGCTGCGTCACTACGCCGCGGTGAACGAGAAGGAAGGGGACCTGACCCGATGAGCGGCGAGTTCACGGAGGTCGCGCCGAAGCGTGCCGTCCACAGCGACGACGCCCCGCCGCCGGCCGGCGGCTACAGCAAGGCGCTTGCCGCCGGACCGTATCTGTTCACCTCGGGCCTCGGCCCGCAGGACCCGGTCACGGGCGCGGTCGCCGGCACCGTCGAGGAACAGACCCGGCAGGTCCTCGCGAATCTGCGGGCCCTACTGCGGGCGGACGGCCTCGACCTGGACGACGTGGTGAAGTCGACCGTCCATCTCCAGCACCTGAAGAGGGACTTCGCCGCCTACGACGCCGTGTACCGGGAGCACTTCGCCGAGCCCCGTCCGGTGCGCACCACCGTCGGCTCCGACCTGATGGACATCCTGGTCGAGATCGACGTGGTGGCGCTGCGCCGCGCGTCCTGATCCGGCGGCTGTGGGACCACGGGCGCCCGTGGTCTCACGGGGCGGCCGCACCGACCAGCCGGGCCACCTCCCGCGCCGGCAGCGCCGGTGCGTGGTGCCCTCGTACGCCCGTGACCGGACGCGCCGCGAACAGTGAGGCGAGGACGGCTTCTTCGGTGGCCTCGGCCGCGGCCCGGAAGAGCAGGTCGAGCACGGGGCCGTGCTCCGCGACGGCGGACGCGGCACGCGCCGGGCCCTGCGGGATGTGCGGGGTGCGGTGGGTCGTGGACCAGGCGAGCGCGTACTCGCCGCTGCCGTGCTGGATGATGCCGCCGGTCCTGGCGAGCCCGACCGTCGTCCGCTTCGCGATGCGCCGCAGCTGACGGGCGTCGGCCGGGGCGTCCGTGGCGATGAGTGCGACGCAGGAACCCGCTCCGCGCGCGAACTCGGCCTGTTCCACGGCCTGTTCGGGCGTGAGCGTACGGCCGACGGGGACCCCGGTGACGGTCAGGTCGTCGGCGCTGCCGAAGTTGGCCAGGACCAGCGCGCCCACGGTCCAGCGGATGCCGTCACCGGCGTCGACGAGACGCGAGCTGGAGCCGATGCCCGCCTTCCAGCCGAAGGAGACCATGCCGGCGCCCGCCCCGACCGCGCCCTCCGCCACGGGGGCGTCGGTCGCCGCGTCCAGGGCGTCGAGCACATGCCGGGGACGTACGTGCAGGCCGCGGATGTCGTTGAGCCAGCCGTCGTTGCACTCGAACACGGCCGGGTTGACGGTGCCCGTGGTCGTGCCGATCTCGGGGTGCCCGGCCAGCGCGTGCCGCACGAGCCCCTCGAACGCGGCGCCGACTCCGAGCGTATTGGTGAGGGCCAACGGGGTTTCCAGGACGCCGAGTTCGGCGATCTGGCTGAGTCCGGCGGCTTTGCCGAAACCGTTGACGACCTCCAGGCCCGCCGCGGGTTTGTCGCGGAACACGGAGCCGGGCGCGGGGACGACGACCGTGACCCCGGTGCGTACCGGCAGCTCGGCGTCGTCGTGGTCCAGCGTGAGGTGCCCGACGCGCACACCCGGTACGTCGGTGAGCGAGTTCGCCGGGCCGGGCGGCAGCACGCCCGGGGCGATGCCGAGATCCCGGGGTCGGGGACGAGTGCGGGGCTGGGGTCGGGATCGGGAAACGGGCTCGTTGCCGGGGCTGCGGCTGGAGTGAGGTGTCATGGCGCGATGCGTCGTCCCTTGCGGCTCGGTTCGGTCCCCACCGGCGCGAGACGGGTGGCAGCCGCCGGTGGACGGGCGCTCAGGATCCTCCGTCCAGGTCGACCGGTCCGGGGATTCTCTCTCAGCCCCGGCGTCCTCATCCCCCGGTGCTCTCCCGCACCATCACCTCGTGCCCGACCACGTGGTCCTGCAACGGCCCGCCGTCGGGGTCGTCGATCCGGTCGACGAGCAGGGCCACCGCGGCGCGCGCGATCTCCTTCTTGTCCGGGGCCACCGTCGTCAGCGTGGGCACGCTGAACCGGGACGCCTCGATGTCGTCGAAGCCGACCACGTCGACGTCCTTCGGCACGCTCACGCCCTTCTCGTGCAGGGCCCGCAGCGCGCCCAGCGCGAGGTGGTCGTTGAGGCACAGCAGCGCGTCCGGCGGCGTGTCCTGTTCGAGGAGCGTGGTCGCGGCGCGTGCGCCGTCCCGCCAGTGGTAGGCGTCGACCGCGAACACGAGATCGCTGTCGAAGGGCACATGGGCCGCCTTCAGGGCCTGCCGGTGGCCGTCCGTGCGCAGCCGGTCGGTGCCCTGCCGGCCGCGTACCCGGCCGCCGACCACCGCGATCCGCCGACGCCCGCGCGCCAGCAGGTGTTCGGTGGCCTCGCGCGCCGCCCGTACGTTGTCGATGGCGACATGGTCGGTGCTGCCCTCGGCGGGCCGCTCGCCGAGCAGGACCACGGGCAGCCGGCGGTCGCGGGTGGCGATGTCACGGGGTTGCAGGGCGAGCGGGCTGAGGATGATCCCGTCGGAGAACTGGGCGTCGAAGCCGTGCAGCGCGGCCAGTTCCCGCTCGCGCGAGCCACCGGTCTGGTGCAGCAGCACGGTCCTGCCGTGCCGGTCGGCCTCGGTCATCACGTGCTTGGCCAGCTCGGAGAAGTAGGCGACGTCGAGTTCGGGGACGGCGAGGGTGATCATGCCCGTGCGGCCCTGCCGCAGCTGGCGGCCCGCGATGTTGACCCGGTAGCCGAGGGCGTCGATCGCCTCGCGGACGGCCTCGCGGGTCCGGTCGGAGACATGCTCGAAGTTGTTGATCACGTTGGAGACCGTCTTGGGCGAGACACCCGCGTACTCCGCAACGTCCTTGATCCTGGGTCTGGCCGCCACGCTGTCCATTCCTTCCGTCTGCCGTCCGCGATCGTATCGAGCATCACGAAACGGTTTCGGGCCGGATCCCGCCCCGCCCGGATATTTACAACGATGTAATCGCCATGGTGCCATGAGCCGCGCACCAACTGGCACAGCATTCACCTGGCAAGGAGCACCATGCCTGTCCCCCGCCCCGAGTACCCGCGACCGCAGTTCGCCCGCGACGCCTGGCTGAATCTCAACGGCACCTGGCAGTTCGAGATCGACCGGTCCGACACGGGCCTGGAACGCGGCCTGCGCGAGCGGGAGCTGAGCGACCGCATCACCGTGCCGTTCTGCCCGGAGTCGGAACTGTCCGGGATCGAGGAGACGGACTTCCTGGAGGCCGTCTGGTACCGGCGCACCGTGACGGTGCCCGCCGACTGGACGGACACCCGGGTGCTGCTGCACTTCGGCGCGGTGGACCACGACGCGACGGTGTGGGCGAACGGGACGGAGGTGGCCCGGCACCGCGGCGGCTTCACCCCGTTCACCGCGGACCTCGGCGACATCGCCGCCCCGGGCGAGGAACTGACGCTCGTCGTACGGGCCCGCGACACCCGGCACGGCCCGCAGGCCCGCGGCAAGCAGGCCACCTGGTACGCGAACTCGCACTGCCACTACACCCGCACCACCGGCATCTGGCAGACGGTGTGGCTGGAGCCGGTGCCGCGCACGGTCGCTCTGCGGCGCCCCCGGATCACCCCGGACCTCGCCTCGGGCACCTTCTACCTGGAACTGCCGCTGACCGGCAACGCCCCGGGCCACCGCGTGCGCGCCACCCTCGCCGACGAGCGGGGCGAGGTCGTCACGGCCGAGGCCCGCGCCGACCTCGACCTCAGCCCGCGTCTGGCGCTCGCCGTGCCCGCGGACCGGCAGCGCGTGTGGTCACCGGCCGACCCGCACCTGTACGACCTGACCTTCGAGATCGTCGACGCCGAGGGCGCGCCGGTGGACCGCGTGACGTCGTACGCCGGTCTGCGCTCGGTCTCCATCGACGGCAAGCGGCTGCTCCTGAACGGCGAGCCCGTCTTCCAGCGCCTCGTCCTCGACCAGGGCTACTACCCAGACGGCCTGATGACGGCGCCGAGCGACGCCGACCTGGTGCGCGACATCGAACTCGGCCTCGCCGCGGGCTTCAACGGCGCGCGGCTGCACCAGAAGGTCTTCGAGGAGCGCTTCCTCTACCACGCGGACCGGCTCGGCTATCTGGTGTGGGGCGAGTTCGGCGACTGGGGCTGCGAGGTCGGCGTCCGCGACGACAACCAGCGGCCCGACGCGAGTTACGTCGCCCAGTGGCTGGAGGCCGTCGAGCGGGACTACTCGCACCCGTCGGTCATCGGCTGGTGCCCGCTCAACGAGACGTACCAGAACCTGCACGACCGGATCACGCAGCTCGACGACGTCACGCACGCGATGTTCCGGGCCACGAAGCAGGCCGACGGCACCCGTCCGGTGATCGACGCCTCCGGGTACGCGCACCGGGTGCCGGAGACCGACGTGTACGACTCGCACTGCTACGAGCAGGACCCGGCGGCGTTCGCGAAGACGATGCGCGGCCTCGCGGAGAACGAGCCGTACCTCAACACCGGTCCCGACGGGCGTTCCTGGTCAGTGCCGTACAACGGCCAGCCGTACTTCTGCAGCGAGTTCGGCGGCATCTGGTGGGACGCGCAGGCCGCCGCGGAGGCGGCCGGCAATGTGCTCGACGACTCCTGGGGCTACGGCGAACGGCCGCGCAGCGCCGAGGAGTTCATCGACCGGTTCACCGGGCTCACGGGCGTCCTGCTCGACGACCCGGACATGTTCGGCTACTGCTACACCCAGCTCACGGACGTCTTCCAGGAGCGCAACGGCGTCTACCGCTTCGACCGCGCCGAGAAGGTCGACACCGCCCGGCTGCGGGCGGCCCAGCTCCGCGCGGCCGCCTTCGAGAACTGAACCAGCTCAGCCCATTCCTGCAATTTACATCGATGTATGTCCGTGGGCGGCGGTGTCGGGACGACCCCGCCGCCCACCGGGAAGGAGCCCTATGACCGGCATACCCGCCCCCGTCGGTCGCCCCGCGCTCACCAGACGGCGCGCCCTGACGGCCGCACTCGCCGCGGGGGCCTCGGTCCTCGGCGCGGGCGCGCTCAGCGGCTGCGGCAGCGCACTGGCAGCGGGCGACAGCACGGTCCGCCTGTGGGACCTGTTCCAGGGGGCCGACGGCGGCCTGCTCAACGAGATGGTGCGCAAGGCGCAGCCCGACATGCCGGGCACGCACATCGAGCGCACCGTCCTGGAGTGGGGCACCCCCTACTACACCAAGCTCGCCATGGCGTCGGCCGGCGGGCGCGGCCCGGACTTCGCCGTCGCGCACATGTCGCGGCTCGCGGGCTACGCGCCGACCGGGCTCGTGGACCCGTGGGACATGGATCTGCTCGCCGAGTTCGGCATCCACAAGGGCGACTTCGCGGACGCGGTGTGGGAGCGGACGCAGTACGACGGCGGGACGTACGCGATCCCGCTCGACACCCACCCCTTCATCGTCTTCTTCCACCCGGAGCCGACGAAGAAGGCGGGGCTGCTGAAGGCGGACGGCACGCTCGACCTGGACGCGTTCTCCTCCCCCGACAAGTTCCTGGCCGCAGGGCGGGAGCTGGCGAAGGCGTCGGGCAAGCAGGGCATCTCCTTCGGGTACGTCAACGACACCGCGCAGGGCTGGCGGCTCTTCTACGGCCTGTACAAGCAGACGGGCGGTGTCTTCGACCTGCCGCCCGGCGGGCCCGCGAAGGTGGACCTGGACCGGATGGCCGAGGTCATCTCGTTCATGGCCAAACTGGTCGGCGACAAGGCCAACCCCGGGCGGCTCGACTACAACGCGAGCGTCGCCGCGTTCACCAACCGGCAGACGGCGATGGCGCTGTCCGGCGAGTGGGAGCTCGGCACGTTCCGCACCGCGGACAAGAAGGTGGACGCCGCCCCCTTCCCGACCGTGTTCGGCACCCCGGCGATCTACGCCGACTCGCACTCGTTCGTGCTCCCGCACCGCGACAGCCCGGACGCCGCGCACCGCCGTCGCACGCACCAGGCGGCGGCCGCGCTCCTGAAGGCGGGCCAGACCTGGGCGACCGCCGGGCACATCCCCGCGTACACGCCGGTCACCCGTACCAAGGCGTACGCCGGACTGCTGCCGCAGGCCCACTACAAGTCGGCCGCCTCGCAGGTGGTCCTCGACCCGGCGGCCTGGTTCGTCGGCGCGGGCTCCGACTTCCAGAACGCCATGTCGCAGGTGCTCCAGCAGGCCCTGCTCGACGGTCTCGCCCCGGACCGTGCGGCGCGCGCGATGGTGCGCCGCGTCAACACCTTCCTCTCCAAGCCCAGCCCGGCCTGACCTTCTGGAGGCACAACGATGTCCTCTCCGCACGCCTCGCCCCGGCCGAGACCGCTGTCAGCGCGCCGGCTGCTGCCCCCGGGCCTGCTCTTCGCCCTCCCCTTCCTCGCCCTGTTCGCCGTGTTCATGCTGTGGCCGCTCGGCCAGGGCCTGTGGATGGCGCTCACGGACCGGGCCCTGTCCGCCCACGCCCCGTCCTTCGTCGGCCTCGACAACTTCAGCGAGGCGTTCGGCGACGCCGAGATGTGGCGGGCCCTGTGGCACACCGTCCTGTTCACGCTGATCTCGACCGTCCCGCTGGTCGTGGTGGCGCTCGGCATGGCGCTCCTCGTGCACACCGGGCTGCCCGGCCAGTGGGTGTGGCGCCTGGCGTTCTTCGCGCCGTACCTGCTGCCCGTCGGTGTCGTGGGCCTGCTGTGGCTGTGGCTGTACCAGCCCGATCTCGGCGTCTACAACCACCTCCTGGGCGCGGTCGGCCTCGACCACGTCGCCTGGCTGAGTGACGAGTCGGTGGCCCTGTGGGCGATCGCGCTGACGACCCTGTGGTGGACGGTCGGCTTCAACTTCCTGCTCTACCTGGCCGCCCTCCAGTCGATCCCCGACCACCTGTACGAGGCCGCGGCCATCGACGGCGCCGGTGCCTGGCGGCGCCTGTTCTCGATCACGCTGCCGCAGCTGAGCCGCATCACGACGGTCATCGCCGTGCTCCAGCTCCTGGCCTCCCTGAAGGTCTTCGACCAGGTGTACCTGCTGACGAAGGGCGGCCCGAACAACTCGACGCGGCCGGTCGTCGAGTACATCTACGACGTCGGCTTCACCGGCTACCGGCTCGGCTACGCGTCGGCGATCAGCTACATCTTCTTCGCCCTCGTGCTGCTCGCCTCCGCCGCCCAGTTCGCCGTACTCCGCCGCCGGGAGAAGTGACATGACGACCACCACCGACGCCCCCGTGCGCCCCGCCCGGCAGCGCATCGTTCCCGTCCGCCCGCCGCGCCGCCCGGGCGCCGGTACCGGCCGCACTACCACGAACCTGACGCTCGGCGCCGGCCGCACCACGCGCGTCCTCGCCCTGCTGGTCCTCGCGGTCGCCGCCCTGGTCTGGCTGCTGCCGATGGGGTGGGCGCTGCTCACGGCCTTCAAGTCCGAACAGGACGCGAGCGATCCGACGCACTGGATCTGGCCGAAGCACGGCTTCACCTTCCAGGCGTTCAGCACCGTGTGGGAGCGCGGCGACCTGCCCCTGTGGATGCTCAACAGCTTCCTGATCTCCGCCGCCGTCACCGTGATCACCGTGCTGGTCTCCGCGATGGCCGGCTACGCCTTCTCCCGCACGCTGTTCAAGGGCCGCAAGTGGCTGTTCACGCTGACGATCGCCGCGGTGCTCGTGCCGCCGCAGATCCTCATCGTGCCGTGGTTCGAGCAGATGCTGACGCTGCATCTCCTCGACACGTACGCGGCGGTGATCCTGCCGCAGACCGTGGCACCCGTGATGGTGTTCATCCTGAAGAAGCACTTCGACTCGCTCCCGGTCGAGCTGGAGGAGGCGGCCCGGATCGACGGCGCCGGACACTGGCGGATCTTCTGGTCGGTGCTGCTGCCGCTGTCCCGGCCGATGCTCGCGGCCGTCGCGATCTTCGTGTTCATCGGGGCGTGGAACAACTTCCTGTGGCCGTTCGTGTCGACGTCCGACCCGTCCCTGATGACGCTTCCGGTCGGCATCACCACGGTGAAGGACGCGTACGGGATCCAGTACGCGCAGTCGATGGCCTCGGCCGTGCTCGCGGCCCTGCCGCTGGTCGCCGTGTTCGTCTTCTTCCAGCGGCACATCGTCAAGTCGGTCGCGACGACCGGTCTGGGCGGACAGTAGCCATCCGCACCAGGAACAACTCCTGACCGGGTGTGCCTCGTTGACACCGCCCCGATCCCTTCTCTACGGTCCTGAAGTTCTGGGACTTACATCGATGTAAGGAGCCGCTCGTGCGCGCACGGTCCCGTACCGCCCTCGTTCCCGCACTCCTCGCTCTGCTCGCGGGGCTGGCCTGCAGCCCGCGGGCCGCCGCCCATCAGGAGCCCGCCGAACAGCCGGCGAGTTCCGTGGCCGCGAGCGGCACCTTCCGCAATCCGCTGAACACCGGCCCCGATCCGTTCGTCTCGTACGCGAACGGGGCCTACCACCTGACCACCACCCAGGGCGACAGCATCAAGATGTGGAGCTCGCCGTCCCTGGGCACCCTGCTCGACGCCGAGCCGAAGACGGTGTGGACGGACACCGACACCTCCCGCAACCAGCACATCTGGGCGCCGGAGTTCTACCGCTTCGGCGACCACTGGTACCTGTACTACACGGCCGACGACGGCACGGACGACCACCACCGGCTCTTCGTCCTGGAGTCGTCGGGCGCCGACCCGACCGGCCCGTACCACTTCAAGGCGAAGCTCACCCCGCCCAACCACACCGGCGACTTCGCGATCGACCCGGGCATCCTCCAGCACAACGGCAAGCTCTATCTCGCGTACAGCGGCATCAACGCGTACCAGCACAACGGGCTGAACATCGCGCCGATGTCGAACCCGTACACCGTCTCGGGCGACGCGGTCGCGATCGACGCCGCCGGGGGCTGCCCGGAGGTGCGCGAGGGCCCGGAGTTCCTGAACCGCAACGGGCGTACGTGGATGACGTACTCGACCTGCGACACCGGCAAGCCCGACTACCAGGTCTGGATGATGTCCCTGCCGGACAAGGCCGACCCGCTCGTCCCGGGCAACTGGACGCAAGCCCCGGGGCCGGTGTTCTCCCGTGCCGACTCCCGCGGCGTGTTCGGCCCCGGCCACCACGCCTTCTTCAAGTCCCCCGACGGGACCGAGGACTGGCTGGTCTACCACGCGAAGACCACGGCCACGAACACGTACTCCAACCGGACGACCCGCGCGCAGAAGATCACCTGGAACGCCGACGGCAGCCCGAACCTCGAAACGCCGCTGGCGATGGGCGCGACCCAGAACCTGCCGTCCGGCGACCCCGGTTCGGGCAACTACTGGATCAATGACGACAGCCGGACCAGCGGCACCGGCGGCGTGACGTACACGGGCACCTGGAACTCGGGCACCGGCTGCGCCGCGCAGTGCTTCTGGAGCGACGACCACTGGAGCGACAAGGCGGGCAACACCGCGACGTTCAGCTTCACCGGCACCCGGATCGCGCTCCTGTCGGTCAAGGACACCGGGAACGGGATCGCGGCGGTCAGTGTCGACGGCGGCCCCGAGCAGCGCGTCGACTTCTACGGCGCGATCCGCACCGGCGAGACGCTCCAGTATCTGAGCCCGCGCTTGACGAGCGGCCCGCACACGCTGCGGGTGCGGGTCACCGGCGAGCACAGTGCCGCCTCCAGCGGCTCGTTCGTCAGTGTGGACCGGGCCGAGGTCTACACGGACTGACGCCCCAGTCCCCGCCCGTCACGTCACGTCCCTCACTCCCCTTCGGTGTCCGCGTCGATCTCGATCTCCAGGAGGCAGAAGCCTCCGCCGCGGCAGGAGTCGCAGACCTCCCCGTCGCGACTCCCGCTGCCGTGGCACGCGCCGCACAGGCCGTCGTGCCAGGTGGTTCCGTCCAAGGCGTAGTGCGGGCGCGGGTAGTGCGTGTCGGGGAGCACGCACTCCACCTGTGTCTCGGGATGCCGCCGTACACACAGATCCTGCCCGGAACGCCGCTGCCGTCCGTCCTGGATGATGACTCCTCCGTCGTCGGTCCGTTGTGCCTCTTCCCTTCCCAGGGATAGCACCCGGTACTGACAACGCCACCGAGGCCGCGGGTCAGGCGACGGCTGCCCCGGTGCGTACCGCGGTGACCGCCACCGCGACGTACGGCATCGTGAACGTGCCGCCGAGTTCGTCGATGACGGCTCCGGTGCGGGCGAGTAGCTCCGCCGTCTGGCGCGGGGTGTGAAGTGCCGCCTCGCCGCTGGTCGTCAGGTGTTCCAGCCAGGCGTCCCGGGTGTAGGGCTGCTCCCAGGCGACCTGCCAGCGCTCGGGCGCGCCGAAGGATCCGGTGGCGCGCAGGCTGTCGGCCACCTTCTCGAAGATGGCGTCGTACGCGTCCGGCGCGGAGCGCTTCCATGGCATGCGCGGGGCGTCGGGCAGTGCCGCGCGGTGGGCGGCGGCGAACGCGTCGGCGAGGGCGGGTGCGGGCCGGTAGACGTTCCACATCAGGGCGATGCGGCCGCCGGGGCGCAGGACACCGGCCGCCTTCGCCGCGCCCGCGGCGGGGTCGATCCAGTGCCAGGTCTGCCCGGCGACGACCGCGTCGAAGGTGCGGCCCGCGTCGTCCCAGGTCTCGAACCCGGCGACCTCGACGGGCAGTCCGCGCTCGCGTGCGAAGCCGGCCATGCGCGCGTCGACGTCGACGCCGAGGACCGTGCAGCCCGCCGCCCGGAACTGGCGCGCGGCGATACCGGTGCCGCATCCCACGTCGAGGACGTCACGGCCGGGCGCCGCCGCGGCGATCCGCCGCACGAGCGCGTCCGGGTAGCGGGGCCGGCTGCGGTCGTAGCGGCCGGGATCGGTGCCGAACGACTCCGCCATGCCGCGGGCCTTGTGCGGTTCGTCCGGGCCGGGAACAGGGTGAGTGGGCATGCGCCCACTCTAGGTGGGCACTTGCCCACTCGTCTACGGTTGGACCGTCCGACGAAGGAGATGTGCAGGTGCCGACCGGGGTGGCCATCCGCGATGTGCGCGCGCAGTTGTTCGACGCCGCCGAGCGCGTCCTGCTGCGCGACGGCGCCGCCGCGCTCACCAGCCGGGCCGTCACGGACGAGGCGGGCTGCGCCAAGGGCGTGCTGCACCGGCACTTCGCCGACTTCGACGCGTTCCTGTGCGAGCTGATCCTCGACCGGGTCGGCGGGATCGACGCGCGGGGCGCGACGCTGGCCGGGTCGGCCGGCACCGGCTCCGTCGTCGACCACCTCACCGACGCGCTGACCGCCCTCTTCACCCCGGTCGCGCTCTCCCTGGTCACCCTGATCACCTTCCGCGACGGACTGCGCGCCCGGCTGCGCGCGGCGGGCCGGCCCGGCGTCACGGTGCTCGCGCAGGCCACGCAGGCGCTGATCGCCTATCTCGGCGCCGAGCGGACGGCCGGCCGGATCGCGCCCGGCGCCGACGTCGACACGCTGGCCCTCACCCTGGTCGGCACCGGCCATCTCCTCTTCGCGGGCCGCGACGACGGCCCGCCCGCGCGCGCGGAGGTCCGCAGGATCGTGGAGTCGGTCGTGGGCGGGGCGCTCAGCGGCTGACCGGCCCGAACACGCGCACGGGCCCGCCCCGATGACTCGGAGCGGGCCCGGACGGGCGGCAGTGCGGAGGATCAGCCGCGCGCCGTCTCCAGTTCACGGTCGTCGTCCTGCGCGGACGGCGCCTCGGTGGTCAGGCTCTTCTGCAGCTTCTCGCCCTCCACGTCGACGTTGGGCAGGGCCTTGTCGAGCCAGCGGGGCAGCCACCAGGCCGACTTGCCGAGCAGCGCCATGACCGCGGGCACGATCGCCATGCGGACCACGAACGCGTCGAAGAGGACGGCGATCGCGAGGCCGAAGCCCATCATCTTGATCATGCTGTTGTTCTCCATGATGAAGCCGGAGAAGACGCTGATCATGATGACGGCGGCGGCGCCGACGACCCGGCCGCCATGACGGAAGCCGGTCACGATGGCCTCGCCGGGCCGCGCCCCGTGGACGTAGGCCTCGCGCATCCGGGTCACGAGGAACACCTCGTAGTCCATGGCGAGTCCGAAGACCACGCCGATCAGGAAGATCGGCATCATCGACATGATGGGGCCGGGCTGTTCCACCCCGAAGAGGTCCGCGAGCCAGCCCCACTGGAAGACCGCGACCACGGCGCCGAGCGCCGCCGCGACGGAGAGCAGGAAGCCGAGCGCGGCCTTGAGCGGGACGAGGACCGAGCGGAAGACCAGCATCAGCAGCAGGAAGGCGAGGCCGACCACCAGCAGGAGGTACGGGACCAGCGCGTCGTCCAGGGTCTGCGAGAAGTCGATCGTCATGGCCGTCGCGCCGGTGACCAGAATCTCCGCGCCCGTGTCCGACGACCAGGACGTGGCGTCCGAGCGGATCGTCCGCACGAGTTCCTCGGTCTTGTGGTCGCTCGGTCCCGTCTTGGGGACGACCGTGATGATCGCGGTGTCCCCGGCGGGGTTGACCTGCGCCGGGGTGACCGCCACGACGCCGTCGACCTTGGCGAGGTCGGCGCCGACCTGCTTGGCGGTACCGGCCGCGCCCTTGCCGTCGACGGTCACCATCAGCGTGCCGTTGAAGCCCGCGCCGAAGGAGTCGGACAGCATGTCGTACGCCTTGCGCTGGGTGCTGTCCGGCGCCGACGAGCCGTCGTCGGGCAGGCCCAGTTCGAGACTGGCGGCCGGGACGGCGATCGCGCCGAGGCCGAGCACGCCGACCAGCAGGACGCCGAGCGGGCGGCGCAGTACGAAGCGGGACCAGCGGGTGCCGAGGTTGGGCTTCCCGGTGTCGGCGATCGGGCCGGTCTTCTTGCGGTCCTTGCGGTGCAGCACCTTCTTGCCGGCGAAGCCGAGCAGCGCCGGGATCATGGTGAGCGCGATGAGGACGGCGATGGCGACGGTCGCCGCGGCGGCCAGGCCCATCTTGGTGAGCATCGGGATGTTGACGACCGACAGGCCGCTGAGCGCGACGACGACGGTGAGGCCCGCGAAGACGACCGCGGAGCCCGCGGTGCCGACGGCGCGTCCTGCCGCCTCCTCGCCCTCGCGGCCCTCGGCTATCTCGGCTCGGTAGCGGGAGACGATGAACAGCGCGTAGTCGATGCCGACCGCGAGGCCGATCATCGAGGCCAGCGTGGACGTGGTGCCGGACAGGTTCAGGACGCTGCCGAGCGCGGCGATGCCGGAGACACCGATGCCGACGCCGATGATCGCGGTCAGCAGCGGCATGCCCGCGGCGACCAGCGAGCCGAAGGTGAGGATCAGGACGACCGCGGAGATCGCGATGCCGATCATCTCGGCGCTGCCGCCCATGTCCTGGTCGGCCTCGACGGCGTCGCCGCCCGCCTCGACGGTGAAGCCGTCGTCGCGGGCGTCGTCGATGGCCTGGGTGAGGGCCTCGTGCGCCTTGTCGGTCAGCTCGGTGCCGGCGACCTTGTAGGTGACGGAGGCGTAGGCGGTGGAGCCGTCCTTGCTGACGGCGTTCGCCTTGTACGGGTCGGCGACCGAGGCGACCTGCGGTCCCTCGCCGAGCTGCGTCACCATCTTGCGCACGTCGGCCTTGGCCGCGGGGTCGGTCAGCTTCTCGCCGCCCGGCGCGCGGATGACGACGCGGGCGGTCGCCCCCTCGGAGTTGGCCGCGGGGAACTTCTCGTCGAGGAGGTCGAAGGCCTTCTGCGACTCGGTGCCCGGCATGGAGAAGGAGTCCGCGGGCGGGGCGGGCGCGGCCGACGACGCGAAGCCGATCCCGCCGAGCAGCAGCACCCACAGCAGAGCGACGTAGCGGCGGCGCCTGAAGGACAGCCGGCCGAGTTTGTACAGGAACGTAGCCACGGCGAAGGGGGCTCCCGTCGGGGTCGTGAGAGATCTCTCAGGCAGGTGCGACCGTCCGACGGTGCGTCGTTGCACGTCAGAAGGGTCGGCAGGATCTGACTCCATCCTCGCCGCCCGGGCGGGCCCGGAGGTCAGCCTCTGAGGCACAGTCCGCGCCCACGGCTGCGGTAGGCGCCGGGGGCGGGTGTCATACCCGGGGAGGAGTCGGGTCCCATCGGTGTAAACCCCACGGTGGAGCGCGACCCTGATGTTTTGGCTATGTTGACATACCTATTCACGTAGACCTATCTTCTGCGGCATGCCCGCTTCCGCCGCCGCCCGCCAGGACATCGACCGCGTCGCCTCCGCGCTCGCGGCGTGCCTGCCGACGCTGCACCGGACGCTCGACCGGCGGATCCTCGGGGACTTCCCGCACGACCGGCTGCCCGAGGCCCAGATCGCCCTGCTCCGTCTCGTGGCGGACCAGGAGGGGATCACCGTGCGGGAGGCGGCGCGGGCGCTGCTGATGCAGCCGAACAATGTCAGCGCCCTCGTCTCGCAGCTCACCCGTGAGGGGCTGCTGGAGCGCCGCGGCGACGCCGCGGACAAGCGGGTGGCCCATCTGCACACCACCGCGGTGGCGCGCGAGCGCATCGCGGAGGCGGAGGGCATCGCGCGCCGTCACCTCGCCGCCGCGCTGCGGCATCTGACGGGCGGCGAACTGGACGCGCTCGGCTCCGCGCTGGGCGCGCTGAACGCGCTCGACGTCCATCTGCGGCCGACCGAGGACTGACCCAGCCCCTCAGGTTCCCCGCATCCCACCCTGTCCCGGCCGTCCGGGGCAGGGCTCTTTCGTGCCCCCGGGCACGCTCGACCCATTCACCAGACAAGGCAGCTCCATGCCCTCTTCGTCCGTAGCTCCGCTCGCCCCCGCGCCCCTGCCACCGGCGCCCGCCGGGCGGCGCGCCAACCCCTGGCTGACGCTGATCGCCGTCGCCTTCGGCCTGTTCATGGTCGGCCTCGACGGGTCGGTGGTCTCCATCGCCAACCCGGAGATCGGCCGCGACCTCGATGCCTCGACCGCCGGGCTGCAATGGGTCACCAACTCGTATCTGCTGGCGCTCGCCGCCGCGTTGATCCTCGGTGGGAAGCTCGGCGACCGGTTCGGGCGGCGCACCGTCTATCTGGTCGGCGTCGCCGGGTTCACCGTCGCCTCGGTGGCCATCGGCCTGGCCGGGTCGATCGAACTGGTCATCGCCTTCCGTGCCTTGCAGGGCTTCTTCGGGGCGCTGCTGATGCCGAACACGCTGGGGCTGCTGCGCGCGGTGTTCCCGCCGCGCAAGTTCGGTATGGCGGTGGGCATCTGGGCCATGGTGTCGTCCGTGTCGACGGCGCTCGGCCCGATCGTCGGCGGCCTGCTCGTCGAGCACGTCGACTGGGAGTCGGTGTTCTACATCAACGCGCCGGTCGGCGTGCTCGCGATCGTCGTCAGCGCGTTCGTGCTGCCGCAGAGCAGGAACACGGCCGCGGCCGGGAGCAGGTTCGACATCGTGGGTGTGGTCCTGCTGGCGCTCGGCATGCTGGTCGTGGTGTTCGGCGTGGTCAAGGGCGAGACGTGGGGCTGGACCTCCGCCGGGACGCTCGGCGCGATCATCGCGGGCCTCGTGCTGCTCGTCGCGTTCGGTCTGTACGAGGCGCGTATTGCGCATCCGCTGCTGCCGATGCGGCTGTTCCGCAGTCCGGCGCTGACCGTCGGCACCGTCATCACCGCGCTGAACTTCTTCGTGCTGCTCGGCGGGATCTTCTTCGTGATGCTGTATCTGCAGAACGTGCGCGGATTCAGCCCGGTCGAGGCCGGTGTGCGGACGCTGCCGCTGAGCCTCGCCTCGGTCGTGGCCTCGCCGCTCGGGGCGGCGCTGACCGACCGGTTCGGGCCGCGTCTGACGATGCCGCTCGGCATGGTGCTGCAGGGCGCCGCGTCGTTCCTGATGCTGACCTGGAGCGCGGACTCCGGGTACGGGGCGCTGTGGCCGCCGTTCGTGGCACTGGGTCTGGGTGTCGGCATGGTGATGTCGGCGTCGTCGTCGGCGATCGTCGGCAGCGCGCCGGTCGAGGACGCGGGCGTGGCCGGAGGACTCCAGGCGACGGCGCTGCAGGTGGGCGGCGCGCTCGGCACTTCCGTCCTGGTCTCGCTGATCAGCGGCCGGGTCGGGGCGACGCTCCACGGTGAGCTGGTCTCGGCCGGGGTGCCGCGGCAGGCCGCCGGGCAGCTGGCGGAGGCGAAGGACGCGGTGTCGATGGGCGTCGCGCCGGTCTCGGAATCGATGCCGGGCGGGCTCAAGTCCGCTGTCGTGAAGGGCAGTTCGCAGGCGTTCATGAACGGGGTGCACTCCGCCGTGCTCGTCACCGGTCTGCTGTGCGTGCTCGGCGCGGTGGCCTCGGCGGTCGTCCTGCGCGGGCGGAGCGCCCCGCAGCACGGGCACTGACCCGCGCTGCCGGGCGTCCTTCGGCTCTGAGTCCTCTGAGTCCTCTGAGCCGCAGGACGCCCGGCGCCTCGTCCTAGACGGCGGCCGGCGCGGTGCCGGTCTTCGCGCGAGCCTTGATGGTGAGTGCGGCGAGCGCCATCATCACGGCGCCGAAGACGGCGGCGCAGGCGTACATCGTGAAGCCGAGGTCGGCGTTGCCCGCCGAGATCAGCGCGCCGCCGATCCACGGGCCGAAGATGGCACCGAAGCGGCCCATGCCCGAGACCCAGCCGAGCGCGGTGGGGCGGTCCTCGTCGTTGTGGTGGGTGCCGACCGTCGCGTAGACCATGGTCTGTCCGGAGAAGAGCAGCAGACCGGCGAAGAAGACGACCGCGTACAGGACGCCCACCGACATCTCGACGCCCATGAGGTAGACGAAGACCGCGGTCAGCACGAACCAGGCGATGACGACCTTGCGCGGGCCGATCCGGTCGGCCGTGCGGCCGGCGATGAGCATGCCGCAGATGCCGCCGACGTTGAGGAACGTGGAGAACAGGAGCGAGTCACCGGTGTCGTAGCCGAGATCGACCATGATCTTCGGCAGCCACTGGCCGACCCCGTAGACGAGGAGCAGGCCCGCGAACGACGTGAGCCAGAAGCACAGGGTGGTGGACCACTGGCCGCCGCGGAAGAGGTTCTTCAGGGCGACGAGCTTGTCGGCCGCACCGGTGCCGTTCGTCCTGGCCTCGGGCAGCTCGGTGCCGAATCCCGCGGCGAGCTTCTCGGCGTCGGCGCGACGGCCACGGGTCAGCAGGTTGGTCGGCGACTCGGGCAGCAGCTTGTAGGCGACCGGCAGCAGGATCAGCGCCGGGACCGCGGACGCGAAGAACGCCGAACGCCAGCCGAAGTCGTCGACCAGCCACAGCGCGATCAGCGGGGCCACGGCGCCGCCGGTCTGGTGCGCGGTCATGATGACGCCGGTGGCGAGGGCCCGGCGGCCCCTGGCCGTGAACTCCATGCCGTACGAGATCGCGATCGGCAGCAGCGCGCCGAGACCGAACCCGCACACGAACCGGAAGGTGCCGAACACGGCGGCGCTCTGCGACCATCCGGTACCCAGGGTGGCGACGGTGAAGACGCACACGCTGGTGAGGACCACGACGCGACGGCCGATCCAGTTGGACGCCATGCCGGAGAGGATCGTGCCGAGCAGCATGCCGAAGTTGGACCAGCTGCCGATCGTGCCCGCGGTGGCGGCGGTCAGTCCGAGGGACTTGCCCCCGAGCATGGTCGGCAGGACCGAGCCGTAGATGAAGGTGTCGATGCCGTCGAGCAGGACGAGGGCCCAGCACAGGGCGATGACGGCGTTGCGGCTTCTGTGGGCCGCGGCGCCGCCCGCCTGGGCGGACGAGGTGGCGGAGGAGGACATCGTTGTTTCCTCTCGTGCGGGACGCGGGTGGGGATCCGGGTCCCTGGCTGCAAAAGGCTGAGGGCGGGGACGGTGCGGCGTGCGACTCACGCGACCGGATGTGGGGAGTGGCGTAGACGCTAGGAAGTCGCGGGCTCCTCGTCAACACTTTTGTTGACAATCTCAGGAAACATTTCGGCCCCGGCGACCCGCGACGGTCCCCGGGGCCGGAAGACGCAGGTCAGCCCTGGACGGGCGGCGTGCCGTGGGTGTGGAACGACTGGATGGTCTTGAGGCCCCATGCCTGGCCCTTGGCGCGTTCGGCCTCGGTCCAGGTGATGAGGGGCCAGTCGGGGGCGAGCACGAGCCGGGTGAGCGGATTGCACAGCTCGATGCGGTTGCCGCCGGGTTCGTAGACGTAGAGGAAGAACGTCTGCTGGATGGCGTGCTTGTGCGGGCCGGTCTCGATGAAGACGCCGCTGTCGATGGCGAGGTCGGCGGCGCGCAGGATGTCCTCGCGGGTGTCGGTGGCGAAGGCGATGTGGTGCAGGCGGCCCTCGCTGCCGGTCCAGTCCTCGGTGTAGACGACGTCGTACGACTTGTTCGTGAAGGTCAGCCAGCGGGCCGCGACCCGGCCGGTGTCGAGCTTGATCTGCTCGGTGGGGCGGGCGCCGAGGATGTCCTGCTGGAACTCGGCGTTGGCGAGGACGTCGGCCGCGAGGAAGTTGATGTGGTCCAGGCGCCGGACGCCCACGCCCCGGTTGGGCTTGGCCTGCGGCTGGTTCTTGAGGGCGGGCTTCAGCTCGTCGGGGGCCCGGTAGTGCTCGCTCTCCCAGTACAGGGCGTGTTCGTGGCCGTCCGGGTCGGTGGTGACGTAGAGCTTGCCGAGACCGGGCTCGTCCTCGGTCCAGTGGCCGCTGCCGCCCGCGTCCTCGACGGCCTTCACGCGGCGGTGGAGGGCCTCCTCGCTGGAGGTGCGCAGGGCGAGCCGGCCGAGTCCGGGCTGGTCGCGGGCGGTGAGGACCAGGCTGTGATGCTCGTAGTCGTCGAAGGTGCGCAGGTAGACGGTGTCGCCGTCCTGCCCGTTGACGGTGAGGCCCAGGAAGTCGGTGAAGAAGGCGACGCTGGCGTCCAGGTCGGGGGTGAAGAGCTGGGCGTGGCCGATGTGGGCGATGTCGCCGAGGGGCGGAGTCATCGTTGACCTCCTGAGGTCGGTGCGGGCAGGGGCGCCGTCGTGGCGGACCTGGGGAAGACGGTGCCGTCGAAGATCTTGCGGGCCGTGCGGACCACGGCGGTGCGGCGGGACAGGGGTCGGCCGTCGGGGGTGCGGCCGAGGCTGCTCTCGATGTCGGTGAATCCGGTGGGGTGCTCGATGCGCAGCCGGTCGCCCTGGGCGGGCGGTGCGGCGATCCCGGCGGCCACGCCGCCGTCGATCCGGATTCCGGCGGCCACGCTCGCGGCGCCGAGCACGCCGATGGAGGTGTGGCAGCGGACGGGGATGAAGGTGCGGGTGGTGACCGCGCCGCCGTGCCGGGGCGGCGCGAGCAGGGTCAGCTTGGGGACCGTGGTCGCCGTGACGTCGCCGAGCCCCATCAACTCCCCCGCCGCGAGCCGGATGTCGTGGAGCCGGCCGGTCAGCTCGCCGTCCGCCTCCAGCTCGTCCGGGGTCTCGTAGCCGGTGATCCTGAGGGCCTCGGCGGGGATCAGGACGGTCGGCATGCCGTTGTCGACGCAGGTGACCTCGGTTCCGGCGACCGTGTCGCGGACGTGGCCCGTGGGGAGCAACGCGCCCTCCCCCGGCGGGAATTCGACGACGACGGCCGCGGCGGCGCCCGGCACTCCCGAGATCTCCGCGTCACCCGTGTAGTCGACGTGGCCGCCGGGCGTCGGGAAGGTAGCCGTGGCGTGGTCGCCGGAGTTCACCATGCGGATGCGCACGGCGGTCTCCCGCGGCCCGGCGGGCACGAGCCCGCGCTCGACGGCGAACGGGCCGACGCCCGCGAGCAGGTTGCCGCAGTTCTGCCGGTCCGAGACCTCCGGCTTGTCCACGCCCACTTGGAGGAAGAGGTAGTCGACGTCGGAGTCCGGGTGCTGCGAGGCGCTGACGATGGCGACCTTGCTCGTCAGGGGGTGCGCCCCGCCGAGCCCGTCTATCTGGCGCGGGTCGGGACTGCCCATGATCCGCAGCAACAGGTCGTCGCGCGCGGCCGGTTCGGCGGGCAGGTCGCCGGCGAGGAAGAACGCGCCCTTGGAGGTGCCGCCGCGCATCAGCATGCAGCGCACCTCGGCGGGCCCGGTCACGAACCGGCTCCGGTGTGCTCCTCGTACGTCCGGTACTCGACGCCGAGGTCCTTGAGAGTCTCGCGCAACCCGTAGCGGTCCAGACCGAGTTGGCCCTCGATGAAGGCGGCCCTGGTGGCGGCCTCCTTGTCCTCGCGGGCCTGCGACTTCTCGGCCGCCTCCCGGGCGCGTTCCCGGGGCACGACCACCACGCCGTCGTCGTCGGCGACGATCACGTCACCGGGGCGGATCGTCTCGCCGCCGATCACGACGGGGACGTTGACGCTGCCGCCGGTGGCCTTCACCGTGCCCTGCGCGGAGACGGCCGCCGACCAGGCGTGGAACCCCATCTCCCGCAGCTCCGCGGTGTCCCGGATCCCGGCGTTCGTGACGATGCCGCGCACGCCGCGCCGCTTCAGGGCGGTCGCGAAGAGCTCGCCGAACATGCCGTCCGTGGACGGGGAGGTGGTGGTGACGACGAGGATGTCGCCCTCGCCGCACTGCTCGACGGCCGCGTGGATCATGAGGTTGTCGCCGGGCCAGGACAGGACGGTGACGGCGGTGCCCGCGACACGCGTGTCCTGCTGGTTGGGGCGCAGGTGGTGGCCGAGCAGACCGGTGCGGCCCATCGCCTCGTGGACGGTGGCGACGCCGTACCCGGCGAGCGCCTCGACGTCCTTGGCCTCGGCCTTGGGCGGGTTCGTGACGATGATGCCGGGCATCAGGCGAGCTCCTTCGCGATCTGCGGGTACGGGCGCATGTACGCCTCGGCCATGGTGGTGTGGGCGAGCCCAAGGTTCGGGCCCGCGTTCCGCTTCAGCTGAACCCCGCGGCGGACGGCGAGATCGGTGTAGTAGTCCCACAGGTGCCGTTGGGCGCCCAGGCACTCCATGGCCTTGCGCTTGGTGTCCCAGACCTCGGTGATGTCGAGCAGGACCTCGGGCTTGAAGCCGCTCATCTCGGGCTGGTGCGGCTCGAAGTAGAAGACGGGCGGGGCGCCGATGATCTCGCCCTCGCCGGGGTAGCCGATGGCCTGCGCGAGGACGCGGGCCTCCAGGGCCATCCGGTTCGCGGCCGGGTGGTCGCCGTTGTACGGGTCCTCGACCGGGTGCGTGAGCACGACGTCGGGCTGGGTGTCGCGGTAGACGGCGACGAGCCGGTCGGTCAGCTCGGCCGAGGCCACGAGCGGGTAGTCACCGGCGTCGAAGAAACGGACCTCGGCGCCGAGTTCGGCGGCGGCGCGCTCCGCCTCGTCGCGGCGCAGTGCCTTGATCTCGTCGAGCTTCTTCCCCTCCCGCCAGGCCTTGGCGGACTCGCCGCGCTCGCCGAACGTCAGGCACGCGATGGTGACCTGCTCGCCGCGGGCGGCGGCGAGCGCGATGGCACCGCCGGCCCGCCACACGAAGTCCCCGGCGTGCGCGGTGATCACCAGTGTCGAACGTGGGGCGGCGGCGGGCGCGCCGTGGCCGTTGGTCATGCTGCATCTCCTCGGTGACAGGTGTGCGCCTGCCCCAGGAGCGGTTCAGTCGTCGCGCAGAGCGGCGATCACGCTGCTGAGGTGGGCGCGAACGGCCGTCTCGGCCGCTTGCGGATCCCTGGCGCGGATCGCTTCGATCACCGCCAGGTGCTCACTCAGGGACTGCTGCGGACGGCCCGGACGCAGCGCCAACTGAAAACGGTGGCGCACGAGTTGAGCGTTGAGCCGCTCCAGGAGACCGACGGCCGTCTGCTGACCGGAGATGTCCCGGATCCGGGCGTGCAGATCGTGGTTGAGCTCGGAGTACGTGATCGGATCGCCGTCGGCGACCGCCTTGGACATGGCGGTGCCCACGTCGGTCAGCTCGTCGAGCTGGGCGTCGGTGGCGACCTCGGCGGCCTTGGCCGCGCACAGTCCCTCCAGCGCCATCCGGCACTCCGTGATCTCCACGGCCTCCTGCACCGTGACCACGCGCACTCGTGACCCGCGGTTGCGGATCCGCTCGACCAGCCCTTCGGCGGCGAGGTCGAGCAGTGCGGCGCGGATGCTGGCGCGGGTGACGTCGTACTGCTCGGCGAGTTCGTTCTCCACCAGCCGCTGCGCCGGTGCCATCTCGCCACGCAGAATCGACTGCCGGAGCCGCTCCAGCGCGTACTGCTTGGCCTGCTCTCCGGAGCCTGGACGGGCTTCCTTCGGCATCTGCCCTCCCTGAGTGAGTGCCTGTCGACGCTAAATCTAGGCGAACAGAATTGTCAACGATTTTGTTCGCACAGGTGGGCACCGGTTTTCGGTGCCCGGGGAGGGTCGGTGAGGGGTGCGCGGCGCCGTCAGCGACGTCCGGGCGGGGCTCCCCAGGGCGCTTCCAGGGCGGAACGCAGCGCGCGCAGGGCCTCCTCGCCGATGCGTTCGGCGAGTCGCGTCTCCAGCCGGGCGACCGCGCGGCGGGCCCTGTCGTGGGCGTGCCGCCCCGCGGGGGTGCGCCTCACGAGGCGCTGCCGCGCGGAGGCCGGGTCGGGCACCTGCTCCAGCAGGCCCGCGGCCATCAGCGAGCGCACGGCCTGATGGACGGTCTGCCGGGTGACGCCCGTGCGCCGGGCGAGTTCGGCGACGGTGGTGCCCTCGGCGTCGAGCGCGGCGAAGAGCTGTATCTGCGACGGCGTGACGGCCGGGACACCGCCCGCCTCCAGTGCGGCGAGCAGCCCGTCCTCGAACCAGCGGCGGGCCTCCCCCAGGAGCTGCGGCAGATCGCGTCGGGCCTCGGTCATCGCTTCCTCACATCTCCCGGGCGACCCTTGCCCGCCACCCGCACCTCGTGTCAGGCTACCTGACGTCGATCGTCAGGCAGCCTGACAACAGGAGGGTGGACAGACATGACCATGGAGTTCGCGACGCGCTATCGCACCGCCTCCCGCATCCCGGCGGATCCGTCGAAGCCGTACGTCATCGAGAAGGGCGAGGGCGACCGCGCCCATCTGTTCGGGGACCTGATCACGGTCTACGCGGGCGGCGAGCAGACCGAGAACACCTTCAACTTCTTCACCGTCGAGGGGCCGAAGGGCGACATCATCCCGGCGCATGTGCACGCGGACACGCACGAGGTGTTCTACGTGACACAGGGCGCGGTCCGGCTCTTCGTCGAGGACACCGAGGGCGAGCAGACCGAACGGGTGCTGACGCCCGGCGACTTCGGGTTCGTCCCGAAGAACTGCCCGCACGCCTACCGCATGGAGCGCCATCACACACAGGTCGTCGGCGTCGCGGCGGGCCCCGGCCACACCTTCGAGCGGTTCTTCGAGACGCTGGGCACGCCGACCGAGCAACTCGGCCTGCCCGCTGCGCCGTTCGTGCCGGAGCCGCACAAGTTCGGTTCTGTGCCAGAGCGGTTCGATGTGCGTTTCCTCCCCGACCACCAGTGGCGCGACCGGTGACGCCGGGTGAGCTGCGGGCGATGATCGCCGCCCCGCATCCCGACGTCGCCCCGCTGCCGCCCGCCGCCGAACGCCCGGGCGGGATCAGGCTGTTGCGCGGTGTGCCGTACGCGGTTCCCGACGGAGCCCGCCCGCTGGAGCTGGACCTGTGGCTGCCCGGCACGCCGGGCCCCGCTCCCCTGGTGCTGTTCGTGCACGGCGGGGCCTGGCGGCGCGGGCTGCGGGACGACATGGGCGTGGCCACGCGGGCCTGGGGTCCCGGCCCCTTCGAGCGGCTCGCGGCGGCCGGGTTCGCGGTGGCCTGCGCCGACTACCGGCTCAGCGGCGAGGCGGTGTTCCCCGCCCCGCTGGAGGATCTGCGGGCGGCGCTGCGCTGGCTCGGTGCCCGGGCGGCCGAGCTTGCCATCGATCCGGCGCGCACGGTGGTGTGGGGCGAGTCGGCGGGCGGGCACCTGGCCGCGCTGCTCGCGCTGACGCACGACGAGCCGCGGCTCGCGGGGGCGGTCGTCTGGTACGGGCCGGCCGATCTGACCACGCCACGGCCGCCGTTCGATCCCGCCGACCCGGCGACACCGGAAGCGCTGCTGCTGGGCGCGGCGCCCCGGGACGTACCGGAGGCGGCGGTCGCCGCGAGCCCTCTGCGGCAGGTCCACGGGGACGCCCCGCCGTTCCTGGTGGTCCACGGCGAGGCCGACACGATGGTGGCGTGCTCGCACGGCCGGGACCTCGCGCGGGCGCTGCGGGAGGCCGGGGCGCCGGTGGAACTGCACACGGTCGCCGGCGCCGATCACGGCTGGTACGGCCTTGACCAGGAGGAGGTCGAGCGGATCTTCACATGGTCCGTGGCGTTCGCCACCACCGCGAAATGATCTCTTTCCCTGACGCGTCTCTGCTGGCAGATTGGGCCACGCTCTCCACCGACGTGCAGAAAGAGGTCCCGCATGAGCCCGCAGTTCGGCGACTACCAGTACGAGATCTACCTCGACGGGCTGCGCGGTGTCGTCCCCACGCTCCCCATGGAGTTCGGGGAACTGGAGCGGCGGGCGGAGGCGGCGCTGCCGCCGTCGATCTGGTCGTACGTGGCCGGTGGCGCCGGGGACGAGCGGACGCAGCGCGCCAATGTGGAGGCCTTCGCGCGGTACGGGCTGATGCCGCAGATGATGGTGGGCGCGGCCCGGCGGGATCTCTCCGTGGAGCTGTTCGGGCACCGGCTGGCGTCACCGCTGTTCATGGCGCCGGTCGGGGTGATCGGGCTGTGCGCGCAGGACGGGCACGGGGATCTGGCGACGGCGCGGGCCGCCGCGCGCACCGGCGTGCCGATGGTCGCGTCGACGCTGACCGTGGACCCGATGGAGGACGTGGCCGCCGAGTTCGGTGACACCCCCGGCTTCTTCCAGCTGTACACGCCGACCGACCGGGCGCTCGCCGAGAGCCTCGTGAAGCGGGCCGAGGCGGCCGGCTACAAGGGCATCGTGGTCACGCTCGACACCTGGGTGACGGGGTGGCGCCCGCGCGACCTGTCGACGTCGAACTTCCCGCAGCTGCGCGGCCACTGCCTCGCCAACTACACGTCGGACCCGCGCTTCAAGGAGCTGACCCCGTCCGACGATCCGCAGGCCGTCGTCGGATCGTGGGTGGGCATCTTCGGCAACCCGCTCACCTGGGACGATCTGCCGTGGCTGCGCTCGCTCACCGATCTGCCGCTGATCCTGAAGGGCGTCTGCCACCCGGAGGACGTGCGCCGCGCCCGGGACGGCGGCGTGGACGGCATCTACTGCTCGACGCACGGCGGCCGCCAGGCCAACGGCGGCCTGGCGGCGCTCGACGCGCTGCCCGGAGTCGTCGAGGCGGCGGACGGCATGCCGGTGCTCTTCGACTCCGGGGTCCGCTCGGGCGCCGACGTGGTCAAGGCGCTCGCCCTGGGCGCGACGGCCGTCGGCGTCGGGCGCCCGTACGCGTACGGGCTCGCGGTGGGCGGCGAGGACGGCATCGTGCACGTGCTGCGCTCACTGCTCGCGGAGGCCGATCTGACGATGGCCGTGGACGGCTATCCGACGCTCGCCGATCTGACGCCGGAGTCCCTTGTCACCCTTCCTCGGTCCTGACGGCAAGCAGCTGCGGGCGCCGTGCGCGGCGCCCGTCGCCGGATGACCTGCCGCGCAGGCGCCGGCCGAGCCACGGCCCCAAGTAGGAGGCGAGCCAGCGCAGTTCGGTCACCGCCGACCGCGCCGGGGCCGGCCGCGGGGGCAGCGGCCGGGTCCAGGAGTCGTCGCTGCCGGGCAGCTGGAGCGCGTCGGCGACCGCGGCCGCGATCCGGGCGTGACCGATCGGGCTCGCGTGCAGCCGGTCGGCGCTCCACAGCCGCGGGTCGGTGAAGACCGGCGCGTGGGCGGTCTCCGCGAGGGCGACGTCGTGGCGGTCGGCGGCGATCCGGATCCGTGCGTTCAGTGCGGTGATCCGGCCGGCGAGCGGGCGGGCCACGGGGATCATCCGGCCGACGTCGGGGAAGGTCACCGTGGCCACCTTGGCGCCCGCCGCGGTCAGCGCCGCGAACATGGCCTCCAGGTGTCCGGCCGTCTCGTCGGCGTCGAAGGACGGCCGCATCAGGTCGTTGACCCCGGCCACGACCGTCGCCAGGTCGGGTTGCAGGGCGAGCGCGGGCCCGAGCTGCTCTGCGCGCACCTGCCCGGCGAGCCGGCCGCGCACCGCGAGATTCGCGTACCTGACATCGGGGTCGATCTCCGCGAGCAGTTCGGCCATGCGGTCGGCGCAGCCGCGCAGCCCCGTCGTGTCGTCCCCGTCGCCGACGCCCTCGGTCTGGCTGTCGCCGAGCGCCACATAGCGCAGATAGGGCGTAGCGGGGGCGGACGCGCCGGCCGGGGAAGGGGTGGAGGAGGTCATCGCTCCACCCGTGCCGTGCGCAGGTCGAGGATCTCCAGGGCGCGGCGGCCCCAGCGGAGGTTCTCCTCCTCCAGGGAGATGCCGCGCAGCAGCGTCAGATAGGGGCCGACCCGCTCGCCGTCGCGCAGGAACTCGTCCTCGGTCATGCCGTTCAGGAGGTGGGCGCGCACGCGTTCGTAGCGGGCGAGCTTGCCCGTCGCCCACGTCATGCGCTCCTCGATGTGGCCGCGCACGGCGGCCGTGTCACCGACGTCCGAGGCCTGGACCTTGACCATCAGCTCGTCGCGCACCGCCATGGGCCGCGGCTCCCTGGCCGTGAAGGCGGCGAGATCGGCGCGGCCCTCGTCCGTGAGCGTGAACAGCCGCTTGTTCGGCCGGCGCTCCTGCGGCACGACGCGGGCCCTGATCAGGCCGTCGGCGGCGAGCCGCTCCAGCTCGCGGTAGAGCTGCTGGGGCGTCGCCGCCCAGAAGTTGGAGACGGACACATCGAAGATCTTCGCCAGGTCGTAGCCCGACGCCTCACCCTCCAGCAGGGCCGCGAGCACCGCGTATCTGAGAGACATCTGGACACCGTACAGCGATGCGATTACTTTCATCCACACTTATTCAATTAGTTGAGTACGGATGGGTCGTACGAGTGGGCCGGTGGCCCGGAATCGAAAGAGGTGTCGTCATGGAGGCGTTCCGCAAGGCCGTGGAGGCGAACGACCACGCGGCGATCGAGGCGCTGCTCGCCGACGACGTCGTGTTCACCAGCCCGGTGGTCTTCAAGCCGTACCCGGGCAAGGCGATCACGGCGGCGATCCTGCGCGGGGTGACCCGGGTCTTCGAGGACTTCCACTACGTACGGGAGATCAACGACGCGGGCGGCCGCGACCACGCGCTCGTCTTCGCGGCGCGGGTCGGCGACCGGGAGTTGACCGGCTGCGACTTCCTGCATGTGAACGACGAGGGGCTGATCGACGAGTTCACCGTCATGGTGCGGCCGCTGTCCGGGGCGAACGCCCTGCAGGCGGCGATGGCGGAGCAGTTCGACCGGATCGCGCAGGAGGCCGCCCAGAACTCCTGACGGCCCGCGAGTCCTGTGCGTCGGTCCTGGCTGACGGCTCAGGCAGGGGCAGCGGTCGCCTTCCGGATCAGGCCGGTCAGGGCGGCCGCCACCGCGTCGAGCCCCCGGTGCGGTGTGACGGGTTCGTCCACGTACAGGTCGCGCCGCAGTTCCAGCATGACCGCCATGACGCGCGCGTCCCTGCCGTAGTGGCGCAACGGCACGTACGTGCCCGCGAACGGCGTGTCCAGGCCGCTCTCGCCGAGCGGCGCGAACGCGGTGCGCGCGTGGGCGAGCAGGGCGTCCGGCGTGTGGAAGGGGTCGGTGCCGAGGCAGACCGGCGGGCGGGGGCCTGTGCCGTGGAGTTCGTAGGGCAGGGCCCGGCTCGGGTAGGAGTGCACGTCGATGATCACCGCGCGGCCGGTGGCGGCGAGCCGGTCCTCGACCGCCCGGGTCATCGCCTGCGCGTACGGCTCGAAGTAGCGGGCGAGGAGGGCGGGTTCGTCCGGCGCCGGTTCGGGGCGCAGCGGTGCGCGGTGCGCGGTGCGGGTGTAGACGGCGCCCATGCCGACCGCCCGCATCTCCTCCCGCTCGTCGGGGAACCGCTCGGGGTCGACGACGAGCCGGGAGCGTTCGTTGACGAAGCGCCAGGGCGTCACGGGCGCGTCCCGGGCGGCACGCGCGGCGATCTCCTGGGTGTGCGCGTCGGTGATGAGGTCCAGCTCGCGCTCCAGGGCCGCGTCGTCGAGGAGGATGCCGGAGCGCACCCGCGGCGTGATCGTGCGGGAGCCGTGCGGCACGTGGAGGATCACCGGTGAGTCCGGGTCGCCGGGCAGGAGCCGGTGCGCGGGGCCGTCGTCGTCCGTGATGTTCATGGGGCCAGCCTGCCCCGAGTGACCCCTCTTCCGGTACGGGGCGGGGTCCGCGACGGCCCCGCCCCGTACCGGATCGACTGTTCCTAGCCGACAGGGCCTACGGGGCCGGTGAGCGGCAGCACGGCCTGGCACTTCACCGCGCGCGGGTGCGCGGGGTCGAGCGCGTTCAGCACGTACGTGAGGGAGATCGGGTCGTACGCGGCTTCGAGGTGATCCGTGAGGTCCTTGGCGCAGGCGTCCTGGACGCGGATGTTGCGGACCGTCGCGCCCGGGCCCGCCGTCAGATAGCTGTTGGTGTAGGGCGTGACGACCTCGTCGTACTTGCTGGCGATGACCGTGTAGTCGACGCCGGGCACCGTGTCGCCGCCCGCGTCGAGCTGCTTGTTGAAGTCCGAGCCGATCTCCTGCTCGACGAGGGCCGGACTGGTCTTGGTGAGCAGGTCGTTGGCCGGCTCCAGCAGATGCAGGGCGCTGCCGAGCTGGGTGATCCCGCTGAGGGTGGTGCCGTGGTTGGACGGGGTGATGCCGATGAGCTTGGCGACCTTGCCCGCGGCGCTCGGGTCGTTCTTCAGGTAGTAGCGCGGCATCGGGCCGCCGCCCTGCGAGTGGCCGACCAGGTCGACCTCGGCGGCGCCGGTGGCGGCCCGCACCTTGTCGACGAACGTGCCCAGCTTCGCCGCGCTGTCCTTCATGGGCCCGAGGCCCTGCACGGCGTCGGTCTCGCCGGCGGAGCCGTAGTTGAAGGCGAAGACGCAGTACCCGTTGTTGGCCAGCAAGGGCGCCGCGCCGCGCCAGTTGTCGTTCATGTTCTCGAGCGTGCCGTGGATGAGGACGACGGGCTGCGGGTGCTCGGCGCTCGGCCTGCAGGCCCAGTCGTTGGCTCCGTCGGGCGCCCGGCCCGCCTGGAGGAATCCCTTCAGGAATCCGCTGGTGAAGTTGTACTCGACCGGCCGAGTACTGTCGGCCGCCGTGGCGTTCGGAGCACCAAGGGCGACCAGCCCGGAAATCCCGAGGGCGCTCGCGGCCACCGCGCCAAGAATTCTGCGTCTCATTTCCAGTACCGTCCCTTGTTCTGGAATAGCGCGCCATTCGACGCGCGGACGGCGAGAAGCTAGAAGGGAGTCCGCGTCCACGGCAATGGTGCGGGCGGAGGGATTCGTGAGGCGCGCAGGACGGTGCCAGGATTGCCCCGCGGCCGGGGCCGAAGGTGTCACCCACGTGAGTGCCTTCTCGGTACTCCCACCCGGACGACCCACGATTTCGCTGGTGAGCGACCCACTAGCGGCGTTATTCGACTTGCCGTCAACATCTTGACCCGTGAGTAACCTCGGCCCATACTCGGCGGGACGGACGGACGTTGAGGTGGGGCATGAACGCTTCCGGCACGGCCGGCGCGCCGGGCTTCGGCGGCGCGTGGGCGGCCTTTCCGCAGCGGCTCGCGGCGGAACTCCGCAAGGAGAACCGCACACTGGCCGCCGAGATCATTCATGAAATCCGTCGGCAGATCCCGGAATTCTCCCGCCCGTTGTCGGGGCAGTTCGGCGCGGCCATCCAGAACGGGGTGGAAACCGCTCTCGCGGAATTCGTCGACCGGGTCGAGGAGGGCGGCGGGGAACTCGACGCGGAGCGGCTGCCCGTCTACCGGGCCCTGGGCCGCGGCGAGTTGTCGGAGGGCCGCAGCCTCGACGCGTTGCAGGCGGCGTACCGGCTCGGCGGCCGGGTCGCGTGGCGGCGCTATGTGCGCGTCGCCCGCCGTCTCTCGCTCGCCACGGACGCGGTGGCGCAGCTCGCGGAGACCGCCTTCACCCACATCGACGAGATCGCGGCGGCGTCCGTCGCCGCGTACGCCCGGGCGCAGGCCGACGCGGCCGGTACGCTCGGCCGCCGCCGCCACCGCCTGCTCACCCTGCTGATCGCGCCCGACCTCTCACCGGGTCCGCACGCCCGTACGCCCCGGGCGGACCCCGTGCCCGACGATGTGCTGCGTCAGGCGGCGCGGGACGCGGAGTGGCCGCTGCCGCGGACGGTGGCGGCGGTCGCCCTGAGCCCGAACCCGCGTGACGGAGCGGCGCCCGTGTGGCCGCCCGCAGGGTGGTCGCACGGGCTGCGGCTGCCCTCTCTGGTTCTCGCCGATCTGGACGGGCCCGCACCGTGTCTGCTCGTGCCCGATCCGGCGGAGCAGTTCGCCGACCCCCGGCTGCGGCAGGTGGTGCACGACCGGGCCGGCGCCACGGGCCCCGTCGTGCCGCTGCGGCAGGCCGCCGACTCGCTGCGCTGGGCCCGCTCGCTGCGCGCCCACGCCCCGGCGGAGGAGGCGGCCGACGCCGACCGGCGGCTCACGGACCTGCTGCTGCTCGCCGATCCCCCGCTGGTCCGGCTCATGGCGGCCCGGCGGCTCGCACCGCTGGAGGCGCTCACGCCGAAGCAGCGCGACCGGCTCGCCCACACCCTCCTCGCCCATCTGCAGACGCCGCACGGCAGCGCGCCCGAGCTCGCCGAACGCCTCGCGATCCACCCGCAGACCGCCCGGCAGCGGCTGCATCACCTCCAGCGCCTGTTCGGCGCCCAGCTCACCGACCCGGACGCCCGTTTCGAGCTGGAGGCGGCGCTGCGGGCGGGTCTCGCCTGAGCCCTCCACCGGGGAACGCCGACACCGCCGGGCCCGGGGAATATGCCACGGGCCGACCCTGTTGACGGCCGCGAAGGAGGCAACAGTGGAGCAGCAGAAGTACTACTCGCACGGAACGGCCGCGGAGCGCTGGGAGCGGGCGCGGATGTTCTTCGACGCCAAGGAGTACGCGACCGCCGCCCTGGTTCTGGACGGTCTCGTCGCCGAGGTCCCGGAGCAGGTCGGTCCGCGTCTGCTGCTGGCCCGTTCCTACTACCACTCGGCGCAACTGCGGCGCGCGGAGGCCGAGCTGCGCACCATCGTGGAGCGCGACCCGGTGGAGCACTACGCCCGCCTGATGCTCGGGCGCACGCTGGAGCGGCAGGGCCGGGGCGCCGAGGCGGCGCCGCACCTGCGGATGGCGGCGGCGTTCGCCGGGGACTTCCCCGAGGACTGATCCGCGGCGGGGGGGGGGGGGAGTGGGGGCGGACCCAACACCCTTCGACCGAGGAACGGAGGTTTTCC
>NZ_JBHVIX010000001.1:909184-916598 GCF_042799415.1 Streptomyces sp. NPDC057694
GCCGGAGCGCGAGCCCGGCCGCACCGCCGTGAGCCGGGGACCGGGCGGTTCCCGGGCCTCGGCTAGCCTTGCGAGACGATGAACCGCACCGACAAGGCCGCCCCCGCACCCGTCCTGACCACCCCTTGGTCGGACCTGGCACTGACCCGCCATCCCGAGGACCCGCGCGACCCGCTGCGCGCCTGGGACGCGGCCGACGCCTATCTCCTGAAGCACCTCGCCGAGCAGGGTGTCGACTTGTCCGGCTCCGCCGTGGTGGTCGGGGACCGCTGGGGCGCCCTGGGCGCGGCGCTCGCGGGAACCGGCTGCGCGCCGACGCTGATCTCGGACTCCTACCTCGGTCGGCAGGCCACGCACACGAACCTTGAGCGCAACGGCCTCTCCGGGCCGACTCTGCTGACCACCCAGGACGTTCCGCCGGCCCGGGCCGATGTGCTGCTGGTGCGCGTCCCGAAGAGCCTGGCCCTCCTGGAGGACCAGCTGCACCGGCTGCGGCCCGCCGTCCATGCGGGCACGGTGGTCGTCGGCACCGGCATGGTCAAGGAGATCCACACCTCGACGCTCCAGCTGTTCGAGCGGATCATCGGCCCGACCCGCACCTCGCTCGCCGAGAAGAAGGCGCGGCTGATCTTCACCACGCCCGACCCGTCCCTGGCCCCGGGCCCGAACCCCTGGCCGTACCGGTACGAGCTGCCCGACGGCATCGGCCCGCTGGCGGGCCGCACGGTCGTCAACCACGCCGGGGTGTTCTGCGCCGAGCACCTCGACATCGGCACCCGTTTCCTCCTCCAGCACGTGCCCTCGGCCACCGGCGCCCGCCGGATCGTCGATCTCGGCTGCGGGAACGGGGTGGTGGGCACCACGGCCGCGCTCACCCATCCCGGCGCCGAGGTGCTGTTCACCGACGAGTCGTACCAGGCGGTGGCGTCCGCCGAGGCCACGTACCGGGAGAACGTCGAGGAGGGCGCGGGCCGGGCGGGCTTCCGGGCCGCCGACGGTCTGGAGGGGGTCCCGGACGGCAGCGTCGACCTCGTCCTGAACAATCCGCCCTTCCACTCGCACCAGGCGACGACGGACGCGACGGCCTGGCGGATGTTCACGCAGGCCCGCGCCGCGCTGGCGCCCGGCGGCGAGCTGTGGGTGGTCGGCAACCGGCATCTGGGCTACCACCTCAAGCTGCGCCGCCTGTTCGGCAACAGTGAACTCGTCGCCGGTGACCCGAAGTTCGTGATCCTCAAGGCCGTGAAGCAGGCGTCACCCGCGCGGGCCCGCGGGAAGTGACAGAGCGAGCGCGGCGGCCAGCAGGCACACCGCGCCGCACCCGGCGAGGAACACCCCGGCGCCCCGGGCCGCCGCGACCAGCCCCGCGAGGGGCAGCAGCAGCGGGCTGAGTCCGAGGGTGCACAGCGAGGTGACCGAGGTGACCCGGCCGGTGTAGCCGGGTGCGGTCCGCTGCTGGAGGAGGGCGTGGCCGAGCACCATCGGCACTCCGCTCGCGGCGCCGAGCAGCGCGCACAGGACGACGGCGGCGCCGGGTCCCGGCCGGGCGAGCCCGAGGGCGGCGACGAGGACGCCGGTCGCCGACAGGCTCGCGGCGAGCAGGGTGCGCGGTGCGGGCACCCGTCGTACGAGGGTGAGCGCGACGCCCGCCGCCGCGCCCGCCACGCTGAACGCGCCGAGCAGCAGCGACAGGGTGCCGGGGCTCCAGCCGCGCTCGTCGGTGAGCAGGACGAGCGCGGCGCCGACCGGGCCGCTGAAGCACATCTCGCCGAGCCCGATGACGGCGACGAGCCGCACGAGGGACCGGCGTCCAGCCAAATAGCGCAGTCCGTCCCGGAGTTGGTCCCAGGCGGAGGCCGTCGCCGGTGCCGGTTCGCCGGGCACGCGCAGGCGGGCGAGGAGCACCAGGGACACGGCGAACAGCGCGCCGACCGCCGTGAACGCCCCGGCCGGGCCTGCCCCCGTGAGTGCCGCGCCCGCCGCGAACGGGCCCGCCGTGTTGGCGAACCGCACCGCGAGCGACCGCATGCCCTGGACGCGCGTCAGCTGGTCCGGCGCGGTCAGCCGCGGGGGCAGCGCGCCCACGGCGGGGAGGAACAGCGCGTCGGCGACGCCGAAGCAGACCGCGAGCGCGCACAGCACCGCGAGGTGCGCACCGCCCGCGGACAGGGCGGCGGCCACCGCGAGCACGGTGAGGCAGCGAACCAGATCGCTGCCGATGAGCACCCGGCGCGGCCCGAACCGGTCGGCGAGGACTCCGCCGCCCAGCATGAGGACGGCGCGGGGCACGGCGCCCGCGGCGAGCACGAGCCCGGCCTGCGCAGGCCCGGCGGTGTCGACGACGGCCCAGGTCAGGGCCGTCATGTAGAGGACGTCGCCGGTGACGGACGTGGTGTAGGCGCCGAGCCAGCGCAGCACGTTCGGATCACGGTGCGCACTCGCCACGGTGGCCGGCGCGGTCATGCTCCGGGGGTCTCGTCGGCGGGGAACGCCTGGAACTGCACGGTGGCGGGTACGGCGTCCGGCGCGGGTTCCTTGTCCCGGTACCGGGCGACGACGGCGTACAACTCGCTTTTCAGCGCGTGCAGTTCATCGGGGGTGACCCGCACGTCGAAGTCACTGAACGCGGACACGGCGAACCATGCGTCGGGCATGGCGGGCACCGTCCGCGCGGCGGCCGTGCGCAGCCTCTCGGCGGCGGCCAGCGCCACGGCCTGCGTGTAGGCCCGCCCTTCGGGCCCGCCGCGCTCGGCGGGGTCGTGCTGCGAGGCGCGGTGCAGCGCCCGCCACCACCGGTCCCGCCGGTTGCCGCGCTCGACGTCCTCCTCGATGAGGCCGCCCGCGGCGAGGCGGCGCAGGTGATAGCTGGCGGCCCCGGAGTCCAGCTCGAACCGCCGCGCCAACTGCCGTGCGGTCGCGGGGCCTCCGCGCCGGAGGTCGTCGAGGAGCGCGAGGCGCATGGGGTGGGCGAGCACCCGCAGTGCGGCGGTGTCGAGGGTGAACTCGCCTTCTGCGGGCGGGACATGCGGATCGCGGGGCCGTTCGTCGGGGGCTTCTCCCATGGCCCCGAGCGTAGACAGGGAAGACTCGTTCGGGAAGAGTTCTTCGCGAACAGTTCTTCGCGATCCGCGTGGTCCGCCCGGGCCGTGTCCGCCCCGACCTCTCAGACCCCGACCTCTCAGACCCCGAACTCTCAGACCAACGCGAGCACCTCGGACAGTCCGGAGACGGAGGGCACGTCCGTCTCCACCGGCGTTCGGCACACCGCGCGCCCCTCGTAGCCGAGGTCGATCGCCGCGCGGACCAGTTCCGGGTCGTCGTCGAGGAACAGGCACTGGGCGGGATCGAGGCCGAGTGCCGTGCTCGCGTGGTGGTACATCCGCGGGTCCGGCTTGTCGCAGCCGAGCACGGCGGAGATGGCGTAGGCCTCGAAGAACCTCCCGATGCCCAACGCGTCGTGCAGGTCCGGCAGTTCGGGCCAGGCGTCGGACACCACGGCCCTGCGCACGCCGCGCCGCTCCAGCTCCTCCAGCGTCTCCACGACGTCGGGGTAGGTCTCCAGGATCTGCGCGGGGGGAATCTCGCGGCGCAGCTCGGCGAGGAGCGGCGCGGTCGGCTCCACGCCCAAGTGGTGCAGCATGACCCGGTGGTAGTCGTCGCGGTCGGGTGTCGACGGCGAGGCGTCCATGAACCGGTCGCCTGCCTCGACGGCGGCGGCGAACTCCTCGCGCGTGAGCGTCGGACGGCGGCGGAGCACCGTCTCCTCGAAGTCCGCCCGGGGATTCCAGCGCCCGCCGATGGGCCGTATCAACACCCCTCCCGAATCGAAGAGAACAGCGCGGACGGGGCCCGGGACCGAGGGTGATGCGGATGATCCAGAAGTCATGGGTCCATTGTTCTGTCCGGCATCTCTCCCGTCCTCGCGATTTTTTTCCCTGGTTTTCTCAACGAGTGCATCCGGCTGCCGACTTGGGCCGGTAGTACGGGTCGAGGCAGCGGGCTCTACCCCGCCCGCTCATCTCGCTCGCCGCCGGTGCCAGGTGCGCCTGCACGCCCTGGCGCCGGCGGCGCCCACAGGAGATCTCGCGCACACCTTGTCGGAACGAGTCCCTCCGGGACACGATGCCCCGATGAAGGGTGATCTTTTCGCGAGTGAGTTCATGGTCCAGGCCGCCGTGGCGCCGGGCATGTCCGTTCAGAACGCCAAGTCGATCCGGTACGTCGTCGACGGAGAGATGATGGCGCGGCAGGGATCGATGATCGCCTACCGGGGGAATCTGCAGTTCGAGCGCAAGGGCCAGGGCGTCGGCGGCATGCTGAAGCGGGCCGTCACCGGGGAGGGTCTCGCCCTCATGAAGGTGAAGGGGCGGGGCGAGGCCTGGTTCGCGCAGGAGGCGCAGAACGTGTTCGTGGTGGACCTCGAACCCGGCGACGTCTTCACGGTCAACGGGCGCAACGTGCTCTGCTTCGACCCCTCGCTGTCCTACGACATCAAGACGGTGAAGGGCGCCGGGATGTCCGGTGGCGGCCTCTTCAACAGCGTGTTCTCGGGGCACGGCCGGCTGGGCCTGATCTGCGAGGGCAATCCGCTCGTCGTGCCGGTGTCGCCGCAGGCGCCGGTGTACGTCGACACGGACGCGGTGGTCGGCTGGAGCGCCGATCTGCGGACGTCACTGCACCGTTCGCAGTCGATCGGGTCGATGATCCGCGGCGGTTCCGGTGAGGCCGTCCAGCTCATGCTGGAGGGCGAGGGTTTCGTGGTGGTGCGGCCGAGCGAGGCGACCCCGCAGAAGCCGCAGCAGCACTAGACCGGGTGTCGGGTGCCCGCTCGGCCACCGCGATCCTGGCCAGCTTGGTGAGCATCATGCCGTTGCGCACCTTGACCAGGTAGTCCACCGGCAGACCGTGCATCCGGGTGCCCGGGCCGCGCAGGGGATGCCAGTCGAGGACGAACAGCGTGTGCTCGCCCCACGGGATCAGCTTCATGGCGACGCGCGCGGCGCCGAACGGGTCCGCCTTCGCCTCCAGCTCCAGCCGGTGCTCGGGCTCGCAGATCCGGACGATGCTGATGTCGTCCGTGGTCAGCGGGCCGATGCCGACCCGGAACCGCAGCGCGGCGCCCACGGCGGGCCAGTCGGGGTCCACCGCGAGCACCTGCTGGTTCCCGGTCACCCACTCCCCGTAGCGGTGGCCGTCGGACAGCAACCGCCACACCTCGGCGGGCGGGCTCAGGATCAGTCGGCGGTTGCGGGCCACGGGATCACGCTCCTTCTCAGGACCAGCGTGCGACCCCTGTGCCACTCCGGCAACCGCCGACCGGAACTGCTCACCTAGCCGCGATACGTCTCCAGCAGCCGCAGCCACACCTCGCTGACCGTCGGGTACGCCGGCACCGCGTGCCACAGGCGGTCGATCGGTACCTCGCCGGCGATCGCGACGGTCGCCGAGTGGATGAGCTCGCCGACGCCGGGGCCGACGAACGTGACGCCGAGCAGCACCTCGCGGTCGAGGTCGACGATCATGCGGGCGCGGCCGGTGTAGCCGTCGGCGTAGAGGCTGGAGCCGGCCACGTTCGCCAGGTCGTAGTCGACGGCGCGGACGCGGTGGCCCGCCGCTTCGGCCTCGGCGAGGGTCAGGCCCGCGCTCGCCGCCTCGGGGTCGGTGAAGACGACCTGCGGGACGGCGAAACGGTCGGCGCTGGCGGCGTGGGCGCCCCAGCGGTCGGTCTCCAGGAGGGGAACCCCGGCCGCCCGGGCGGTGATGGCGGCGCCCGCGATGCGCGCCTGGTACTTGCCCTGGTGGGTGAGGAGCGCCCGGTGATTGGCGTCGCCGACCGCGTAGAGCCAGTCGCTGCCCTCGACGCGGAGACTGTCGTCCACGCTCAGCCAGGAGCCGGCGGTCAGCCCGACGGTGTCCAGGCCGATGTCCTCGGTGCGCGGGGCGCGCCCGGTCGCGAAGAGGATCTCGTCCGCCTCCAGGACGGTCCCGTCGGTGAGCGTGGCCGAAATCGTGCCGTCCTTGCGTTCGACGGCGGTCACGGACACGCCCGTGCGCACCTCGGCCCCGGCCTCCCGCAGGGCGTCGACGACCAGCTCACCGGCGAACGGCTCCATCCGGTCCAGCACGCCGTCACCGCGTACCAGCAGGGTGACCTGCGAGCCGAGGGCCTGCCAGGCCGTGGCCATCTCGGTGGCGACGACCCCGCCGCCGACCACGATCAGCCGTCCGGGCGCATGGTCGGCGCTGGTCGCCTCCCGGCTGGTCCAGGGCTTGACCTCCGGCAGGCCGGGCAGGGCGGGCAGGGCGGCGCGGGTGCCGGTGCAGACCGCGACGGCGTGCCGGGCGGTGAGTACGGTCACGGTGCCGTCCTCGGCGGTCACCGTGACCCGGCGGGGTCCGTCGAGACGGCCGTGGCCCCGGTAGAGGTCGACGCCGATGGACTCGATCCAGCCGACCTGGCCGTCGTCCTTCCAGTGCGAGGTGAAATCGTCGCGGTGGGCGAGCACGGCAGGCGTGTCGAGCGGGCCCTGCACGGCCTGGCGCAGTCCCGGCACCCGCCGGGCGTCGGCCCGGGCGATCACCGGGCGCAGCAGCGCCTTGCTGGGCATGCACGCCCAGTACGAGCATTCGCCGCCGACGAGCTCGCTCTCCACGATCGCCGCGCTCAGGCCGCCGGCCCGCACCCGGTCCGCGACGTTCTCTCCGACCGGTCCCGCCCCCAGCACTACTACGTCGTACGCGTGGTCGTTCGTGGTATCCGTGGCATGTGTCATGCCGTCCAGTGTGGTCGTAGGTGTGCGTGCGGGCCACATGGGTATGGGCGCGGAATACGTCCGGCAGCCGGACGGTTGTGCACAGCGGCTTTGCCCCCTACGGCTTCGCCCCGAACCCAGGAAGCAGGAAGAGGGAAACACCATGAGCAGCACCACTGTGGAGCTGACGAAGGAGAACTTCGATCAGACGGTCACGGAGAACGAGTTCGTGCTGATCGATTTCTGGGCGTCCTGGTGCGGGCCCTGCAAGCAGTTCGCCCCGGTCTACGAGAAGTCCGCCGAGGCCAACCCGGACCTGGTCTTCGGCAAGGTCGACACGGAGGCGCAGCCCGAGCTGGCCGCCGCGTTCGGTATCCAGTCGATTCCCACGCTGATGATCGTCCGTGACCAGGTGGCCGTGTTCGCGCAGCCGGGCGCGCTCCCCCAGGAGGCCCTGGACGACGTGATCGGTCAGGCCCGCAAGCTGGACATGGACGAGGTCCGCAAGTCCGTGGCCGAGCAGCAGGCCCAGGAAGGGCAGCAGGGGCAGCCGACCGACGAGGCCTGAGCCCTCGGGGGCGGGGTGGGGGGGGGGGTGGGGTGACCCGCTCCCCCCCCAGCCCGCTCCCCACCCCTCCCCTCTCTCCTCATTCGCCCTCTGG
>NZ_JBHVIX010000001.1:916608-1066198 GCF_042799415.1 Streptomyces sp. NPDC057694
GGCGAAGAAAAGGACCCAGAAGGGAAAGAGGGGGAAGCCGACAGAAGAGGCCGGACCCCGGGGGGGGGGGTGGCGGCGCGGGTCGGTCCCCCCCCCCCCCCACCAGGCTCGCGCCCAGTACTTCCCTGATCTCCGGCTCGGCCGTCGGGGTGCGCACGAGCCGGTCGACGAACTCGGCGAGCTCCTGCCCCGAGGGCCGGGCGAGGCGTACGGTCGTCAGCCGGGGCCGCAGCAGCCGACCCAGCATCAGATCGTCGGCGCCGACGACGGCGACCTCACCGGGGATGTCGACGCCAGCATCCTGCAGCGCGCGCATCAGCAGCATCGCGTACTCGTCGTTGTAGGCGAACACGGCGCCGAGGCCCAACTCGCCTATCCGTTCGACGACTTGAGCCGCGTGCTCCTCGTCGTAGGCCACCGGCAGCGCGACCGCCTCGGCGCCGGCCTCGCGGACGCCCGCGAGGCGTGGCTCGGCGAACGCGGCCAGGCCGTCCTCGCGCGGCATCAGGACGCCGATGCGGCGGTGCCCGCGCTCCAGCAGATGTCCGGCCGCGACCCGGCCCACCGCGCGATGGTCGGTGATCAGGGCGTGCGCGCCCTCGACCGGCTCGGCGCCGAGGGTGATGACGGCCTTGGCGCCGGACCGCTGGAGGATGTCGATGCCGCGCCGGCCCATGCCGACCGGGGCGAGCACGGCGACGGGCCGCAGTTCGGCCCAGGCGCGGGCCGCGTCGCCACCGACGATGCCCACGCTCCCGTACTGCACCGCGGTGTAGTCGAACCGGCTGAGCGCCCACTGGAACTCGTTGAGGAATTCGCTGTACAGGGTGCCGGCCGGCACGTCGGGCGTCGGCATGAGGACGATGCGGGTGTGTCCGGCGCGCAGGCTGCGGGCGGCCGCGTGCGGGACGTAGCCGAGTTCCTTGGCGGCCTCGTGGACGCGGCGCCGGGTCGGTTCGCTGATCCGTACGGCGCTGGTGTTGTTCAGGACATAGCTGACGGTGGCGCGCGAGACCCCGGCCCGGCGCGCGACGTCCGCGCTCGTGGGCGCAGAGCCACGGGCCGGGCCCGTCGTGGGATCGGCGGGCACGGGCTGCTGACTGGGTATCTGCGGTTTCTGCACCATGGCGTACGGCATCTTTCCAGAAGGAGTGTCCGCGCCGGGCGCCGGGCGGGCACTCCGTGCCGTCCGGGTGGTCAACACAGTTATCCGTCAAGGTACTTGGGGCGTCGCGCGCCCTAGCCGTCTGCGAGCACCTTCCACACCGCCGGGTCCTCGAAGCCCAGCGCCCACAGCACCGTGTGGGGGACGCCGTAGGCGCGCAGCACGGCCAGGTGGGCCGCGGTGCCGCGTGCGTCCTGGTACCAGACGGTGCGGCGGGTCGTGCCGTCCTTGTACGTGAAGTGCGGGGTGCTGGAGCCGGGGTCGAGGGTGTACGGCGCCTTCTCCTTGCGGCGCAGCGCCTCGGCGTCCTTCCATGTCACGTGCTGTGCGCGGCCCTTCTTGCCGACCGCCCAGTTCCAGCCGTAGGCCGGCAGCCCCATCTCCAGCTTGGCGAGGGGGACTTGGGCGGTGGCCGTGGCCAGGATCTCGTCGTACCACTGCGGGGTGGAGAGCGGGCCGGGCGCGCCCTCGGCCCAGTGCAGGTTGTACGCCATGACGCGGACCCGGTCGGCGGCGGCGCCCAGCCGCTCGTAGTCCCAGACGCGGCCGCTGGTACGGGTCTTGGGGGTCACGGTGACGAAGCACTGCTTGCGCAGGGCGTGCAGGCGGGCGCAGAGGTCGGTGACGAAGTCGGCGTATCCGGTGCGCACGGCGCGGTAGGTGTCGTCGGGGCTCGGCGCGATGGTCTCGTAGTCGAGGTCGATGCCGTCGTAGGCCCGGCTGCGGACGACGGCGAGGAGCGCGTCGATGTGTTCGGCGCGGCGGGCGGGGCTGGTCATGACGGCGCCGAGTGCGCCGGGCTTCATCTGTTCCATCACGGTCGGGACGACCTGGATGCCTTTGGCGTGCAGGCCGTTGACGATGCGGCGCTCGCCCGCCCCGGGGTGGCCGTCGACACGGGTCGCGGACTTCGTCTCGTACCAGAAGGGGCTGACGGTGCGCAGCTGCGCGGCGTGCGCGAGGGCGTCCTGGTAGGCGTTCTCCTGGTCCCAGTACGGCAGCCAGGCCGAAACGGTGCGCGGCGGGGCCGGTGCGTCCGTGGCGTCGGCCCGTGCGGCGCCGGGGGCGAGGGCGCCGGTCAGGAGCAGCAGCGCGGGAAGTGCGGTCAGGGCGGTGAGGTGTATGCGTCGTCGTGCCATGTGCCGAGCCTGCGGGTCATCAGGCGGACCCGCCGCGCGGATTGGGCCGTCCAGGCTCTAACGTGACCCGCGTGACTGCCTTTACGGATGATTCCCCGCACGAGCACCCCGGCCGCTTCGGAGCGACGGCCACGGTGGAGGCCGAGCCGCGCCGGGTGGGCCCGGTGCGCACCGAGTACGCGCCCGCGCACGACGGCGACCCCGACCCGGGCGAGATCGTCTGGACGTGGGTGCCCTTCGAGGAGAACGACGGACGCGGCAAGGACCGTCCCGTTCTCGTCGTCGCCCGCGAGGCGGCCGGGACGCTGCTGGCCGTGCAGTTGTCGAGCAAGCGGCACGACCACGACCGCGAGTGGATCGCGCTCGGCTCCGGCCCCTGGGACCGCGACGGCCGCGACTCGTGGGTGGATCTGGACCGGGTACTGCGGGTGCACGACCAGGGGATGCGGCGCGAGGCGTGCGCCCTGGACCGCGGCCGCTTCAACACGGTGGTGCTGCGGCTCCGGGAGCGCTACGGCTGGCGCTGAGCGGCCTGCCGACCGGTGAGGACCCGCTCGAACGCCGAGCGGGTCGCCGCGTCCTTCGTGCGGTCGAGGACCGCGAAGACGACCTGCTCGAAGCGGCCGTGGAAGCGGCCGTCCAGCAGGTCCGCGAACGCCCGCGCGACCTGCTCCGGGTCGTTGCGGAACACACCGCAGCCCCACGCCCCGAGCACGAGGCGTCGGTAGCCGTGCAGGGCCGCGACCTCCAGGACGCGCTCGGCGCGGCTCGCCAGCGCGGCGGGGATCCGGGCGACCCGCTCCGGGGTGCGGCTCGCGATCACCCCCGCGTTCGGCGCGGGGGAGGTCAGGAAACCCACCTGGTAGGGCTCGTCGAGGAGTCGGCCGCGCTCGTCCCGGAACACCGGTACGCCGGGGGTGTGGATGACCCGGTCGCTGTAGAAGACGTCCCGGTCGGCGCGGTGGTGGTCGTAGAACTCCGGCGCCTGGAGCAGGCAGGTGTACAGCGCCGAGGCGCGGCAGACGGCCTCCTCCTGGGCCTGCGCCCCGTTCAGGAAACCGCCGCCGGGGTTGCGGGCGGACGCGAAGTTCAGCACCGCGATCCGCTCCGCCCGCTCCCCCGTCATGCGGCGCGCCGCGTCGAGGCTGCTCTCCCCCGTGACCTCGACGGACGGCGCCGCCACGGCCGGCGCGGGCGGCACGGCCACCGGCTCGGGACCGTACACGCGCGTGCCCTCCCGGGCCCGCGCCACCGCGTCGGCGAGGACGACCGTGCGTCCGTCCCCCGTGACGTACTCCCCCGTGGCGACGATGTCCTGCGTGCGCTGCGCGATCTCCCGCAACCGGGCACTCACGCGCGCTCCCCCGTGCTCTCCACCGTCGAATCCATGAACTCATCGTGTGCGTCGGGTGGCCGCGGGGACAACAGGTTTTCGCCGGGCCCGCCCCGCCGCACCCACCCGCAGGCGCACCCTTGTGCGATTCCCGGCGAGGGTTTTGGGTAGGACGAGCGTTGCCCGAAACGGCCCGACCCGGGCCGAATCGACGCCGTGGCCCCGACCGGGGACCATGGGACGGGTGAGGACCAGGAGGAATCCCGGTATGAGCGAGGCAGACTGTACGAGCCCCGGTGCGCTGCTCACCGAGGCTGCCGAGGTGGAGGCCCTGATCCGGGGCATCTGCTTCAAGACCGGCCCGCCCCGCGCGGTCGGTGTCGAGCTGGAATGGATGGTGCACGAGCCGCGCCCGCAGGGGGCGCCCTGGCACCCGCTGGCTCCCGAACGACTCGACGCGGCCTATGTCGCGCTGCGCGCCGTACCCCTGCGGTCGGCGCTCACCGTGGAACCCGGCGGCCAGCTGGAGCTCAGTTCGCTCCCCGCCGCCACCCTGACGGAATGTGTCTCGGTCATGCGGGCCGATCTGACCGCCGTCCGCACCGTGCTCCGCGACCACGGGCTCGTCCTCTCGGGTGAGGGCACCGACCCGTGGCGGCCGCCGCGGCGGGTGCTGCACGAACCCCGCTACGACGCTCTGGAGGCGTCCCTCGACCGGGCCGGACCCGCCGGCCGCTCCATGATGTGCTCGTCGGCGTCCGTGCAGGTGTGCCTGGACGCGGGACACGAGGAGCCCGGCCCGCTGGGGCACGGCAGGCGCTGGGTGCTCTCGCACCTGCTCGGCGCGGTCCTGGTCGCCGCGTTCGCCAACTCTCCGATGCTGTCCGGGCGGGCCACCGGCTGGCGCTCGACCCGGCAGTTGCTGTGGGAGCGCATCGACCCGGGGCGCTCCGGCGCGCCGGGCCCGGCCGCGGAGCCGCGCACGGCGTGGGCGCGGCACGTCCTCGACGCACCGGTGATGTGCGTGCGCCGGGACAGCGGGCCGTGGGACGTGCCCGAGCGGCTGACGTTCCGCGAGTGGGTGAGCACGGGTGACCCGCGGCCGCCGACCCGGTCCGATCTCGACTACCACCTGAGCACGCTGTTTCCGCCGGTGCGCCCGCGCGGCCACCTCGAACTCCGGATGATCGACGCGCAGCCCGGCGACGACGGCTGGCTGATTCCGCTCGCCGTGACGACGGCCCTGTTCGACGACCCGCAGGCCGCCGAGACCGCGTACCGGGCCGTGAAACGCCTCGCGGAGCGTTCCGGGCCGCTGCCCCCGCCGCACAACCCGCTGTGGCAGGACGCGGCCCGCCTCGCCCTCACCGATCCGGAGCTGCGGGAGGCGGCCGCGGCCTGCTTCACCGCGGCGCTCGACGCGCTCCCCCGGATCGGCGCGGAGCCCGAGGTGTGCCGGGCCGTCGCCGACTTCACACGGCGTTACGTGCTGCGTGGGCGCTGCCCCGCCGACGACGTGCTCGACCTGCTCCGCGACAACGCGACCGCACCCGCACAGGGGAGGACCGTCCGCTCATGAACGCTCAGCACCCCCCGAAGGACACAGAGAACGGGGCCGTGGATCCGGAGGCGCTCAGGCGCCGCGCGGTCGACGCGCTGGAGACCGCACGGCTGCGCACGACCCTGCTCACGAGCTGCGTCGAGGAACCCGAACTGACCGCGCAGCACTCGCCGTTGATGTCTCCGCTGGTGTGGGATCTCGCGCACATCGGCAATCAGGAGGAGCAGTGGCTGCTGCGCGCCGTCGGCGGCCGTGAGGCGATCCGGCCCGAGATCGACCCGCTGTACGACGCGTTCGAGCATCCGCGCTCCGAGCGCCCCAGCCTGCCGCTGCTGGCGCCACAAGAGGCGCGCGGCTACGCGGCCGAGGTGCGCGGGCGGGCCCTGGACGTGCTGGCGGGCGCGTCGTTCGGCGCCGAGGGCGGGGAGCGGCTGACCCGGTCGGGCTTCGCCTTCGGCATGATCGCCCAGCACGAGCAGCAGCACGACGAGACGATGCTGATCACCCATCAGCTCCGTACCGGCGCCACCGCGTTGACCGCTCCGGACCCCGGACCGCTCACCGAACCGTTCTCCGGACCGTCCGAAGTCCTCGTCCCCGGTGGCCCGTTCACCATGGGTACGTCCGTGGAGCCCTGGGCGCTGGACAACGAACGGCCGGCCCACACCCGCCTGGTGCCGCCGTTCCACATCGACACGACGCCGGTGACGAACGGGGCGTATCTGGAGTTCATCGCCGACGGCGGCTACGGCACACCCGAGTGGTGGTCGCCGGCGGGCTGGGCCATGGTGCGCGACCACGGCCTCCAGGCACCGCAGTTCTGGCGGCGCGACGCGGGCGGCCAGTGGCTGCGCCGGCGGTTCGGGGTCACGGAGGTCGTACCGCCCGACGAGCCGGTGCTGCACGTGAGCTGGTACGAGGCCGACGCCTATGCCCGCTGGGCGGGGCGCAGGCTGCCGACGGAGGAGGAGTGGGAGAAGGCGGCCCGCTTCGACCCGGCGACGGGCCGCTCGACGCGCTACCCGTGGGGCGACGCCGATCCGACTCCGGAGCGCGCGAACCTGGGCCAGCACCATCTGCGCCCGGCCCCCGCCGGCAGCTATCCGCTCGGCGAGTCCGCCCTCGGGGTGCGCCAGCTGATCGGGGACGTGTGGGAGTGGACGTCCAGCGACTTCCTGCCCTACCCGGGCTTCGCCCCGTACCCGTACCGCGAGTACTCGGAGGTCTTCTTCGGCTCCGACCACAAGGTGCTGCGCGGCGGTTCGTTCGCGGTGGACCAGGTCGTGTGCCGGGGCACGTTCCGCAACTGGGACTATCCGGTGCGCCGCCAGATCTTCTCCGGGTTCCGCACGGCGCGGGACGCCCAGCAGCGGGAGGACGGTTCCTGATGTGCCGTCATCTTGCCTATCTGGGAACGCCGGTGGCGCTCGGCGAGGTGCTGAACGCGCCGCCGCACAGCCTGTTCCGGCAGTCGTGGGAGCCGCGCAGACAGCGGCACGGGACTGTGAACGCCGACGGCTTCGGTGTGGGCTGGTACGCGGACGGCGATCCGGTGCCGGCCCGCTACCGCCGCTTCGGGCCGGTCTGGGGTGATGCCGCGTACGCGGATCTGACCCGGGTCGTCCGCTCCGGGGCGTTCCTGGCCGCCGTACGGGACGCGACGCTCGCGGGCGCGGACGGGGAGGCCGCGGCGGCGCCGTACGCGGCGGGCCCCTGGCTGTTCAGCCACAACGGGGCGGTGCCGGGCTGGCCCGGGTCGCTGGCGGCGCTCGTGCCCGCGCTGCCGCCCGCCGAGCTGCTGTCCATGGAGGCGCGGTGCGACGCCGCGTTCCTGTGGGCGCTCACCCTGCACCGGCTGCGCACCGGGGACGAGCCCGCCCAGGCGCTGGCCGACACCGTGCTCGACGTGGCCGCGGCCCAGCCCGCGGCCCGGCTCAATCTCCTGCTCACCGACGGCGAGACGATCACCGCGACGGCCTGGGGCGACACCCTGTGGTACTTCGCGGACCCCGGTCGCGGCACCGTCGTCGCCTCCGAGCCCTACGACGACGATCCGCGCTGGACCGAGGTGCCCGATCGGACCCTGCTCGCCGCGAGTCGCACCGACGTCCTGCTCACCCCGCTCAAGGAGCCTGCCGCGTGACCACGAACCCCACTTTTGACGTCACCCGCACCCTGCCCGCGGACGCGACCGACGCGGCCCTGCGGGCCGACGTCCTGCACGGGCTGACCCGCACCCCCAAGACACTGCCGCCGAAGTGGTTCTACGACGCGCACGGCAGCGAACTGTTCGACGAGATCACGACGCTGCCCGAGTACTACCCGACCCGGGCCGAGCGGGAGATCCTGCTGGCCCGCGCGCCCGAGATCGCGGCGGCGACCGGGGCGCGCACCCTGGTCGAGCTGGGCTCGGGCTCGTCCGACAAGACCCGCCATCTGCTGGACGCGCTGCCGGACCTGGCGGCGTACGTGCCGGTGGACGTCAGCGAGAGCGCGCTGCGGGGCGCCGCCCGCACGCTGCTCGCCGAGCATCCCGGGCTCGCCGTCCACGCGCTCGTCGCCGACTTCACCCGGGACCTGGTCCTGCCCGCGACGCCGGGACCGCGGCTGGTGGCGTTCCTCGGGGGCACGATCGGCAATCTGCTGCCCGAGGAGCGGACGGCGTTCCTCGCGTCGGTGCGCGGGCTGCTGTCGCCCGGCGACTTCTTCCTGCTGGGTACGGATCTGGTCAAGGACGAGGCGCAGCTGGTCGCCGCGTACGACGACGCGGCCGGGGTCACGGCCGCGTTCAACAAGAACGTGCTGGCCGTGATGAACCGGGAGCTGGGCGCCGACTTCGACCCGGCCGCGTTCGAGCATGTCGCGCTCTGGGACGGGCGGGCCGAGTGGATCGAGATGCGGTTGCGCTCCGCTCGGGAGCAGGTCGTCAAGATTCCGGGGGTGGATCTGGTGGTCGAGTTCGGGGCGGGTGAGGAGGTGCGGACCGAGGTGTCCGCCAAGTTCCGGCGGGGCGGGGTTGCGGGGGAACTGCGTTCTGCCGGGATGGAGTTGACGCACTGGTGGACCGATGACGCGGGGCGGTTCGCGTTGTCCCTGAGCGCCGTCGGGGGTGAGCGGTTGTCAGAGTGACGGTGCGTCGTGGTTGCTCGCGCAGTTCCCCGCGCCCCTTACGGGGCTACTCCGCGCTGTCGTCCAGGCGCTTCGTGATCTCCTTCGAGGCCTTCTCGGCCTCCGTCTTCGGGTCGGCGCCCAGCAGGACCTGGGACATGTAGGCCTTGATGGGGTTGTCGGCGGCCTCCACGGTCGCCCAGAGGGGGGAGGCCGGGGTCGCCTTGCCGTGGGCGGCGCCCACGGCCATCGCGGCGACACCCGGCTCGCCGGCCACCGCGGCGGCGAGCGTGGTCTTGTTCGGTACGTAGTTCATGGCCCTGGCCAGCTCGGTGTTCCACTTCTTGCCGGCCAGGGCCTCGACCACGGCGACCGCGCCCCTGCGGTGGGCGGTGTTCGCGCGGATGACGAGGTCCGAACCGCCGGTGAAGACGGCGCCCGCCCGCGCCGCGGTCTTCCCCGGGATCGGGAAGAAGCCCAGCTTGTTCTTCAGGGACGGGTTCTTCTGCAGGATGCGCGTGGTGGCGCCCGGCACCGAGATGATCTGGGCGACGTCGCCCTCGGCGAACCGGTCGGCCTGCGAGGGGTGTTCCTCGTCGGCGTCCTTGGGGCCGTCGCCGAGCTGCTGGAGCTGGGCGTAGAAGGCCATGCCGCGCAGGGCCGCGTCGCTGTGGAGGGCGCCGGTCCAGGTACCGACCGACTCGTGGGCGAGTTCGCCGCCCTCGTCCCAGATGAAGCCCGACAGCGTGTACCAGTCCTGCCCGGCGAGGTAGATGCCCTGCTTGCCGCCTGAGTCGAGGCGGCGCGTCATGTCGAGCCACTGGTCCCGGGTCTTCGGCGGCTTCTTGACGCCCGCCGCGTCGAAGAGCGACTTGTTGTAGATGACGACGCGGTTGGCGGCGTACCAGGGGATGCCGAACTGGCGGCCGTTGTCGGCGCCGGGCTCGGCGAGACCCGGCAGCCAGTCGTCCATGCCGAGGTCGCGCGCGGACTCCAGCGACAGTTCGAGCAGCCCGTCACCATCGGCGTAACCGGGGACCTGGGTGTTGCCGACCTCGATGACGTCGGGGGCGCCGTCCGCCCCGCCCTTGACGGCGAGCGCCTTGGTGACCTTGTCGCCGATGCCCGTCCACTCCTGGATCCGGACATCGAGCCGCAGATCGCCGTGCTCGGCCTCGAACTCCTTGGTGAACCGCTTGATGAACGCGTCCGACGCGCTGCCCTGCATCAGCCACACCGTGATGGTGGTGCGACCCCCGTCACCACCCGGCAGTACATTGCAGGCCGTGGTCAGCAGGCCGGACGCGGCGACGAGGAAACCGGAGGACAACACGGCACGGCGGGAGATCACGAGGGTCACTTTCTGCCTGCGGACAGGGAGGATCGGCCCGACGTGGGGGACCGAGCACGACGCTCGTACGGGTGTGGCTGGATTTTGGTATGGACCATTGCCGCGGTCAAGAGTTACCGGGAAGTAAGTCGAACACGCGATCCCTCGCGGAAGTGGGCGGCCTGGGGCACGGTGGAACCATGTCGAATCACACGTACCGCGTCACGGAGATCGTCGGCACCTCGCACGAGGGGATCGACCAGGCGATCCGCAACGGCGTCAGCCGCGCCTCGCAGACCCTGCGCAACCTCGACTGGTTCGAGGTCACCCAGGTCAGGGGCCAGATCGTGGACGGGGAGGTCGAGCACTACCAAGTGGGCCTGAAGGTGGGTTTCCGGCTGGAGGACGGCGACGGAGGAGCCTGAACCGCCCGGCCCCGCCGCGCTGTCGGGCCCCGCCCGCGGTCAGGTACGGCCCTCGCGTTCCTGCGCGTCCTTCAGGGCCGTCGACGTGCTCGCCCAGCGGGCCCGTACGACGGTGAATCCGGCGCGCTCCGCCTCGTCGCAGACCAGTTCGTCGTCGTCGACGAGCATCCGCACGGTGCGGCCGCGTGCCATACGCCGCAGGATCTGCAGTTTCGTCCGCCGGGCGGGCCTGCGGTCGTCGTTGCGCCGCATGTGCAGCGTCCCGGCGGGCAGGCCCTGCGCGGCGAGCCAGGCCACGGTGTCGGCACGGCACCGCTCGGGACGTCCGGTCAGGTACACGACCTCGCACTCCTCGGCGCTCCCCCGCGCCAGGGCGACGCCTTCGGCCAGCGGCGGATCGTCGGGGGCCGCGCCGAAGAATCCGTCCCAGTCCCGCGGCTTGCGCTCCAGAAACCGCTGCCGGTGCGCGGTGTCGGCAAGCGTCCCGTCGAGATCGAAAACAGCCAGCGGCTGCGAGTCACCGGTCACGGACAGCACCCTAAGGGGCGCGACCGGGAATCCTCGGCGGGGCTGCGCGTTGAACAGGACGTGACCACCGTGATCGAAACGACCCGCTTCTCCGTCCTGGACCGCTCCCGCACCCGCGAGGGCCACTCGGGCCCCGACGCGCTGCGCGACACCGTCGCCCTCGCCCAGGACCTGGAGCGACTCGGCTATCACCGGTTCTGGGTCAGCGAGCACCACGGGGTGCCCGGCGTGGCCGGATCGGCTCCGACCGTGCTGGCCGCGGCCGTCGCGGCGGCCACCCGCAAGCTGCGCGTCGGCACCGGCGGTGTCATGCTGCCCAACCATCAGCCGCTCGTGGTGGCCGAGCAGTTCGGGGTCCTGGAGTCGCTGTTCCCGGGCCGCATCGACATGGGTCTGGGCCGTTCGGTCGGGTTCACGGACGGGGTGCGCCGGGCGCTCGGCCGGGACAAGGACGTCGCCGACGACTTCGCGGGCCAGCTCGACGAACTCCTCGCGTTCTTCACCGGTACGTCGGCGACGCGCGCCCACGCCCGCCCGTCCGAGGGGCTGACCGTGCCGCCGTTCGTCCTGGCGATGGGCGAGGGAGCCTCGATCGCGGCCCGGGCAGGTCTGCCCATGGTCATCGGCGATCTGCGGAGCCGGGAGAAGATGCTGCGCGGCATCGACACCTACCGCGCCGAGTTCCGTCCCTCCGTCTGGGCGGCCGAGCCGTATGTGGTGATCTCCGGGACGGTCGCGGTCGCCGGCAGCGAGCCGGAGGCCCGCCGGCTGCTGATCCCCGAGGCGTGGTCGATGGCGCACTCGCGCACGCACGGCACGTTCCCGCCGCTGCCGCCCGCCGAACGGGTGGCGTCGCTGGAGCTGACCGCGAAGGAGCGCGAGTTCTACGAGGCGGGCCTGCGCGGCCACATCGCGGGCACGGAGCAGCAGGTCGCCGACGAGCTGGAGACGGTCATCAAGGAGAGCGGGGCGCAGGAGGTACTGGTCACGACCAGTACGTACGACCGTGAGGGCCTGCTGGAGTCGTACCGCCGCCTGGCCCGGATCGCCCGTCTGACGCCTGCCTGACGCCTGCCTGACGCCTGCCTGACGCCGGCTCAGCGGAGCCCGAGACCGCGGAGCAGCATCGGCAGCGAGGCGTGCAGTTCGCGCTGCCAGTAGGGCCAGGTGTGGGTGCCGGGGCCGTAGAAGTGGGTGGTGAGGTGCTTGGCGCCCAGTTCCCTCAGCCGGTCGGCGAGTGCGTGGTTCTGCCGGTTGAAGTCGGCCTCCAGGGCGTTGGTGGCGCCCGGCGGGTCCAGCGGTCCTGCCGTGCCGTCGCCGCTGGAGAGGTAGACCGGCAGCGTCTTCAGGCGTTCGGCCAGGTAGTACGGGTCGTGGGCCGCCCAGACGGCGCGCTGGGCGACGGGGTCGCCCCAGACGCGCAGCGGGTCGGTGCCCTGTCCGGCGAAGAAGCCCAGGATGCGAGTGGTGGACTCGTCGTTCAGGAGCGGGTGGGCGGAGCCGGAGTAGGCGGCCGCCGCCTTGAACATGCCGGGGTGCCGGGCCGCGTAGAGCAGCGCGCCCTGACCGCCCATGGACAGTCCGGCGACGACCCGGCGGGAGCCGGCGCCCCAGTCGCGCTCCAGGAGGCGGCGCAGGTCGCGGGTGTGGAAGGTGTCCCAGGCGGGGTCGCCGCCCTGGCCGTGGTTCCACCAGTCGCTGTACCAGCCGTTCCAGCCGGCCTCGGGCATGACGACGAGGACGTCGCGCAGGCTGTCGAGGGAGGCGACGTCGGTCTGGCCCGTCCAGGACGTGTAGTCGCCGCAGCAGCCGTGGAGCAGCCAGAGGGTGGGCCAGTGCTTGCGGCGGTCGGCGGGGTCCCAGCCGTCGGGGGTGAGCAGGCGGACCTTCACGGTCCGGCCGCCGAGCGCCGACGCGCGTACCGAGAGGTCCACCTGCCGCTCGGCGACCCGGGTGACGGCGACGACCTCGGCGGCGGGCCGCGCCCGGGCCGCGACGGCCGACGGCGCCGCTCCGAGGGTGAGCAGCAGCGCGGCCAGGACGAGCAGCAGCGGTCTGGCGCGGCGGGTCAGGGCGGCGGTCATGGCGGCTCCCGTGGGTCGTCGGCGGATCGTGCCTCTTCCGTGGTGCCGGGTCTGCTTCAGCGTTTGGCGGGGAGCACCAACAGGGCGTCCCCGACCGGGCGTTCACCGGTGGCATCGGACGGGTCGTTGATCACCTGGCCGTCCACGACCATCGTGGTCGAGCCGCCGCCGTCGAGGTTGATGGCGGCCTTCAGCCCCAGCGCCTTGGCGACGGCCGCGCTCTCCGGGATGCTCAGGCCGAGCGACCCGGTGCCGCGGCCGTCGGCGGTGATGAGCACGGTCCGGCCGGCGGTGTCCGTCCCGGCGATGGTGCGCGGGTTCCGCTTGTGCACCCAGCCGTAGTAGAAGCTCGGGTTGCCGGGCTGCACCATGCCGTCGGCGGCCGGGGTGACGTGGAGGCGGCCGTCGCGGACGAGTTCGGGGCCGCCATTGAGGACGCTGGTGGTGCGGGACGTGGTGACGGGGCGGCCCCTGGTGTCCTTCAGTCCGCTCTGGACGCGCAGGGACCGGCCGACTTCGGCGAGCGCCGTGAGCCTGGCTGCGTAGCTGCCGGTCGCCTGGACGCTGCGGCCTCCGGCGGGCAGGACGCCGCCGCGTGCCGGGCGGACCTCGACGACCTTGCCGTGCCGGTCGAGCACGGCCTCGGCACCCTCGCCCTTCGGGGTCTCCTTGCCGAACTCGGTTGTGAACGCGATGAGTTCGTCGAGGTCGGTGCAGGTGGTGTCGTGCAGCGGACGGGCCGTCGGGAGGTCGTCGGCGGTGCCGCCGCAGTTGCGGATCAGGCCGGGGACGCGGTCGATGCCGTCCAGCGGCAGCGAGGTGCGGCCCGCGGTGACCGTGCCGCTCCAGGTGAAGCGGGTGACGGCGGTGCCGCGCGCGGAGTCGTGGACGACGAGCCCGGGGCGGCCGTTCACCGGCTCGCTGAGCAGCCGTCCGTCGTAGACGCCGACACCGGCCGGGTCGCCGGGGGCGCCCGCCTTGGGGTCGAGGACGAAGAAGCCCGCGTTGACGCCCGCGGTCGCTCCGTCGGCGGCGGCGAGCGCGCTGGTCGTCTCGCGGTTCTCCAGGTCGGGGCCGTAACTGGCTCTGAGGTCGCCGTGGAACTTCTTCGGGTCGATGGTGAGGACGTCGACGTGCCAGGGGCCGCGGTCCCCGGCGTCGCCGTCCCAGCCGGTGTACCAGGCGGACCCGGTGTATCCGGCGGTGCGCAGCCGGGTGCGTTCGGCGGTGGCCGCGCTCTCGCTGGGGAAGGCGCCGACGCGGACCCGCCAGCCGAGCGTGCCGCCCGCGTAGTCGGCGGTCGCCGGGGTGGTGACGTTCTCCGAGCGGGCGTCGAAGCCCTTCGCGCGCAGCGCGGCGCTGAGTTCGCCCGCGCTCTCCTCGTCCTTGAGCGCGGTCGGCGGCGCGTCCGGGTCGGGGGATCCGGCGCCGCCCGGGATGGACAGCTCCACGGTCCAGTCCATCGCCGGGGCGTCGGCGCCGCGCACGATGCGGGTGAGCGTCACGCCGGGCTGGAGCGTCCGTGTCGTCCGGGTCTCGGACAGGCCCGCGGCGCCGAGCGGCAGCCCGTGCCGGGGCGCCGACGTGGCCGGAGACGGTGCCGCACCCACGAGGGCGAGGGCGCACAGTGCCGCGCCGACGCCGAACAGTCTGCTGTTCACGTACCCCAACCCCACGCTCGACCGAAGGAGACCCGTAAAAAGGAAACCCCGTAAAGGAGACCCCGTAACGGTGCGTGGGCCCGCGACGGCCCGTCAAGGCATGTGCACATCATTCATCGGACGTTCTCCGGGGCGTCCGCCGCCGCGCCGCCGGGCGCGCGCCACCGCACCCCATGGGTGGATCATGGAGCACGCAAGAGTGACCTCTGTACGACCGGGAGCCCGCCCCATGCACCACCCCGCCCCGTCCGATCCCCGCCACGACGGCCTCGTGCGGGTGCGTGGCGCCCGTGAGCACAACCTCAAGGGTGTCGACGTCGACGTCCCCCGGGATGTCCTCGCGGTCTTCACCGGGGTGTCGGGGTCGGGCAAGTCGTCGCTCGCCTTCGGGACCATCTACGCGGAGGCGCAGCGCCGCTACTTCGAGTCGGTCGCCCCGTACGCGCGCCGCCTCATCCATCAGGTCGGCGCGCCGAAGGTCGGCGAGATCAGCGGACTGCCGCCTGCGGTGTCGCTGCAGCAGAGCCGGTCGGCGCCGACCTCCCGGTCCTCGGTCGGCACGGTCACCACGCTCTCGAACTCGCTGCGGATGCTGTTCTCGCGGGCCGGCAGCTACCCGCGGGGCGCCGAGCGGCTCGATTCGGACGCGTTCTCGCCGAACACGGCGGCCGGCGCCTGCCCGGAGTGCCACGGTCTGGGCCGGGTCCACCGCACCACGGAGGAACTCCTCGTCCCCGATCCCGCGCTGTCGATCCGCGAGGGCGCGATCGCGGCCTGGCCCGGCGCCTGGCAGGGCAAGAACCTGCGGGACATCCTCGCGGCGCTCGGCTACGACGTGGACATCCCCTGGCGGGAGTTGGAGCAGGAGGACCGGGACTGGATCCTGTTCACGGACGAGCAGCCGGTGGTGACCGTGCACCCGGTGCGGGACGCGGACCGTATCCAACGCCCCTACCAGGGCACGTACATGAGCGCGAACCGGTACGTGCTGAAGACCTTCTCGGACTCCAAGAGCCAGTCGCTGCGGGCGAAGGCGGAGAAGTTCCTGCACAGCACGCCGTGTCCGGTGTGCGGCGGGGCGCGGCTGCGGGCCGAGTCGCTGGCGGTGACCTTCGCGGGGAAGAACGTCGCGGAGCTGGCCCGGCTGCCGCTGACGGAGCTGGCCCGCATCCTGGACACCTCCGACCCCTCCGAGACCGCGCGCGTCCTCACCGAGGATCTGCGGGCCCGGATCGGCACGGTCACGGAACTCGGTCTCGGCTATCTGAGCCTGGACCGCGCCACCCCCACCCTCTCCTCCGGTGAACTGCAACGCCTGCGGCTGGCGACCCAGTTGAGGTCGGGGCTCTTCGGTGTCGTGTACGTCCTCGACGAGCCCTCGGCGGGTCTGCATCCCGCCGACACCGAGTCGCTGCTCACGGTCCTCGACCGGCTGAAGGCTGCCGGGAACTCGGTCTTCGTGGTCGAGCACCAGTTGGACGTGATGCGGCACGCGGACTGGCTGGTGGATGTGGGCCCGCTGGCCGGCGAGCACGGCGGGGAGGTGCTGCACAGCGGTCCGGTGGCCGCGCTGAAGGGCGTCGAGGGCTCGGCAACCGCCCGCTTCCTGTTCGACGAAGTACCGGTGACCGGGCGTCAGATCCGTACGCCACGTGACTGGTTCACGCTCGGTCCGGTGACCCGGCACAATCTGCGGGACGTGACGGTCGACGTGCCGCTCGGCGCCTTCACGGCCGTCACCGGTGTCTCGGGCTCCGGCAAGTCGACGCTGATCGGTGAGATCACGGAGGGCCGGGAGGGTGTGGGGCGCCTGGTGTTCGTGGACCAGAAGCCGATCGGGCGCACGCCGAGGTCCAACCTGGCCACGTACACCGGTCTGTTCGACGTCGTCCGCAAGGTGTTCGCGGCCACCGACGAGGCGAGGGCCCGGGGCTACGGCGTGGGGCGGTTCTCCTTCAACGTCACCGGCGGACGCTGCGAGACCTGCCAGGGCGAGGGCTTCGTCAGCGTCGAACTCCTCTTCCTGCCGAGCACGTACGCGCCGTGCCCGACCTGCGGCGGCGCCCGCTACAACAAGGAGACGCTGGAGGTCACCCACCGGGGGCTGAACATCGCCGAGGTCCTCGACCTGACCGTGGAGTCGGCGGCCGCGTTCTTCGCGGACGACCCCGCGGCGACGACCGTGGAGCGCAGCCTGCGCACGCTGCTCGACGTCGGCCTCGGCTATCTGCGGCTGGGCCAGCCCGCGACCGAGCTGTCCGGCGGCGAGGCCCAACGCATCAAGCTGGCGAGCGAGTTGCAGCGGGCGCGGCGCGCACACACCGTGTACCTGCTGGACGAGCCGACCACCGGACTGCACCCGGCCGACGTGGAGGTACTGCTGCGGCAGCTGAACGGGCTCGTCGACGCGGGGCACTCCGTGATCGTCGTGGAGCACGACATGGCGGTCGTCGCGGGCGCGGACTGGGTGATCGACATGGGGCCGGGCGGCGGGGACGCGGGCGGCCACGTCGTCGTCGCGGGACCGCCCTCGGCGGTGGCCGCCTGCCCCGACAGCCGTACCGCCCCCTATCTCCGGCGACTGCTGCCCTGACGGAGCCTGCCCTTGGCCAGCTTCCCGGTGGGCGTGCGCGGCAGCGAACCGACGAACTCGACGTCCCTGGGCACCTTGTAGTGCGCCATCCGGTCACGGACGTAAGCAATCAGCTCGGCCGCCAGCCCCGGTCCGGGAGGGGCGCCTTCGGCAGGCTCCACATACGCCCGTACCGACTCCCCCATCTCCTCGTCCGGCACGCCGACGACGGCCACGTCGGCGACCGCCGGGTGCAGGACGAGGCAGTCCTCGATCTCCTGCGGGTAGATGTTCACCCCACCAGAGATGATCATGAACGCCTTGCGGTCGGTGAGGAAGAGGTAGCCGTCCTCGTCGACATGGCCGATGTCCCCGGTGGTGGTCCACGCCGGGTGCTCGGGGTGCTGGGCCTCTCGGGTGCGGCCGTCGTCGCGGTGGTAGCGGAAGGGGAGTTCGTCGCGCTCGAAGTAGACGGTGCCGGTCTCCCCTGGCGGCAGGACCTTCCCCTCCTCGTCGCAGATCCTCAACTCGCCGAGGAGACCGGCGCGTCCGACGGAACCCGGCTTGCTCAGCCACTCGTCCGGGCCGATGAACGTGATCCCGTTACCCTCGGTGGACGAGTAGTACTCGTACAGGACGGGTCCCCACCACTCCATCATCCGCCGCTTCACCTCCAGGGGACAGGGCGCCGCGGCATGGACGGCCACCTTCATCGACGAGGTGTCGTAGCGCGCGCGGACGGCCTCCGGCAGCTTCAGCATCCGGACGAACATGGTCGGCACCCACTGGCTGTGGGTGACCCGGTGCCGTTCGACGGCCGCCAACGCCCCTTGCGCGTCGAAGGAGTTCATGAGGACGACGGTGCCGCCGGTCGCGGTGATCGTGCCGCAGAAGCGCAGCGGCGCCGCGTGGTAGAGGGGCGCGGGGCAGAGGTAGACCGTCTGCTCGTCGAAGCCGTACATGGGCTGGAAGAGGAGTTGCACCGTCGACGGCTCGGTGCGCACGTCGCCCTCCGGCAGGGCGGGCTCCACACCCTTGGGGCGGCCGGTGGTCCCGGACGAGTAGAGCATGTCGGTGCCGCGCGGCTGCACTTCGGGCGGCTCGGCGGACGCGGCGGCCAACGCGGCGTCGTAGGTCCCGTCGTCGAGGCCGAGCACATGGGTGACTCCGGGCGACAACTCGGCCGCGGCGGAGCCGAGTTCGCTCAGCGGTCCGGAGACGATCAGGGCGCTCGCCCCGCAGTCGCGCACGATGTAGGCGGCTTCGTCGGCGGTCAGATGGTGGTTGACGGCGGTGAGGTAGAGGCCCGAGCGCATCGCGGCCCAGTAGACCTCCATGGCGCGCGGCTCGTTGCCGCAGAGCAGGGCGAGATGGTCGCCCCGGCGCAGTCCCCGCGTGCGCAGATGGTCGGCGAGGCGCAGGGAGTTCTCCTCCAGCTCGCCGTAGGTGAGGGTGGTGTCGCCGTCGGCCGTGACGACGGCCGGCCTGGCTCGGTCGTACGTTCCCGGATACATGGAGGGGACGGTACCGCGCACAGGTGACGCGGCGTCAGACCCCGGAACACGATGACGGGACCGGGAGAGCACCTGCTCCCGGTCCCGCCCACCCCGCGCTGTCCGCGGGACGTGTGGTGGTGCGGCTCAGCGGCTGACCTTGCGGTTGGCGCGCAGCCACTCCTTGTTCATGCTCGTGATGGAGAACAGCGGGATGCCCTTGGGGCAGGCCGTCGCGCACTCGCCGGTGAGCGTGCAGCCGCCGAAGCCCTCGTCGTCCATCTGCGCCACCATGTCCAGGACGCGGGTCTCCCGCTCGGGGGCGCCCTGCGGCAGCACGTTCAGGTGGTTGATCTTCGCCGAGGTGAAGAGCATGGCCGCGCCGTTGGGACAGGCGGCCACGCAGGCGCCGCAGCCGATGCACTCGGCGTGCTCGAAGGCGAAGTCGGCGTCCGGCTTGGGCACGGGCGTGGCGTGCGCCTCGGGGGCCGTGCCGGTCGGGGCGGTGATGTAGCCGCCGGCCTGGATGATCCGGTCGAAGGCGGTGCGGTCGACGACCAGGTCCTTGATGACCGGGAAGGCGGAGGCGCGCCACGGCTCGATGTCGATCGTGTCGCCGTCCTCGAAGGACCGCATGTGCAACTGGCAGGTGGTGGTGCGCTCGGGGCCGTGGGCGTCGCCGTTGATGACGAGGCTGCACGCGCCGCAGATGCCCTCGCGGCAGTCGTGGTCGAAGGCGACGGGGTCCTCGCCGCCCGTGATGAGTTCCTCGTTGAGGGTGTCGAGCATCTCCAGGAACGACATGTCCTGGCTGATCCCGTCCACCTCGTACGTGGACATGGCGCCTTCGGCGTCGGCGTTCTTCTGGCGCCAGACGCGCAGGGTGAGCTTCATGCGTAGCTCCGCTGAGTGGGGTGGACGTACTCGAAGACCAGGTCTTCCTTGTGCAGGGTGGGGGCGTCGCCGGTGCCGGTGAACTCCCAGGCGGCCGCGTAGGAGAACTCCTCGTCCACGCGGGCCGCTTCGCCGTCGGGGGTCTGCGACTCCTCGCGGAAGTGGCCGCCGCAGGACTCGGCGCGGTGCAGCGCGTCGAGGCACATCAGCTCGGCCAGCTCCAGGTAGTCGACGATGCGGTTCGCCTTCTCCAGGGACTGGTTGAACTCCTCGCCGACGCCCGGCACCTTGATGCGGCGCCAGAACTCCTCACGGATCTGCGGGATCCGCTCCAGCGCCTTGCGCAGCCCGGAGTCCGTGCGGGCCATGCCGCAGAACTCCCACATCAGTTCGCCGAGTTCGCGGTGGAAGGAGTCGGGGGTGCGGTCGCCGTCGACGGACAGCAGCAGATTGAGCCGGTCCTCGGTCTCCGCGACGACCTCCTGCACGACCGGGTGGTCGGCGTTCACCTCGTCGTGGTGCGGGTTCTTCGCCAGGTAGTCGTTGATGGTGGCCGGGAGCACGAAGTAGCCGTCGGCGAGGCCCTGCATCAGCGCGGAGGCGCCGAGCCGGTTGGCGCCGTGGTCGGAGAAGTTCGCCTCGCCGATCGCGAAGAGTCCCGGGACGGTGGTCTGGAGGTCGTAGTCGACCCAGAGGCCGCCCATCGTGTAGTGCACGGCCGGATAGATCCGCATGGGCACCTGGTACGGATCCTCGTCGGTGATCCGCTGGTACATGTCGAAGAGGTTGCCGTACTTGGCCTCGACGGCCTTGCGGCCCATCCGCTGGATGGCGTCGGCGAAGTCCAGGTAGACACCCTGTCCGCCGGGCCCGACGCCCTTGCCCTCGTCGCACACGTTCTTGGCGGCGCGCGAGGCGATGTCGCGCGGGACCAGGTTGCCGAACGCGGGGTAGATGCGCTCCAGGTAGTAGTCGCGCTCGTCCTCGGGGATCTGGTTGGCGGGCCGGTCGTCGCCCTTGGCCTTCGGCACCCAGATGCGGCCGTCGTTGCGGAGCGACTCGCTCATCAGCGTCAGCTTCGACTGGTGGTCGCCGGTGCGCGGGATGCAGGTGGGGTGGATCTGGGTGAAGCAGGGGTTGGCGAAGTAGGCGCCGCGCCGGTGCGCCCGCCAGATGGCGGTCGCGTTGCTGTTCATGGCGTTCGTCGACAGGTAGAAGACGTTGCCGTAGCCGCCGGAGGCGAGCACGACGGCGTCCGCGAAGTACGTGTCGATCTTTCCGGTGACGAGGTCACGGACGACGATGCCGCGCGCCTTCCCGTCGACGATCACGAGGTCGAGCATCTCGGTACGGGGATGCAGCTCGATGTTGCCCGCGGCGACCTGGCGGCTGAGGGCCTGGTAGGCGCCGAGGAGGAGCTGCTGCCCCGTCTGCCCGCGCGCGTAGAAGGTGCGCGACACCTGCACACCGCCGAAGGAGCGGTTGTCGAGCAGTCCGCCGTACTCACGGGCGAACGGCACGCCCTGCGCCACGCACTGGTCGATGATCTCGACGGAGATCTGCGCGAGGCGGTGCACGTTCGACTCACGGGCTCGGAAGTCGCCGCCCTTCACCGTGTCGTAGAAGAGGCGGTGCACGGAGTCGCCGTCGTTGCGGTAGTTCTTCGCGGCGTTGATGCCGCCCTGCGCGGCGACCGAGTGGGCGCGCCGCGGCGAGTCCTGGAAGCAGAACTGGACGACGTGGTAGCCCTGCTCGGCGAGCGTCGCGCCGGCCGAACCGCCCGCGAGGCCGGTGCCGACGACGATGACGGTGTGCTTGCGGCGGTTGGCGGGGTTGACCAGCTTGGCCTCGAAGCGCCGGGTGTCCCAGCGCTCGTGGACGGGGCCGTTCGGTGCCTTGGCGTCGACGACGGGTTCACCGGTCGAGTAGTCGGCGTACTCGTGGGAGGAGGTCATGTCTTCAGCTCACCAATCCGGTCATGACGCCCACGGGCACGGCGATGAAACCGAGCGTGAGCAGTACGGCGAGGGCGTTGCCGACGGTCTTCAGGACACGGTCACGGGTCCGGCTGCCGACGCCGAGGGTCTGCGCGGCGCTCCAGAACCCGTGCTGGATGTGCAGGCCGAGGGCGAGCATCGCGACGATGTAGATGACGTTGCCGTACCAGGTCGAGAACGTGTCGATGATGTTCTGGTACGGGTGCAGGTGCTGGTACCCGCCGGGGTGCACCGTGCCGGTCGTCAGGTCGAGGATGTGCCAGACGATGAACAGGCCGAGGATGATGCCGCCCCAGCGCATGGTGCGCGTGGCGTAGGAGGCTCCCGGCTTCTTGTGCACGTACTTGCTGGGGCGCGCCTTGATGTCGCGGCGGCTGAGCTGGTACGCGGACGTGGCGTGCGCCACCACGGCGACGACGAGCACGATGCGCGCGATCCACAGGCCCCACTCGTAGTGCAGGACCGGGCCGCCCATGGTGCGCAGCCAGCGCGCGTAGTGGTTGATCTCCTCGGGGCCGAAGAAGATCTTGAGGTTCCCGATCATGTGGGCGACCAGGTAGAGCAGCATCACGATGCCGCTGACCGCCATCACGGTCTTCTTCCCGACGGAGCTGTCCCACACCGAGCGTGCCATGGACGGTCGTCGGTCCGTCCGCGTTGCCAGAGCCATGAGCCAAGACGGTAGGGCCCGAAGACCCGATCGGTCCAAGACATGGAACAGCTCATTTCCATAGCCTGTGCCTATCGTGGCGGTACAGTGGCCCGTATGCAGTTCCAGCAGCTCCAGTACTTCGTCGCGGTCGCGGAGACCCGGCACTTCACCCGCGCCGCCGAGCTGGTCCATGTGGCCCAGCCGTCGCTGTCCCAGCAGATCAGGGCCCTGGAGCGGGAGCTGGGGGTCGATCTCTTCCAGCGGGCGCGCGGCAACATCACGCTCACGGACGCCGGTGAGGCGCTGCTGCCGCTGGCCCGGCGGATCCTGGCCGACGCGGACACGGCCCGGCACGAGGTGCAGGAACTGGCCCAGCTGCGGCGCGGGCGGGTGCGTCTGGGGGCGACGCCGTCACTGTGCACCGGGCTGCTCCCCGACGTGCTGCGCGCCTTCCACGACCGCTATCCGGGGATCCAGCTGCTGATCGAGGAGGGCGGCTCGCACGATCTCGTACGTGAGCTGGCCCGCGGGGCGCTGGATCTGGCGCTGGTCGTGCTGCCGCTTCCGGCGCCGGCGCCCGCGCTGACGACCGTGGAGCTGCTGCGCGAGGAGTTGGTCGTGGTGTCGTCGCCGAGCGCGCCTCGGCCGGGGCACGGGGGGCGGTCCGTACGCATCTCCGACCTGGAGGGGGACCGGCTCGTCATGTTCCGGCACGGGTACGACCTGCGGGAGCTGACCGTCGCGGCGTGCCGGGCCGAGGGGTTCGAGCCGGACTTCGCCGTGGAGGGCGGGGAGATGGATGCCGTGCTGGGCTTTGTGCGGGCGGGGCTCGGGGTGGCCGTGGTGCCGTCCATGGTGGCGATGCGGGCCGGGGCCAATCTCCGGGTCACGCCTCTGGCCCGGCCCGGGCTGCACCGGACCATCGCCCTGGCCCACCGATCGGACGTGGCGCCGCCGCGGGCCGCTCGGGAGCTTCAGCGGATGCTGGTGGAACGGGGCGAGTGATGGTGCGGCCGGTCGGGCGGTTCCCCGCGCCCCTGATGGATTGACGGTCGGCCGACGGCCGGTGGCCGCGTCTCGCGCCGTTCCCCGCGCCCCTGAGAGCGTCGTCATCTGCGGCCCGGTGGGGCTTCTCGCGCCGTTCCCCGCGCCCCTGAGATGCGCACTTCGTGCGTCATCTCATCAAAGGTGCGCCACCCATCCAAGGCGAAGGCGCGGCCCCTGCCCCGTGTAGAGGCGCGCGAAGCGCAGCCTCAGGGGAGGCGGCGCGCAGCGCCTGCCTCAGGGGCGCGGGGAACTGCGCGAGAAGCGGCCACCGGGCCGCAGACGAACGACAACCCAGGGGCGCGGGGAACTGCGCGACCAGCCACGACGAGACGGGGGGCCTTACGGCGAGCGGTCGGTGAGGCAGTACAGGCCGCCCGCGGGGTCCCGCATGACGGTCCAGGCCCGACCGTCCCGTACCGGCACCGCCCCGGCCGCAACATGCCAGGCCCGCGCCCGCGCCCGATCCGCGCAGGCCAGGTCCAGGTGGGCCGATGGCGGAGAATCGGAGTCGAGGCGTTGGAGCAACAGCTGGATCGGCGCAGCCTCCAGGAGGCGGAACTCCGGGCTGGAGCACGGGACTTCGGGCCAGCCGGTCAGCGCGGCCCAGAAATCGACCTCCGCCGCATACACCCCGGGCGCCGTGTCCAGACACACCTGATCGAGCCGCCCCGCCGGATCGACGGCCCCGGGCACCGCCCGCTCCCCCAGCCACGACACCAGGCAGAACAGATGACCGCCCGGCGACCGGAGTACCGCCAACCCCTCCTCGGAGAAGACCAGTTCGGCACCGAGAGAGAGCGCCCGCGCCGACTCCCCCGGCACATCCTCCACCGCGAGATCGATGTGCGCCCCACCCGGCCCGCCCGCGACCCCCTGCACCTTGACGCACGGGTCGCCCCCACCCTCGTACGGCACAAGGGTCGCGAACTGCCCGCGCTCGCCACGGAGTTCGGAGCGGCGCGCTCCCGTCACCCGTGCCCAGAAGTCACAGGCCGCGCCGAACTCCTCGTACGGCCGGTCGATGAACGCGTAGGCCCAGCGGACGGTCACCGGCTCACCCCGTGGCGTCGGCGAGCGCCAGCTCGTGCAGGCGGTCCGGCGGGCCCGGGCGGGCGTAGTACCAGCCCTGGGCGGTGTCGCAGCCCAGCTCCCTGAGCTGCTCGGCCTGGGCGCCGGTCTCCACCCCTTCGACGGTGACGGCGAGGTCCAGGCTGTGGGCGAGCGAGACGATGCCCTCCACTATTTTCAGGTCGACGGGGTCCGCGGGGAACTGCTGCATGCCCTGGGTGAAGGAGCGGTCCAGCTTGAGGACGTTGACGGGGAGACGGCGCAGGTTCGCGAGGTTCGAGTAACCGGTGCCGAAGTCGTCCAGCGCTATGTCGACGCCCATCTCGGAGAGCCTGCGCAGCGGCTTGAGCAGGTCGTCGTCGGCGCCGATCAGCGCCGACTCGGTGACTTCGAGGCAGAGCGCGCCGGGTTCGAGTCCGGAGCGCTCCAGGATGTCGACGGTGTCGGCGACGAGCCCGGGGTGCGTGAGCTGCTTCGGCGACAGATTGACGTTGATGCGCAGCTGCCCCGCGTCCTCGTACCGGTCCTGCCAGACGCAGGCCTGGCGGACCGATTCCTCCAGGACCCAGCGGCCGAGCGGCACGATGAGCCCGGTGTGTTCGGCGAGCGGGATGAAGCGGTCGGGGCCGAGCACGCCGTGCTGCGGGTGCAGCCAGCGGACCAGGGCCTCGGCGCCGCGCACGCTGCCGTCGCCGAGGTGGACCAGCGGCTGGTACTCGATGAAGAACTCGCCCCGGTCCAGGGCGGCGGGCAGCGCCGTCGTCAGCCCGTGCCGGGTGATGGCGCGGGCGTCGGCCTCCGGGTCGGCCAGCTCGTAGCGGTTGCCGCCGGCGGACTTGGCCCGGTACATCGTGATGTCGGCGCTGCGCAGCACCTCGGCGGGGCTGCGGTCGGCGGCCGGGCCCTCGACGATGCCGATCGAGCCGCGCACCGTGAGTTCGCGACCGTCGATGCGGATGGGGGTGGCCAGCGCGTTCATGATGCGGCCGGCGAGTTCGTCGACCTCGGTCTGGGTGTCGGGGCCCGTGGTCAGCGCCACGAACTCGTCGCCGCCGAGCCGGGCCACCATCTCACCGCGTGCGGTGGCACAGGCCTGGAGACGGTCGGCGACCTCGACGAGGAGCCGGTCGCCGACCGCGTGGCCGAGGCTGTCGTTGATGGTCTTGAAGCCGTCGAGGTCGAGGTAGCACAGGCCGAAGCGCCTGCCCTCGCCCGCGCCGAGCACCTTCTCCAGACGCTCGAAGAACAGGGTGCGGTTGGGCAGGCCGGTCAGCGCGTCGTGCGTGGCCTCGTAGCGCAGCCGCAGATTCAGCAGCCGGCGCTCGGTCGTGTCCTCCATCAGCGCCAGCTGGTACTGCGGCTCGCCGTCCTTGTCGCGCAGCAGCGACATCGTCAGGTTGGTCCACAGCGCGGTGCCGTCGGGACGGTAGAACGCCTTCTCCACCCGGTAGTGCTCGCGGTCGCCGCGGACCAGTTCCTGGTAGAGGTGCCAGACCTGCGGGGCGTCGTCGGGGTGTGTCCAGTCGCGGAGGTTACGGCCGCGCAGGGCGCCCTCGCTGCCGCCGAACATGCGCACCAGCGCGTCGTTCACCTCGAGGACCGTGCCGTCGAGCGCGGCGATGGCGATACCGATCGCGGCGCCGTGGAACACCGCGCGGAACCGGGCCTCACTGGCGTGCAGGGCCTCGGCGACGGCGCTGCGCGCGTTGAGCGCGGCCCGCGAGATGGCTTCCTGCTCGACGAGGGTGCGCTCGCGCAGCGCGGCGGCGAAACCGGCGGCGACCGCGTGCTGGATGCGGGCGCAGCGGGCCCGCAGATCGTCCTCGCGCTCGGGGGTGTCCGCCTCTTCGCCGCAGTACAGGACGAGATAGGAGTCGACCACGCCGAGGGTGCGGCTGAGCGCATCGGGGTCGGTGCAGTGCGCGTCGACGAGCGCGGCTCCGACGGCCTGCGCCTCTCGCGCGTTCAGGGTCCTTGCGGCCAGCGCCGCCCGCAGCGAGCGGGCCAGCGGCACGAGTTCCTCCTCGAACTCGGGCCTGGTCAGGGACGTCGCTGTCACCGGGAAGACAGCCCGGCTCCAGATCGTGGCGAACCTGCGCAGTCTGTCTTCCGGTCCGCCCGGCTCTTCGCTCACGCCTTGCGCCCCACTCCCACATAGCCCGCGAATGTGTACGGGTCCGCGTCCTCGATGTCCTGCCGCGCGTTCTCCGGCCGCCACTCCGGTATCGGGACGATGCCGGGGTCCACCACCTCGTACCCCTTGAAGAACCGCTCGATCTCCTGGCGGTTCCGCATGATCAGCGGATTGCGGACATCGTCCCGGTAGACGTCGACCGCGCCGCCGGCCTCTTCCGTCGATATGGGCATTCCCTCATAGGAGGCGTGCGTCACGATCAACAGGCTGCCGGGTGCGAGCGCCTCGCTGAGTTCGGCCACCGCGCCGTAGGGGTCGTCGGCGTCCTCGATGAAGTGGAGTACGGCGACCAGGAGCAGCGCCACCGGCCGCTCCAGGTCCAGGAGTTCGGTGACCTCGGCGCTGTGCAGGATCTCGCGCGGCCCGCGCAGATCGGCGGCCACGACGGCGGTGCCGGGGTTCCCCTCCAGGACTGCCTTGCTGTGCGCGACGGCGACCGGGTCGTGGTCGACGTAGACGACGCGGGCCTCCGGCCGGGTCCGCTGGGCGACCTCGTGCACATTGCCGAAGGTGGGGATGCCCGAGCCGATGTCGAGGAACTGGGTCACGCCCTGGTCGGCGGCGTAGCGCACCGCCCGCCGCATGAACGCCCGGTTCGCCTGCATGATCTTGGGAAGGCCCGGCAGGAACTCCATGGCCTTGCGGGCGGCTTCCCGGTCGACCTCGAAGTTGTGCGAACCGCCCAGGTAGTAGTCGTAGATCCGGGACACACTGGGCACCGTGATGTCAATGCCCTGCGGGGCCCAGGCAGGACGCTCCATCAAACTCTCCAAGGCGTAGGCGATCCGGTGTTCGAGGCGAGGCTACTGATCAACCGACAAAGGAGCGAGCCAAAACGGAAATTGACCGTCCGTTCTCGGTCACTACCTGCGGCACGAGCCAATTGGCGGCGATCCGAAACCACCCCGAAACCATCTCTTTCCCAACCGAAAAGAACCGGTCCGTTCCCCTCGCGCGACCCTCACTTGGCCACGCGGGAACGGACCGGCGATTCGCCAAATCCTTGACGACTCTACTGTGAGCCGCGCGCCGGACGCACCGGCCCCTCCTGGGTTGTTACCCAGTGCACTGCGTGCCGCGTCACTTGGGCGCGCCCACCGGCTTTCCCTGGGGAGAGGCCGCGTACCACGTGCCGCCCACTCCCTGGCCGTTGGTGTCCCCCGGCTTCTTGTCGCCCGAGAACGTATAGACCGGCCAGCAGTTCAGTGTCTGCTGCTTGCCGCCATCGGGCCTGGTGAAGGCCATGAATCCCTTCAGGGGAATGTTCTTCGTGTCGTTCTTCTCGACCGGCTGGACGGCCGGCCACTTCGTCGCGCACGCGCCCACACAGTTGGACTTGATGGGCCACGCGGAGTCCTTGAGGAAGCGGTAGACGGTCATTCCGTTCTTGTCGACGACGATCTCGCCGAGCTTCGGGTCGTTGCGGGTGGACAGGCCCTTCAGGTCCGCCGGTGCGGCGGCGGCCGGGGCCGGGCTCGCCTTCTTTCCGTCCGGGGCGGACGCGTACCAGGTCCCGCCCACACCCTGCCCCTTGGCGTCTCCGGGAGAGGCGTCCATCGCGTACCGGTACATGGGCCAGCCGGCGACGGTGAGCTGCTTCGTGCCGTCCGCCGCGGTCACCGAGCCGAGCAGCGACGAGTCGACCCCGGTGGCGGCCTTCGCCCCGCTCGCGGGCACGGCCGGCCAGGTCTTCAGGCAGGCGGCGTCGCAGTTCGACGCGGGCGGTTTCGCCGTGTCCTTGTCGAAGCGGTAGAGCGTCATCCCGGCGCTGTCGGTCAGCACCTTGCCGAGCTTCTCGCTGTTCCACGCGGCGAGCTGACCGGCCGTCTTCGCCTTCGCGGCGGGGCTCGCCGAACTGTCGCCCGACGAGCCGTACGCGTCGGAGCCGGACCCGTAACCGCCCTGCGCCTTCGACGCGTTGCCCACGTTCTGCCCCGTCGTGCTCTGGGCGCCCTTGTCCTGACCGCACGCCGTCGTCAGCGCCAGCAAGGCCGCACCTGTCGCTACGAGCGAGGCGCTCCGCCAGGAGGTCTTCATTGTCAACTCCCGCTGATTACTTGGGTGTTGTGCGATCCCGGCCGGGTTCGCACATGGCCCTAGTTACGCGCGGAGGTGTCCCGTGTGTTCAACGCGGCCCAAGATTTCTCCCGAACACCGCTATGAGAGACGCAAACCCGAGTGCTCCCACGCCCCACCTTCGGGGCAATCCGCGCCGATGACGGCGTGCCGGAGTCCGCCGGTGCTCATGCTCTCGGTCGTGCATCGAACCCAGCGGGCCGGACATCGCGTCTCCGGCCTGGTCCCACGCGTCCTCGCGGTGCTGCTCACCGCCTGGCTGTGCGGTGTGCCCGCCGCGGCGGCGTCGGCCCTCGTCCCGTCCGACAGCTGCGCCTACGCGTCCGTCGACGGCGGCGCGACGGGCGGCGCCGTGGCGGTCTCCGGCGACGGTGTCGTCTGCAGCGCGGGCCCCAGCACGCCCCCGCCCAAGAAGCCCACACCCACACCCAAGCCGCCACCCCCGAAGCCCGCACCGCCACCGCCCCCTCCACCACCGCCGCCGCCGGCCCCGGCGCCGAAACCGTCGCGCGCGGTCCCGGCGCCGCCTCCGGCCCCGACACCCACGCCCACACCCACACCCACACCCCCGCCGAAGAAGCCCACCCCCACACCCACCAAGAGCCCCACCCCCAGGCCGACCCCGACCCCGGCGCCCGTGCACTACCCCGCCTACCGCCCCGCGGTCCATCGCGCGCCGCCGCAGAGCGGCCCGTCCCTGGTCACGCTCACCCTGCTCATCACCGCGCCCGCGGTGCTCGCGGTCGCCGCACTGCGCCCCCGCTGATTTCTCGTGAGGTAAACGATGTCGGAATGGCTTGTTCTCGCCCTCGCCATGGTCGCCGCGTGCGCCATCGTGCTCGCCGTCCAGGTCCTGCAACAGCGCAGAATCGGCGAGGACGACGATCCGTCGGAGACCCCGGACGTGATCGAGTACATGACGATGATGATCGGGGTGGTCTACGCGATCGTCCTGGGTCTGGCCATCGCGGGCGTCTGGGAGGCCCGCAGCGCCGCCCAGGACCACGTCCGCAACGAGGCGCAGGCGCTGCACGAGGTCCACGAACGCGTCCGGGTCTACCCGCCCGCCGTCCGGGACCGGATCCGCGCGGATGTCGACGCATATGTCAGCCATGTCGTGACCACCGAGTGGCACACCATGCGCACCAAGGGCGAGCTGACCGCCAAGGGCACGCAGCTGCTCGACAAGGTCCGCCACGACGTCACCGACTACGAGCCGAAGAACGACTTCGAGGCCCAGGCGTACCAGCCGCTGCTCGACCAGGTGACCGCCGCCGACGACGCCCGCAACGCCCGCGCCGACTCCACGGGCGCCACCATGCCGGGTGTGGTCTGGTTCGGCCTCGTCACCGGCGCCCTGGTGACCATCGGCATGATCTTCGCCCTGCAGATCCGCCGCACACCACGCGAGCTGCTCCTCGCCGGGCTGTTCTCCGCGCTGATCGCGTTCCTGCTCTTCCTCATCTGGGACTTCGACGCGCCCTACAGCCGCGGGGTGGCGGCGACGGCCGCGCCGTTCCTGATGCTGTTCCCCGGCGCCGGGTGACGCCGACGGGCCGTCGTGTCCCCTGTCCGGCCCACAACTGTGCCCCGTTCGTACGACACCGATCGCGCCCATAAGGGGGTGTCCCTAGCGTTTCGGGCATCGAGGTGCTTGTCCCAAGCGAGCGGAACCGGTCCGCAGCTGCTCCTCGTGGACCCGGAGGACCCCATCATGACCGCGATACGCACCGCTTCGGCAGCCGCGCTCGGCCTCACCGCACTCCTGCTCTCCGCGCCCTCGGCGATGGCGGGCGACAACGACTCGTTCCAGGTCAGCGTCGCGCCCACGACGATCGCGGCGGGCGGTCAGGTCACGCTCTACGCGAGCGGGTGCGACGGCGACACGACGGTCTCGGCCGGCATCTTCGACACGGTCACGATCCGCGGCGGCAGCGGTCAGGCGACCGCGACCGTCGACTGGGACGCCAAGCAGGCCGCCCTGTACACGGTCAAGTTCAAGTGCGACGGCGGGCCCAGCCGGAGCACCGACCTGACGATCGCGTCGGGCAGACAGGAGACACCGGTGCCACAGCCCGTGCCGCACGGGGTGAAGGCCGGCGTCGGCGGCAGCTTCGCCGGGTTCGATCTGCACGAGATCGGTCTCGGCGCGGCGCTGATCGTGGGCGCGCTGGGCGGCGCGTACTACTTCTCGCGGCGGCGCACCGGCGAGGGTGACGCCTGACGGGCCCGTCGAGGGCCGGTGCCCCGAGGACCGCTCGGTCCTCGGGGCACCGGCCCTCTCCCGTGCACGGGCCCCGCGAAGGGGGGACGGGGCCCGCTGTCATGGGGTGTGTCCTACGCCTTGCCCTCCGCGCGGCGGCGCATCCAGAACACGCCACCGCCGATCAGCGCCGAGGCGACGAGCGCCCCGCCGATCGCCATGTCGGTGGGGGTCGCGCCGGTCTGGGTGGAGCCGCCGAGGCCGCCGCGCACACCGCCGTGGATGACGGTGAAGGCCGCGGGTCTCATCAGCGGGGCGCCCTGGCAACTGACGCTCACGTCGTGCGCGCCGACGGCGGCGTTCTCCTTGATCATGGCCGTTCCGCTGGCCTGGCTGCCGCCCGGGACCGCGCTGAGGTTGATCGTGCCGAAGGCGTCCGAGGACGCCGTGCCGCTCGACTGGCACTTGGTCCCGTCGACCGACACGGTCACTTCGCCACCGCGCGGGACGACGCTGGGCGAGACGGAGAGATTGGTCGGGTCCTCCCAGGCCGACGCGGTGGGGGCGGCGAGTCCGACGGCCAGGACCGCGGCGGCGGACACCGCCAGGGCACGGGTGGTACGCATGGAAATCCTCCGCGGAAGACGCCCCCGGGGAACGGTCCCCGGGAATTTGGGCGAGAACGCCTCCCAGACGAACCCTCAGATGCCGTGCGCAGAGCCGCATTTCGGGAATCGGCCGTCCTGGTGAGGCGACACACCGTCAGAATTCCGTAAAGAGGGATATCACCGCAGGTCACGGACCGTCAGAAAATTCCTGGAGCAGGCGACTCGGATGGCTCACCGGGCCTCTGAGCTGCGATGTCGGGGCCACCCGTTCGCCTTTGCCCCGTCGCTGGGCGCGCCCTGCCGACTTAGCGTGCTGATACGCGCAACGGATACGGTCCCGCCGCCGTTTCCAGAGGGGATGAGCGAATGTCCGATGCAATGCTGGAAGAGGAGGAGCAGCCGAGAAAGCGCGCCCCTTGGGGCGTGATGGCGCTGGTCCTGCTCACCGGTCTCGCCCTGATCCGCAATGGTTCGGGGGAATTCGACATCGGTCCGCCGCAGCCCGCCTCGGCCGCCGCCGCGGACAGCCGTACGCCGGTCTGGGCCACCTCGAAGGCGCCCGATCCGCTGCCGTTCTCCGCCGTGGACCGGGTGCGCATCCCGGCGATCCAGGTGGACGCGCCGGTGATGCCGGTCGGTCTGGACGCCGAGGGCTGGGTGGACGCGCCGCCGCCGCAGGACCCGAACCTGGCGGGCTGGTTCTCGGGCGCGGTGTCCCCGGGCGAGAAGGGCACGGCCGTCGTCGTCGGGCACGTCGACAACATGCAGGGCCCCGCGGTCTTCTACGGCCTCGGCTCCCTCAAGAAGGGCAACCACGTCGAGGTGAAGCGGAAGGACGGGAAGACGGCCGTGTTCAAGATCTACGGGATCGAGGTCTACGCGAAGTCCGACTTCCCCGGGAAGAAGGTCTACGGCTCGACCGGCGCGCCGGAGCTGCGGGTCATCACCTGCGGCGGCGGTTTCTCCAAGCAGCACGGCTACGACGGGAACGTCGTGGTCTTCGCCCGCCTGGTGTCCGTGCGCTGAGCGCACGGTCCGGGCGGGCGCCCGGCCGCGGTCCGGGTCAGACGGGGCGGCGCGGCGGCACGGTGAGGCGGTATCCGTCGTCGAGCAGCGCGGGCAGGTACTCGCGCAGCGCGGCGACGCTCTGCGACCGGTTGCCGCCGGCGTCGTGGTTGAGGACGACGACGCCGGGGGCCGCGCCGGACAGCACCCGGGAGACGATGGTGCCGGTGCCGGGCGTGTTCCAGTCCAGGGTGTCGACGGTCCAGGCGAGGGGCTCCATGCCGAGTTCGGCGCCGAGCCGGAAGGCGGCCCGGTTCCAGGCGCCGTAGGGGGCGCGGAACCAGGCGGGCGGCTCGCCGACGGCGTCCTCGACGACCTCGCAGGTGCGCTCGATCTCGGGGCGCATCCCCGAGCGGGTCATCCGGGTCAGCAGCGGGTGGGTCCAGGTGTGGTTGCCGATGACGTGCCCGTCGTCGGCCATCTCGCGCAGCAGGTCCTTGTTGTCCACGGCCATCTCGCCGCACACGAAGAACATCGCGCGGACGTCGTGCTTGCGCAGGGTGCGCAGGATGTCGGGGGTGTAGCGGGGGTCGGGACCGTCGTCGAAGGTGAGCACCATGGCGCGCTCGCCGCGTCCGAAGTCCCATTCGAGGATGGGTCGGTGACGGGCCTTCAGCGGGCTGCGGGCAGTGCGCTGCGCTCCGTATCCGGTGATCGGTCTGAGCCGGTACGCGGACGGCTTCAGGGGGCGGGCCGCGGGCGGGCCGCCGGCGGCGGGCGCCGCGCTCGGGCTCGCCGCCGACGGGGCGCCGGCCGGGTCGGCGGCGGCGCAGCCGGTGAGGGCGGCCAGTCCGACGGCGGTGAATCCGCGCAGCAACGCCCGGCGGCCGGGCGCGATCTGATGGTTGGTCATGTTTCATCCGTCGCACGGTGTCGGGGTCACCGCGCACACCACCACCGGATGAGACGTGCGAAAGCACCCGTCCGGCCCCGCGCCCCCTGCCCCGCCGCCGTCCCTACCAGCGCTTTCCGTTAGCCTCTGGCCGTGACCGAACAGCAGCCCCATCAGTTCGAGCGCGGCACGGACGGCCCGAAGGTGATCGTCGTCGGTGTCGACGGCTCCGACTCGTCGTTCCGGGCAGCGGCCTACGCCGGCGGCCTGGCCCGACGCCAGCACGCCCTGCTCGCCGTGGTGTACGTACAGCCCGTGCTGGCGGCCGGGGCCGCCCTGGGGGTGTCCGTGGCCGAGACGACCGACGAGATCGCGGAGGGTCTCGTCGCGGAGATCCGGGCCTCCTCCGAACGGGTCAAGGACATATACGACGTCCGCTGGGAGTTCCACACCTTCCGCGGCGATCCCTTCAACGGTCTGGTGACCGCGGCGGACGAGCTCACGGCGGACGCCGTGGTCGTCGGCGCGTCGGAGCAGGCCGGGCACCGCATCGTCGGCTCCGTCGCCGTGCGCCTGGTGAAGGCGGGCCGCTGGCCGGTCACCGTCGTGCCGTAGGCCCCGTGTCGGGGCGCGCGCCTTCTTCCGTCGGTGTCGTCATGGGTGCATCATGATCGGCCATCAGCCGACGTCGCATATGCGAAGAGGTGCGCTCATGACAGCTCCACCGAAACTGCGGATGGGACAGGGCGTACTGCGCCGCAAGCCCATCGAACAGATCGACGACTCGGCGGCCGGGGGCGGGGACGGTTCCGGCCTCACCCGGTCGCTCGGCCTGTGGCAGCTCACCGCGATCGGCGTCGGCGGCATCATCGGGGCCGGCATCTTCACGCTCGCCGGCACGGTGGCCAACGGCACGGCCGGGCCCGCGGTGCTCATCTCGTTCCTGATCGCGGGTGTGGCGAGCGCGGCGGCCGCGCTGTCCTACGCGGAGTTCGCCGGGCTCATCCCGAAGGCCGGATCGGCCTACACGTACGGGTACGCGGTCCTCGGTGAGCTGGTGGGCTGGTTCATCGGCTGGGACCTTCTCCTGGAGTACACGGCGATCGTCGCGGTGGTGGCGATCGGCATCTCCGGGTACTTCAGCTTCCTGCTCGGCGAGATGGGCCTCGACCTGCCGAAGTGGATGCTGGGCGCGCCGGGGACCGGCAGCGGCCACAAGGTGGACCTGTTCGCGGCGGCCCTGTGTCTGCTGATCGCGTATCTGCTCACCCTCGGCATCAAGAACGCGGCCCGCTTCGAGACGGTCGTCGTCGTGCTCAAGGTGCTCGTGGTGCTGCTGGTGATCGGTGTGGGCTTCTTCCACATCAACACGGGCAACTACACACCGTTCTTCCCGTTCGGTGTCAGCGGGGCGTTCACGGGTGCGGCGACCGTGTTCTTCGCGGTCTTCGGCTACGACGCCATGTCGACGGCGGCGGAGGAGTCCAAGGACGCGCAGCGCCACATGCCGAAGGCGATCCTGTACTCCCTGGCGATCTCGATGGTGCTGTACGTGCTCGCGTGCCTGGTGCTCACCGGGATGCAGAACTACAAGGACATCGACCCGGAGAGCGGGTTCTCGACGGCGTTCAAGGCGGTCGGGCTGAGCGGTCTCGCGGATGTGATCGCGGTGGGCGCGATCATCGGCATTCTGACTGTCATGTTCACGTTCATGCTGGGTGTCACGCGTGTCTGGTTCAGCATGTCCCGCGACGGGCTGCTGCCGAAGTGGTTCGCGAAGACGCACCCCACGCGGCACGTGCCGACCCGCGTGACGTGGATCGTCGGGTTCGCGTCGGCCGCCATCGCCGGGTTCCTGCCGATCGGCGAGGCGGCCGAACTGACCAACATCGGGATCCTGCTGGCGTTCGTCGTGGTGTGTGTCGCGGTGATCGTGCTGCGCTACCGCCAGCCGGAACTGCCGCGCACCTTCCGCACACCGGGGATGCCCGTGGTGCCCGCGGTCGGGGTGGTCTTCTCCATCTGGCTGATCACGTTCCTGCAGTGGCAGACCTGGGTGCGGTTCGCCGTGTGGTTCCTGATCGGGCTGGTCATCTACTTCGGGTACTCGTACAAGCGCTCCGCGCTCAACCAGGTACCGGAGCGGCAGGACACCGGAGCCGGGCCTAGCGCGCCATGACGAGGCCGTCCTGGGCCGCCCCGCGACTGAGGACGACCCGGCGGATCCGGTCGCGGACGGCCGTCAGGTCGGCGCCGTCCGCGATCGCGCGGGGCACATCGACGACGCGGCCGGAGCCGAGGTCGAACCACTGCGGGACGAACTCGGCCTTCGTCACCCGCCACCGCTCCCCCGCGCGGGCGGGCGGTGCGAAGGTGAAGCGGCCGAGGGTGCTCATGTTGCCGCGGTCGTCCTGGTCGCCGTCGGGGTTGAACATCTCGCCCGCGATCTGGTCGCCCATGCCGTAGACGATCCACGTCCCGTTGACCTTCTCGTAGGCCTGCGGGACGTGGGCGTGGGTGCCGAGGATCAGGTCGATGTCGGGGCGGCCGTACGTACGGGACGCGGTGAGCTGCCGCCCGAGGCGCAGTTGCCGAGTGTCGGGCTCGTCCTGCCACTCCGTGCCCCAGTGGAGCGAGACGACCACCACGTCGGCGCCCGCGCGGCGGGCGGCGCGGGCGTCGGCGACGATGCGGCGGCGGTCGATCAGGTTGACGGACCAAGGTTTGCCGTGGGGCGGGCGGTAGCCGTTCGTGCCGTAGGTGTAGGCGAGTTGGGCGACGGTGGCGCCACCGGCGCGCAGCCGGGCGGGCGCGCGGCTCTCCTCGGCGGTGCGGGCCGAGCCGGCGTGCGCGACACCCGCGCGGTCGAGGGCGCCGAGGGTGCGGGCGATGCCGGCCGCGCCGTCGTCGAGGGTGTGGTTCGAGGCCGTCGAGCAGGAGTCGTAGCCGGTGGCCCGGAGCCCGGCGGCGACCTGGGGCGGGGACTTGAAGTCCGGGTAGCCGCTGTAGTCGCCGGGGGCGCCGTACACCGTCTCCATGTGGCAGATCGCGAGATCGGCCTTGGACACCACGGACCTGACGCCCGCGAGCATCGGGCGGAAGTCGTACCCGTCGCCGCCCGCGTCCTCCTCGGCGCGGGCGATGATCGAGGTGTGCGGGAGCACGTCGCCGGACGCGACGAGCGTGAAGGCGTGCGCGGCGGCGTGCGCGCCGGGAGCCGATGACGGGGGTGCGCTCCCGCGCCCGGGCGCGTCGCAGGACGCGGCCCCGAGTGCGGCGAGAAGGGCGGCGAGGGCTGTCACTCCCCGCCGGGCCCTGCGGTGTGTGCTCCGGTCCGGCGTCGGCAGCATCGTCGGGTTCTCCTGTTTTCGCGGCGATTTTCGTGATACGTATCCATGTGCGGGGACAGAGGGGAGTCAAGGCCCCATACCGGGGCGGTCCCTGAAATGGCGTCAGGCGCCGCTGCCGTACGGCCCGTTCGCCGCACCGTTCGTCGACCGCTTCGACCGCCTGCCGCAGAGCCGCACGCGGCCTCTGGGCGGGCGCACGGGCGTGCGCTGCCATACGCGCATGACGACGGCGCTCACCACACCCACCACCACGGAGGACGACCTCGCCCAGGTTCAGCGGGAGCACGGCGCACCGCTGTTCTCGTTCCTGCTGCGGCTGTGCGACGGGGACAGCCAGCGCGCGGAGGACCTGGTCCAGGAGACGTACGTACGGGCCTGGCAGCACCCGGAGGCGCTCGACGCGAAGTACGGGTCGGTGCGGCCCTGGCTGTTCACGGTCGGCCGCAGGCTGGCCATCGACGCGCGGCGGGCCCGGCTCGCCCGTCCGGCGGAGGTCGGCGACGCGGTGCTCGAGAACGCCCGGGTGTCCGCCGACCACGCCGAGCGGTCCACCGCCGCGCTCGACGTGCGCGATGCCGTGGCGACACTCAGCCCCGATCACCGGGCGGTGCTCATGGAGGTCTACTTCAGGGGCGCCAGTGTGGCGGAGGCCGCACGAACACTCGGCATCCCCCCAGGTACCGTTAAGTCCCGTGCGTACTACGCGTTGCGGGCGTTGCGGAGGGTTTTGCCGGGTTACGCACCTGACCTGCATTGAAACCGTACCGTAAGTCAAGCATCGGCAAAGCGCCTTGCTCGGGGTGCCGTTTCCTCGGTTGAGTAATCCGCTGTCCTCCCCGGTGAGTTGGACGGGTGGGACCCGGGGGCCGGCGAAGCGCACGGACCGGAGGAAGGCAGGAAGGGATGTTGCACGGAAACGAGGGCGGCGCATCGGGTGCCGCCAATGGTGAACTCACCGTTCCCATGGCCTGGTTGTACGCCGAGTACATCGCCGACGAGCTGCTGCGGACCGGCGATCTGATGCCGCCCACGTCCTTCGAGTTCCGGGCGGGCCGGGACGCGCTCGCTCTGACGATCTTCCTGTCCGACGCGGGTGACGAGCTGTCCGGGATCCGTGTCGTGTCGCAGCTGGACACCTGGTCGTCGCTGACCGCGTACGACCAGCCGTGGCAGGCCTGGGTGCGGGCGCGGTTCAGGGAGCGTGAGGCGCGGGCGCGCGGCGCGGGGCACCGGTCGCCGGATCTGCGGCTCGCCGTCGCGGCGTGGAGATGGCTGGAGGAGACCGAGCTGCTGGCACCCGACCTCGACGCCGTTCCGGTGCCCGAGGAGGAGGACGGACCGCAGGTGTGGACGCCCGCGTGGCAACTCGGGCTGCCTCTTGGTCATTTGGCGATCCATCTGTTCTGACCATTTGTTTGACCATGTGTTCTGATCACGTGTTCCGGCGCGGGTCGGTCAGGGTGCGTAGACACCGGCCCGGTACTTCGGGATGCGGACGGTGATCTTCGTACCCGCGCCCGCCGCCGTCTCGATCACGAGGCCGTACGCGTCGCCGAACACCTGGCGCAGACGTTCGTCCACGTTCGACAGGCCGATGCCCGTCGAACGGTCGCCCTCGCCGCGCAGGATGGCCCGCAGCCGGTCGGGGTCCATGCCGACGCCGTCGTCCTCGATGACGACCTCGGCCTCCGCTCCGGCGTCGGTGGCGCCGATGGAGATGCGGCTGCGGGTGACGGTGCCCTCCAGGCCGTGCTTGACCGCGTTCTCCACGAGCGGTTGCAGGCACAGGAACGGGAGGGTGACCGGGAGGACCTCCGGGGCGATCTGCAGGGTGACGGTGAGGCGGTCGCCGAAGCGGGCCCGGACGAGAGCCAAGTACTGGTCGATGGAGTGGAGTTCGTCGGCCAGGGTCGTGAACTCGCCGTGCCGTCGGAACGAGTAGCGGGTGAAGTCGGCGAACTCCAGGAGGAGTTCGCGGGCGCGCTCGGGGTCGGTGCGGACGAAGGACGCGATCGCCGCCAGGGAGTTGAAGATGAAGTGGGGCGAGATCTGCGCGCGCAGGGCCTTGATCTCGGCCTCGATCAGGCGGGTGCGGGAGCGGTCGAGTTCGGCGAGTTCGAGCTGGACCGAGACCCAGCGGGCCACCTCGTCGGTGGCCCGGGCCAGGACCGCGGACTCGCGGGGCGCGTAGGCGACGACGGCGCCTCGTACGCGGCCGTCGGCCACCACCGGGGCGGCGACCGCCCAGCGCAGGGGGCAGTCGAGGGTGTCGCAGCCGCAGTCGAACGCGACGGTGCGGCCGCCGGCCAGCAGGGGTTCCAGTTGCGGCATGACGTTCTTGGCGTGCGGGTGTTCCGACGTGCCGTCCCAGGCGAGGACCGCGGAGCGGTTGGTCAGGGCGAGGGCCTCCGTGCCGAGGAGGCTGCGCAGGCGGCGGGCCGATTTGCGGGCCGTGTCCTGGTTGAGGCCCGCGCGCAGGGCCGGGGCGGCCAGCGACGCCGTGTGGAGCGTCTCGAAGGTGGCGCGCTCCACGGGGGTGCCCACGTCGCTGCGGCCGGTGGGGTGGGCCGTTCTGCGGCCCAGGAGGAAGCCCGCGCCGAGGAGCAGGGGGCAGAGGGCCAGGAGGGTCGCTGTGACCGTGCCGGTCGCTGTCACTGGTCGTCGCCTCTCGCCGTGGGGGGTGGTGACGTCTCGCGGGTGACGGCCGGGCGTGGGTGCTCGCGCAGTTCCCCGCGCCCCTTCGGGACGCTTGCCCGCAGGGAGTTCAGGGACTCCGGGAGGTGGAGGCGGGTCATCGTCGCCGTCGTGTGCGGGGGGATCGCGTCGGGGGTGGCCAGGGAGACCAGGGTCATGGCGAGGAAGCCGACCGGGACCGACCAGACCGCGGGCCAGGCCAGGAGGGTGTGGAGCCAGCCCGAGGTGGCCGCTCCGGAGACGGTGAGGGTGACGGCCAGGAGGGCCGAGCCGCCGCCCAGGAACAGGCCCGCGAGCGCGCCGGGAGGGGTGAGGCGGCGCCACCAGATGCCGAGGACCAGCAGGGGGCAGAAGGACGACGCCGAGACCGCGAAGGCCATGCCGACGGCGTCCGCGACCGGGACGCCGTCGACGAGGAGGGCGCCGCCCAGGGCCACCGCCATGGCCAGCACCACGCCGAGCCGGAAGTGCCGCACTCCCCGGGTGGGCAGCACGTCCTGGCTGACCACGCCGGCCACCGCCATGGTCAGGCCCGACGCCGTGGAGAGGAACGCGGCGAAGGCGCCCCCGGCGACCAGCGCGCCCAGCAGGTCCCCCGCGACGCCGTCGATCATCCGCCCCGGCAGGAGCAGCACGGTGGCGTCCGCGTCCTGGGCCGAGGTGAGTTCGGGGACGTAGAGGCGGCCGAGCCAGCCGTAGAGCGGCGGCAGGAGGTAGAAGACGCCGATGAGGGCGAGGACCACGACCGTCGTGCGGCGGGCCGCGCGGCCGTGCGGGCTGGTGTAGAAGCGGACCACGACGTGCGGGAGGCCCATGGTGCCGAGGAACGTGGCGACGATCAGGCCGTACGTGGCGTAGAGCGGGTGGTCGGCGCGGCTGGTGGCGAGCGGCTGCCCGGCGCCCGCGCCCGCCGTGGGCAGGTCCGTGGCCGCCGGGGCGGGCGGGTGGCCGCCCTGGCCGCGCCAGGCGAGCAGCAGGAAGAACGCGGGCACCAGGAGCGCCGTCAGCTTCAGCCAGTACTGGAAGGCCTGGACGAAGGTGATCGAGCGCATGCCGCCGGCGGCGACCGCGAGGACGACGACGGTCGCGACGAGCGCGGCGCCGAACCAGCGGGGCGCCCCGGTGAGGATCTGCAGCGTCAGGCCGGCCCCCTGGAGCTGGGGCACGAGATAGAGCCAGCCGGCGCCGACGACGAACATGCTCACCACCCGGCGGACCTGACGGGACTCCAGGCGGCCCTCGGCGAAGTCCGGGAGGGTGTACGCGCCCGAGCGGCGCAGCGGGGCCGCGACGAAGACCAGGAGCACCAGGTAGCCCGCCGTGTAGCCGACCGGGTACCAGAGCATGTCGGGGCCGTGCACGAGGACGAGACCGGCGACGCCGAGGAAGGAGGCGGCCGACAGGTACTCGCCGCTGATGGCGGCGGCGTTGAGACGGGGTCCGACGGTGCGCGAGGCCACGTAGAAGTCGGACGTGGTGCGGGAGATGCGCAGGCCGAAGCCGCCGATGAGGACGGTGGCGAGGACGACGACGGCCACCGCGGGGATCGCGTACGCCTCGTTCACGGTGCTCCGGGGTCGGTGGTGTCCCGGCCGCGGACCAGGGCCGCGAAGTCGCGTTCGTTGCGTTCGGCCCGGCGGACGTACCACCAGGCGATGAGGACGAGGAACGGGTAGCAGCCGAAGCCGAGGACGAGCCATTCGACGGTGGCGTTGCGCAGGGCGCCGAAGAAGAGCGGGAGGATCGCCACGGGGGCGGCGAGGACGACGAAGGCGGCGATCCCCGCGCGCAGTTGGCTGCGCATGAGGGAGCGGACGTACGCGGCGCCGAGCGTCGTCTGTTCGTCGATCTCCCATTGGGTGCGCAGGCCGGGCGGACCGGTCGCGCCGTGCACGGTGCGCGGCTCGCCGGTCACCACCTGACGTCGTGGTTCGGACACGGGCGGAGTGTAGGCATCAGGGGCGTGTCTGAGGAAGGGGGCTGGTCAGCCGCTGGAGCGGCGCATCAGCAGCTCCCGCACCCGGCCCGTGTGGCGGCGGCTGACGGCGATCTGCGCGGTGCCGACGCGCACGGTCATCCCGGCGCCGTCGAGGCGGAGTTCGTCGATGCGGTGCAGGGCGACGAGATGGCTGCGGTGGACGCGGACGAAGCCGAGGGCCTGCCAGCGCTCCTCCAGGGTGGTCAGCGGGATGCGGACGAGATGGCTGGCGCCGTCCGCGGTGTGCAGGCGGGCGTAGTCCCCTTGCGCCTCCGCGTACGTGATGTCGGCGACGGCCAGCATGCGGGTCACGCCGCCGAGTTCGACGGGTATCCGGTCGGCGACGGTGGCCGGGGGCGGCGCCAGGGTGACGCGTTCGGCGACTCTGCGGACGGCTTCGGCGAGGCGCTCGCGGCGCACCGGTTTGAGGAGGTAGTCGACGGCCTTGAGCTCGAAGGCCTGGACGGCGAAGTCCTCGTGGGCGGTGACGAAGACGACCAGCGGCGGGCGGGCGAACCCGGCGAGGAGGCGGGCCACGTCGAGGCCGGTGAGGCCCGCCATCTGGATGTCGAGGAAGAGCACGTCGATGGCGCCGTCGCCGCCGGGGCCCTCCTCCAGGGCGCGGCCGATGCGGCGCAGCGCCTCGGTGGCATCGGTGGCGCCCTCGGCGGCGCGCACGCGGGGGTCCGCGCGCAGGAGGTAGAGGAGTTCGGCGAGGGCGGGTTCCTCGTCGTCGACGGCCAGTACGCGCAGCATGCGGCGGAGTGTAATCGCGCGGTCGCTTGAATGAATCGGCTGCCCCGTGCGTACCGGTGGTCGAGAGCGGGAGGAACGCATGAGGTCCCTGGAACGGCATCGCGACGCGGGCGCCTACGCCCTGGGGGTTCTCGACCCGGCGGACCGGTTCCGCTTCGAGGACCATCTGGTGGACTGCGCCGCGTGCGCGGCATATCTGGGTGAACACCGGCCCACCACGGGCCTGCTGGGGATGTACGCGCGGTCGACGCCGCCGTGCGTGGAGTGGTGCGCACGGCCCGCGCCGACGCTCGTGGAGCGGGCCGTGGACCGGCTCGGCGCGCTGCACCGCGCGGGGCGCCGACGGGCGTGGGCGGCGCTCGCCGCGCTGGCGCTGCTCGTGGCGGCGGCCGGGGCGGGCGCCGTGCTCCGGCATCCAGCCACGGGCGGTGAGGACCTTGCACTGCACGGGCGCGACATGTCGTCCGGGGTGGCGGCCGCCCTCACGGCGGACGAGCGCGGCTGGGGCAGCCAGGTCGCCCTGGACGTCAGGGATCCGGGCGGACCGCGGGTGTGCCGGCTGGTCGCGGTGGGGCGGGACGGCACGGAGCAGACGGTGGCGAGCTGGGCGGTGCGCGGCGACGGCACGGACCGGGTGACGGTGACGGGCGGGGCGGCGGAACGGCCGGACGCCATCGCACGGTTCGAGGTGCGGGCGGTCGGCGGCGGACGGCTGCTGTCCCTTCCGGTGCCGTCCTGACGCCTGTCTGTCGCCGACGCCTACTTCAGCAGGCGTGACATCCTGCGGTCGGCCAGCGGTTTGCCGCCCGTCTGGCAGGTCGGGCAGTACTGCAACGAGCTGTCGCTGAAGCTGACTTCGCGGATGGTGTCGCCGCAGACCGGGCACGGCTCGCCGGTGCGGCCGTGCACGCGCAGGCCACTCTTCTTCTCGGCTTTGAGGCGGCCCGCGGCGACCCCGCGCGAGCGCTCCACCGCGTCCGTGAGGGTGGTGCGCAGCGCCTCGTAGAGGGTGTGCACGTCGTCGGGGGTGAGGGTGGCGGCCAGCTTGAAGGGGGACATCTTGGCCGCGTGCAGGGCTTCGTCACTGTAGGCGTTACCCACGCCCGCGATCAGCTTCTGGTCCCTCAACGCCCCTTTGATCTGGCGCCGTTCACCGTCGAGCAGCGCGGCGAAGGCCTCTTCGTCGAAGGTGTCGGCGAGCGGGTCGGGACCGAGGCGGGCGACGCCCGGGACGTCGGCGGGGTCCTGGACGACGTACACCGCGAGCTTCTTCGTGGTGCCGGCCTCGGTGAGGTCGAAGCCCTCCCCCGTGGCGAGGGCGACGCGCAGGGCGAGCGGGCCCTTGCCGGGCTTCGGCGGGCCGTCGGGGAGGCGGTCCTTCCAGTGCAGCCAGCCCGCCCGTGCCAGGTGGGTGACGAGGTGGAGCCCGTCGGCGTCGATGTCGAGGAACTTGCCGTGCCGGGCGACGGCGGTGACCGTGCGGCCCTCGAGGGCGGTGGGCCCGGGGTCGTACGTCTTCAGGACGCTGATCGCGACGGGCAGCACGCGCACGATCTCGCGCCCCACCAGGTGTTCGGTGAGAAAGTCCTTCAGGGCCTCGACCTCGGGCAGTTCCGGCACGGGGTTCCTCCTCCTGTCAGCCGCGGGCCCGCACGACGAACTCGCACCACACGCACTTGCCCACGCCGCGCGCCTCCACGCCCCACACGTCGGCGAGCCGGTCGACGAGGAGCAGGCCGCGCCCCGAGACGCCGTCCTCGCCCGCCTCGCGGCGGCGCGGCAGGGCGCTGGAGGTGTCCTCGACGTCGACCCTGAGCCGCCGGTCGGTGCCGGTCAGCACGCGCAGGGTGACGACGGCGGGGCCCTCGGTGTGCATGAGGGCGTTGGTGACGAGTTCGTCGGCGACGAGTTCGATCTCGTCGGCGCGTTCGGCCGCGCCCCAGGCGCGGACGGCGGCGCGGATCATGTGCCGGGCCGCGGTGAGGGCCTCGGGGTCGCCGGGCGGCACGTGCTCGGTGAGCCGGCCGCCGCTGCGGGCCGCGCCCGCGCCGCGGCGGCGCAGCAGCAGGAGTGCCACGTCGTCGTCACCGCCGCGTTCGTCGACGGAGCCGCACAGCCGGTCGGCGAGCCGGTCGATGTCGGCGGGGCCGTTGCCGACGAGCGTGGTGAGGGCCTGCATCCCGTCGTCGAGGTCGGTGCCGGGCTGTTCGACGAGGCCGTCGGTGCAGAGCAGCAGCATCTCGCCCGGGTCGAGCTCGACGGTCGTGACGGGGTAGTCGAGCCGTCCGAACTCGGCGGACAGGCCGAGCGGGAGGCCGCCCTCGACGGGCACCTTGCGGCACATGCCGTCGGTGCGGCGCAGCATCGGGTCGAGGTGGCCGGCGCGCACGAACTGCACGACGCCGGTGGACAGGTCGGTCTCCGCGTACAGGCAGGTCGCGAAGCGTTCGGTGTCGAGTTCGTGGAGGAAGACGGAGGCGCGGGCCATGACGGTCGCGGGGGTGTGGCCCTCGGCGGCGTACGCGCGCAGCACGATGCGCAGCTGTCCCATGACGGCGGCGGCGTGCGTGTCGTGCCCCTGGACGTCGCCGATGACCGCGCCGACCCGGCCGCCGGGCAGGGGTATCACGTCGTACCAGTCGCCGCCGATGTCCCGGCCCAGCGACGCGGAGCGGTAGCGGACGGCGATGTCCGCGCCGGGCACGTCGGGGATGGTGCGCGGCAGCATGGCCTGCTGCAGCCCCTGGGCGAGGTCCTTCTCCTGCTCGTAGAACATGGCGCGCTGGAGGCTCTGCGCGATGGAGCTGCCGAGGGCGACCAGGACGTTGCGCTCGGACTCGGAGAAGCCCTTGCGGTCGTGGTAGAGCAGGCCGACGACGCCGATGGGGCGGGCCTGCGCGATGAGCGGCAGGTAGGCGGCGGAGCGGATGCCGAGGTGGGTGATGTGCGGCCACAGCACCGGGTACGAGGCCGCGAAGTCCTCCGGCGACTCGATGAACCGGGGCGTGAGGGTGCGCACGACCTCGCTCATCGGGTAGGGGTCGTCGACGCGGGTGACGTGGGTGCCCGGCACGAAGCTGCCGCGCGGGCCCTCGGCGACGAGATGGATCCGGCCCGCGCGCACCAGGCCCATGACGAAGCTGGTGGCGCCCAGGTGCTCGATGCCGTGGGTCTCGCGCAGCACGTCGATGACGTCGCGGACGGTGCGGGCGTGCGCGAGGGCGGCGGTGGTGTTCTGTACGACGCTGGTCTCGCGCCGCCGGACGGCCGCGCGGGCGGCGCGCTCGTGCTGCACGGTGGCGTCGTTCAGCTCGTCGGTGGCGTCGCGGATGACGCCGACGATGCGGCGCGGGCGGCCGTCGTCGTCGCGGCGGATGTAGCCGCGGGTGTGGGTCCAGCGCAGTTCGCCGTCGCGGGTGCGGATGCGGAAGTAGGCGCCGTAGTTCTCGTCGCCGTTCTTCAGCGCCTGCGAGACGATCGCGTCGAGGCGGCCTCCGTCGGCGGTCGGGACGCGCACCCCGAGGCTCTCGGGGTGCCCGTCGTACTCCTGCGGCAGCAGGTCGAACACGTCGTGGGCGTTGCTGTCCATGTGCATGAGACCGCTGGCCAGGTCCCACTCGAAGCTGCCCATGCGCAAGCCCCGCCCGTAGGCCTCCAGGAATCCGCGCGGCGAGTCGTCCCCGCTGTCCGCGTCCATGAAGCCACGCTATGCGCAGGTCCGGGGGGCCGCACGTCTGCGCCCGGTCACGGGGAGGTGCCGTCCGAGGCGTCCGGGACGAGGCCGCCGCTGTCGGGCTGGTCGGGGGTGTCGGGGACCGTGCCGGGGCCGGTGTCCTCGTCCGTCGTACCGCTGCCCGACGTGTCCCCGGTGGTGTCGGACGGCTCGTCGAGGCTCGGGCTGTCACCGGTGGGTACGTCGCTGGAGTCGTCCGGTGACACGTCCGTCCCGGAGCTCGTGGGCTCCGACGTCGACGGGGTGGGTGTGGGGCAGCCGGACGGCCAGGGCGACGGCGACGGGCTGCCGCTGCTGTCCGTCGCGGTGGCCGTGGGGCAGGCGGTGCTGGAGGTGGACTCGCTGGGCGTGCCGGTGTCGGTGGCGCTCTCGGACTGCGAGTCGCTCGCGCTCGGTGACGTGGCACTCGGCGACGTGGCACTCGGAGATGTGGTGCTCGGCGTGGGGGTCGGGGTGGGGGTCGGGGTGGGCGTTCGGGGCGGCGCCGGGACCACGCGGTCCTTGTGCCCGTCGTCGCCGACCTTCCGCTCGATCCAGGTGTTGTTGACGACGTTCACGATGGTGATGTTCTCGATGACCGTCGGCGCCGGGGTCACGACGACGACCTTGGTCGGCTCGTAGCCGTTCCACGCCTGGCCCTGCCTGCTCGGGCTGCCCTTGAGGGCGACGGGCTGTCTGAGCGGGTTGCCGCAGGCGCAGCGCACGCGCGGCGCGCCGTGGCCGTCGACCATGACGGCGGTGCCGGACTGGAGCACCGACTGGAACGTGGTGGCGCGGCCGTCGCGGTAGCCGTGGTTGGTGACCCGGGTGTCGGCGCGCAGCACGACGGGGGTGAGCCCGCGCAGGAAGCCCGCGATGTCGGCCCGGGAGATCCCGGAGGCGTCGGCGAACGCGCCGGCCTTGGCCTGGTCCGAGACGAGGAAGCGGACCTGCGCCTCGACGTCGCAGCTGCCCAGGGCGTGGGTGCCGCCGTAGAGGCCGGGGGTGGCGCCGGAGATCTCGCGGGCGCCCTGCTGAGTGGCCGAGGGGGTGCCGGTCGGGGAGGGTTGCGGCGTTCGGGTGACGGGCGGGCTGCTCGCGTCCGAGGTCGCGGTGGAGTCGGTGAAGGGGTCGGGGCCCTGCGCGGCGACGGGCTGGAGGAACAGCTCGCCCTTGCCGTCGGCGGTGTTCTTCTCCCCGTCCCCGGAGCATCCGGCGAGCAGCAGGGCCGCCGATATGCCGAGGGCCGTGACGTAGGTTCTGGTCCTGTTCCGTGCGCGCACGCAGCTCTCCCACCTGTGCACCAGCGATATGTCCCTTCCATGTCTGGGCCCGGCGCGCGGGAGCCGCAAGTCGTGAACCCTGCGGTGCGCGGGCCCACACTGAGGGCGTGCACTGGTTCCCGGCGTCCGATTCCGCCTGGCTGGGCCGCCTGGTGTTCCAGCGCGGTCTGGCGGCGCTGTACCTGGTGGCGTTCGCCGGGGCGGCGCTCCAGTTCCGGGCGCTGATCGGGGAGCGCGGGATGCTGCCGGTGCCGCGGTTCCTGGAGCGGGTGCCGTGGCGGCGGGCGCCGACGGTGTTCCGGCTGCGCTTCTCGGACCGGTTCTTCGCGGGGTGCGCGTGGGGCGGCGCGGCCGTCGCGGCGGCGCTCCTTGCCGGGGTGGACGGGCTGCTGCCGCTGTGGGGCGCCATGGCGCTGTGGCTGGTGCCCTGGGCGCTGTATCTGTCGATCGTGAACGTCGGGCAGGCCTGGTACGGCTTCGGCTGGGAGTCGCTGCTCCTGGAGGTCGGCTTCCTCGCGGTCTTCCTCGGCAACGACGACGTCGCGCCGCCGGTGCTCGTGCTGTTCCTGCTGCGCTGGGTGCTGTTCCGTCTGGAGTTCGGGGCCGGGCTGATCAAGCTGCGCGGGGACGCCTGCTGGCGGAAGCTGACCTGCCTGTACTTCCATCACGAGACGCAGCCGATGCCCGGTCCGCTGAGCTGGTTCTTCCACCGGCTCCCCCGGCCGCTGCACCGGGCGGAGGCGGCGGCGAACCATGTCACGCAGCTCGTGGTGCCGTTCCTGCTGTTCGCGCCGCAGCCGGTGGCGTCCGCCGCGGCCGCGCTGATGATCGTCACCCAGCTCTGGCTGATCCTGTCCGGGAACTTCGCCTGGCTGAACTGGCTGACCGTGGTGCTGGCGTCCTCCGTCCTGGACCTGTCGCCCCCGCACACGCCGCCCGCGCTGCCCGCCGCCCCGCTCTGGTACGAGGTCGTGGTCCTGGCGCTCGTGCTCCTGGTCGCGGTGCTGAGCTGCCGGCCCGTGCGCAATCTGCTCTCCCGGCGCCAGTCCATGAACCGTTCGTACGACTCCTTGCACCTGGTGAACACGTACGGGGCGTTCGGCACGGTCGGCCGGGTCCGGCAGGAGATCGTGGTGGAGGGCACGGCGGACCCGGAGCCGGGGCCCGCGTCCGAGTGGCGGGCCTACGAGTTCAAGGGCAAGCCGGGTGATCCGCGCCGGATGCCACGGCAGTTCGCCCCGTACCATCTGCGGCTCGACTGGATGATGTGGTTCGCCGCGCTGTCGCCCGCGTACGCCCGTTCCTGGTTCGAGCCGTTCGTGGAGCGGCTGCTCGCGGGTGACCGGGACACGCTGCGGCTGCTGCGGACCTGCCCGTTCCCCGACGCGCCGCCGCTGTACGTGCGGGCGCGGGTGTTCCGCTACCGGTACACGACCTGGGCCGAGCGGCGGGCGTCGGGGGCCTGGTGGGAGCGGACCTATGTGCGGGAGTTCCTGCCGCCGACGCGGCTGAGGTAGATCCGTTCGGCGGTGCGCGCGAACACGTCCTCGTCGCGGCCGCCCACCAACTCCACCGCCGTGTCGACGACTTGCCCGTACGTCGCGGCGAGGGTGCACACCGGCCAGTCGGAGCCGAACAGGACGCGCTCGGGGCCGAACGCGTCCAGGACCGTGTCGGCGTAGGGGCGCAGGGTGTCGACGGTCCAGGCGGCCGGGTCGGCCTCCGTGACCATGCCGGAGAGCTTGCAGACGGTGTTCGGCAGCGCCGCGAGCGCGCGGACCTCGGCGCGCCACGGGTCGAGCCGGCCGGCCGCTATCTCCGGCTTGCCCAAGTGGTCCAGGACGAAGGTGAGTTCGGGGTGCGCGGCGGCGGCCTTCACGCAGGCGGGCAGCTGGTGCGCCTGCACCAGGAGGTCGTAGACGAGTCCGGCGTCGGCGACCGCCGACAGGCCGCGCGCGACGTCGGGCCGGAGCAGCCAGTCGGGGTCCGGCTCGCCCTGTACAGGGTGACGGATGCCCACCAGGTGCTGCCCGCCGTGGAGTTGGCGCAGCCGGGTGAGTTCGTCGGCGACGTCGGGGCGGGTGAGGTCGGTCCAGCCGACGACGGCGGCGACGAGGTCGCTGTCGGCGGCGAGGGCCAGGAACTCGGGGGTCTCCTCGGCGACCGGGACCGTCTGCACGAGGACGGTCGCCGTCACACCGGCCGCGCGCGCCTGAGGCAGCAGGTCGTCAAGGCCGAAGTCGCGGCGGATGGGCGCGAGTTCGGGGCCGGTGATCCAGTCCTGGTCGCGTACGGAGAGGTCCCATACGTGGTGGTGGGCGTCGACGATCCCGGTCACGGCAGCTCCCAGACGACCGGCAGGCCGGCGTCCGCGCCCTCGGCGGAGTAGTCGTGGACGACGTCGAGGAGTTCGCCCATGCGGGCCTGCCAGGCGATGTTCACCGGCAGCCGGTCGAGTTCCGCGAGCAGCCGGGAGTAGTCCGCGCAGTCCAGGACGTGGAAGAGATCGGTGCCGCTGCGCCAGATCGTCCACCGCTCGGCGCCCGCCGCACGGATCGCGGCGACGAGTTCGGCGGGGACCTCGCGGTGGGCGGCCTCGTACTCCTCGACGCGGTCGGCGCGGACCTTGGTGTGCAGGGCGACTCTCACGCGGGCTGTTCCTCTCCGGGGACGGTGGGGGTCGGGACGTCGGCGGGCAGCAGATTCTCCTCGCGGGCCTCCTGCCAGAACGCGGCGGGCACCGAGGAGGTGAACTGCTCGACGGTGTCGTTGACTTCGGCGGCCGAGCGGTTGCCGACGAGGACGCCGGTGACGGCCTCGTGCCCGTACGGGAAGGCGAGGGCCGCGGCCCGCAGGGTGATGCCGTGGCACCGGGCGAGGGCCTGCCAGCTCAGGGCGCGCTCCACCAGGTCGGCCGGGGCGCGGGCGTAGTCGAAGGTGGCGCCGGGTTTCGGGTCGGCGAGCAGCCCCGAGTTGAAGACGCCCCCGACGACGACGGACACACCGCGCTCGGCGGCCGCGGGCAGCAGTTCGTGCAGGGCGCGCTGGTCGAGGAGGCTGTAGCGGCCCGCGCAGAGCACCACGTCGACGTCGGTGTCCCGCACGAACCGGGTGAGCATGGCGGCCTGGTTCATGCCCGCGCCGATGGCGTCGACGAGGCCCTCGCCGCGCATCCGCTCCAGCTCCGGGTAGGCCTCGCCGAAGGCCTGCTCGGCGTGGTCGTCCGGGTCGTGCAGGTAGACCACGTCGATCCGGTCGAGGCCGAGCCGCTCCAGGCTGTCCTCGAGGGAGCGGCGCACGCCCGCCGCGCTGAAGTCCCAGACGCGGCGGTGGGCGGCCGGGGTCGCGAAGCCGGAAGCCCTGTCGTCTCCCCCGGCGCCCGCGTCGCCGGTGGGCTCCAGGAGCCGGCCCGCCTTCGTGGACAGGGTGTACGAGGCGGTGGGCCGGGTCCGCAGGAAGTCGCCGACGCGGCGCTCGGACACGCCGACGCCGTAGTGCGGGGCGGTGTCGAAGTAGCGGATGCCGGCGTCCCAGGCGGCGTCGAGCGCGGCGTGCGCCTCGTCGTCGCCGACCGGGGTGTAGAGGTTGCCGATCGCGGCGGCGCCGAAGCCGAGTTCGGTGACGGGGACGCGGGTGCGGCCGAGAGTGCGGGTGCGCATCGGGGTCACTGTCCCGCGGGGCGCAGCCGCAGTCCCTGCATGCCGCCGTCGACGGCGAGGGCGGTGCCGGTGGTGGCGCCGGAGAGCGGGCTCGCCAGGTAGGCGACGGCGCCCGCGACCTCGTCGGCGGAGACGAGACGGCCGCTGGGCTGGCGGGCTTCGAGGGCGGCGCGCTCGGCGGCCGGGTCGTCGGCCTTGTCGAGGAGCCGGCCGATCCACGGGGTGTCGGCGGTGCCCGGGTTGACGCAGTTGACGCGGATGCCCTCGCGTATGTGGTCGGCGGCCATGGCGAGGGTGAGGGACTGGACGGCGCCCTTGGACGCGGAGTACAGGGCGCGCTGCGGGAGGCCCGCGGTGGCGGCGATGGAGCAGGTGTTGACGACGGTGGCGTGGTCGGAGGCGCGCAGCGCGGTCAGGGCGGCGCGGGTGACGCGCACCATGCCGATGACGTTCACGTCCAGGACCCGGTGCCATTCGGCGTCGTCGTTGTCGGCGACGGTGCCCTGGGCGCCGATGCCCGCGTTGTTGACCAGGATGTCGAGCCCGCCGAGTTCGGCGACGGCGGCGGCCACGGCGGCCCGCACGGTCTCGTCGTCGGTGACGTCGGCGGCGTATCCGCGCAGCGGCTTGTCGACGCCCGTGATGTCCCGGTCGAGGACGGCGACGTCGGCGCCGCGCGCGGCGAGGAGTTCGGCGGTGGCGCGGCCGAGCCCGGAGGCGCCGCCGGTGACGAGGGCCTTGAGCCCGGTGAAGTCCTTGAAGGTGGTGTCGCTCATGCTGCGGCTCCGTTCGTGTGCGGATCGTGGTTCCCGGCGCGGTCGCGGGCCCAGAACTCGCCGTCGGGGAAGGTGAATTCGGCGATGGATCCGGCTTTCATGGTGGCGGAGAAGCCGGGTGCGGTGGGCGCCGTGTAGTGGCCGCGGGTCATGACGACCGGGTCGGTGAAGTGGTCGTGGAGATGGTCGACGTACTCGATGACGCGGTCCTCGGTGGTGCCGGACAGCGCGACGTAGTCGAACATCGACAGGTGCTGGACGAGTTCGCACAGGCCGACGCCGCCCGCATGCGGGCAGACGGGCACGCCGAACTCGGCGGCGAGGAGCAGGATCGCCAGATTCTCGTTGACGCCGCCGACGCGGGCCGCGTCGATCTGCAGGATGTCGAGGGCGCCGGCCTGGAGGAGCTGCTTGAAGACGATGCGGTTCTGGACGTGTTCGCCGGTGGCGACCTTGACGGGGCCGACGGCGCGGCGGATGGCGGCGTGGCCGAGGACGTCGTCGGGGCTGGTGGGTTCCTCCACCCAGTACGGGTCGAACTCGGCGAGCGCGCGGGTCCATTCGATGGCCTCGCCGACGTTCCAGCGCTGGTTGGCGTCGATGGCCATCCGGATGTCGGGACCGATGACCTCGCGTGCGGTGCGGCAGCGGCGGATGTCGTCGTCGAGGTCGGCGCCGACCTTCAGCTTGATCTGGGTGAAGCCCTCGGCGACGGCCTCGCGGGCGAGCCGGCCGAGCTTGTCGTCGCTGTAGCCGAGCCAGCCGGGGGACGTGGTGTAGCCGGGGTAGCCGCGCGCCAGCAGGTCCGCCGTCCGCTCGGCGGCGCCCTCGCGGCCCGCCGTGAGCAGTTCCAGGGCCCGTTCGGGGGTGAGGGCGTCGGCGATGTAGCGGAAGTCGACCTGGGAGACCAGCCATGCGGGTTCGGCGTCGGCGAGCAGGCGCCACAGCGGCTTCCCGGCGCGCTTGGCCGCAAGGTCCCACGCCGCGTTCACGACGGCGCCGATCGCCATGTGCATCACGCCCTTCTCGGGCCCCAGCCAGCGCAGTTGGCTGTCGCCGATCAGGTCGCGGTTGAGGCTGCCCGGGTCGGCGCACAGTTCGTCGACGGAGCGGCCGACGACGTGGTGGCGCAGGCTGTGGATCGCGGCGACCTGGACGTCGTTGCCGCGGCCGATGGTGAACGTGAAGCCGTGCCCCTCGTGTCCGTCGGCGGCGTCGGTGCGCAGCACGACGTAGGCGGCGGAGTAGTCGGGGTCGGGGTTCATGGCGTCGGAGCCGTCCAGTTCCCGGGAGGTCGGGAAGCGGATGTCGAAGGTGTCGACGGCGGTGACGCGAGCGGTGGTTGGGGGCACGGGCTGCCTTTCGGGGCGGGGGCGGAGATCAGTCCTGGGCTCTGCCGGACGTGAGGCGGGCGATGATCAGCGCGAGCAGGATGATTCCGCCGTAGATGGCGTCGATCCAGAAGGACTGCACCTGCGCCATGGTCAGCATGTTCTTGACGACACCGAGGAGCAGGATGCCGGTGAGCGCGCCGAGGAGGGAGCCCTTGCCGCCGTCGAGGCTGATGCCGCCGATGACGGCGGCGGCGAACACGGTGAAGATCCAGTTGTTGCCCTGGTTGGCTCCGATGGCTCCCACGTATCCGGTCTGCATGATGCCGCCGACGGCGGCGAGCGCTCCGGCGAGCACGAAGACGCCGAGCATCACGCGGTCGACCCGGATGCCTGCGGCGCGGGCCGCTTCCCGGTTGCCGCCGATGGCGTACAGGGAGCGGCCCCAGCGGTGGTACTTGAGCAGCAGGCCGGCGACGAGGTAGCAGGCGCCGGCGCCCCAGACCGACATCGGAATCTTGAGGAACGTGGTGGTGGCCAGGGCGAAGAACGAGTCGGGCAGTCCGAAGAGGGTTTTGCCCTTCGTGGCGCCGACCAGCAGACCACGCATGATGATGAGCATGGCGAGGGTGACGATGAAGGCGTTGAGCTTGAGCTTCACCACCAGTACGCCGTTGAAGGCGCCGATGGCCGCGCCGACGACGAGGATCGCGAGGATCGCCAGCCAGGCGGGGAACTCGGTGCCGAAGCCGGACTGCGCCACGGGCAGGAGCAGCAGCGCGCCGACCGCGGGTGCGATGCCGACGACCGATTCCAGGGACAGGTCGAACTTGCCGCTGATCAGGACGAGGGACTCGGCGAGGACGACCATCGACATGGCGGCCGACGCGCTCAGGATGGAGATGAGGTTGGCCTCGGTGAAGAACGCGTCGTTGAGCACCGAGCCCAGGACGAGCATCAGCAACAGGGCCGGGACGAGGGCGAGTTCGCGGGCGCGTCGCAGCAGGACGGCCTTGGCGGCGGGGGCGGCGGTCGGGGGCTTTTCGAGCCTCTGCGACGATTGAGGAGCGGGGTCCGGGGCGGAGCCCCGCGGCCTGACATCAGTCACGGTCAACTCCCTCGATGGAGGCGATGAGTTCATGGTCGGACCAGCCCGCCGCATGCTCGGCGACGACCCGCCCGTGGAACAGCACCAGCACCCGGTCGCAGCGCCGCAGATCATCCAGCTCGTCGGAGACCACGAGCACGGCGGTGCCGTCGTCGCGGGCGCTGTCGACGCGGCGCAGCAGCGATTCCTTGGACTTCACGTCGACGCCGGCCGTGGGGTTGATGAGGACGAGGAGGTGCGGCTCGGAGGCGAGGGCGCGGGCCATGACGACCTTCTGGGCGTTGCCGCCGGAGAGGTCGGAGACGGGCTGGTCGGGGCCTTCGGCGTGGATGTCGAGCCGGTCGATCAGGTCCCGGGCGACGGTACGCCGCCGGTCGGTGCCGACGAATCCGTACCGGCCCAGGCGGCCGAGGACGGACATCGTGGCGTTGTCACCGATGGTCATGCCGGTGACGAGGCCCTGGTCGTGCCGGTCGCGGGGGACGCAGCCCACTCCGGCGCCGAGGGCGGCGGAGACGTCGCCGAACGGCAGCTCGGCGCCGTCGATCCGGGCCGTGCCGGAGGCCGGGGTGTGCAGTCCGGCCAGTGACTCGGCGAGCGCGATCTTGCCGCTGCCGCTGGACCCGGCGAGGCCGACGACCTCGCCGCGGCGGACGGTCAGGTCGACATCGGCGTAGGTGTCGGAGGTGAGCCCTTCGACGGAGAGGACCACCGGGGCGTCCACCCCGTCCTGTTCGACGACCGCCTCCGCTGCGGCGGCCGCCTGCTCCGCGACCGCCTCCCCCGCCATGGCCTCCACCAGGGCGGGGCGCGGCAGTTCGGCGACGGGCGCGGTGGTGATCCAGCGGGCGTCGCGCAGCACGGTGACCGTCTGGCAGACCTCGTAGACCTCTTGCAGGTGATGGGAGATGAAGAGGAAGGTGACGCCGGATTCCTGGAGCGCCCGCATGCGGGCGAAGAGCCGCTCGATCTCCTTGTTGTCGAGCTGCGCGGTCGGCTCGTCGAGGACGATGAACCGGGCGCCGCCGCTCAACGCCCGGGCGATCTCGACCATTTGGCGGTCCTCGACCTTGAGGTCGGCGGTGCGCGCGTCGGGGTCGACACGGATGTCCCAGGTGCGCAGCAGCCGGTCGGCCTCCGCGCGCAGCTTCTTCCAGCTGAAGAAGCCGTACCGGGTCTCGGGCTGGCGGTTGATGAAGAGGTTCTCGGCGACGGTCAGTTCGGGCACGACGGTGGGCTTCTGATAGACGCAGGCCACCTTGGCCCGCCAGGCCGCGCGGTCGCCGAGCGCCGGCGCGGGCTCGCCGTCGAACAGCAGGGTTCCCGCGTCCGGCGCCTGAAGGCCCGTCAGGACGGTGACGAGGGTGGACTTTCCGGCGCCGTTGCGGCCGACCAGCGCGTGGGACTCGCCCGCGCGCACGGTCAGCCGGCCGTCGGCGAGGGCGACCGTGGGCCCGTACCGTTTGGCGATGCCGTCGGCTTCGACCAACGGCGCTGTGGGAGACGTCATTTGACCGTGTTTCCCCACAGCTTGGGGTCGTCGACGTTCTCCTTGGTGACCAGCGGGGCGGGCAGCTGGTCCTCCAGGATGCCGTTGGGGAGCTTGACGATCGTGGAGTCGTGATCGGTCGGCCCGGGCTTGAACGTCTTCCCCTTCATCGCCGCCTTGATGTAGTACATGCCGTACTTGGCGTACGAGTCGGCGGGCTGGGAGACGGTCGCGTCGATCTGGCCCTTGCGGATGGCGTCGAACTCCTGCGGGATGCCGTCGTTCGACACGATCGAGATGTGCCCGGCCGCGCCCGCCTTCTTGAGCAGCCCCTTGGCCTTCAGGGTCTGCAGGGTGGGCGCCAGGTAGACGCCGCCCGCCTGCATGTAGATGCCCTTGATGTCGGGGTTGGCGTTGAGGAGGGTGTCCAGCTTGGAGGCGGCGGTGTCCGACTCCCACTTGGCGGGAATCTCCAGGACCTTCAGCTTCGGGTACTTCTTCTTCACGCAGTCGCGGAACGCCTTGGACCGGTCGCGTCCGTTGACGGAGGCGAGGTCGCCCATGATCTGCACGACCTTGCCGGACTTCACCTGTCCGCCGAGGTAGTCGCAGGCCTTCTCGCCGTACGCAACGTTGTTCGCGCGCACGACCATGGCGACCTTGCCCTTCTCGGGGGCGACGTCCACGGCGACGACGGGTACTCCCTTGCGTTCGGCCTGGTCGAGGCCTGCGGCGACGGCGGCGCTGTCGAGCGGTGCCACGACGAGACCCTTGACGCCCTGGTTGAGCTGGTTGTTGATGTCGGTGATCTGCTGCGAGGGGTCGCTGTTGGAATTGACCGTCTTCAGCGCGTCGACGCCCTCGGACTTCGCCATCTTCGGCACGTAGTCGTTGTACGACTGCCAGAACGGCGAGGTCAGCAGCGGCAGGATGACCCCGACCTTGCCGGTGCCGTCGCCGCCCGACCCACCCGAACCGGCCGCGGTGTCCTTCGTGCTGCCGCAGGCGCTCAGCGCGAGGGCGATGCAGCCCGCGACGGCCGCCGCGCGCACCGTCCGCCCGCCCGACCTCGTCGCGGCTCTTGAACTCTTCGTACCCTTCGTGCTCTTCGTGCCCTTCGTGGTGCCAGTCATCGGACCGCTCCTCGGCTCCGGAGGTCAGGGGGACGGGCCGGTTCCTGCCCGTCCAGGCACCGGCCGCGCCCAGAGATTTATCAGACCACTTCGCTTCCTCAACACCCTTCGGCGGCAATTTTCTCGGCTTTTACGCCTCCGAGACTGCGGAAAGGTCGGACCACCTTGGTAGTGGTCGGACCACTCGGCTGGTTAGACTGCGCGGCATCCGGCAGCGGATCCTGTGTGGGAGGACGTCATCGTGGAGCAGACCGCACCCCAGCGGGGAACTGTCACGGAGCGGGCGATCGAGCAGATCAAGGCGATGATCGGCGGCGGCCGTCTGGAGCCGGGCCAACGGCTGCCCACGGAGCGCGATCTGGCGGTGCAACTGGGCATCTCCCGCTCGTCGATGCGGGAGGCGATCCGGGCGCTGACCGTGCTCGGCGTGCTGGAGGCGCGGCACGGCTCCGGCATCTACGTCACCCAGCTGGAGGCCGGCGACCTGCTGGAGACCTTCGGGGTCGTCGCCGATCTGTCACGCGGGCCGCAGCTCGTGGAGCTCCTGGAGGTGCGCCGCATCCTGGAGTCGACGGCAACCGCGCTCGCCGCTGCGCGCATCACTCGCTCCCAACTCGCGCAGGTCGAGGAGCACTTGGCGGCGATGGAGGCCACCGACGACCCGGAGGAGATCCTCTCCCACGACCTGGCCTTCCACCGGGCGATCGTGGCGGCGGCCGGGAACGAGACGATGGCGGCGATCCTGGAGGGGCTGTCGTCGCGGACGTTCCGGGCGCGGGTGTGGCGGGGGTATCAGGAGGAGGGCGCGTTCGAGCGGACCCGACGCGAGCACTCCCGTATTCACCGGGCGCTCGTGGCGCACGATCCCGAGGCTGCGCGGGCCGCTGCCGCGGCGCATGTGGGCGAGGTGGAGGCCTGGTTGCGGTCCCAACTGGACTGACCCGGGTCGCGCCTCCCGGCCGCGGCTCACGTCGTGGCTGGTCGCGCAGTTCCCCGCGCCCCTTAATGGGTTGTCGGTCGGGTGCGGGCCGGTGGCCGCTTCTCGCGCAGTTCCCCGCGCCCCTTAACGGGTTGTCGGTCGACTGACGGCCGGTGGCCGCCTCTCGCGCCGTTCCCCGCGCCCCTGATCACGTTGTCCGTCGACTGACGGCCGGTGGCCGCCCCTCGCGCCGTTCCCCGCGCCCCTGATCACGTTGTCCGTCGACTGACGGCCGGTGGCCGCCTCTCGCGCCGTTCCCCGCGCCCCTGAGGCAGGCGCTTCGCGCCGCCTCCCCTGATGAGATGGCGCACGAAGTGCGCATCTCAGGGGCGCGGGGAACTGCGCGACCAGCCGCGACGCGAGACGCACCCGGCGACGAACCCCTAACCCCCCTCCCCCGGCGCCGCCGCAACCAACGCGGCGAGCAGCAATTCCAGCGCCGTCTCGAACGAACTCCCCGCCATCAGCGGCAGCGCCCCCCGTACGGCGGCAAGATGCGGATGCCCGGCATCCGACAGTTCGGCGTACACCCCGGCCCAGGCCCGGTCATCGGCCTCCCGTCGCTCCACCGGCAGCGCCAGATGCGCGGCATCGAGCGCGGCATGCCCCAGCACGGTGTCCACGAACGCCGAATAGTGCCGGACGGCATCGGCGTCCCCGAACCCGGCCCGCCGCAACAGCCCGATCCCGGCGTCCACGGCCCGGAACTCATGGGCCCGCCGCGTCACCCGATACGCGGCGAGCGCGGCGACCCGCGGCTGCTCCCGGTACCCCCGGTGAATCCGCAGCGCCATCTCGCGGAGAGCGTCCCGCCACGGCATGGCGTCCGGCTCGAACCCGGCCATCGCGTCCCCGATGATCCGGTCGGCGACGGCGAGCAGCAGGTCGTCCGTGTTGTGGAAGTACCGGTACAGCGCGCTCGGGTCACAGCCCAGAGCGGCACCGAGCCGCCGCACGCTCAGCGCGTCGGGCCCGTGCTGTCCGACGAGCCGGAGCGCGCAGTCGACGATCACGTCCTCGGACAGCAGCACTCCCGATCTGGTCGGCTTGCGCCGTCGCCGCTCCGCGGGAATCCGCCCGTCAGCCACCATGTGCGCCCCTTCCTCCAAGATCCCGGCAAGACCCCGGTCTCCTTATGTCAACACCATTGACGCAATGTTGACAAGGCCGGTTTGATCGCAGCCTCCTCCCACACCTCCCGTTCTCCGGTCCCAGGAGTCTGTCCATGAGAAGTGAACCGCCAGGCCTGCGTCGTTCCCTCGGTGTCGTCGACGGCATCGCCATCGCCGCCTCCAGTACGGCCGCCACCACGAGCATCGGCATCGGCATGGGCTCGCTCGCCGCGACCGTGGGTCTCCAGGCGCCTGCGATCCTGCTCGTCGCGTTCGTCCCGATCCTCGGCATCGCGACGGCGTACGCCCGTCTGAACCGCGTCGAGCGGAACATGGGCAGCGGCTACGTGTGGGTCGGCCGCTCCCTCGGCCCCTGGCTGGGCTTCCTCACCGGCTGGGTCACCCTCGTCGGCACGCTGATCTTCATGGCGTACACGAGCGCGGTGACCGGCTCGGTGTTCCTCCAGTTCGCGAACAAGGCCCACCTGGAGTCCCTCGGGGGCCTGCGGCTCGATCCGAACTCGACGGCGCTGTCCACCGTCGTCGGTCTGCTCGTACTGGCCGCGGTCACGGTCACGGCCGTCACCGGGGTGCGCAAGGCGACGCGGCTCCAGGCGTGGCTGTTGGTCTTCGAGTACACGGTGCTGCTCGGCTTCTGCGGCTGGGCGCTGGTCACCGGCTCGCACGGCTTCTCGTGGTCGTGGCTGAACCCGCTCGCCGTGCACGACGGCACCGGTTTCGCCCAGGGGCTCGTCCTCGCGGTGTTCTTCTTCTGGGGCTGGGACGCGGCGTTCAGCGTCACCGAGGAGACCAACGACGTACGGGACGCGGGCCGCGGCGGGTTCATCGCCCTGTTCACGATGCTCGCGCTGTTCCTGTACGGGTCCGTGGCCTTCCAGCGCGAGATGTCGCTGTCCGAGCTGATGGAGCAGGGTCCGCAGGCGCTCACGTATCTCGGCGCGAAGCTCGCGGACGAACCGTGGGCGAGTCTGCCGCTGCTCGCGCTGCTGTTCTCCGCCGTCGCCTCGCTCCAGTCCAGCGTCATCCCGACCGCCCGCGGCCTGCTCGCGATGGGCCGGGACCGCACGATGGGCCAGGTGTGGACAAAGGTCAGCCCGCGCTACGGCTCCCCGGCCATCGGCACCGTCCTCGTCACGTCGATCTCGGCGGCCGTGGCCCTGCTCGCCCTGGCCATCCCGAAGCTGAACGAGATGATCCTGGCGGCCGTGAACTCCATCGGCCTCGTGGTCGCCCTGTACTACGGCCTCACCGCGCTCGCGTGTGCGGTCCGCTTCCGCGGGATGCTGCGCACCGCGCCGCGCGAGGCGCTGCGCGCGGTCGTCGCTCCCGGCCTGAGCGGGATCGCCCTGCTGGGCATCGGCATCTATCTCGGCCGTGACTACGCGACGATGAGCGACCACTTCGAACTCAGCCCGGACAACGGCTGGTTCATGCTGTCCGTGCCCGCGGCGATCCTGCTGTCGGGGCTCGCGATGGCGGCCGTCGCCAAGTACCGCCGCCGCTCGCCGTACTTCGTCACCGGGCACGGCACGGATGCCGACGCCGTCCCGCTGGCCACCACCGGGGCCCCGTAGACACTCGCCTCAGGACTCACAACACCCGCACCGAAAACAGGAGTTGCCGCACATGCCCGACACCACCACCGCCGCCGATCTCGTCCTGACCGGCGGGCCGGTCCACACCGGCTCACCGGCCCGGTCCCGGGCCACCTCCGTGGCCGTGCGCGGGGAGCGCGTCGTGGCCGTCGGGCACGACGAGGTGCGCGAGCTGATCGGCCCGCGCACCGAGGTCGTCGATCTGGCGGGCAAGCTGCTGGTCCCCGGCTTCCAGGACGCGCACGCGCATCCGGTGGGCGGCGGCCTGGAGATGGGCCAGTGCGATCTGAGCGGGGCGACGACGCTCCGCGAGTACCGGGAGACGATCACCGCGTACGCGCGTGCGCACGGCGACGCCGAGTGGATCACCGGGGGCGGCTGGGCGATGGAGGCGTTCCCCGGCGGCCTGCCGACCGCCGCCGAGCTGGACGCCCTCGTCCCCGACCGGCCGGTCTATCTGGTGAACCGGGATCATCACGGCGCCTGGGTCAACTCCCTCGCTCTGGAGCTGGCCGGTCTCGACGCCCGTACGCCCGACCCGTCCGACGGCCGGATCGAGCGGCACCCGGACGGCTCCCCGACGGGCATGCTCCAGGAGGGCGCCGCGAGCCTGGTCGGCCGGCTGCTGCCGCCGGTCACCCGGGAGGAGCGCGTCGCGGGGCTCCTGCGCGCCCAGGAACTCCTGCACTCCCTCGGCATCACCGCCTGGCAGGACGCCCTGCTCGGCGACCACGCCAACCTCACCGACCCGACCGACGCCTACCTGGCGTGCGCCGACGACGGCACCCTGACCGCGCGCGTGGTCGGCGCGCTGTGGTGGGACCGGGCGCGTGGCACCGAGCAGATCGAGGAACTGCTCGCCCGGCGCGCCGCCGGCACCCGGGGCCGGCTCCGCTCGACGACCGTGAAGATCATGCAGGACGGGGTCGCCGAGAACGGCACGGCGGCGCTGCTCGGCCCGTACCTGGACGGCTGCGGGTGCGTGTCCGACAACAGCGGGATCAGTTTCGTCCCGCCGGAGGACCTCAAGAAGTACGTCACCGAGCTGGACGCCCACGGCTTCCAGGTGCACTTCCACGCGCTCGGCGACCGGGCCGTGCGCGAGGCGCTCGACGCGGTGGAGGCGGCCCGGCGGGCCAACGGCCGCACGGACACCCGGCCGCACCTCGCCCATCTCCAGGTGGTGCATCCGGACGACATCGGCCGGTTCAGGGCGCTGGGCGCGACGGCGAACCTGCAGCCGTTGTGGGCGGCGCACGAGCCGCAGATGGACGAGCTGACCATCCCGTTCCTGGGCGCCGAGCGGACGTCGTGGCAGTACCCGTTCGGGGCGCTGCTGCGGTCGGGGGCGACCCTCGCGGCGGGCAGCGACTGGCCGGTGAGCAGCCCAGACCCGCTCCAGGGCATCCATGTCGCGGTGAACCGGGTGGGTCCGGACGCGCCCGCCGGAACCCCGGTCTTCCTGCCCGGGGAGCGGATCGGGCTGCTGGACGCGCTCACCGCGTACACGGCGGGCAGCGCGTACGTGAACCACCTCGACCACGAAACGGGCACGATCGCCGACGGGTTCCTGGCGGATCTGGTGGTGCTCGACCGTGACCCGTTCGCGGGGCCGCCCGAGGAGATCGGCGCGACGCGGGTGGAGCAGACCTTCGTGGGCGGTCGGCGGGTGTTCGGCTGACGCGCCGCGCCGCCGCCCCTCAGACGTCGGCGGCGCAGCGGAAGCCGCAGTTGCCGCTGCTGGAGTCGGGGGTGTTGCTGGTGCGGGCGGCGACCCGGTAGCGGTTGCAGTACGAGTCGTGGCACAGGTAGGAGCCGCCGCGCATCACCCGGTTCTCGCCCTCGCCGGGGCCGCACGGGTCGGTCGCCGGTGCCGCCGGGTGGGTGGCGGTGAACCGGTCGGCGACCCATTCCCACACATTGCCCACCATGTTGTGCAGGCCGTAGGCGTTGGGCCGGTAGGCGTCGACGGGGGCGGTGCCGAGGTGTCCGTCCTCGCCGGTGTTGAGCCGGGGGAAGTCGCCCTGCCAGATGTTGCAGCGCCAGCGGCCGCGCGGGGTCAGCTCGTCGCCCCACGGGTAGCGGGCCTGGTCGAGGCCGCCGCGGGCCGCGTACTCCCACTCGGCCTCGGTGGCGAGCCGCTTGCCGGCCCACCGCGCGTACGCGCTCGCGTCGTCCCAGCCGATGTGGACGGCGGGGTGCCGGGCCCGGCCCCCGACGCCGGTGCCGGGGCCCTCCGGCGCGCGCCACGTGGCACCCTCGACGCCGCGCCACCACGGTGTCCCGGCCGGCGCGGGGGTGGCGCGCGCCAGCTGCGGGGTGAGGAAGCCCGCGAACACGTACGACCAGCCGAACCGCTCGGCGGCCGTGACGTACCCGGTGTCCTTGACGAAGGTGGCGAACTGGGCGTTGGTGACGGCGTGTTCGTCGATGCGGAACGCGGAGACGGTGACCTCGCGGACCGGCCCCTCGCCGTCGCCGGGGTTGGCGTGCGCGTCGTCGTTGCCCATGCGGAAGGTGCCGCCGGGAAGCGTGACCATGCCCTTGCCCGACGTACTGGTGCGCGTCGGCACGGTCAGGGTGAGCGGCGCCTGCGCGGGGGCCGTGGCGCCGCGCGGTGCGGCGCAGCACGCCGGGACCGTGGTCTCGTCGCCGCCGTGGGGCGCGGCGGGGCGGGTCGCGGAGGGGTCGTGCGCGCTCAAGGCTCTCTCCCGGTACAGGCACAGATGTTCGTGTTCGCCTGCGGTCGATCCTCGCACGCGGCCCGCCGACGGAACAGATCGGCCGGGTCGGGGCCCGCACACGGACCCCGACCCCCCTGCCTCACGCCATTGACTTGTACAGCCCGAACTCCTTCAGGTGCACGGCCGACCGGGCCTGGGTGACGCGCAGCCGCCAGCGCCGGGCCGTGACCGGCGCGGGCAGCGCGATGATGCGGGCCGCGCCGACGGTGCCGAGCTCGGCCGCGATGGTCCAGGCGCCGTCGATGTACGCCTCGACCACGAAGTGCTCGATCTGCTGGCCGTGCCGGATGTCCTCGGCGAGCCGGATCCGGTCGACCGCGAGCGACCTGCCGAGATCGACGGTGCGGCCGCCGTCGCGCCCGGCACTCACCCGTGCGCCGTGCGCCAAGTCAGCGGGCAGCTCCCGGTCGGTGCGCTCGCGGAACTCCTTGAGGCGGGCGACGTCGGCGGCGGGCAGCAGGCCGTCGGTGTCCGGCGGGATGTTGAGCAGCAGCACGGCGCCGCGTCCCACCGACCGGTACCAGATGTCGGTCAACTCGTCGACGGACTTGGGCTGTTGGTCGGAGTGGTAGAACCAGCCGGGCCGGATCGACACATCGCACTCGGCCGGCCACCACTGGAGCGCTGCGGCGTCCGGCTGCGCCTTCAGCAGGGCGTCACGGCTGCCCTCGTCGGCGGAGTCGTAGGGCAGGACACGGTCGTACCTGCCGTTGCCGCTCTCCTTGACGGCGATGACGCTCCACTCGTTCTCGCGCGCCATGCCGTCCTCGTTGCCGACCCAGCGCACGTCCGGTCCGGACACGGCGATGGACGCGTCCGGGGCCAGTTCGCGCACGAGGCTGTACCAGCTGTCCCAGTCGTACGTCTCGACCTTGTCCGGCGGGATGCGGCCCTGCGCCCCGTCGAACCAGACCTCGTCGACCGGCCCGTACTCGGTGAGGACCTCGTAGAGCTGGTTGAGCATGTGGGCGCCGTAGTCGGTGGCGTCCAGTTCATACGTGGGCAGGTCGCGGCCCGCGCGGTCGTCACCGTCGACGAGGGTGGGGATGGTGCGGGTGGTGCGGGCGCTGCCGTTGGCGTAGACGCCGTCGAGGTACTGGTTCTCGTCGGCGGGCGAGATGTAGACGCCGACCTTGATGCCGTGGGCGCGCATCGAGTCGGCGAACGAGCGCAGCACATCGCCCTTGCCGCCGCGCCAACTGCTGCTCGCCACACTGTGCTCGGTGTACCGCGACTGGTGGAGCACGAAGCCGTCGTGGTGCTTGACGGTGAGGATGGCGAGCTTGAATCCTCCGTCGCGCAGGGCGCGCGCCCACTGGTCGGTGTCGAGGCCGGTGGGCTGGAAGACATCCGGGTCCTCGTCGCCGATGCCCCATTCGAGGCCGGTGAAGGTGTTCACGCCGAAGTGCAGGAAGGCGGCCTTCTCAAGCCCCTGCCAAGCGAGTTGACGTTGCGTCGGCCGGACCCGGGCTGCCTTGGCGATGAGTTCGGCGGGGGTGTCGTCGGGGCTGACGGGGATCCGGAAGTGGGGTTCGGCGGGCGGTGCGGCGAACGCGGGCGCTCCGGTGGTGGCGACGACCGCCGTGGCGGTGGCGGCGAGGAGGAAGTGCCGTCTGCTGAGAGCCATGAGCCGTGTGGGTCCCTTCAGTCGTGGGGGGGAGTGCGTGAGCTAGGCGCGGGTCAGCTTCCATGTGGACGGCGACTGCTGGTCGGCCGGGTACTGGACGAGGGAGCCGTCGACGGTGACGTGGACGGGCATCTGGCTGAGGGCGTTGGTGATGCGGTAGCCGCCGGTGGTCCTGGTGAGCTGCCAGCGCTGCAGGGTGTTCTTCGCGTCGCAGGTCTCCCGGGTGACGGCGGAGCCCGGTTCGAGGGGGAGGTTGTGGGTGAGCTTGCCGCTGCGGGTCTCCAGGCAGGCGCCGGACGCGTCGGTCAGGGTGACGTAGCCGTCGGCGGTGCGGGTGACCGTCAGGTCCTCGGCCTCGGTGCGGTGCCGGGTGTCGGTGAACGTGTAGGTGCCGTCGGCGACCGGGACGCGGGTGAGGTCGCGCCATCCGGGGGCGTGGGTGACGGCCCGGGCGCGCGCGGTGAACTCGGCGTACGTGGCGTCGGGGTGGGGTGTCCCCCAGGTCGTCTGGGCGATGTGGGCGAGGGGCAGTTCGGTCGTCGCGGCGACCTGGTTCTCGGTCTCGGCGGCCGCGTAGTCCGGCCACAGGCTGATCTTGGCGCCGGTGATGCCCTTGCTGGAGGTGAGCTTCTCGCCCTCGAAGCTGCGCGGGTCCCACTGCTCGTCGTACAGCTTCTCCGTGTCGGTGTGGAAGCCGCCGCGCACGAGGTAGAGGGAGTAGGCGGCGTTCATCACGGGGTAGCCCTGCGCGATGAGTTCGCTGGGCTTCACCTGCACGCCGAGCCAGTGCTCGACCGTCGTGCCGGGTGTGACGGGGACGGTGTTGTCGCCGGTCAGCCCGTCGTTCCAGATGCGCAGCCGCTTGCCCTTGCCCGCCGCGTACGCCTCGACCCGGTTGACGAAGTCGATGAAGGCGTCCTGGGGCGTCGCGTCCTGGCCGTACTTCGCCTTCGCGTACTCCAGGATGTGCGGGTACTTGGCGAAATCCGAGCCGAGCATGTACTCGTCGGCGCCCATGTGCCACCACTTGGCGGGGAACACGTCGCTGTACTCGTCGATGAGGCTCGTGTAGTAGTCGAAGGCCTCGGGCTCGGTGATGTCGAGGCGCGAGGTCTGCGCCTGGCCGTCGGCGTCGACGAGTTGCAGGTCGGGGCGGTTCTCGAGCCACGGGTCGATGTGCCCGGGCGAGTTGATCTCCGGGATGATCGTGACGTGGTACTTCTCGCCGAGTGCGACGAGCCGCCGGATCTCGCTCTTGGTGTAGTAGCCCCAGGAGTTGGCCTCCGGGTGGGCGTCGCTCTTCACCTTGAGTTCGAGGAGGAGCTGGTTGAGCTTGTGGTACGCCATGTCGCGGACCAGGTTCTCCAGCCACTCGGTGGAGATGTGGACGTAGCAGGCGCAGACGCCGACGCCACGCTCCTGGTAGCGCGGCACGTCGACCGTGCGGCCCGCGGGGATCCGGTCGCCCTGAGCGAGGAGCTGGAGGAGGGTGCGGGTGCCGTAGAAGGCCCCGGTCTCGGCGGCGCCGGTGATCCGCAGCCGCTTCCCGGCGGTCAGCTCGTAGCCCTCGCCGCCCAGTCGGCCCCGCTCGCCGGACGTGACGTCGACAACGATGTCGCCGGTGCGGGAGCCCCCGCCGACCACCGGCACGACACCGTTGCCCGCGGCCCGCAGATCGTCGGCGAGGGTGTGGGCGACACGCCGGGACGCGGCGTCGGACGCGACGAGGCGGGTGTCGTCCCCGTACGTGTAACTCCCCTCCCCCGGCGTCCAGTCGGTGAGGGCCGGCACGGTGGCGGGGGCCGCGACGGCCTCGGTGGTGGCGTGGGCCAGCGGGGCCGGTGCGGCGAGGAGCAGCAGGGCCGCGGCGGCACCGACGAGCCGGTGTCGGCGCCGTCGCGACGGGTTGAGCGCACTCGATTCGGTCATGACATCGGATGCTTCAAGCTAGACATGGACGTGTCAAGGGATCCGAGTCCATGACCACTTGGACATCTGTGGAGAGATCCGTGACGGCCGACCGGAAGCCCTCCGATGAATGAGGCCGGACAGACACCTCAAAAACCCGCTCGCCCGCACCCCTCGTCATCGAGGAGTACGGGCGACGGGCTCAGGGCGGCGCTACCCCGAAGTTCAGTCGACGCTGGGCAGGATGTGCGGCTCGGCGAGGTCGTCCTCGTAGCCGGCCAGCCGGATGGGCGCCGAGCGGGCCCACACGTCCAGACTGCCGAGCTTCTCCGGCCTGCGGCCGGCGCGCTCCGCGCGTTCCTTCGGGCGTTGTTCGATGTTCGTCTTCTCTGGTGTCACCGCGCACTCCTTGTGTGTCGGGTAACCCGCTCCGGCGTGACCGGCCCAGCATCGCGCAGGGCACCGGACGCCCGATCAGGTGTGAGTAGAGGGCCAGTTCGGGCGCGGTGGCGCCGGTTGCGCTGGTGGGATCGGCCGTGGTGACCGGCCTCTCCCCGAACGGAACCATGGGTACGGGTGGGACCCACGTGCGGTAACCGTCCGGCTACAGAGTAACCAAATGAGCGGGGGTCCGCTCGATGGGGCTGAATCCTGTCGTCCCCCGAGGGGTCGCCAGGTGTTCATTCAGCCACGCCGGTCCGTTCCGACGCGACCGGATTTGCCTCCGCCCGCCCTCCGGACCGAAACGCGCGGGTCAGGAGGTGGGGGCGGGGCGGTCGGTGTTGATCGTGCGGCCCTGGTCCTCGGTCGGCTCGGCCGACGGCCGTGAGGTCGCGTCCGTGTCCCCTGTGGCGTCAGCGGGGTTCGGGGTGTCCGGGGTCCGCCCGTCCGGCGGGGGCGGTCCGGTCGGGCTGGCACTCGCGCTGTTCGCCGCCTCGTTGGCGATCGCGTCGAAGTCCACGTCACCGGTGTTCTCCAGCATCGTGATGTGGTCGAGGACGGTCTGGTTGGCGTCGGTGGCCAGTTCTCGCACCAGTGAGTTGCGGGTGGTGTGGCGGATCTGCGCCAGCAGCGCGAAGACCTTTCCGTGCGCGTCCCGCAGCAGATTGGCGAACTTCCGCTCATAGTCCTTGCCGCTCGCCGCCGTCAGCTCGTTCAGCCAGCCCTGCTGCTGCGCGTTGGGCTGGTTCGGGAGTTCGACGCCCAGTTTCTCGGCCACCGAGCGCACCCGCTGGTCGAGGTCGGTGTGTCCGACGACGAGATGGTCGCCCGCGTCCCTGATCGCCTTCGTCGGCGCGCGCTCCATGGCCTGCTGACCCGCCGGGATCTCCCACAGCCCGGCGAGTCTGACGCGTACGACGAAGTCCCGGTCGCTCGCCGACAGCGGGCCCCACTGGGTGGCCACGGTGGCGGCGTTCAGATTCGCCTGCCCGGTTCCCGAACGGCTGGCGTAGGACCAGATCGGGAACGCCAGGGCACCGACGGTGGCGACCAGGGCGGCGAGGATGAGGGCGGTGCCGTTGACGCGACGCAAGCGGGCCTCCGGGGAACCGGGCCCGGCTCGCCCGGACGGCGAGCCGGTTGGTGACACCGGAAGATACGCGCGGGACGGGTCTCCTGTTCAGTTCCCCGCGGGATTCACGGGGTTCGCGGGGTGCGCAGAGTTGTCGGTGGGTTCGGCCGCCTTCGGCCGGCCCCGCCCCCAGGCCCGTACGACGAGGACGATCCCCACCAGGCCCACGACGGCCGCGAGCAGCATCCCGTCGGGGACGTGGGAACCGACATCGCGCGCCCACTGCTCGGCGGCGAACGAGCCGTCCACGTCGAGCAGTCCGGGCAGCGCGGTCGTCCCGTCGAAGACGAGGAAGAGGGTGCCGAGGACGATGAAGAACAGACCCGAGGCGAGGGTGGTGCTGTGCGCCTCGAAGCGGCCGACGCGGACCGGCCGCCCGCGCAGCAGCCGCCGCCGGCCCAGGTCGTAGCGCTGCCACAGCAGCGCGAGCAGGAACAGCGGCACCGCCATGCCGAGCGCGTAGACGGCGAGCAGGAGCCCGCCGTAGACGGGATGTCCGCCGAGCGCGGCCACGGTCAGGACGCTGCCCAGGATGGGGCCCGCGCAGAATCCGGCGAGGCCGTAGACGGCGCCCAGCGCGTACGCGGACAGGGCGCCGGTGGGGCGGATGCGGCCGGACAGTTCGGTCATCCGGCGGGAGGCGAAGCCGCGCCCGGCGATCTGCAGCACACCGAGCGCGATGATCAGCCAGCCGCCGGCCGTGACGAGCAGGTCGCGGTTGCCGTAGAAGAAGCGTCCCGCGTACGAGCCCGCGGCCCCCAGGGGTACGAGCGTGGTGGCGAGCCCGAGATAGAAGATGCCGGTGCGGGCGACGAGGCGGGTGGGGCTGCCGATGGAGTACGCGAAGAAGGCGGGCAGCAGCAGCGCGCTGCACGGGCTGAGCAGGGCGAGCAGTCCGCCGAGGAACGCCGCCAGGTAGCCGATGTCGCTCACCGCGCGGCCTGCGCCTTCGCCGACTCGATGACCTGCTCGAACGCGGCGTCGGGCTGGGCGCCCGCGATCGGCTGTCCGTTGACGAGGAACGACGGGGTCGAGGTGGCGCCGAGCGAGTAGGCCTCGGCCCGGTCCTTCTCGACGGCCGCGCGGGCCGCGTCGCTGTCGCGGTCGGTGCGGAACCGGCCGAGGTCGTCGACGCCGGCCTCGCGGGCGAGCGCTTCGAGCCGGTCGGCGGCGAAGCCCTTCTCCTTGGCTCCGTCGGCGTAGGCCGCCCGGTGGAACTCCCAGAAGCGGCCCTGCTGCCCGGCCGCCCAGGCGGCGCGCGCGGCGGCCTCGGACTCGGCGCCGAAGATCGGGAAGTTGCGCCATTCGATGCGCAGGGTGCCCTCGTCGACGTACTTCTTCACGAGGCCGGGTTCGGTGTCGCGGGCGAACTTGCCGCAGTAGCCGCACTTGAAGTCGGCGTACTCGATGAGGACGACCGGCGCGTCGGCCCTGCCCCGCGCGAGACGGTCGTCGGCGTCGCGCCGGGCGAGCTTCGCGAGCCGGGCCGTGGCGTCGTCGGGCCGCTGCCCCGCGGCGGCCTCCTGCTGGGAGACGTCCGTGCGGGGTTCGGGGCGGGTCGCGGTGTACGAGACCGTGCCCAGCACGGCGGCGGCCACCGCGACGGCGGCGATCAGGGCGAGGGGGCGGGCTTTTGACGTGGTCGGGGTTTTCGGCATGCCGAAGTCGTCCTTGCGTGAAGGGGGTCGGGAGCGGACACGGGGAGGAGCCGTGTCGTCTACACGCGCAGGACGGAGAGTTCGACCGGTGACGGCGGGTCGTGCGGGGGCGGGCCGCGGCCCGCCGGGACGGCGGGCGCGACGCCTTCGAGGACGGCCGTCGCCCCGCACGCGTGCTCGTGCACGAGCGGGGCGAGCAGTTGGTACGCCGACGTACCGCGCGAGGGCACACCCTGCCCGCTGTCCGGGGCGTGCCGCTGCTCGGGGGCACAACCCGGGGTGACGGGAGCGGCCCGCTCGGCCGCCGCGGCCACCGGTGTGTACGCCGTCGCCCGGGTGCCGGTGTCCTGCGCGCAACCCAGCACGGTGACCAACAGGGTCACCAGGAGGGCGTGGACGGCGAGACGCGGCATGCGGCAATTCTGCCTCACGGGCCCCGCCCTCCCCGACCATGCACGAGCGTTAACGTGCCGTTGACCGGTGCGTCAGGTCGCCATGGTCTGCTTCCGGACAAGCCTCGGAAGGTCTTCGGGAGGAGTCATCCATGGAGCGGGTCACCCTGCGCACCGTCGACGAGTTGATGGCCGCGCTGCACGCCTGCCGGGGCGCGTGGGACACCCCCGACCGCAGCGGCGATCCCGTCGATCTGCACGACCACGCCCTGCAGACGGCGGCGCTGCTGCGCCGCTCGCATCCCAGCGACAAGGAGTTGCAGGTGGCGGGCCTGGTCCACGACCTGGGCCATCTGCTGTGTCCCGGTGACGACGCGGGGCACGCCGGGACGGCCGCGGACGCGGTGCGCGGGCTGCTGGGCGTCCGGGTCGCGGAGCTGATCCGCCTTCATGTCCCGGCCAAGCGGTACCTGGCCGCGGTCGAGCCGTCCCGGGCTCTGTCGGCGCAGAGCGCGCTCACGCTGGACGCGCAGGGCGGCCCGATGTCACCGGCCGAGGTGGCGGCGTTCGAGACGGACCCGCACGGGGCGGACGCGGTGGAGCTGCGGCAGGCGGACGACGCGGGCAAGGTGGTCGGTCTGGACGCGGGCGTGATGGAGGACTGGCGCCCCCTGCTGACCCTGCTGGCGAACGAGCCCCGCAAGGGGCGCGGGGAACGGCGCGAGCAACCACAACCGACGCGCAGGTAAGAAACAACGCGCGCAGGCGGGCCGGGGCGCACCCCCGGTTTCGGGACGGGAAGGGGAGGAGGGGGCGACCCGCAAAACCCCACCAACCATCCACGACAACCGCACGCCTGACAGATCGTCAACCCCGGTCCGCCATGAGACCGTACGCGCATGACGTCGCAGCCATCCCTGGCCGGCCGGGCCGCCGTCGTGACCGGAGCCTCGCGCGGCATCGGCCGGGCGATCGCCGAGGAACTCGCCCGCGCGGGCGCCCGGTTGTGCGTCACGGCGCGTGACGCCGACGACGTCCGGGACACGGTCGCGGCGCTGCGCGCCCAGGGCGCGGACGCCATCGGCGTGGCGGGCACGGTCGCGGACCCCGCGCATCTGTGGGAGGTGACGGAGCGGACCATGGCGGCGTTCGGCCGCGTCGACGTCGTCGTGAACAACGCGGCGACGAACCAGCCCTACGGCCCGCTCATGGACGCCGACCCGGACGCCTGGCGCGCCGCCTTCACCGTCAATGTCGAGGCTCCGCTGCGGCTGGTGCAGTGCGCGTGGCGGGCGTGGATGAGCGAGCACGGCGGCGCCGTGGTCAACGTGTGCACCGAGGGCGCCACGCACGTCGGCCCGAACGTGGGCGCGTACAACACGAGCAAGGCCGCGCTGCGTCACCTGACCGCGCAGCTCGCGGGCGAGCTCGGCCCGTCGGTGCGGGTCAACTCCGTCTCGCCCGGCCTGGTCCGCACCGAGATGGCGCGCTTCGTGTGGGAGCGGGCCGAGGAGACGATCGCGGCGGGCCTGCCCGCCGGCCGGATCGGTGAACCGGCCGACGTGGCCCGCGCGGTGCGCTGGCTGGTCTCCGACGAGGCGGAGTGGATCACCGGCGCGGATCTGCTGGTGGACGGCGGCACGCGCGTCCGGGCGGCCTCACAGGCCGGGGACGCGCGTGCCGTGCAGCGGCAGCTGCGTCACCACTTCCCGGGCGCGTAGTCCTTCAGGAAGACGCCGTACACGTCCTCGCCGGACTCGCCGAGCACGACGGGGTCGTAGACGCGGGCTGCGCCGTCGACCAGGTCGAGCGGGGCGTGGAAGCCCTCCTCGGCGAGGCGCAGCTTGTCGTAGTGCGGGCGCTCGTCGGTGATCCAGCCGGTGTCGACGGACGTCATGAGGATGCCGTCGGACTGGAACATCTCCTGGGCACTGGTGCGCGTCACCATGTTCATCGCGGCCTTGGCCGCGTTGGTGTTCGGGTGGCCCGCACCCTTGTAGCCGCGGCCGAAGACGCCCTCCATCGCCGAGACGTTGACGACGTAGGCGCGTCCGCTCCTGGCGTTCTTCGCGGCCTCCGCCATGGAGGCGCGGAGCTTGCTGATGAGGATGAACGGCGCGGTGTAGTTGCACAGCTGGGTCTCCAGCAGCTCCACCGGGGAGATCTGCTCGATGCTCTGCACCCAGGTGTTGCTGTCGACGACGTCGGGCATCAGCCCGCCCGCGTCGATGGCGGTGCCGGCGAGGTGCCGCTCCACGCTGGCGTTGCCCGCGACGAGCGCCAGGTCGGCGACCTTCTGCGCGTCCATGCCGCTCGCGCCGATGGGCAGCGCGGCGATGCCGTCGACGGCGCCCGAGTTGAACGCGCCGATGACGGAGTACGGCGGCAGCTCGCCGGCGGGCAGCGGCGCGCTCTCGCCGTCGACCAGGGCGGCGTACGCGGACGGGAGCCGGCGCACGGTCTGCGTCGCGTTGTTGATCAGGATGTCGAGCGGGCCCGCGGCGGCGACCCGGTCGGCCAGCGAGACGGCCTGCGCCGGGTCGCGCAGGTCGATGCCGACGACCTCCAGGCGGTCGATCCAGTCCGCGGAGTCCTCCATCGCCTTGAAGCGGCGGATGGCGTCCTTCGGGAAGCGGGTGGTGATCGTGGTGTGCGCGCCGTCGCGCAGCAGTCGCAGCGCGATGTACATGCCGATCTTGGCGCGGCCGCCGGTGAGCAGGGCGCGCTTGCCGGACAGGTCGGCGCGGACGTCGCGCTTGTCCCGGTTCAGCCGGGCGCAGTCCGCGCAGAGCTGGTGGTAGAAGTAGTCGACCTCGACGTAGCGGGTCTTGCAGGTGTAGCAGGAGCGCGGGCGCTGGAGTATCCCGGCGATCCGGCCCGCCTCGGTGACCGACGACGGCAGGATGCCCTCGGTCTCGTCGTCGATGCGCTGCGCGGAGCCGGTCGCGGTCGCCTCGGTGACGGCCTTGTCGTGGGCGGTCTTGGCGGCGCGGCGGTCCTGGCGGCGGCGCTGCTTCACGGTCCGGTAGATGCCGGCGGTGGCGCGCCGGACCGTGATCGCGTCGGGGTGGTCGACGTCGATCTTGTCGAGCTCTTCCAGGACCGAGAGGCAGACGGCGAGACGCTCGGGGTCGATGCCGGGACCGTACGCGATCTCGTCGTCGGCCCCCGGGGCCTCATGGTTCTCTGTCACCGTCATCGCCGCTGCTTCCTGGAGTCCGCGTGCCGCGCGAACCGCGCACGCTGCCGAAAGCGGAATTTTACGTAGCGGTGGCGGGTGTCTCCAAACCCGTGCTCCGGACCCGTGACCGAACTCATGCCGGTGACCGGGGCCCGGGGCGCTCCCGGTCAGGGTGTGCAGGCCTCGGTCAGCGCCGCGACCTCGTCGGTGATCGCACGGGCCAGGCGGTCGAGGTCCGGCACCGCGGCGGCGTCGGCGACGAGCCCGTAGTGCACGCTCCCCCGATAGGTCGACACCGCGACGGCCAGGGACTGGCCCTGGGCGAGCGGGGCCAGCGGGAAGACCTCGGTGAGCGGGCAGCCGCCGAGTTTCAGGCCGAGGCTGGGCAGCGGCACGCTGGTGACCATGAGGTCGAAGAGCAGGCGGGCGTTGCGGCCGGCGAGGGTGCCGCCGAGCCGGTGGCCGAGCGGCGGCACGTGGTCGGCGAGCAGGGCCACGGCTCCGGCGCCGCGGTTCGGGCCGCGGTCCTTGTGCCGGTCCATCTCGGCGCGCACCACCCGCAGGCGCTCGATGGGGTCACCCTCGGCGACGGGCAGTCGCAGCAGGTAGCCGGAGAGGCGGTTGCCCTGCGGATGGGCGGTGCGCGGGCGGCGGCGCGAGACGGGGATCAGCGCGCGCGGCTCCACCCCGTCGCTGCCGTCGCCGCGCTCGTCGAGCCAGCGCCGGACGGCTCCGGCGACGACCGCGATCAGGACGTCGTTGACGGTGCCGCCCGCGGTCTTGCGGATCCGGTGGACGTCGTCGAGGTCGAGGACGACGCCGGCGGTGCGGCGGGTGCCGGTGGCCTTCGCGGCGAGCGCGGGCGAGGTGCGCACGCCCCAGGTGGCCTTCACCACGGAGGCGCCGATCGAGACGGCCTGCGTGGTGGCGCCGGCCACCGCGCGCACGTGCCCCGGGTAGCGGCGCGGGTCGAGGTCGCCGAGCGTGATGTCGCGCAGGCCGGGGAACGGCAGGCGCAGGCCGCGGCGCGGGGCGGGCTCCGGCTTCGGGGTGCGGGCGGCGGGCAGGTCGATCGGGTCGAGGACGGCGGCGGCGAGCGTGAGGGCGCGCAGTCCGTCGGCGAGGGCGTGGTGGAACTTGAACAGCACGGCGAAGCTGCGGCCGTCCGCCGCGGGCAGGACGTGCGCCTCCCACGGGGGCCTGCTCCGGTCCAGGGGGCGCTCCATGAGCGCGCCCGCGGCGGCGTGGAAGTCGGTGACCGGCTCGGTGATGTGCACGTGGTCCAGCGGGTCGAAGTCGGCGACGGGCACCCGGGCCGCGCCGCCCACCGGGACGAGCACCCCGGCGATCCGCATGCGCAGGCCGGTCACGGCGGGCGCGCGGGCGGCGAGCAGCTCCCCGGCGTGCCGGGCGGCGCCCGGCCCGTCGGCCTCGAACACCCCCAACGCGCCCAGGTGCATGGGGTGTTCGGCGGTTTCGATGTTCCAGAAGGCAAGGTCGAGAGGGGCGAGCAGGTCCGAGCTCTTCGCAGTCATGGAGTGCTCTCGCGTCGACGACGGGGGAACGAGAAGTCGCAGTCAACAGCCCACAGTCGATTACGGTCAAGTACGATCTAGGCACGCACAGTTAACAACAGATTAAGACCCGCCACGCGCGAGCAGCTCTGCGCGTGGCGGGTCTCGTGTGACGGGTGGGGCTTGTCGGTTACCTCACTTCACCGCGGGCGGCGCCGCGTCGGCGCCGGTCCCCCACGACGAGGGCTGCGCGCCGACGGTGAACGACAGGTCGCGCGTGCCGCGCAGGTCGGCGGTCGTCAGGTACGTCTTGCCGTACGCGGAGCCGTCGACCCGCGCCGACTGGATGTAGCGGTCGGTGTCCGAGGTGCCCTGCGCCCGGACGGTCAGCCCGCCCTTCGGGTAGTAGCGCCGGTCGAGCGTGAGGTCGACCCGCTCGAAGACGGGCGTCGACAGGCCCCAGGTGTCCGCGCCCGGCTGGACCGGGAAGATCCCGATGGAGGAGAGCACGTTCCAGGCGGACATGGTGCCGAGGTCGTCGTTGCCGGTCATGCCGGTCGGCGCATCGGTGAACAGGGTGAGGGCCGCGTGCACGACATCGGTCGTCTTCCACGGCTGACCGGTGGACAGGTACGTGTACGGCGCGATCAGGTCGGGCTCGTTCTGCGGGTTGTACTTGTCGGCGTTGTAGTAGTCGTACGGCCCGTTGACCCACACCTCGCGGGCGGTCTTCGCCGGGTCGGCGACGAGCTGGTCGTAGGCGAAGAACGAGTCGAGCCGCTGATTGGCCGCGTCCTCGCCGCCGATCAGCGAGACCATGCCGGGCAGGTCCTGCGGGACGAGCCACTGGTACTGCCAGCTCGTGCCCTCGTGGAAGCCCTCGCTCTGCGCCGGGTCGGCCGGACCGGTGAAGTTCCCGGCGGCGTCGCGGGCCCGGAAGAACCCGGTCGAGCTGTCGAAGATCTTGCGGTAGTTCTGGGCCCGTTCGGTGTAGCGCTTCGCGTCGGCCTTGTGGCCCAGCTCCCTGGCCATCTTGCCGAGCATGGCGTCGGAGAGCGCGTACTCCAGGGTGGCCGAGGCGCCGTGGTCGTAGTCGGAGTCGCCGGGCTTCACGTGCGCGCGGTCCTTGATGTACGGGGCGAACCCGTCGGCGAGGTACTCCTTGTTCGCCTCGCGGCCCACCGGCGCGGAGTCGGCCGGCGGCACCCCGTCGGCGTTCTTCTTGAGCGCGCGGTACGCGTCGTCCTCATGCCCCTTGAGCAGGCCCTGCTCATAGGCGTTGGTGAGGAACGGGGTGACCGGGTCGCCGGTCATGATGTTCGTCTCGACGGTGCCGTAGCCCCACTTGGGCAGCCAGCCGCTGTCCTTGTCGATCTGGATGACCGACAGCGCCATGTCCCGTGATTCGCTCGGCGCGAGCAGCGACAGCAACTGGGCCTGAGTGCGGTACGTGTCCCACAGCGACCAGTTCTGGTAGTACGTGAAGCCCTTGGCGCGGTGGATCTTCTGGTCCCAGCCCGTGTAGCGGCCGTCGGCGTCGCTGCCGATGTTCGGCGCGAGGAAGGACCGGTAGAGGGACGAGTAGAAGGTGCGGCGCTGCGTCTCGCTGCCGCCCTGGGCGCGGACGTCGTCGAGCCGGTCCTCCCACGCGGCCTGCGCGGCGCGGTGCACCTTGTCGAAGGAACGGCCGCCCTCCGTACGGAGGTTGAGCGCGGCGCCCTTCGCGTCGACGTAGGAGATCGCAGTGGTCGCCTCGACCGTGCGGTCCTTGGCGGTGTCGAAGCGGACGTAGGCGCCGTTGCGGTCGGCGTCCGCGTCCGAGGTCTTCGAGCCCGCCGTGACGGTGTCGCCCTTCCACGTGCCGGACGTCGTGAACGGCCGGTCGAAGCGGGTGATCGTGTACACGGTGTACTGCTTGGTGTCCTGGCAGAAGCCGCTGCCGGTGATGGCGGTGCGCACGGTGCGGTTGTCGAGGATCTCGACCTTGGTGTGGACCGTCTTGTGCAGCGACTGCCCCGCGTTGATCAGGACGTTGGCCTTGTCGGTGTCCGGGAAGGTGTAGCGCTGCACGCCGGTGCGCTTCGTGGCGCTCAACTCGGCCTCGATGCCGGTCTTGAGGCCCACTTTGTAGTAGCCGGGTGACGCCTTCTCGTCGTCGTGGCTGAACTCCGCGGCGTACTTCGCGTAGTCGGTCGACGTGATGTCGCCGGTCGTCGGCAGAACGGGCAGATCACCGCCGAGGCCGCAGCCGACGCCCGAGAGGTGGACGGTGGAGAAACCGCGGATGTGGTTCTCGGAGTAGTCGTAGCCGGTGTTGTGCCCGGTGTCCGGCGAGAACTGCACCATGCCGAACGGTACGGCGGCGCCCGGGTAGGTGTTGCCCTCGTTCTCGGTTCCGATGAACGGGTTGACCAGGTCGGTCAGTTGGCCGGCGCTTCCGGCCGCGGCCTGCGCCGCCGGGGCCGCGAGTCCGGCGCCCAGGAACACGGCCGCGCCGAGTACCCCCAGGGCGCGGCGGGCTCTCGAACCCGTCGTGCGCGTCTTCGTCGTACGGCTTCTCATACTGGGCCTCTCGACAACGTTGTCAGCAAGCGCGGTCATTCTTCGTCGGTGTCGATGCCCCGTCAAGAGTCCAGGCGCCACAGGTGGTCCTCCGTCCCGTTGTCGGCGAACTGCACCACTTGTGCGCTGTTGTCGGTGGACATCCCGTCGACGCCGAGCACCTTGCCGCTGTGCTCGTTGCGGAGCAGGAACCAGCCGTCGCCCTGGTCGATCCGGGTCCACAGCAGGTCGGGGCGGCCGTTGTCCTCGTACTGGACGGCGTGTGCGCTGTCGCCGGTCGAACTGTTCAGAACGGCGAGGAACTTGCCACTCTGGCCGTTGCGGACACGGACGCGCCCCTCCCCCGCGTCGACCAGTTGCCAGGCGTGGTCGCCGGTCCCCGAGTTGTCGAACTGGACGACCCGCGCGTCGTCGGCGGTGGACATGGAGTCGACGGCGAGGACCTTGCCGCTGTGCTTGTTCCGGATACGCCGGTAGGGCGGCTCGGGGGTCCACGGGTGTCCGTCGGGCGCGGCCGTGGGGAAGGACGTGATCCGCAGCCGGGCCGCGCCCATCGGTACGAGCGTCACGGTCTCGACGCCCGCCCGGCTGCGTGCGGGGCTCGGCTGGAGCGGCGCGACCACGTGCTCGTCGTCCGCGATCCACTCGGGCAGGCTGCGTGCCTTGGCCGCCAGGGTGAGCGGGGTGCCGTCGAGGGTGAACGGGTTGGCGGGCAGCGGTCCGGGACGGCGTCGCAGCTCCGGTGAACTTCCCGGCACGAGGCCGTAGTTCCAGGCCGAGGCGGCGTGCACGTCGTACTCGGGGAAGGTGTCGGAGCCGCCGGTGCGGACGTACTTCTCGGCGATCTTCAGCGAGTAGGTCAGCGGCCCGTGGTCGACGCTGACGCTGTCGTGGTTGCCGCTCCAGGTGCGCAGGGTGGTGCGCTGGGGCAGGCGCAGGGTGACCCGGTCGCCGTCCTTCCAGGTGCGGCGGATCTCGGCGAAGGAGGGGCCCGAACCGGCCTTCACCGTACGCCCGTTGACGGCGAGTCGGGGTTTGTCGCACCAGCCGGGGACGCGCAGCCGCAGCGGGAACTCCACGGACTTGTCCACGCTCAACGTCAGCGTGACGGTCTCGTCGAACGGGTAGTCCGTCTCCTCCCGTACGGTCACCGTCGCACCCCCGACCCGGGTCTTCACCTCGCTCGGGGCGTACAGCGCCGCGGCGAGTCCGCCGTCCGGCGTCGCGAGCCACAGCTCCTCGGTGAAGTAGGGCCACCCCATGCCGTAGTTGTGCGGACAGCACCGGTACTGGTCGATGCCCGGCTGGAACGACTGCATGGCGAAGCCGTTCTGGAACTGCCCGTCCGTCTTGCGGGAGTTGTCCAGGTCCACGCTGTTGGCGCTGGTGATGTAGTGGATGCCCTTGCCCTGCGGGTCGAGGGACGCGGGCAGCATGTTGAAGGCCAGGTCCTCGCAGCGGTCGGCCCACACCGGATCGCCGGTGATGCGGGTGAGCAGCTCGTGGCTGGCCATGAACTCGACGATGCCGCAGGTCTCGAAGCCCTGCCGCGGGTCGCCGAAGCCGGGCCTGACGTTCTCGTCGCCGGCGATACCGCCGCCCGCGAACTGACCGTATTCGTCCAGGACTTGCTCGTACGTGCGGTACGTGGCCCGCACCAGGGCGTCGGTGTCGCCGGCCGCCCACTGGGCGTACTGGGCGGGCTCCCGGAAGCCCTGGGCGATGTTCACGTTGTGCGGGGTGGGCAGGTCGCCGGTCCAGTCGGCGCCGTAGTGGTGCATCTTGTCGACGAGGCTCTCCAGGAACGCGTCGCCGGTGCGCTCGTGCAGCCAGCGCGCGGTGTCGATGCCGTCGCCCCAGCGCACGGAGACCCAGCTGGAGTCGAAGGCGCCCTTACCCTGGGCCTCCATGAACGTCATGAAGCGGGTCAGGAACGGCACGACGCGCTCGTCGTCCGTGTACTCCTGGTAGGTGCGCAGCGCCATCAGCAGCGGCAGGAACGGCCAGAAGTCGGGGCCGCCGTTCAGCGAGGTGCGCAGGGCGCGCGGGCCGAAGAAGCCGTCCGCCTCCTGGGTGGCGAGGATCGCGTCGATCCAGCGCTTGCAGGCGGCGAGCGCGTCGGCGTCCCGGGTGGCGATCGCGAGCGGTACGAACCCCCGCAGCCAGTAAGGGAGTTCCTCCCAGCCGCCGAGTTCGGGATGGACCCAGCCGCAGGTGTCCATGACGAGGAAGTGGGACGTCTCGGCGTAGCGGCCGCACAAACCTGCGAGCTGGAGCCTCAGCTGCTCGGCGAGCCAGCCGTGCGCGGTGATGCTGCCGACGGGGAGACGGGTGAGGGCGTCGGCGGCCGGGGCGGCCGCGGCCGCCCGTGCGGTCACGGCCGGCAGGCCGCCGAACGCGGTGGCGGCGGAGACCACCGTCGCGGCCTGGAGCACGCCGCGTCGTGTCACTGTCATGAGCTTCCTCCCACGAGAGAGAACGAACGAGAAGGGGCGGGCCCGACGGTGCGGGCCCGCCCCCGGAGGGCTTACGGGATCAGGAGCAGTTGGCCACGGTCGCCTGGGAGGCGTCCTTGATCAGCTGCTGCTGGGCGTCGTGCAGGCGCTTCACGTCCGGCTTGACGACCCTGCGGTCGTAGGTGAGCAGGCCGTTCAGCTCGCCCTCCACGTCGGAGATCTGCGTGTAGACGGCGCCGTTGGAACCCTGGCAGGCCAGCTTGTGGACCTCACCGAGCTTCTCGAGGTAGTCGTCCGTGTACGTCGCCGGGTCCACGTCCACGTAGGACTGCTGGACCGCCCACGCGTGCCCCGGCACGGCGAGGCCGAGGCCGCCGTACTCGCCGCTGACCAGGGCTCTCTTGCCGTCGGGGTGCGGCGGCAGGGCGGGACTCGGATAGCCGTGTTCGTCGATGATGTCGCCGGTGCCGCCGTCCTTGCCCAGGTTGATGCCGGACATGGAGTTGATCAGGCGGGTCGGGTCCCAGGACTTCGCCTGGTCGGCGAGGCGCGCCTCGTCGTACTGGCCCCAGCCCTCGTTGAGGGTGACCCACATGATGACCGACGGGTGGTTGTAGTGCTGGTCGATCATGGTCTTCATCTCGCGCTCGAACTCGGCGCGGGCGGCCGTGGACGGGTTCGTCCCGGCCTCCATCGCCGGCATGTCCTGCCAGACGAGCAGGCCCAGCTTGTCGGCCCAGTAGAACCAGCGGTCGGGTTCGACCTTGATGTGCTTGCGGACGGAGTTGAAGCCCATCTGCTTGTGCATCTTCAGGTCGTAGGCGAGGGCCTCGTCACTGGGTGCGGTGTACAGGCCGTCGGGCCAGAACCCCTGGTCGAGGGTGGCCATCATGAAGGTGGGCTTGCCGTTGAGAACGGTGCGCGGGGTGCCGTTCACGTTCTCGACCTCGACCGAGCGCATCCCGAAGTAGCTGCCGACCCGGTCGCCGCCGACGCTGACCTTCAGGTCGTAGAGGTAGGGGTCGTCGGGGGTCCACAGGCGCGGGTTCTTGAGCTTCAGGCTGAGGGACTTGCCGGAGGTTCCGGTGGCGGTGGCGACCTTGCGCTTGCCCTCGTACGCGGTGGCGGTCACCGGAAGCCCGGCGCGGACTCCCGTGGTCTCGACGGCCAGTTCACTCTTCTCGACGCTGGGCGTGAGCTTGAGGTCACTGACGTGGTCGGTGGCGACCGGCTCCATCCACACCGTCTGCCAGATGCCGGACGACGGGGTGTACCAGATGCCGCTGGGGTCGGTGCGCTGCTTGCCCATCGGCGGGTTCTCGCCGTCCTTGGCGTCCGTCGGGTCGTAGACGCCGACGATCAGCTCCTGGGTGCGGCCCGGCTTCAGCGCGTCGGTGATGTCCGCGCTGAACTTGTCGTAGCCGCCCTTGTGGTCGGCGACCTTCTTGCCGTTGACGTAGACCTCGGACTGCCAGTCGACGGCGCCGAAGTTCAGCTGGAGGCGCTTGCCGCTGCCGACCTTCCAGTCCTTGGGGACCGTGAAGGTGCGGCGGTACCACATGCGGTCCTCGTGGCGCTCGACGCCGGAGAGCTGGGACTCCACCGGGTAGGGCACGAGGATCTTCTCGCGGAGCTTCTTGCCGACGGGGACCGCGTCGCCTTCCTCGGCACCCGCGAACTCCCACGTGCCGTTGAGGTTCTGCCAGTCGGAGCGGGTGAGCTGGGGGCGGGGGTACTCACGGTGGGCGTTGCCGGCCGTGACGTCGTCGCCCCACTTGGTGCTCAGCTCGTACGTGGAGTGGTTCGGGCCGCTCGACCAGAAGGTGCCGACGGCCGTGCCGTCACCGCCGGTCAGACCGCCCTTGCCGTCGTAGGTGACGTCGGCGAGACCGTCGGCGTCGCCCTTCTTGTTGCCGACGACCGGCTCCTTCAGGCCGACGATGAGGGCCCTCGGGTCGTCGGGGTCGGCCTTGACCGTGCTCAGCGGCCACTTCGCGCCGCCGATGACGGCCGACAGGTGGTCGTTGACGTCACCCGGCACCTTGCCGAGCTTCTGCGCGAAGTCGAGCTTGAGGGTGCGCCCGTCGCCGAGGACGGTGGTGCCGATGGCACCGTCGTACTTCCAGTCGTCGGGCAGCCGGAACGCGGAGGACGGGATCGCTTCCTTCGTCTCGCCCGGCTCGGTCCAGCGCAGATGGAGATTGGACCCGCCGAAGTGCTCGAAGTACTCGACCTTGATGTCGACCGCCTGGCCGGCGGTCAGGTCCACGGGCGCGGAGGTCTGCTCCTTGTCCCAGTCGTCGACCCAGTGGTCGACGACGAGCTTGTCGTCGACCCACAGCCGGAAACCGTTGTCCCCTATGAGGGAAAACGTTGTCGAGCCGGACTTCTCCGGGACGAGTTTTCCGGTCCAGCGCACGTTCGCGTCGTCGGCGCTGCCGGTGGCGGCCTGGAGCCTGGAGTCCAGACTGCCGAAGTCGATCTGCGGGTCGAACCCGGTGGCCTTCAGCGTGTCGAAGTCGAAGGCGCCGGGGGCGGATTGGGTGTAGTACTCCCCCTTGAGCCCGTGCGGGACCACGGGTTCGTCGGCGGTGCTCTGCGCGGCCTTCGCCGTGCCGGCCGTGGCGTGGGGTGCCACGGACAGCGCGGTGACTCCGAGTGCCGCGGTGAGCAGCAGGGCCAGCGGTCGGCCCCGGTGTCTGAAGCTTCTGATGCGCACGGATCCTCCTGGTGTGGAACGCGGATGAGGCGTCGAGGAAGGGTGGCGGCTCGCCGCTCTAGTCGGTACAACTCGTTTGTACATCGTTGGAAAGAACGGCAGTTGGCATGACAGCACGCGTTCCGGCGCGCTGTCCAGGGTCATGACAATCGCGTCCGAAGAGCGGGCGCGGCGAGCCGAAGGAGATTCCGTGCGGGTGAGCCTGAAGGATGTCGCGGAACGCGCGGGCGTCTCGATCAAGACCGTTTCGAACGTCGTGAACAACTATCAGCACGTCACGCCCGCGATGCGGGCCCGGGTCCAGGAGGCGATCGACGAGCTGGGCTACCGGCCGAACCTGACGGCCCGCAACCTGCGCAAAGGCCGTACCGGCATCATCGCCCTGGCCCTGCCCGAGCTGGGCAACCCCTACTTCGCGGAGCTGGCCGGCGCGGTGATCGACGCCGCCGCCGAGCACGACGTGACGGTGCTCCTCGACCACACCCGGGGTGAGCGCGAGCAGGAGCTGCTGGTCAGCCAGGGATTCCGGGCCCGGGTGATCGACGGGCTGATCCTCAGCCCGCTGGAGCTGGAGGCGGACGATCTGCGCGGCCGGGACGGCGACGAGGTGCCGCTCGTGCTGCTCGGTGAGCGCGAGTACGGCCTGCCCTACGACCACATCGCCATCGACAACGTCGCCGCGGCCCGCACCGCGGTGCGCCATCTGCTCGGCAGGGGCCGCACCCGGATCGCCTACCTGGGCGAACGCACCGACTCGGCGAACCAGCCGGCCCGGCTGCGACTGGCGGGCTGGCGCGAGGAGTTGACGCGCGCGGGGCTTCCCGCGCCCGAGACGCTGGTCGGCGCGACCGGGGGCTGGGACCGGGGGGACGGGGCCGAGGCGATGGCCCGGATGCTGGACTCCGGGGTACGACCCGACGCGGTGTTCGCGTACAACGACCTGGTGGCGATCGGGGCGATGCGGGTGCTGCACGAGCGGGGCCTGCGGGTTCCGTGGGACGTGGCGGTGATCGGGTTCGACGACATCGCGGAGGGGCGGTTCGGGGCGGTCACGCTGACCACGATCTCGCCCGACAAGCTGGCCATCGCCCGGCTCGCGGTGCAGTCGCTGCTCGACCGCCTGGAGCACCCCGCCGAGCAGGCAGGACGTGAACTGACCGCCGAATTCCGGCTGGTGGAACGGGAGAGCACGCTGGGGCGCCGCTGACACCGGATCGTCACCGGCGTCCGCACCCGGCGTTGCGCGAACCCTTTACAGCGTCCTTCCAACGATGTAAAAACCTCCCCTGTACCGCCGATGCATCTCTGGATCCGACCGGTCGAACACTTAAGCCATCGCACCAGCCGACCCACCCCGTTGCCGCGTTTCGCGCCGGGCCGTGCCGTTTTGGGGACCTGAACATGACGCAGACCGTGCTCCACCGTCGCCGTACCTCCGCCCGGGCCCTGTTCGCCGCCGGCCTCGTCGCGAGCCTCGCGCTCGCCACCGGCTGCGCCAAGTCGGAGGACGACAACTCAAGCTCCGACAAGGCCAGTTCCAGCTCCACGGGGGACGAGGCCGGGCAGGAGGTCGCCTCGTCCGGCGACGGCAAGACCTGTGACGTCTCCACGTTCGGCAGCAAGAAGCTGGACCTGAAGGGCGCCACCGTCGGCTTCTCGCAGTCCGAGAAGGAGGCCAACCCGTTCCGCATCGCGGAGACGGCCTCGATCAAGGCCGAGGCGAAGAAGCGCGGCATCAAGCTGCTCGCCGCGAACGCCCAGTCGCAGTTCTCCAAGCAGATCAGCGACGTCCAGGACCTCATCGCCAAGGGCGCGGACCTGCTGGTCATCGCGCCGCTGAACTCCGACGGCTGGGAGCCCGTGCTGCGCGCGGCGGGCGCCAAGCACATCCCCATCGTCACCGTCGACCGCAAGATCAACGCGACGGCCTGCAAGGACTACGTGTCCTTCATCGGCTCGGACTTCGTCGAGCAGGGCAAGCGGGCGGCCGACCAGATGATCGAGGCGACCGGCGGCAAGGGCACCATCGCGATCCTGCTCGGCGCGGCGGGCAACAACGTCACCACCGAGCGCACCAAGGGCTTCGAGGACCAGCTCAAGGCGAAGGCGCCGGGCCTGAAGGTCGTCTTCAAGCAGACCGGCGAGTTCGCCCGCGAGAAGGGCCAGGCGGTCACCGAGCAGCTCATCCAGTCCAAGCCGGACATCACCGGGATCTACGCCGAGAACGACGAGATGGGCCTCGGCGCGGTCAACGCCCTCAAGGGCGCGGGCAAGAAGGCCGGCGCCGTGAAGATCGTGACGGTGGACGGCACGCGCAACGCGGTGCAGGGCATCGTCGACGGCTGGATCTCCGGCGTCATCGAGTCCAACCCGCGCTTCGGCCCGCTGGCCTTCCAGACCCTGGACTCCTTCACCAAGGGCGACAAGGTCGGCCAGGACATCGTCATCAAGGACAGCGCCTACACCAAGGACAACGCCAAGACGGATCTGAACAAGGCGTTCTGACATGCTGTCAGTGACCAGTCTCAGCAAGACGTTCCCCGGCGTGCGCGCTCTCGACGGTGTCGACTTCACCGCGCGCGCCGGGGAGGTGCACGCGCTCATCGGGGAGAACGGGGCGGGCAAGTCCACCCTCATCAAGGTCCTCACCGGCGTGTACCGGCCGGACCCGGACGCGGGGGAACTCACCTACGACGGATCGCCGGTCAGCTTCGCCACCCCGCTGGACGCACAGCACGCGGGCATCTCCACGATCTACCAGGAGGTCAATCTCGTCCCCCTGATGAGCGTGGCCCGCAATCTCTTCCTCGGCCGCGAACCGCGCACCCGGCTCGGCCTGATCGACTTCCGGCGGATGCACCGGGAGGCGGGCGAGGCGCTGCGCGAGCTGGGTGTACGCGTGGACGTGCAGCGCCCGCTGCGTGAACTCGGCGTCGGCGCCCAGCAGATGGTGGCCCTGGCCCGCGCGGTCTCGGTCGACGCGAAGGTCGTCATCATGGACGAGCCGACGTCGTCGCTGGAGCCGCGCGAGGTGCGGACCCTGTTCGGGGTGATCCGGATGCTGCGCGAGCGGGGCATCGCGGTCGTCTACGTCAGCCACCGGCTCGACGAGCTGTACGAGGTGTGCGACTCGGTCACCGTGCTGCGCGACGGCAAGGTCGTGCACACGGGGAACCTCGCCGATCTGGACCGGCTCGGCCTCGTGTCGCTGATGCTCGGCCGCGCGATCGGTGACGTACAGGACGAGGGGCTCACCAAGTTCTCCGGCGAGCACGACGCGGCGGCCGAACCCATCCTCCGGGCAGAGGAGTTGACGGCCCGGCACCAGTTGCACGGGGTGTCGCTCGAGGTGCGGCCCGGGGAGGTCGTCGGGCTCGGCGGGCTGCTCGGTTCGGGGCGCAGCGAGACCGCGAAGGCGATCGCGGGGGCGCTCCCCACGGACAGTGGCCGGGTCGTCGTGGCCGGTGCCCCGGTCCGTACGGGGTCCACCCCGGCGGCGATCCGGGCGGGCATCAGCCTGCTGCCCGAGGACCGCAAGGCCGAGGGGATCGTGCCGGGCCTCTCGGTGCGGGAGAACATCGCACTCGCCGCGCTGCCGGGGCTGTCCCGGTTCGGGCTGGTCGACGAGTCACGCATCGACGAAATCGTCGACACGTTCGTCAAAAGGCTCCACATCAAGACGGCGGGCCCGCACCAGAAGGTCGGCGAACTGTCGGGCGGCAACCAGCAGAAGGTGCTGCTCGCCCGCTGGCTGGCGATGAACCCGAAGGTGCTGCTCCTCGACGAGCCGACGCGCGGCATCGACGTCGGCGCCAAGGCCGAGGTCCAGAAGCTCATCGACGAGCTGGCGGACGACGGTCTCGGTGTGCTGCTGATCTCCTCCGACCCGGAGGAGCTGATCGAGGGCTCGGACCGGGTCGTCGTCCTGAAGGACGGCGCGGTCGTCGCCGAGCTCACCGGAGACGCGGTCACGGAGGACCGACTGATGCGCGCGATCGCCGCAACTCCCGCCGAAGGGAAGCACGTTGAGTGACCTGACCCTGGGCAGGGCCGGTGTCGACCGCGACCGGCTGCTGCGCCTCCTCCAGGACTACGGCGTGTACGCCGGTGTCGCGGTGCTGATCCTGGCGAACATCGCGTTCACCCCGCACTTCCTGTCGACGGAGAACTTCCGCACCCAGGCCGTGCAGGTGGCGCCGGTGCTGATCGTGGCGCTCGGCATGGCGCTGGCCATCGGCAGCGAGGGCGTGGACCTGTCGGTCGGCTCGGTGATGGCGCTGGCGACCTCCGTCGTCTCCCTCTATCTGGGCTACGGCGCGGCGATCGCCGTCGTCGCGGCGCTCGTCGGCGGGGCCCTGGTGGGTGTGGCGAACGGTGCGCTCGTGGCGTTCATCGGCGTCCAGCCCATCGTCGCCACCCTGGCGCTGATGGTCGCCGGACGCGGTCTCGCCCTGGTGCTGCTCCCCCAGCTCAAGGACGTACGGGATCCGGGGCTGCGTTCGCTGGGCACCGGTGATGTGCTCGGCATCCCCTATCTGGTGCTGATCGCGGCGGCGCTGGCCCTGCTGGTCGCCTTCGTCGTGCGGCGCACCACGTTCGGCCGCCAGCTGCTGGCCATCGGCGACAGCCGCCCGGCCGCGCAGCTGGCGGGCCTTCCGGTGCGGCGGGTGCTCATCCTCGTCTACGTCGCGTCCGGCGTACTGGCCGCGATCGCCGGCGTGCTGGCGACCGCGCGGCTCACCGCGAGCGACCCGACGTCGCTCGGCAATCTGATGGAACTCTCCGCGATCACGGCCGTCGTGGTCGGCGGCACGCCGCTCACCGGCGGCCGGGTGCGGATCGGCGGCACGGTCGCGGGCGCGGTGCTCATCCAGCTGCTCACGGCCACGCTCATCAAGCACGACCTGCCACCGTCGTGGACGCAGATCGCGCAGGCCGTGGTGATCGTGCTCGCCGTCTACGCGGCCAGGGAGCGGGGGAAGCGATGACGATGACGGACTCCACAGCGGCCGAGAAGGCCAGGCCGACAGGCACGGTCGAGGACGATCCGCTCGGCGCGACGCGCGCGGAACGGCTCAGCGCGCTCGCCCAGCAGCACGGCGCCCTGGTCACGTTGGTGATCGCGGTGATCGTCGCGTCGCTCTCCTTCGACACGTTCCTGACCGGGGACAACATGGAGAACATGGCGCTGTCGTCGGCGTTCCTCGCCGTCGTGGCGCTCGGCATGACCTTCGTGATCGTCACCGGCGGCATCGACCTGTCGGTGGGCTCGCTGTTCGCGCTCGGCGGGGTGCTCGCCGCGTGGGGCTCGCAGTACGGGACGGTCGTCGCGCTGCTGCTGCCGCTCGCGGTGTGCGGGCTGATCGGGCTGGTGAACGGGCTGCTCATCGCGCGCTCCCGGCTCGCCCCGTTCATCGTGACGCTGGCGGCGATGCTCGGCGCGCGCGGACTGCTGCTCGCGATCACCGACGAGGGCTCGACCACGTATCTCGTCGACAAGTCCACGTTCTTCGCGACGCTCGGCCAGGGCAAGCTGCTCGGCATCGGCGTCCCGGTGTGGATCACGCTGGCGCTGTTCGTGGCCGGCGCGGTGGTCCTGCGCCGTACGCGCTTCGGACAGTACGTGTACGCGGTCGGCGGCAACGAGGACGCGGCGGCCCTGATGGGCGCGCCGGTGGCCCGCACGAAGATCGGCGTGTACACCGTGTCGGGGCTGTGCGCGGGGCTCGCCGGGGCGCTGAACGCGGCGTGGCTCGTGTCCGGTGTGACCATCCTCGGCTCCGGCATGGAGCTGGAGGCGATCTCGGCGGTCGTCATCGGCGGCACGCTCCTGACGGGCGGCTTCGGGTTCATCAGCGGCTCGCTCGTGGGCGTCCTGCTGCTGAAGGTCATCCAGAACGTGATCAACCAGATCGGCTCGCTCGACTCCGCGTACCAGCAGGTGGTCAGCGGCGCGTTCCTGGCCGTCGTGGTGATCGCGCAGACCTGGCTCGGCAAGCGGCGCCGGGTGCTGTGAGCTGGTGGTTTCAGCGGGTTCAGCGTTTTCAGGGGCGCTGAAACCGGCGTGAAACCGCGTTGAATGCGTCATGCCGCACGCTCTGCGGCATGACGACAACGACCAGTCCCCCGCTCACGGTTGCGGCGCACGGACTCCACAAGTCCTTCGGCGACAAGGTGGTGCTCGACGGCATCGACCTGACCGTGCCGGAGGGGACGATCTTCTCCCTGCTCGGACCGAACGGCGCGGGCAAGACCACCGCCGTGAAGATCCTCTCCACGCTGCTGCACGCCGACGCCGGCGAGCTGCGGGTCGGCGGCCACGATCTGGCCGTCGCCCCGCAGGCCGCACGGGCCGTGATCGGGGTGACCGGTCAGTTCTCGGCCGTGGACGGGCTGATCACCGGCGAGGAGAACATGCTCCTCATGGCGGATCTGCACCACCTGTCCAAGGCGGAGGGGCGCCGGACCGCCGCCGAGCTGCTTGCGCGGTTCGACCTCACGGAGGCCGCGGGCAAGCCCGCCTCCACCTACTCCGGCGGTATGAAGCGGCGCCTGGACATCGCCATGACGCTGGTCGGCGCCCCGCGCATCATCTTCCTCGACGAGCCCACCACCGGACTCGACCCGCGCAGCCGCCACACCATGTGGGGCATCATCCGCGAGCTGGTCCGCGACGGCGTCACCGTCCTCCTCACCACGCAGTACCTGGAGGAGGCGGACGAACTCGCCGACCGGATCGCCGTGCTGCACGACGGCCGGATCGCCGCCGAGGGCACCGCCGACGAACTCAAGCGGATCGTGCCGGGCGGACACGTGCGGCTGCGCTTCACCGACCCGGACGCCTACCGGTCGGCCGCCGTCGCCCTGCGCGAGGCCACGCCCGACGACGAGGCGCTCACCCTGCAGATCCCGAGCGGCGGCAGCCAGCGCGAGCTGCGCGCCATTCTCGACTGGCTGGACGCGGCCGGCGTCGAGGCCGACGAGCTGACCGTGCACACGCCCGACCTCGACGACGTCTTCTTCGCCCTGACCAGCACCGACCGGCCGAACCGGTCGAACCAGCCGAACCAGCCGAAGGAGTCGGTCCGATGAGCACCCTGACCCTCGCAGTCCGTGACTCGCGGACCATGCTGCGCCGCAATCTGCTGCACGTCCGCCGCTACCCGTCGATGACGCTGAACCTGCTGCTCACGCCGATCATGCTGCTCCTGCTGTTCGTGTACATCTTCGGCGACGTGATGAGCGCGGGCATCGGCGGCAGCGACCGCTCCGACTACATCGCCTACATCGTTCCCGGCATCCTGATGATGACCATCGGCGGCACGGTGATCGGGGCCGCGGTGTCCGTCGCCACCGACATGACCGAGGGCATCATCGCCCGCTTCCGCACCATGGCCATCCACCGTGGTTCGGTGCTCATCGGGCACGTCGTCGGCTGTGTGCTGCAGTGCGTGGCGAGCGTCGTCCTCGTCGGCGCCGTGGCGGTGGCCATCGGGTTCCGCTCGCACGACGCGACGGTCCTGGAGTGGCTGGCGGCGTTCGGGCTGCTCGTGCTCTTCTCCCTGGCGCTCACCTGGATCGCGGTCGGCATGGGGCTCGCCAGCCCCAACCCGGAGGCGGCGGCCAACAGCGCGCAGCCGCTGATCCTGCTGCCGCTGATCTCCAGCGCCTTCATCCCGGCGGACACGATGCCGGGCTGGTTCCGGCCGATCGCCGAGTACCAGCCGTTCACCCCGGCGATCGAGACGCTGCGCGGTCTGCTGCTCGGCACCGGGATCGGCCACAACTGGTGGATCGCGCTGCTCTGGTGCGTGGCGCTGGCCGCGCTGGGCTACCGCTGGGCGACGGCGTCCTTCAACCGCGACCAGAAGTGAGGGTGCGGGCCGCCTCCCCCAACTCGTCCCGCTCCAGGGCGGCGTACTCCGACACCGCGTCGGTGAACGCCGCCCTGTCGGCGTTCTCGGCCGCCCGCCGGGCCCGCTGCGCGGACATCGTCGGCTGGAACTCGCGGCCCACACCGAGCCGTTCGGCCAGCGCGATCATCCGTACGGCGTTCGGGGCGTCGGAGCCGAGCTGCACCAGGCCGAGCGCGTGCAGCACCGGCCCCAGCACGTACAGGTCGACCGGTGAACAGACCGGAGCGGCGAGCGCGGCCTTGAGCCACTGCCGCAGCCGGCCGACGGTCACCGCGACGGGTTCGAGCCGGTCGGCGTGGGCGTGGGCGGTCACCGACACCGACTGGATCACCAGCTCCCACGGTTCGAGCGCGGCGGCGGCGCTGTGCCGTGCCCCGGCGGCGAGCATCTGCTCCACGGCGCCGCGCCACAGTCCGAGTCCGACCTCGGTGAGCCCGCGGGTCAGGGCGATCTCGGCGCGTCCGGCGAGGTCGGGCCGGTAGTAGGCGTCCTGTCGGCGGGCGGCGTCCTGTTCCGTCCTGCGCAGCCAGTACTCGGCCTCGTCGGGGTCCGCGCGTTGCAGGCAGGCGAGGACCAGATGCCAGCGGATGAAGAGGTAATCGTGCCCGTCGTTGAGCCGCGGCACCACCGCCAGCACCGCCTGGAGGTGCTCGTACGCCGCGTCTCCGTTCCCTGTGCGCAGGTACAGCTCGCTCAGCCGGGAGTGACCCATGAGCTGCACGAACGGGTTGTCGGCCGGGGCCAGTTCGGTGAGCATCCGGTGGGCCGACGCGACCGCGCGGTCGAGGTCGTGCGCGTTCTCCCAGACGTACGTGGCGATGCTCTCGGCGACCCCCGCGACGAGGGGTTGCCCGTCGGCGCAGAGCCGGCGCAGCACAGCGTGGTCGGGCGGGCGCATCTCGGGGACGGCGGCAAGCACGACCGCGGCGGCACGCAGCAGGGTGTCCGGCCGCGCGGCGGGCAGCCGGCGCAGGACGACGAGCTGGCGGACGGCGCTGACGCCCGAGCCCATGAGCAGGGCGGCGACGCACAGCACCGTGGCGGCGCGGACGACTTCGACCCGCTCGGGCGCGGGCCGGTAGTGGGAGAGCAGGGGGCCGGTGTCGGCGGCGAGCTGGGCGAGGCGGGAGTAGTGGGCGTCGTTGGACCACAGGGCGGCGAGGACGGCGGTCAGCGCGGCGACGGTGGGGCCGTCCTCGCGGGCCAGCGCGAGCCGCAGGGCGAGTACGAGGTTGTCCTGCTCGGCCTTGATCCGCTCCCAGCCGGGCAGCGGCTCCGAGCCGAAGATCACGTCATGGTGCGCCTCGCCGAACTCCCGCGCCCAGGTGAGGAGTTCGCGCACCGCGTGCTCCTCGTCGCCGGCCTCGACGCGGCGGGCCGCGCTGAACTCCCGTACGGTCTCCAGCATCCGGAAGCGCACTCCGGTCGGGGTGTCGACGCCGGTGACCAGCGACTGGCCGGTCAGCTCCTCCAGGAGGAACAGCGCGTCCGCGCCGAGGACCCGTTCGGCCGTCCCGGCGAGGAAGCCGCCGGGGAACACGGACAGGGTGCGCAGGGCGGCCCGCGCGTCCTCGTCGAGCAGGTTCCAGCTCCAGTCGACGACGGCGTGCAGGGTGCGGTGGCGTTCGGGGGCGTCGCGCGCGCCGCCGCGCAGCAGGGCGAACCGGTCGCCGAGGCGGCGGGCGATCTCCGGTACGGACAGCACCCGCACCCGGGCGGCCGCCAGTTCCACGGCGAGGGGCAGCCCGTCGAGGTGGCGGCAGAGTTCGGCGACCGGCCCCGGGGGCAGGTCCACGCCCGGCCGGGCGGCCCGGGCGCGCTGGGTGAACAGTTCGACGGAGGTGGGCAGCGGCAGTTCGGGCAGCGCGTAGACGGCTTCCGACGTGAGGTCCAGCGGGGACCGGCTGGTAGCGAGCACCCGCAGGTCCGGTGCGGCGGCGAGCAGGTCGCGCACGAGGTCGGCGGCGCCCGTCACGATCTGCTCGCAGTTGTCCAGGACGAGCAGCGCGGGGCCGGTGCCGAGCACGCCGAGGATGCCGGTGAGCCGGCCGTGGGCGGTGGGGGCGCCGGGCAGCGTCTCGCCCGCGCCGAGGGCGGAGGCGACTTCGGCGGTGACGTCCGCGTCGGCGGTGACACCGGCGAGGGGTACGAAGTGCACCAGGCGCTGTGCGGCGCGGCGGCCGACGGCGTGGGCGAGGCGGGTCTTGCCGAGGCCGCCGGGGCCGACGACGGTGACGGCGCGGGAGTCGCGCAGCAGTTCCAGTACGGCGGCGATGTCGTCGTCGCGGCCGAGCAGCGGGTTCGGCTCGTGCGGGACGCCGTGCCGGGTGGGCGGCGCCTCGCCGCGCAGCAACTCCTGCTGTATGGAGATGAGTTGTGGGCCCGGATCGGTGCCGAGTTCGTCGCGCAGGCCGCGCCGGTACGCCTCGAAGCGGGTGAGTGCGGCGGACGGTCCCAGGGTGGCCGCCTCGGCGCGCAGCAGTTCGGCGAGGATCTCCTCGTCGCGCGGGTGCCGGGCGAGGATCCCGGTGAGGGGCCCGGCGGCCTCCGGGTGCCGGCCGAGGCGGGCGAGGGCGAGGGCCCGCGCCCGTACGAGCGCGGCGTGCACGGGGGCGCGCTCGCCGCGCAGCGCCGCGACCGGGTCGTCCCCGGCGTGGTCCGGGGTTCCCTCCCACAGGGCGAGTCCGGCCTCGGCGGCGGCCAGCGCGCCCGCGTGGTCCCCGGCTCTGGCGCGGCCGGCGCCCGTGGCCGCGTGCAGCAGCAGGGCCGAGCTGTCGACCTGGTCGTCGGTGAGCGCGAGCCGGTATCCGGTCGGGGTGCTCACGACGACGTCGGGGCCCAACTGGGTGCGGACCCGGGAGACGAGGACCTGCACCGCCTTCCCCGGCCGCTCCGGCAGCTCGCCCTCCGGCCACAGGCCGGCGACGAGGTGCTCGGTGCTGCGGCCGGTGCGCGGCTCGCCCGCGAGCAGCGCGAGGAGTCCGCGCAGCCGGGGCGCGGTGATCTCCTGCCCGCGCCAGGCCACGCGCGGGAGCAGGATCAGGTCACAGGTCACGCGTGCAGATTAGCCAGGGCCTTCGGACACCGACCCCGCCGGGGCGGGAACGGCGGGTGCCCGCGTGCCGGACTTCCTCCCGCTCAGGCCGAGTTGGGCCAGGATGGCGAGCGCGCAGGCCGCTCCCCCGCCGGTCCAGATCGTCAGGTAGGCGGTGAGTGACGGGGTGTCCGTGGCGCCGATGACGAGGGAGCCGAGGGCGACGGCGAAGACGGCGCCGCCGACGCTGCCGCCGAGCGTCTTGAGGTTGTTGTAGACGGCGGTGGCGCTGGCGGTGCGGTCGGCGGCGCTGCCCTCCACGATCACCGTGGGCAGCCCGCCGAGCGCGAGCCCGCAGCCGACGCCGACGAGCGCGTTGGCCACGGCGAACGGGGCGAGCCCGGAGTGCACGCCGAGCAGGCTGACGTAGCCGACGGTGAGCAGGCCGAAGGCGATCAGCAGCAGTTTGCGGTAGCCGATCCGGGTGGCGAGCCTCGCGCACAGGGCGGAGCCTGCGAACGCCATGATGTTCGGGATGACGCCGTACAGGCTGATCTGCCAGGCCGCGAGGTCGAACCCGTACCCCGTCTCGGCCGGGGAGGCGGCCATGAAGCTGACGGCGACGGACTGCCCGCCGAGCATCACGGCGCCGAGCACGAACCCGGACGTGTAGTAGGGGGCGCTGTCCCGGCGGGCCACGGCGCGGACGTCCACCAGGGCGTGCGGGCGCACGAGTTGGACCTTGGTCCAGGCGGTGAACAGCACGGCGGAGAGCAGCAGTCCGCCGAGCGTGGGCGCCGAGGCCCAGCCCCAGGCGGCGCCGCGCGACACGGTGCCGAGCAGGGCGACCAGGGCGAGCGCGAGCAGGGCGGCGCCGGACCAGTCCATGCGGCCGCGTCCCCGGGTGCGGGACTCGGGGATCGCGGTGAAGGACAGGACGAGGCAGCCGACGGCGGACACGGCCAGCACGATCAGGGTCGGACGCAGATCGCCGCCGAGCAGGGTGAGCAGCGGTCCGACGAGCCCGTGGCCGAGGACGGTGCCGAGGGTGAGGGCGCCGACCAGCATGCCGACGGCCCGGCGGCCGCCGTCGACGCTGAGCCGGTCCCGTACGAGACCGATCTCCAGCGGCAGCAGCGCGGCGAGGGGGCCCATGAGCGCGCGGCCCAGCAGCAGGACACCGAGGTTCGGCGCGCAGGCGACGAGCACCGTGCCCGCCGCGACGATCCCCAGGGAGACCCGGAGCATCCGCCGGTGTCCGTGGAGGTCGCCGAGGCGGCCGAAGGCCGGGACGCTGATCGCGGCGGCGAGGTACTGGACCGAGGTGAACCACTGGGCCTGCCCGGTGCTGATGCCCTGCCAGTCCTGGATCTCGGGGACCAGCGGCACGGCCGCGCCCTGGAGGAACCCGCTGACCAGCTCGAAGGCGACGAGCAGCCCGACGACGGCGCGGACCTTCGGCGTACCGGGGTCCGCGCTCACGCGGCTGTTCCCCGGGCGAGGCGCCGCTCGGCGAGGGCGGCGAGCAGGGCGGCCTGGCGGGCGAGGACCGCGTCGTCGAAGACGGCCAGCGGGGAGTGGTTCATGGGGGCGTTCGCGACGTCGGTGCCCTCGGGGGCGGCGCCGACCATGAGCATCGCGCCGGGGACGCGCTGGAGGACGAACGCGAAGTCCTCGGAGCCGTTGGACGGGTTGGGCGCCTGCCACACCTCGTGCTCGGGGAACAGGTCGCGGGCGGTGTCGAGCGCGAAGGCCGTCTCGTCGGGGGCGTTGACGGTGACCGGGTAGCTCACCTCGTACTCCACGTCGGCCTCGACGCCGTGCGCCTCGGCGATGCCGCGTACCAGGCGCGGCAGCCCCTCGATGAGGCGTTCGTGCGCGATCTCGGAGTAGCTGCGCACCGTCGCCTTGAAGGTGGCGGTGTCCGGGATGACGTTCTGCTGGGTGCCGGCGTGGAAGGTGCCGACGGTGACGACGGCCGGGTCGAACAGGTCGAAGCGGCGGGTCACCCAGGTCTGGATCGCGGTGACGATCTCGCAGGCGACCGGGATCGGGTCCTTGGCGCTGTACGGGGTCGAGCCGTGGCCGCCCTTGCCGCGTACGGTCACGGTCAGGATGTCGGAGGCGGAGGTGACGGTGCCGGGGCGGGTGGCGATCCAGCCGCCGGGCAGGGTGTTCGCGGCGACGTGCAGCGCGTAGGCGGCGTCGAGGGGCCTGCCCGCCGCGTCGAGCACGCCCTCCTCGATCATCAGGCTCGCGCCGTTGTGGCCCTCCTCCCCCGGCTGGAACATGAACACCACGTCGCCCTGGAGCTGCTCGCGTCGCTCGGCGAGCAGCGTCGCCGCGCCGACGAGGCCCGCGGTGTGCAGGTCGTGGCCACAGGCGTGCATGGCGCCGGGGACCCGGGAGGCGTACGCGACGCCGCTGCGCTCGGTGACGGGCAGGGCGTCCATGTCGCCGCGCAGCAGGACGGCGCCGCCGGGCTTCGCGCCGCGCAGTACCGCGGTGACGGAGCTGAGCCCTTTGCCGAGGGTGATCTCCAGGGGCAGGCCGTCCAGCGCGGCGAGGACCTTCTCCTGGGTGCGGGGCAGGTCGAAGCCGAGTTCGGGTTCCTGGTGCAGGGCGCGGCGCAGCCGGACGAGTTCGGGCTGGAGTTCCTGGGCACGTTCGGTGAGCGTCATGCGGGGGTGAACCTCCTGGTACGGTCCGGCTGGCCACGGGAGAGCGTGAGGGAATGGCGTCAGGGTGCTGCTCTGCCGCGGGAGCGGGTGACGAACCGCAGGGAAAACGCAAGGATGGAGCGGTGACGCAGGAATTCGGCAGGACCGCACTGGACGACCTGGACCAGGCCCTCGTACACGCGCTGCAGATCGCGCCGCGGGCCGGCTGGGCCCGGATCGGCGCGGCGGTCGGGGCGGATCCGGTGACGGTGGCCCGCCGCTGGAGCCGGCTGGCCCGGAGCGGGTCCGCCTGGATCGGCTGCCATCCGGGTCCTGCCGCCGCCGAGTCCGGACAGGGGTGCCTGGCGTTCGTCGAGGTCGACTGCGCGAACGGGCGGCTGACCGAGGTGGCCCGCGCGCTCGTGGCGGAGGCGCACGTGATCACGGTGGAGCACGTCAGCGGCGGGCGCGATCTGCTGCTGACGGTGCTCGCGCCCCGGCTGTCGGCGCTCACCCGCTGGGTGACGCACCGGCTGGGCGCGCTGGAGGGCATCGTGAGCACCCGCACCCATCTGGCGAGCACGGTGTACACGGAGGGCAGCCGGTGGCGGCTGCGCGCCCTGAGCAGCGAGCAGATCGCCCGGCTCGCCGACGACGCGGCGCCCCGGGGCGACGCCTCCGTCTTCGAGCTCACCGACCTCGACCACGCGCTGTTCGGCGAGCTGTCCGTGGACGGCAGGGCGAGCCACAAGGTGCTGGCCGAGCGATGCGGGACGAGCCCCGACACGGTCCGCCGCCGGGTGAACCGCCTGCTCTCCTCGGGTATGGCGCAGTTCCGCTGCGAGGTGGCCAGGCCCCTGTCGGAGTGGCCGGTCTCGCTGATCCTGTGGGGCCGGGCCGCCCCCGCCGAACTGCGGACGGTGGCCGAGCAGGTCACGGGCGCGCGCGAGGTGCGCCTGTGCGCGGGGGTGATCGGCCGGCACAACCTCAAGCTGGTCGCCTGGGTCCGCTCGCTCGACGACGCCCAGCGCTTCGAGGTCCGGCTCGCCCAGCGGGTGCCCGCCCTGACCGTCGTCGACCGGGCGGTCGCCCTGTGGCCGATGAAGCTGAACGGGAACCTGCTGGACGAGCACGGCTACCGCACGGGCGCGGTGCCGATCGACGTGCGGGCCGTGGGCGGGTGATGAGCGCGGCCGTGGCCCCCGTCAGTGCACGGACTGCCCCTTGCCCAGCGCGATCACACCGCCCTTGGAGACGGTGTACAGCTCGGCGTCGCGGCCCGGATTGACGCCGATGGTGGCGCCCGCGGGGACCTCCACGTTCTTGTCGAGGACCGCGCCGCGCACCACGGCCCCGCGCCCTATGCGGACGTTGTCGTGCAGCACCGAGCCCTGGACGACCGCGCCGTCCTCGACGCTCACCCCGGGCGACAGGACGGAGCGGGTGACCTGGCCGCGGATGACGCAGCCGGGGCTGACGATCGACTCGCTCGCGATGCCGGCCGCGCAGAACTTCGCGGGCGGCAGCTGCCCGGCGTGGGTGTAGATCGGCCAGTGCCGGTTGTCCAGGTTGAACGCGGGCCGGTCGGAGATCAGGTCCATGTGGGCGTCGTAGTACGTGTCGAGTGTGCCGACGTCGCGCCAGTAGGCGTGGTCGCGTTCGGTCTCGCCGGGGACGTGGTTGCCGTCGAAGTCGTAGACCTGCGCGACACCGCGCTCGGTGAGCAGCGGCAGGATCGAACCGCCCATGTCGTGCGCGGAGTTGTCGTCCTCGGCGTCCTCCCTGAGCGCGTCGACGAGGGTCTTGGTGGTGAAGAGGTAGTTGCCCATGGAGGCGAAGACCTGGTTCGGGGAGCCGGGCAGCGGCGGCGGGTCGGCGGGCTTCTCCAGGAACGCCTCGACGCGCGTGCTGTCCCGGGCGGGCGTGATGACGCCGAACGCGGACGCCTCCGCGCGCGGCACCCGGATCCCGGCGACGGTGACGCCCGCTCCGGACTCGATGTGCTGGGTGAGCATCTGACGCGGGTCCATCCGGTACACGTGGTCGGCGCCGAACACCGCTATGAAATCGGGCTGTTCGTCGTGGACCAGGTTCAGGGACTGGAGGATCGCGTCGGCGCTGCCCGAGAACCAGCGCGGGCCGAGCCGCTGCTGGGCGGGGACCGGCGTGACGTAGTTGCCCAGCAGGCTCGACATCCGCCAGGTCGTCGACACGTGCCGGTCCAGCGAGTGCGACTTGTACTGCGTCAGGACGCAGATGCGCAGGATGTCTGCGTTGACGAGATTGGAGAGCACGAAGTCGACGAGGCGGTACATGCCGCCGAAGGTCACCGCCGGCTTCGCCCGGTCCGCGGTGAGCGGCATCAGCCGCTTACCCTCTCCTCCCGCCAGAACGATCCCGAGTACCGAAGGCCCACCGCGCATGGCCATCAACCCCCCATGTATCAAGCGCCGTTCAGGATCTCCTCGTATACCCCGACCGTGCGCCGGGCTATCGCGTCCCAGCCGAATTCCGCGGCCGCCCGCTCGCGTCCGGCCGCGCCCAGGCGGTCCGCCGCGCCGGGGTCGGCGACCACCGTGTTCAGCGCCTCGGCCAGGCCCCTCTCGAAGCCCTCCGGGTCCTGCTCCGCGTACGGGACGAGCAGACCGGTCTCGCCGTGGGCCACCACCTCGGGGATGCCGCCGACCGCGGAGGCGACCACCGCGGTGCCGCAGGCCATCGCCTCCAGGTTGACGATGCCGAGCGGTTCGTAGACCGACGGGCAGACGAACGCCGTGGCGTGGCCGAGGAGTTGGACGACCTCGGAGCGGGGCAGCATCGACGGGATCCAGTGCACCCCGTCCCGTGTCCGCTTCAGCTCCTCCACCAGCTCCCGGAACTCGCGCCCGAGCTCCGGGGTGTCCGGCGCCCCCGCGCACAGCACCAGCTGCACGCCCTTGGTCAACTCCTTCGCCGCGCGCAGCAGATGGGGTACGCCCTTCTGCCGGGTGATGCGGCCGACGAACAGTACGTACGGGCGGGCCGGGTCGACGCCGAAGCGGCGCAGCACGTCGATGCCGGGCTCGGCCTGGTAGAGCGAGACGTCGATGCCGTTGTGCACGACGCGGACCCGCTTCGGCTCCAGTGTCGGGTAGCAGGCGAGGATGTCGTCGCGCATCGCCCGGGACACCGCGATGACCCCGTCCGCGGCCTCGATCGCCGTGCGCTCCGCCCAGGCCGACAGCGCGTAGCCCCCGCCGAGCTGCTCGGCCTTCCAGGGGCGCAGCGGTTCGAGGGAGTGAGCGGTCAGCACGTGCGGGATGCCGAGGTGGAGCGCGGCGAGATGCCCGGCGAGGTTCGTGTACCAGGTGTGGGAGTGGACGAGGTCCCGGCCTTCGAGCGCGGCGGCCATGGACAGGTCCACGGAGAGCGTGCGCAGCGCGTCGTTCGCCCCGTCCAGGGCCGGCCAGGCGCGGTGCCTGCGCACCCCGTCGCCCGCGCCCTCGCCCCAGGTGTGGACCTCCAGGTCGACGAGCGGTCTGAGCTCGCGCGCCAGGAACTCGACATGGACCCCCGCGCCGCCGTAGACATCCGGCGGATATTCCCGGCTGAGCAGTCCCACTCGCACGCGCGACCCCCGTCATCGGTCGGGCAAATCCGCTGGTCGTAGCCGCCCTCGCACAACCGTTTCCGTACCGCTCGTTTGCGGGGCGCGTCTCATGGTCACCCATGAACGGTCCTCGCGGAAGAGTGCCGACACGTTCGGTAGTCCCCTGGACACCCGCCCTGGGGATGACTCGGTGTGCGGCGTACTCCATCGGCAGTAGGACCCAATGACTGCTCAGGTCGGACGACGCGGACGGCCCGGACGAGAGATCGTAGAGGTATGACAACCGATCGCTGGCCGCACCACTCCCCCAGGAGCGCCTCATGAGCGCCCTGGCGCTGTCCGTGCTGCTGTCCCTCGTCTCCGCGGTGGCGTACGCGGGCGGGGCGATCGTGCAGGAGCGGGTGGCGGAGACCTCTCCGGGGACGGCCTACGCTCCGCTGCGCAGGCCCGCGTGGTGGGGCGCGGGGTGTCTGAACGGCCTGGGCGCCCTGCTGCACGTCGTCGCGCTCGCCTACGGCCCGCTGAGCCTCGTGCAGCCGCTGGGCGCGCTGACGATCGTCCTGGCGCTGCCGATGGCGGCCCTGCTCGTGGGGCGCCGGGCAGGGGCCACCGCGTGGCGCGGGGCGATCATGGCGACGGCCGGTCTCGCGGGCCTGCTGGCACTCACCGGCAGCGCCTCCGAGCAGTCCCTGGGCGGCACGGAGCGGCTGCTCGTCGGGCTGATCACGGCCGGTGGCGTGCTGGTGCTGACCACGTCGGCGCGGGCCGTGCACCGGCACCCGGTGGTGCGCTCGGTGCTGCTGGCCGTCGCGGCCGGCGGGGCGTTCGGCATGGCGTCGGTGTTCACGAAGTCCGTGGCCGTGGACTGGTCGGGCGAGCCGCTGGAGCAGCTCACGACCCTCCTGGCGATAGCGGGCCTCGCCGTCACCGGCATGCTCGTGTCGCAGGCCTCCTACCGGGGCGCGGGCCTCGCCGTTCCGCTGGCCACCGCCACGGTCGTGAACCCGGTGGTCGCGGCGGCCGTCGGCCTCACCCTGTTCGGCGAGACGTTCCGGCACGGCACGATCGGTACGGTCCTCGCGCTGGGCTGCGGTGTCGTCGCAGCGGGCGGCCTGATACTGCTGACGACCGAGCGCATCGGGCGGGGGCAGCACACCGGGCAGGTCGTCGCTCAGGGGTCACCGGAGACTTCGGAAGGTGACGGCCGGGGCGATCCGGCGGACAGGGCGGACACGGCCGTCGCGGACGAGCTGGCGCTCCCCGAGGATCTGACGCTCCCCGAGAATCTGGCGGCTCCGGGCGGCCCCGCGGCCCGGGACAGCCCGGAGGTCCCGGACAGTCCCGCGGCGCTGCACAGCCTGCCGCGCCAGTCCGAGGACCGGCGCGACGGGCTGGGCAGCCCGTGCGGGGACAGGTTCCTCAGATCCTGACGCCGTGGGCCCGCAGATAGGCGAGCGGGTCCACGTCGCTGCCGAAGCCGGGCCCGGTCCGCACCTCGAAGTGCAGATGCGGGCCCGTGCTGTTGCCCGTGGACCCGGAGCGGGCGATGCGCTGCCCGGTCACCACGCGCTGCCCGCTCTTCACCGAGAGGGCCGACAGGTGCCCGTACTGGCTGTACTTGCCGTCGGCGTGCCGGATCACCACTTCGTAGCCGTAGCTGCCGCCCCAGCCGGCCGAGACGACCGTGCCCGCCTCGATGGCCTTCACCGACGTGCCGGTGGCCACCTCGAAGTCGACGCCCGTGTGGTAGCCCTTCGACCAGGAGGAACCGGTCGCGTGGTACGGGGTGCCGATGGACGCGGAGACCGGGGCGACGACGCCGCCCGCCGCCTTCTGCCCGGTGCCGGCCTTCTTCGTCTCGGCCTTCTTGACGTCCTGCTTCTTGACGTCCTGCTTCTTGGCGTCGGCCTTCTTCGGTTCGGCCTTCTTGGACTCGGCCTTCTCCGCTTCCGATTTCTTCGGGGCGGCCCGGTGCGTGTCGGTCTGCTTCGGCACGCTCTTGCCGTGTCCGGGCACCGTGAGCCGCTGGCCCGGGACGATCAGGTCCGGGTCGCCGCCGACGACCGTGCGGTTGGCCGCGTACAGGCGGGTCCAGCCGCCGCTCACCTTCCGTGACTCCGCGATGCCGGAGAGGGTGTCGCCGTGGACGACGGTGTACATCTCCGGACGGCCCTTGCTCGCCGTCGACTGCGGGGTGACCTCGGGTTTGACGTCCTTGACGTCCTTGACGACCTTCGTGTCCCTGACGGTCTTGGTCTTCTCGACGGTGTGCACCGGGGTGGCCGCGCCGCGGGCCAGGCCGGCCCGCTGCGAGCACACCGGCCAGGCGCCGGGTCCCTGGCTCGCCAGGACCTTCTCGGCGACGGCGATCTGCTGGTCCTTGGTGGCGAGGTCGGCGCGCTGGGCGTAGGCCCCGCCGCCGTACGCGGACCAGGTGGAGGCGGTGAACTGCAGGCCTCCGTAGAAGCCGTTGCCCGTGTTGATGCTCCAGTTGTTGCTGGACTCGCAGGCGGCGACCTTGTTCCAGGTCCCGGCGTCCGCGGCCTGTGCGCCGCCCGCGCCGATCAGCGGGATCGCCATGCCCGCGCCGCCCACGGTCACGGTGAGCGAGGCCCGGTTGACCCGGCTCGGCTGATACCGGCGGTGCCGGCCGCGTAATGCCATGAACGCCCCCTTGGCTGCCCTGAATCCCACAGGCACACGTAGGAGCGGCAAATTATCCGCTCCCACGCATGCCTGACAAGGGTGCCGTCGGCCACCGTGGCTGTAATCAGTCCCTCAAGTACCCCGGAACCCAGCGGAGTTGGACCCCCTGCTGGAAGGCACCGCCGCCCTCGTGGTCGTTGAAGGTGTACACCTCCATCGAGCGCTCCGCCCCAGCCCAGTGGTTGTACGCCGCGAAGACGGTCGACGGCGGGCAGGTCAGATCCTCCAGAGCGACCGAGAACAGACCGGGCGCCGTGGCGCGGGCGGCGAAGTTCATGCCGTCGAAGTACGAGAGCGTACGGAAGACACGCTCGTCCTCACCGATGTGCGTCTTGAGGTAGAGGGCGATCTCGCGGTACGGGTGACGCTCGGTGAGCGTGGCCGCGCGGCCGAAGTGGCACAGGAACGGCACGTCGGGCGCGACCGCCCGCAGGTCGGGGACGAGGCCCGCGACGGCGATGGAGATGCCGCCGCCCTGGCTGCCGCCGACCACGGCGACCCGGGAGGCGTCGACCAGCGGGTGCGAGCGGGCGGCCTCCACGGCGCGCACGGCGTCCGTGTAGACCCGGCGGTAGTAGTAGTCGTGCGGGTCCTGGATGCCCTGGGTCATGAACCCCGAGACCGACGGGGCGCTGCCGACCGGGTCCGGGGTGTCCCCGACCGAGCCGCCGCTGCCCTGGCCGCGGGTGTCCATCACGAAGTGCGCGAATCCGGCGGCGGCCCACTGCAGGTGGGTGTGCGGGAGGCCGCGCCCGCCGTTGTAGCCGATGTACTGCACGACGGCCGGAATCGGCTCCCGGGTGCCCGCGGGAAGGACCAGCCAGCCCTTCACGGGGTGCCCGCCGAAGCCCGCGAACGTAACGTCGAATACGTCGACCGCCGCGTACGGCACGTCGACGGGCTCGAACCGCGCGTCGAGCGCGTGCTCCCCGGCCTCGGCCAGCGTCTTCTCCCAGAAGGCGTCGAAGTCGTCGGGGGCCGTCAAGGCGGGCTCGTAGGCCCGCAGTTCGTCGAGCGACAGATCGAAATGAGGCACGCACGGCTCCAGGATCGTAAAGAGTGCAGACGGGCACTACGAAGGGACTTCTCGTGGGGGGACGGTCAGCCACGCTACGCCTCACGACGCCATAACTGAACAAGATCTTTCATTTTCCCAATCCAGGAGCGACAGGCATGAGCACTACAGCGCAGATCGGTGTCACGGGTCTCGCGGTGATGGGCCGCAACCTCGCCCGGAACTTCGCCCGGAACGGATACACGGTCGCCCTCCACAACCGCACCGCGTCCCGTACGCACAAGCTGGTCGAGGAGTTCGGCGAGGAGGGCATCTTCGTCCCGGCCGAGACCGCCGAGGAGTTCGTGGCGGCGCTGGAGCGGCCCCGCCGCCTGGTGATCATGGTGAAGGCGGGCGAGGCGACGGACGCGGTGATCCAGGAGTTCGCCCCGCTCCTCGAATCCGGGGACATGATCATCGACGGCGGCAACGCGCACTTCGCGGACACCCGGCGCCGCGAGAAGGAACTGCGGGAGCAGGGCATCCACTTCGTCGGCACCGGTATCTCCGGCGGCGAGGAGGGCGCGCTGCACGGGCCGAGCATCATGCCCGGCGGCAGCGTCGAGTCGTACGCCTCCCTCGGTCCGATGCTGGAGAAGATCTCCGCGAAGGCGAAGGACGGCGCCCCGTGCGTCACGCACGTCGGTCCGGACGGCGCCGGGCACTTCGTGAAGATGGTGCACAACGGCATCGAGTACGCGGACATGCAACTCATCGGCGAGGCGTACCAGTTGCTGCGCGATGTCGCCGGGTACTCCCCCGCGCGGATCGCCGAGACCTTCCGTTCCTGGAACGAGGGCCGGCTCGACTCGTACCTGATCGAGATCACGGCGGAGGTGCTGGGCCACGTCGACGAGGCGACGGGCGAGCCGTTCGTCGACATCGTCCAGGATCAGGCCGAGCAGAAGGGGACCGGCCGCTGGACCGTGCAGATCGCCCTCGACCTGGGCGTGCCGGTGTCCGGCATCGCGGAGGCGGTGTTCGCCCGCTCGCTGTCCGGGCACGCCGACCTGCGCGCGGCGTCGAAGCACCTGGCGGGTCCCGCGGCGCTGGCGCTGCCGGAGTCGGAGGCCGCCGCGTTCGCCGACCGGGTCGAGCAGGCGCTGTACGCGTCGAAGATCGTGTCGTACACGCAGGGGTTCCACGAGATCGCCGCGGGCAGCGAGACGTACGACTGGGACATCGACTCGGGCGCGGTGGCCCGTATCTGGCGCGGCGGCTGCATCATCCGGGCGGCCTTCCTCGACCGGATCACGGCCGCGTACGAGGCCGAGCCCGGCCTGGTGAGCCTGCTCTCCGACAAGGAGTTCGCCGACGAGATCGCGGCGGCGCAGGACGACTGGCGTGCCGTCCTGGTCGCCGCGACCATCCAGGGTGTCCCGACACCGGGCTTCGCGGCGGCGCTCGCGTACTACGACGCGCTGCGCGCCGAGCGGCTGCCGGCCGCGCTCACCCAGGGACAGCGGGACTTCTTCGGCGCGCACACCTACCGGCGCACCGACCGCGAGGGCTCGTTCCACACGCTCTGGGGCGGTGACCGCTCCGAGGTGGAGGCCTGAGCCGCACGCGCTGCCTCACACGGGTGAGGGCTCGGGCTCCGGCGGTGTCGGGTCGGGGTCCGGGGTCGGGCCCGGCGGGACCGGCGACGGCGGCGGCTGCGGCACGGGCCGGGGCATGGGGGTCGGCATCGGGTCCGGCAGCGGTCCCGGATCCGGCCGGTCCGGTCCCGGGCCCGGACTCGGCCCCGGGCCCGGCACGGGACCCGGCGGGACGGGGTCGGGGAACGGTTGGGTCATGGCGGTGCCTCCAGCGTTTCGGCGGGGCGTGGTCCACCGGCCCGCCCGCGGGAGTGCCGCGGGCCGCGGTGGACTTCCACTGTCTCCCGGGGCGCGTGCCCACGCCCGCCGAGTCCACGCGTGGTGTCAGCCGTCCGTACGAACGAGCCGCACCACCGGGATGTCGCGGCTGGTCTTCTTCTGGTACTGGGCGTAGTTCGGGAACAGCTCGACGAGGGAGTCCCAGACGCGGGCCTTGTCCTCGGGCGGGAGGGTTTCGGCGCGCGCCGCGAACCGCTCGGTGCCGACGCGCAGCCGGACGTCCGGGTTGGCCAGCAGGTTCAGGTACCACAGGGGGTGCTGGTCCGAGCCGCCGTACGAGGCGACGATCAGCAGGTCGTCGCCGTCGCGGCCGTAGATGAGGACGGTGCGGCGCCACTGCCCGGACTTGCGGCCCTGGTAGTCGAGGAGCAGGCAGGGGGTGCCCTGGATGGTGGTGCCCTTGGTGCCGCCGGACTCCTCGTAGACACGGGCCTGGTCGGCGACCCATCCGGTCGGGCTGATGACGACGTCGGTCATGGCGGTTCCTCGTCCCTCGGCTGCGATGCGGTGCGGTGCGGTGCGGACAACTTCCCTCAACCTAAGCGCTTTTGACCCGTGCGCATTCCTCCGCCGCGGCGGCGAGTCCGAGGCGCGGACTGGACAGGACGGGGACGGCGGTGCGGGTGCGCCCGGCGGCGTCGGCCAGGGACGCCTGGGCGAGGACGATCACGTCGGCGTCCCTCCCGGTGACGGCGTCCAGCGCGGCGGCGACCCGGTCGAGGTAGGCCTCGCGCTCACCGGCGAGGAACAGCTCCCAGGCGCCGTCGACCAGCACCGTGCGCAGGTCGACGGTGCGCCCGGCGCGGTCGGCCTCCTCCTCGACGAGGGCGGCGGTCGGGCCCAGGGTGCTGTGGGTGGTGGCGACCACGACGACGCGGGGGCCCTCGGCGACGGCCCGCGCGGCCATCGGCCGGTCGACCCGCAGCACGGGCACTCCGGCGGCCGCGGCCTGCTCCTGGGCGACGGCTCCGATGCTGGAGCAGGTGCACAGGACGGCGTCGGCCCCGTCGGCGGCCGCCGCCTCCAGGAGCGTACGGATGTCGTCGGTGACGGCCCGGGGGCCCTCGGCGCGGGCCCGCTCCAGGAGGTCTTCGCGCACGACGTGGCGCAGCGCGAGGCCGGGGTGGCCAGCGTCGCGCAGGGCGTCGAAGACGGGGACGTGGACGGGCGAGGTGTGCAGGAGCGCCAGCTTCATGCGAGGCACCCTACGCAGCGGTGCCGCCGAGGTCTTCCCCTGTCCGCGCAGGTCAGTACAGTTCCGGGTGGTCCGCGACGGCTGCCTTCGCGGCCTCGACGAGCGTGTCCGGGACCGCCGGGGCCTCGCCGGGGTGCCGGGCCGCCCACTCGACGACGAACGGACACAGCGGCGCCACCACGATCGCCTCCCGTGCGGCGATCGCGTACAGCTCGCGGGCGAGGGAGCCTCCGATGCCCTTCCCCTCCTGCGCGGGCTCCACGATGGTGTGCACCGGCACGAGGGCGCGCTGCGGCTCCTCAAGGACGAAGTACTGGATGTAGCCGGCGATGTCACCACCGGTGCGGGCGATCAGCAGACCGGCGTCGCGGTCGTCGTGCATCTCGATGTCGCTCATCTGCACATTGTCGACGGTTTTCTCCGGCCCGGCCCTACCCGAGCTTCTGTACGTGGGTGGTGTCGGCGTCGATGACGCCGCCGTCGGCGCCCGTCGGCACGATGTCGGGCACCCGGGCGCCGTGCCGGTCGAGCAGCAGGGAGTGCGGCTCGCCCGCGTCGAAGGCGTGGCGTTCTCCCCACTGGCGCAGGGCGAGCAGGACCGGGAAGAGGTCGCGTCCGGTGTCGCTGAGCACGTACTCCATCCGGCGCCCCGAGGGAGCCGTGCGCTGGGTGAGGAGTCCGTGCTCGGTGAGCTTGCGGAGCCGGTCGGTGAGGATGTTGCGGGCGATGCCGGTGCGTCGGCGGAACTCGGTGAAGGAGCGGACCCCGTCCATCGCGTCGCGGATCACCAGAAGGCTCCACCGGTCGCCGACCAGGTCGAGCGTGCGGGCGACGGGACAGTCGGGATCGGTCCAGGCGGACTGTGGGGCACCGGCGGCGGGGCGCGGCATGACACCTCCCGAAGAGTTGCAGATCGAGACCATTATGTCGTAGCGTCAAATTGGTTGCAATCTGCTACCTATTCTCATTTGGCGGGGGTTCGATGGACGTCTGGCGACGGTTGCTTCTGGCGAGCGTGTGCGGTGTCGCGGTGGCGAGCGTCTATGCGGCGCAGCCGGTACTGGCGCCGATGGGGCGCAGTCTCGGCGTCGCACCGGATCACCTCGGGTGGATCGTCTCGACCGGCCAGTTCGGCTATCTGGCCGGGCTGGTGCTGCTGGTGCCGCTCGGTGACGTGGTCGCCGACAGGCGGTGGCTCATCGCCCTGCATCTGGCGGTCACCGCGGCGGGCCTGGCCCTCACGGCCGTGGCGCCGGTCGCCTGGGCGGCCTTCGCGGGGCTCGCGCTGGCGGGGATGTTCGCGGTCGTCGTGCAGACCACGGTGGCCTACACGGCGTCGGTCTCACCGCCGTCCGAGCGCGGACGCAACATCGGTGTCGTGACCTCGGGTGTGGTGGTCGGCATCCTGGGCGCGCGGGTCGTCGCCGGGGCTCTCGCCCAGGCGTGGGGCTGGCGGAGTGTCTACATCGCGCTCGCCGCACTGACTCTCGGCCTTGCCGCTCTCGTCCCGTTCGCGCTGGAACCCCGGGAGCGCGCCCACCGGCCGGCGGGGTACGGACAGGCTCTCGCCGCGCTCGGTGCTCTGTTCGGACAGCGGCTCTTCCTGACGCGAGGACTCATCGCGTTCTTCCTTTTCGCGTCGTTCGGGACCCTGTGGAGCGGACTGTCCCTGCCCCTGGCGGACGCGCCGTGGCATCTCGGCGAAAGCCGAATCGGGCTGTTCGGACTCGCCGGGCTCGCCGGCGCGCTCGGGGCGGCCCGCGCGGGACGCTGGGCGGACGCGGGACGGACCGGCCCCGCCACCGGTCTCGCCCTCGCCCTCCTCATCGCTTCTTGGGCCGCGACAGGGCAGTTGCACCGATCTCTTTGGCTGCTCGTCGTCGGCGTCGTACTGCTGGACTTCGCCGTCCAGGTCGTGCACGTGAACAACCAGCACCTGCTCACCACCGCGCACCCGGACCGCCCCAGCAGTGTCATCGGCGGCTACATGCTCTTCTACTCGCTCGGCTCCGCCCTCGGCGCGGCCGCCACCACCTCGGTCTTCATCGCCCACGGCTGGGCCGGCTCCAGCCTCCTCGGAGCCGCGTTCGCCGCCTGCGCCCTGCTGGTCTGGGCACAGGGGCAGAGAACGGGCCACGCTCTATAGATTCTCCATACACGTACATGCATAATGACCTTATGCATAAGAGGGTTATGGACCTTGACTCCGGCCACTCCGCCGAGGAGTTGATGCTCGCGGTCGAGGACACGGTGCGCTTCGTCCGCCTCGGCACCACGGCGGGCGGGTTGAGCAGGGCGTCCTCGTCCCTGCTCAACCGGCTGCACCGGGAGGGGCCGCAGCGGCTCACGGAGCTGGCCCGGGCCGAGAACGTCTCGCAGCCCAACATGACGCAGGTCGTGTCCCGCATGGAGAAGGCGGGCCTGGTGCGCAGGGTTCCCGACGAGTCCGACGGCCGGGGCGTGCTGGTGGAGTCGACCGCCGAGGGCCGGCGCACCGCCGAACAGCGGCAGACCGAGCGCGCGTCGGCGCTCCAGCAGCTCCTGGAGGCGCTGTCCGAGCCGGAGTTGGAAGCGGTCCGGATCGCGCTTCCGGCCCTGGCCCGCGCCGTCCGGGACCACGCGGACGGCTGACCACCACGGTCCGGAACCCTCTCGTTCGTCACAACGGAACCATGCCGAACGGCGACGAACCACGCCGAACCACAACGGAATCACGCCGGAACCATTCCGGAAGAGGAAGTGGTCATGAGTACACCGCACAACCGGGCCGCCAGCCCGTTCAAGCAGCCCAGGGCCGTATGGGCCGTGGCGTTCGCCTGTGTGATCTCGTTCATGGGCATCGGCCTCGTGGACCCCATCCTGCCGGCCCTCGCCAGCAGTCTGGACGCCTCACCGAGCCAGGTCTCGCTGCTGTTCAGCAGCTATCTGATCGTCACCGCCGTCGCCATGATCTTCGTCGGCTGGATATCCAGCCGGATCGGCGCCAAGCGCACCCTCGTCATCGGCCTGGCCGTGATCGTCGTCTTCGCGGCGCTGGCCGGTGCGAGCGGTTCGATCAACGGCATCGTCGGCTTCCGCGCGGGCTGGGGACTGGGCAACGCGATGTTCATCGCGACCTCCCTGGCCGTGATCGTCGCCTCCGCGAGCGGCGGTTTCGGCGGCGCGATCATCCTGTACGAGACCGCGCTGGGCCTGGGCATCGCCGTCGGCCCGCTCCTGGGCGGCCTGCTCGGTGATGTCAGCTGGCGCGGCCCCTTCTTCGGCGTCGCCGTCCTGATGGCCATCGCCCTCGTCGCGACCGTCGTCCTCGTGCCCGACACCCCACGCCCCGCACGGCCGACCTCGCCGATCGCCCCGCTCAAGGCCCTGCGCCACCGCTCCCTGCTGACCATGGGCATCGTCGCGCTGATGTACAACTGGGGCTTCTTCACGATGCTGGGCTACGCGCCCTACCCCATGGAACTCGACGCGCTCCAGCTCGGGTTGGTCTTCACCGGCTGGGGTCTGCTCGTCGCCTTCTTCAGCGTGTTCGGCGCCCCGCGCCTGCAGGCGCGCTTCGGTACCGCGCCCACCCTGTACGCCAATCTCGCCGCCCTGGGCGTGATCATGGCGGTGATCGCCGCGTGCGTGGAGACGCCGACCGTGGTCATCGTGGCCGTCATCGTCAGCGGTGCCTGCATCGGCATCAACAACACGCTGACCACCCAGGCCGTGATGCTGGTGGCTCCGGTCGAACGCCCCGTGGCGTCCTCCGCGTACGGATTCCTGCGCTTCATCGGCGGCGGCATCGCGCCCTACGTCGCGGGCAAGCTCGCCGACGCCGCCGGTCTCAGCCTTCCCTTCTACGTGGGCGCCGCGTCCTTCGTGCTCGCGATTCCCGTCCTGGCCACGGGACACAAGATGCTGCGCAAGGCCGAGTCCGGCCTGGTGGAGGAGGAGCCGGTCGCACCGTCCTTCACGGCGGTCGGCGCCCCGGCTCCGGACGGTTCCCCGAGGGTGATCGTCGCCGTCGGCGACCACGAACGGGCCGCCGGCATCGTGGAAGCCGCCGCCCGCATCGCCGCCGACAGCCACAGCCCCCTCGAAGTGGTGCACGTGCGGGAGACGGCCGTCGTCGAGGAGCAGGCCACCGAGACCGAGACGGCAGACCGGGCCCGCGCGACGGTGACCGCCCATCTCGCCCGGGCCGCCGCCCACGGCGTCACCGCTCACGGGCAGCTTCTCTCCAGCCTCGGTGACCACGCCGCCGCGGGCCGGGCCCTCGCCCGGCACGCCGAGCAGGTGAACGCCCGCGCCGTCGTCATCGGCCGCTCCCCCCGTGGCGCGCTCGCCCAGTTCGCCGACGGCAGCTTCACCAGCGCGCTCACGCACGCGGCCCGCTGCTCCGTTCTGCTCGTCAGCGAAAACCATCAGCCGAAGCCGCTGACCAGCACCGACCTGGAGGGACTGCGCACCAGCGCGGCCTGAACCGCATCCACCGACGGGAGTCCCGGGCGTCCACGCCCGGGACTCCCGTCGTGTTCATCGATGTACGGCGCCGGCGCCCGCCCTGATCGACACCTCTCCAACTACCGGGGCAAACACCGTGATTCGCCGATCGGGAGTGACATGTGGGGCCGGAGGAGAAGTTCTGACGCGGAGTCTGTACAGCTGCCTTACAGCGTTGTAAAAGGCAGGCAGCACTTCGGAACACGACCGCCACTGCGACGCATCCGATGAAGGAGCACCCCCATGCCCTCGCGCCCCCTCGGCTTAAGACCCGCCGGCATCCTGCTGGCCGCTCTCGCCCTCCTCCTGGGCGGGATCACGATGCTGGCCCCGGTGGCCCGGGCCGCACCCGCGGCCTGGAGCCCCAAGCCCGCGCCGATGACGACCCCGTGGACCGACCAGGTCTCCCGGGACAACCCCCTGCCCGAGTATCCGAGGCCGCAGCTGACGCGCCCCGACTGGGCCAATCTCAACGGCATCTGGGACTTCGCCGTCACCGGGAAGGACGCCGGGCAGCCGGCCTCGTTCACCGACCAGATCCGGGTCCCGTTCGTCGCGGAGTCCGCGCTCTCCGGCATCCAGCGCAAGATCACCGAGAACGACAAGCTCTGGTACAAGCGCACGTTCACCGTCCCGGCCGGCTGGAACGGCCGCCGGGTCCAGCTCAACTTCGGTGCCAGCGACTGGCGTACGACGGTGTGGGTCAACGGCCAGCAGGCGGGCGCGGTCCACAGCGGCGGCTACGACGCGTTCGGCTACGACATCACGCCGCTCCTCAACGGCGGCACGAACACGATCGTCGTCTCGGTCTTCGACCCGACCCAGACCGGCGGCCAGGCCGTCGGCAAGCAGCGCATCAACGACGTGACGCCGCACCCCGGCGGCGGCATCTTCTACACCGCCGCGTCGGGCATCTGGCAGACCGTCTGGCTGGAGCCCACGGCCACGGCCCACGTCACCCGGCTCGACATGGTGCCGCGCCTGTCCGACTCGACGCTGCGGGTCACCGTGCAGGGCACGGGCATCAGCGGCCAGAGCGCGCGGGTCACGGTCAGTACCGGTGGGACGACGGTCGGCACGGCGACCGGCTCGGTCGGCTCGGAGCTGACGGTGAAGATCACGAACCCTCATCTGTGGTCGCCGGACGACCCGTTCCTGTACGACGTGAAGGCCGAGATCGTCTCCGGCTCCACGGTCGTCGACTCCGTCGGCTCGTACTCGGGGATGCGGTCGATCTCGCGCGGCACGGTCGGCGGCAAGCAACGGCTGCTGCTCAACGGCAAGTCCGTCTTCCAGACCGGCACCCTCGACCAGGGCTACTGGCCGGACGGCATCTACACGGCCCCCACGGACGACGCCCTCAAGTACGACCTCCAGAAGCACAAGGACCTCGGCTTCAACATGGTCCGCAAGCACATCAAGGTCGAGCCGCAGCGCTGGTTCTACTGGGCCGACAAGCTGGGCCTGCTGGTGTGGCAGGACATGCCCGCGATGGACACCCGCACCCCGGACACGGCCGCCCGCACCCAGTGGGAGGCGGAGTTCGACCAGATCATCGACGAGCACCGCAGTTCACCGTCGCTGGTGATGTGGGTCGACGAGAACGAGGGCTGGGGCCAGTACGACCAGGCTCGTATCGCCGACAAGGTGAAGGCGGCCGATCCCTCGCGTCTCGTCGACAACATGAGCGGCATCAACTGCTGCGGCGCGGTCGACGGCGGCAACGGTGACGTGATCGACCACCATGTGTACGTGGGCCCGGGGGTGACCAGCCCGTCCTCGACCCGGGCGGCCGTGCTCGGCGAGTACGGCGGGCTCGGACTGCGGGTGTCGGGGCACGAGTGGTCGCCGGGCAACGGTTTCAGTTACGAGGACCAGGCCGACACCGCGCACCTGAACAACCGGTTCGTCGGGCTGATCGACGCGCTGCGCCTCCAGCAGATGCCGGCCGGGCTCTCGGCCTCCGTGTACACGGAGATCACCGACGTCGAGAACGAGGTCAACGGCCTGATGACGTACGACCGTCAGGTGGTCAAGGTCGACGCGGCGCGGGTCAAGGCTGCCAACCAGGCCCTGATCGCGGCCTCCGCGAATCCGGGCGGACCGACGACTCTGCCCACCGGCCTGAAGTCGCTGCGGGTCACCACCCCCGGCTACACCGACCGCTACCTCCGGCACAAGGACGCCCTCGCCTACACGGAGGTCGTCAACTCCGCCAGCAGTGACCTGCTGAAGAACGACGCCACGTGGCGGGTCGTGCCGGGTCTCGCCGACAGCTCCTGCTACTCGTTCGAGTCCCGCAACTACCCGGGCGAGTATCTGCGCCACCGCGAGTTCCGGGTGCACCGGGAGGCCGGTGACGGTTCGGCGCTGTTCAAGGCGGACGCCACGTTCTGCGCGGTGCCCGGGCAGGGCGGTGTCCGGCTGATGGCGCAGGGCTATCCGGGCCAGTACCTGCGGCACTACAACTCCGAGGTCTATCTGGCCGTACCGGGCGGATCCCGGGCCGCGGACAACCCGTCGCTGTTCACCGAGGACACGACCTGGGCCGTGGAGGCGCCCTGGGCGCCCTGACCCCACCGTGACACGCAGGCGCCGGACTCCCCTCCGGCGCCTGCGTACGACCCGGAAACGCACGCCTTCTCCAACGATGGAAGTGGGAGTCATGAGTTCAGGAATACGGCGCCGCAGCGTCCTGTCGGCGGCCGCCGTCGCGGCCGCGGCCGGTTCGCTCGGCCTGTCCGTGTCCGCACCCGCGTCGGCGCAACCCCTCTCCGCAGCCGGCGCGCTGCCCGCCGAGGACGGATACGACCTGTGGCTGCGGTATCCACGGGTCGCGGACGCCGGCCGACTCGCCTACTACCGGAACGCGTTGAAGGATCTGGTCTGGCAGGGCGGCGGCCCGCTCCAGCGGTCGGCCGTCGACGAACTGACCCGCGGTCTTTCCGGGCTGCTCGGCCGCCGCGTGACTCCGCGCGGCACCGAGCCGTCGGGCGCCGCGCTGGTGGTGGGCACACCCACGAGTTCCGCCCTGGTCCGCGCGCTGGTACCGGAGACCGAGCTGGCCGGGCTCGGCGAGGAGGGCTACGTCGTGCGCCGGGTCACCCGGCACGGCAGCACCCACACCGTCGTCGCGGCCCCCGCCGACAGCGGAGTGCTCTACGGCGCCTTCCATCTGCTGCGCCTCGTCCAGACCGGGCAGCCGCTCGACCACGTCGACATCACGGAGCACCCCGCCGCGCCGCTGCGCGTGGCCGACCACTGGGACAACATCGACGGGTCGATCGAGCGCGGCTACGCGGGCCGGTCCTTCTTCGACTGGGAGGAACTCCCGAAGCTCGACGACCGGTACACGGACTACGCGCGCGTACTCGCCTCGCTCGGCATCAACGCCGCCGTCATCAACAACGTCAACACCCCGGCGGACTATCTCGCCGAGCCGTTCCTCACCAAGCTGGCCGCGCTCGCCGGAGTGCTGCGCCGCTGGGGCGTGACGCTGTACGTCACGGCGAACTTCGCCGCGCCCATCGATCTGGGCGGTCTGAAGACCGCCGACCCGTTCGACACGGGCGTGCGCGACTGGTGGACGAAGAAGGCAGCGGAGATCTACGGCAGGATCGAGGACTTCGGCGGCTTCCTGGTCAAGGCCAACTCCGAGGGCAGGCCCGGCCCGCTGGACTACGGGCGCACCCACGCCGACGGGGCCAATCTGCTGGCGGGCGCGGTGGAACCGTACGGCGGCATCGTGATGTGGCGGGCGTTCGTGCACGACACGGACGCGAAGTGGGACCGGCAGGGCTATCTCGACTTCACGCCGCTCGACGGGAAGTTCGCCGACAACGCGGTCCTCCAGATCAAGAACGGGCCGATCGACTTCCAGGTCCGCGAGCCCGCGCACCCGCTGTTCGGCTCGCTGCCGCACACCAACTCGATGATCGAGCTCCAGGTGACACAGGAGTACACCGGGCACGCCACCCATCTGTGCTACCTCGTCCCGCAGTGGAAGGAGGTGCTGGACTTCGACACGCTCAAGGCGGGCGAGGGCAGCACCGTGGCACGGGTCGTGACCGGCAAGGTCCACACGTACACGCACCACGGGTTCGCGGGGGTGATGAACTTCGGCGACGCCCGGAACTGGACCGGCTCCCACCTCGCCGCCGCCAACACCCACGGCTACGGGCGCCTGGCATGGAACCCGGACCTGCCGGCCGAGGAACTCGCCGACGAGTGGACCCGGATGACGTTCGGGAACGACCCCGATGTCGTCAGGACCGTCTCCGGCCTGCTGCTCGGGTCCTGGCACACGTACGAGGACTACACGTCGCCGCTCGGCACGGGCTACCTCACGCACCCGCCGGACGGCTCCGTGACCGGGCACTTCGACCCCAGCCCGACCACGACCACTCAGTTCCACAAGTCGGACCGTATGGGCATCGGCTACGACCGCACCGTCGCGACCGGCGACGGCTACCCGGCCCTGTACGCTCCCGAGATCCGGGACTCCTACGAGTCCCTGGAGAACTGCCCCGAGGAACTCCTGCTCTTCCTGCACCATGTCCCGTACACCCACCGCCTCGACAACGGCGACACCGTCATCCAGCGCATCTACGACACGCACTTCGACGGCGCGGCACGGGTGGCGGACATGCGGGCCGGCTGGGACGCGCTGCGCGGGCGCGTCGACCGCCGCCGTCTCACCGAGGTGTCCCGCCTGTTCGAGGATCAGGGTGCCCGGGCCGCGGAGTGGCGCGACACCCTGGTCGCCTACTGGTTCGAGCTGAGCCGGATCCGGGACGAGCGGCGCGGCTGGCTCCAGGCGGTCGTCGCTCCGGCGGACACGGTGCTGCTGGGCGGCGAGCGGAACGAGCTGCCGGTGCAGATCGTCAACGCGACCGGCTCCGGACTGCGCACGGTGACCGGACTGGATGCGCCCGCGGGCTGGCACGCCGAGGAGGTGACCGGTTACGTCGACTCCGAGAAGGACGTGACGGTGAAGCTGCCCGTCGTACCGCCGCTGACTCCCGCGCTCTCCACCGTGCACGCGCGCCCCAGGTCGGGCTCGGTGCAGGTTCTCGGCTCCTCCCTGCGCAGTCGTGCCAAGACGGTCGTCGTCCCGCCCGCCGCGCGCGCTGTGCACGCGCTGGACGCGGGAACCGACTCGTCGCCGGTGCTGACGGACTACGACCGGCTCTCCCCCGCGAGCGTGTGGCGCGAGGGCGCGGCCTTCGGCTGGGTCGGCAACACCCCGGACGCCACGGACACCGGTCTGTTCGACGTGGTCCGCCGGGACTACGTCCGCGACAGCGCCCCGGCGGTACTGCGCCTCACGCTGCCCGCCGGGCACTGCACCGCGCACCTGCTGACCGGCGACCCCAACACCCTGAACAGAACGCTGATCGTCCGCGTCGACGGCGTCGAGAAGGCCCGCAGCGAACAGCTCGACGGCCGTGAGTTCGCCTGGCTCCAGGTGCCGTTGGACGGCGGGTCATCCGGCCGCGAGGTGGACCTGGAACTCTCCGCGAAGGAGGACCAGACCTGGCATCTCAGCGCCTGCGTGGTGCTGGCGGACGACTAGGGGAGTTTGAAGACAGGCCCTAGGGCATGCCCTGGTCCGGCGCGGTCGCTGCGCGCCGGACCAGGGCCGGTCACCGTCAGGGTGTGAGGATCGCCCGGCCCCTGATCCGGCCGCTGCCGAGATCGTCCAGGGCGTCCTGGAAGCGGTCGAGCGGGTACTTGGCGGTGTGCAGGCGGACGCGGTCCTGCGCGGCGAGGACCATCAGCTCGCACAGGTCGTTGTAGGAGCCGACGAGGTTGCCGATGAAGTTGATCTCGGCGGAGATGATGTCGATGGTCGGGACGTCGATGTTCTCGCCGTAGCCGACCACGTGGTAGTCGCCCGCCCTTCGCAGCATGGCGACGCCGTCCCGGGTGGAGCCGCCCTCGCCGACGAAGTCGATGACCGTCTCCGCCCCCTGTCCGCCGGTCAGTTCGCGGATCCGGTCGACCTGGCCGCCGTCGGCGACGACACCGTGGTCGGCTCCGATGGAGGTGGCCAGGGCGACCGCTTCGGGGTTGCGGTCGACGACGACGATCTCGGCGGCGGTGAGGGCCTTGAGGACCTGGATGCCGATGTGGCCGAGGCCGCCCGCGCCGATCACGACGCAGCGGTCCCCGGGACGCAGCCGCCGGGCGGCCTTCGCGGCCGCGTGGTAGGCGGTCAGTCCCGCGTCGGCGAGCGCCGCGACGTCGGCCGGTTCGAGGGAGTCGTCGAGCCGGACGACGCTGCGGGCGGAGGTCTTGAGGTACTCGGCGTAGCCGCCGGCCGTGTCGATGCCGGGGAAGAGGCTGGTCTCGCAGTGCACGTCGTCACCGGCCCGGCACGCCCGGCACAGTCCGCAGGTGATCAGCGGGTGGACGATGACCTTGTCGCCCTCGCGGACGTTGGTGACGGCGCTGCCGACCGCGTGCACCCAGCCGGCGTTCTCGTGCCCGATCGTGTAGGGCAGGCCGACCCCGGACTTCTGCGCCCACTGCCCCTCCAGGATGTGGAGGTCGGTGCGGCACACTCCGGCCCCGCCGATCCTGACGATCACGTCGTACGGGCCGGTGACCTCGGGGTCCGGGACCTCGGCCAGCTCCGGATTCTTGCCGTATCCGACGACCTGGACTGCCTTCACGAGACGTTCTCCTTCGGTGGAGCGGTGAACTGGAAGTGCTCCTCGGCGCGCGGCGACTGGTCGGCCCCGGACGCCGGATAGCGGGTGCGGAGCAGGCCGCGGCAGAAGTGCGCGTTGCCGTCGATCGACACGCGGACGGCGCGGGCGAAGCGCAGCCGGAGCGGGATCTCGCCCGGCGGGAACGGCTGTCCCTCGTCGTCGACCAGGACGGGGTCGGACGGCTCCGTGCCGAGGCCCAGCGCCGCGCGCCGCCGCAGCAGCGCACCGGAGGCCGGGGCGTCCGGCAGATCGCCGAGGACCACACCGCCGAGGGCCTCCTCCTTGAGCTCCGGGTTCTGCCGGAGATGGCGGGACAGCGCCCGTTCCATCGCCGCGGAGTGGGCCTTGCGGCGGAACGTCAGGCGAAGCTCCTGGAGGTCCTTCTCCGCCTCGGCGCCGAACGTTCCCCGGTAGCCCGCGTCCTCGGCGAGCCCGCGGTTGATCAGGTCCGAGTCGTGGTGGTCGTCGAGGAGCACCACGACCTCGCGGGTCCAGGGCAGGGCCGTCAGCGCGTCCTTGGCGTCGGAGGCCATCAGGTACGCGAAGTTGGGCGAGCAGAACGAGGTGGGCAGGCGCAGCCGGACGGTGAGCGCCCCGTCGGGGGTCACCACCACGGAGCGGACGAAACCGAGGTCGGTGATCGGCTCGTCCAGTTCCGGGTCGAAGACCTGGTCGAGCGCCGCGCGAGCGGACCCCTCCCGTGAGCCGGCGGGCATGTCAGGCCACCGCCGGTTCGGTGAGGCCGAGCCCGGCCGGTACCTCGATGCCGTACATGGCGGCCGCGTTCAGGCCGAGGATCTTCTTCTTCTGCGCCAGGGTGATCGGCGCGTACTCGGGCTGCATGTCCTCGGGGATCTGGAAGTCGACGAACCGCTCGATCAGCCAGCGGGGCGTCCACAGCGCGTAGTCGCTGGAGAACTGGATGCGGTCCTCGTCCAGCCAGTAGAGGAGTTCGCCGATGATCTGCGCGAAGTAGCGCGGGCGGCTGTGGATGAAGGGCATCGCGACCGCGAGTCCGGCGTGCACGTTGGGCTCCTGCGTGGCGATCCAGCAGAAGTCCTCCAGGCGGGGCAGTCCGCAGTGCTCGACGACGAAGTTCAGTCCGGTGAACTCCGTGGCCGCCTTGTCGACGTCCGCGACGTCGAAGGCGTCCCGGTCGAGCGGCCGGATCGTCGGCCCCTTGTGGATGTGGATGTTGGTGATCCCGAGTTCCTGACAGAGCTCGAGATAGCGGTACGTCCACGGGTCGTCGAGCTTGTAGCCGCGGCTGTCACCCTTCCATTCGGCGGTGTACAGCTTGACGCCCTTGAGCTGGAACCGCTCGGCGTCCCGCCGCAGTTGATCGAGACCCTTCTGTTCGTAGCGGGGGTCCCAGGAGTGGTTGTACGTCAGCTTGTCCGGGTGTTTCTGCGTCAGCGCGAAGGCTTCCTCGGTCTGGCCGAAGCCGCTCCGGTAGAACGCTCCGAGGCGGGCCGGCTGGAAGATGGCGTGGTCGACGTGTCCCTCGGCGAAGAGGTCCTTCATCAGGCGCTCGCCGCCGTAGTAGAGGTAGTCCTCGTACGGCCACAGCTCCGATTCCGGGCTCAGGTTGCGGTGATAGTCGTAGAAGCAGTCGATGAACTGCTTTCCGTGGATGTTGAGTTGGTTCTCGGGGCGCGCGTCCCAGAGTGCGACGTGCGCGTCGACGATGAAGTAGTTCTCGCCGTCCTTGGAATACATCTCTCTCCTCCGTGTGCGGGCTCGGTGCGACGGGCGGGTCAGGAGAACTGGATTCCGCCGTCGATCATGACGGACTGGCCGGTCATGTAGTCCGAGTCCGGCGAGGCCAGGTAGGAGACGAACGACGCGACGTCGCGGGGCTCCTCGACGCGGCCGAGCGCGATGGCCTCCGCGTACTTCTTGATGGCCCGGCCCTTCTGGAGGCCCTCGGCCGCCGCGAGCCGCTCGTCGATGAGGTCCCACATGTCGGTGCCGACGATGCCGGGGCAGTACGCGTTGACGGTGATGCCGTGGTGCGCCCACTCCATGGCGGCGGCCTGGGTCAGACCGCGCACGCCCCACTTAGACGCCGAGTAGGTGCCGAGCAGCGCGAAGGGGCGGTACGCGACGATCGAGGCGGCACCGATGATCTTGCCGCCCCCGCCCTGGGCGATCATCTGGCGGGCGGCGGCCTGGTAGGAGAGGAAGACGCCGCGCAGGTTCACGGCCATGACCTGTTCGAACTCGTCGAGGCCGGTGTCGAGGAGCGGAGTGACCCTGGCGATACCGGCGTTGGCGACATAGACGTCGACCCGGCCGAAGCGGCCCGCCACCTCGTCGACGAGCGCGTCGGTCTGCTCCTTGCTGCTGACGTCGGCGTGCACGGCGAGGGCGCGGCGGCCCGTCTTCTCGATGCCGGCCGCCACCTCGGCGAGTTCCTCGCTCATGCCGGGGAGGTCGGCGACGGCCACGTCGAGACCGTCCTCGGCCAGTCGCTCCGCGATGCTCCGGCCGATGCCGCGGGCGGCGCCGGTGACGATCGCGGTACGGGGTGCGGTGCCGGTGGAAGTCATGGGTGCTCCTGTGCTCGACGGTGAGCCGCCGCACCTTCGTGCGGCGCCGGCTTTCAGCGTGCGGGCGGGGAGCGCTGTCGACTTTTTCAATGTGGAACACACCGCGCCCGCCCCGGCCCGGGGCGGGCGAACGTGCGGAAAAGCCAGCGCGAACCATCCGTTGACAGGTCCAAACGCCTTCGTAATATGGCGGAAACACGCTCAGCGGAGGCGCCATGCTCGGAGACAGCACAGCGCGGGACCGGACCATCGCACGGGCGCGCCTGCGGTTCCTGGAGAACACGGAGCCGCCCGCGGGGGTCGTGCCCGAGGGCATCCGCAATTCCTGGCAGCGCTCGAAATACCTGGGGATCGGCACGGACGAGCTGGTCGTCCCCTACCAGCCGGAGTACAACCGGGAGAGCCGTCTGGTCCGCGCGTCGACGCCGGTCCTCGACCGGCTGGAGCAGGCCCTGGCGGGTTCGGACGCCTGCGTCATCGTGACCGACCGGAAGGGCTGGGTGCGCGACCGCCGGGTCGGGGAGAAGCGGCTCTCGGCCCATCTGGACCGCGTCCATCTGGCGCCGGGCTTCAACTACGCGGAGCAGTTCGTCGGGACGAACGGCATCGGGGTGGCGCTGGAGGAGCGCAGGCCCAATGTGGTGCAGGGCACGGAGCACTTCAACGAGCGTCTGCAGAACGTCTCCTGCGCGGCCTCGCCGATCCGCAACTCGGTCACCGGACGGGTCGAGGGCGCCGTGAACCTGACGTGCTGGAACGGTCCGGCGCGCATGCTCATGGCGGCCCTGGTGCAGGAGGCCGCGGCCGACATCGAGCGTGTCCTGTACGAGTCCAGCAGCTCGCATCAGCGTGCCCTGCTGGAGGCGTTCCAGCAGGTGACCCATTACGGTGACCGGCCGGTGCTCTGTCTCGGCCAGGATCTCGTGCTGGCCAACTCCGCGGCCACGGCGCGGCTGACCGGCGACGACCACCGGCTGCTGCACGAGGCCGCCGCCGAACTGGGGCACGCGCCGCGCGTCCGTAAAGAGGTGCGGCTGAGCGGCGGCGGGACCGTGCTGATGCGGTGCCGTCAGGTCGACAGCCCGGCGGGCGCGGCCGGTTATCTGCTGGAGCTGTCCTTCCCCGACCGGTCCACCGGCCTGGCCCTCCCCCGCACCGGCCCGCGCACCGGTCCACGCTCCCGGGCCGAGCGGGAGGCGGCCCGGCCGTGGCCGCTGCCGGGCCTCGCGGGGACGGACCCGGCGTGGAACACCGTCTCGCGCGCGGTGGCGCGCTGTGCCCGCGAGCGGACCCCGCTGCTGCTGCACGGCGAGCCCGGGACGGGGAAGACGGCACTGGCCCGCGCCGCCCTCGCCCTGACCGGGGCGGCGTCGGCGCCCACCGTCGTGGACGCCCAGGCCGACGACGGGACCGACCTGGCGGCCGCCCTCCTCGCGGCGCCCGCCGGTCCGGACCGCGCCCTGGTCCTGCGCCGTGTCGAAGCCGTACCCGCCGGACAGGGTCCTGCCGTCGCCCGCGCCCTGGACGCCGCGGCGGCGCGCGGCACCTGGATCGTGGGCACCCTCCAGGGCTCGCCTGACGTCCCTGAGCCGCTCAGGAACTGCTTCGTCGAAGCGGCCGCGGTACCCGCGCTGCGGCATCGGCTCGCGGATCTGCCCGCCCTGGTCGAGTGTCTGCTGCGGCGTATCGGCGCGGGCGTCGCATGCGCACCGGAGGTGCTGCCGCTGCTGCGCCGCCAGGACTGGCCCGGCAACGTCCGCGAGCTGGACCTCGCCCTGCGCCGGGCGGCCGCGGGCCGGCGCACCTATCGGATCGAGCCCCGCGATCTGCCGCCGTCCCTGCACAGCGCGGGCGGCCGGTCCCTGAGCCCCTGGGAGGCGTCCGAACGCGACACGCTGGTCCAGGCCCTGCTGGCGGCGGAGGGCAACAAACTGCTGGCGGCGCAGCGGCTCGGCATCTCCCGTACGACGATCTATCGCAAGATGCGGGCCTACGGGATCACGTTGCCCGGGGGCCACTGAGACGGTCTCCGTGCCCGGCGTGTCGAGGCGGACGCCACGGCTCCGGTGTGCCTGCCGCACACTGGGACGGTTACGTGGCTACTGCAGAAGGACTTTTCATGACCGACCGGCCTTTGACGCTCATGGCGGTGCACGCCCATCCCGACGACGAGGCCACCAGCACCGGAGGGGTCCTCGCGCGGTACGCGGCGGAGGGCATCCGTACGGTTCTGGTGACGTGTACCGACGGCGCCTGTGGTGACGGGCCGGGAGGGGTCAAGCCGGGTGACCCCGGGCACGATCCCGCGGCCGTCGCCCGGATGCGCCGGCAGGAACTGGAGGCGAGCCGCGACGTCCTGAAGATCAGCGACCTGGAGACGCTCGACTACGGCGACTCCGGAATGATGGGCTGGCCCAGCAACGACGCCCCCGGCGCTTTCTGGCAGACCCCCGTGGAGACGGGCGCCGCCCGGCTCGCGGAGCTGATGGAGCACTACCGTCCCGATGTGGTCGTCACCTATGACGAGAACGGCTTCTACGGCCACCCCGACCACATCCAGGCCCACCGCATCACGATGGCGGCGGTCGCCATGACCGACCTGACCCCGAAGGTGTACTGGACCACGATGCCCCGCTCGGGGATGCAGCGGTTCGGGGAGATCATTCGCGAGTTCCACCCGGAGATGCCGGAGCCGGACCCCGCCGAGGCCGCCGCGATGGCCGAGATGGGCCTGCCCGACGACGAGATCACCACGTGGGTGGACACCACCGCGTTCAGCGGCCAGAAGTTCGACTCGCTGGCCGCGCACGCCAGTCAGGGCGAGAACATCTTCTTCCTGAAGATGGGCAAGGAGCGGTTCGCCGACTTCATGGGCATGGAGACCTTCGTCCGCGTCCAGGACACCACGGACGCACCCGTTCCCGAGAACGATCTCTTCGCCGGGCTGCGCTGACCGGGGTGCGCCGACGCGTACCGCTCACATCAGCGAGCTGATGGCCGTGACCGCGGAGTCGAGTGTCGAGGACACCGCGGACGCCGCCGACGTGCCGGCCAGGTAGAAGCCGAAGGCCGCGCCCACGGCGATGTGGGAGAGTTTTCCTCCGCCTTTTCGCAGCAGGAAGAACACCGCGACGATCAGGACGAGGATCACGGGCAGATGCAGGGCGTCCATCGTTGTCACCTCGGGGCCCGGCCTGGGTCGGCACCCCCGCGCGCCGGTGACGGCTTCGTGCCGGGCGCCGCCACATCCGACAGGCTATGGCCGCGCGGTCGCTCCTGCCACTCGGGTGAACACGGAGCGTGAGGGCGGGCCTTCGGCGGTACGCCGTAAGGTCCGCCCCATGGATCGACTCGACATCACCCCGGACCGGCTGGCGGGCACCTGGCACATCGTCTGCTCCTCGTTCCCCCTGTGGCAGGGCGACCGGCGCACCGGCGCGACCTTCACCTACAGCCCGTCTGCGCGGGGTGCCGCCGGCCCGCCGCGGATGGGCGACGACGTCGCCTATCGCACCAAGGGCGGGCGGCAGCGCCACATCCGGGGCGTCGACACCCGCCTCACCGATCGTCCTGGGTCCGTCTACCGCTGGCGTGGACGCGGGGTGCTGGCGGCGCTGTCGAGCGAGTGGGAAGTGCGGGAGGTGGGCCCGGACGACGCGTGGGCGGTCATCGTCTTCAGCAAGTCCCTGGTGACGCCGGCCGGAGCGGATGTCGTCGTGCGCGCCGACCGGCTCGCCGATCCCGCGGTGATCGAGGAGGCGCTGGCGGCCGGGGTCCGTCATGAGGCGCCGCCGGTTCCCGGATGGCGCCCCGCGTAGCCGGGCGGCCCCGCGCTACCCAGGGAGCGCGGACCAGTCGGTCCCGTACTTCTCCGCCATCGCCCGGGCCTCTTCGCCGGTGAGGACGCGCGCGGGGAGCCCGCCGAGGGCGAGGAGCAGCGCGGCCGTCTCCTCCAGTTCGACGGCCGCCTCGACGGCCGCTTCCAGGGACCGGCCGGACACCACGGGGCCGTGGTTCTGGAGCAGCGCGGCGCGGAACGGGAACGGCAACTCCTCCAGATCGAGGGCCTGTCGGACGTCGCCCGGCGGCGCGTACGGGAGCAGCGGGGTCTGGCCCACGCGCATCACGAAGTACGGCGTGAGCGGCGGCAGCGCGCTGCGCTCCGACCAGGCCGGGCGGCAGGAGATCGCGGACGCGTGGCGGGAGTGCAGATGGACCACGGCGCGGGTGGCGGGCTCGCGCCGGTAGAAGGCCGTGTGCAGGGGGAACTCCTTGGACGGCCGGGGGCCGTCCAGGTGGGTGCCGTCGAGGTCGAGCACGGTGAGGGCGGCCGGGTCGATCGCGGCCAGGTCGGTGCCGGTGGGCGTGATGAGCACGTGGTCGCCGTCGCGGACGCTGACGTTCCCGGAGGAGCCGGGGCTCAGGCCCAGGGACGCGAGGCGGGCGCCGGTGGCCGCGAGGTCGTGGCGGGCGGCGCTCACGCGAGCTCGTCCCAGGCCGAGGTGAAGATGTCCGTGCCGCCGAAGTTGCCGGACTTCAGGGCCAGATCGATGCCCTCGGGGCTGCCGCCGACGCCGCTCTGGGTGCGGGCCCAGGCGACACCGGGAGCGATCTGCGCGCCGATGCCGAGCGTGCGGGCCCCGAGGGCGGTGACCACGGCGCCGGAGGTCTCCCCGCCGGCGACCAGGAGGCGGCGGGCGCCCGCCCGGACCAGCTCGACGGCGCAGTCGGCGAGGGCCCGCTCGACCAGTTCGGCCGCGGGGACGGATCCGACGGGCATGTCGTGCTCCAGGTCTTCGGGCGAGCCGACGGCGTAGAGGAGCGGTGGCCGCCCCGGGTCGGTGCGCCAGCAGGCGCGGGCGAAGTCGACCAGCCCGGCGACGGCCGCCGTGGGGTCGGCCCGCAGTGCCGCGAGGTCGAGCTTGCGGTGCGGGAGCAGTGCGGTCGCGTGGGCGACCTGGGCGCGGGTGGCGGCCGAGGCGCTGCCGGCGAGGACGGCGCCGGGGTCACCGGCGCGGGACGCCGCGGGGACCCGGGCGGCGCCCTTGTGCGGGCCGGTCAGCCCGAGGGCGAGTCCGGCCGCGCCGGTGACCAGGCGCATCGAGGCGGTCGCGGCGGAGATGGTCCGCAGGTCCTCGTCCTCGGTGGCGTCGACGACGGTGAGCGCGTCCGCGAACCCCGGCGCGGTGAGCGCCTCGCGCAGCGCCTGCACGCCGGCCCGGACGGTGTCCAGGCCGATGGCCCGCACCGGGCGTCGGGTCTGCGGCGCGAGCAGTCGTCCGAGGTGGGAGTCGCGCATCGGGGTCAGCGGATGGTCGCGCATGGGGCTCTCTTCGAGCAGCTCGTCGTGGACGAACAGCCGCGCCTTGTACACGGTGCGTCCCGTGGCAGGAAAGGCCGGAACGACGACCGTCGCGTTCTCGCCGAGGGCGTCCAGGAGCGCGTCCGTGACCGGGCCGATGTTCCCGCGCGGGGTGGAGTCGAAGGTGGAGCAGTACTTGAAGTAGAAGCTGCGGCAGCCCGCGTCGGTCAGGGCGCGCAGGGCGGCCAGGGACGCCTCGACGGCCTCGTCGACCGGCGCGGTGCGCGACTTGAGCGCGACGACCACGGCGTCGGCCCCGCGCACCTCCCGCGCGGCGGGCCCGTCGTCCGCCAGGTCCTCGGCGCCGACCGCGACCACCGTCCTGAACCCGCGGGCGACGAGCATGGTGGCGAGATCGGTGGCTCCGGTGAAGTCGTCGGCGATGGCCCCGAGGAGCGGCATCGGACCTCCCTCTTTTCGTTGGCTGTAGGTGGGCGCGGGTCGGCGTGTGAGCGTCGAACACCCTGGTCTGTGAAGTTATGTTAACAAGCTTTACTCATATGGGAATGCCTGATACATGTTGTTAATCGGCGGAGTGTTTCCAGCCACCGCGCTCATCGAGGAGGGCCCATGAACCTGCACCACCTGTTCGCCACCGCCGAAGGAGGGAGCGTGCGCTACGCGCTGTCCGGCGCCGGTGGCGGCTTCGCCCGGACCCTCCTCGCCCAGACCCTGCGCATGCCGGCGCTGCGGCCGACCGTGCTGTGCGACCGGGATCTGCCCAGGGTGCGCGCCATGCTCGGCGATCTCGGCTACGACACCGCGCGGGTGTCGGACTGCGCGGACGCCGCCGAGGTGGAGCGCGCCGCCCAGGAGGGACACATCGCGCTGGTGGCGGACGGCGCACTGCTCGGCGCCGCCGGCTGGGACATCCTCGTGGAGGCGACCGGCAGCCCGGCGGACGGCTACGCCATGGCCAAGGAGGCGCTCCTCGCCGGCCGGCACGTGGCCATGGTCAGCAAGGAGGTCGACTCGGTCGCCGGACTGCACCTGGCCGATCTCGCCGAGCGCTCGGGACTCGTCTACACGACGGCCGACGGCGACCAGCCCGCGAACCTCATCGGCCTGGTGACCTGGGCCGAGCTGCTCGGCCTCGACATCGTGGCGATCGGCAAGTCCAGCGAGTACGACCTCGTACTGGACCCGGAGCGGGGCACCGTCACCCAGCTCGACACCACCGTCGAGGCGCCGGGGCTCGCGGGTCTGCTCGACCTCGGCGACGACGCGCCCGCCACCCTCGCGGCCCGGGCCCGCGCCGTCTCCGCGCTGCCCGTCGGCGCGACCGCCGACTACTGCGAGATGGCCGTCGTGGCCACGAACACCGGGTTCAGGCCCGACACCGAACTTCTGCACTACCCCGTGGCCCGGATCGCCGAGCTGGCCGACATCTACCGGCTGCGCGAGGACGGCGGCGTCCTGCACCGCGCCGGGGCGGTCGACGTGTTCAGCGCGCTGCGCCTGCCGGGCGAGGCCTCGTTCGCCGGCGGCGTGTTCGTCGTCGTACGCACCGGCGACCCGGAGACCTGGGAGACCCTGCGCGGCAAGGGCCACGTGGTCAGCCGCGACGGCAAGTACGCGGCCGTCTATCTCCCGTACCACCTGATGGGTGTGGAGACTCCGGTCTCCCTGCTCTCGGCGGTGCTGCACGGGCGCCCCTCCGGCGGCACCGACCCCCGCGGCCACGCCGTGCTCGCGGGCCGGGCCCGGCAGGACCTGCCCGCCGGCACGGTCCTCGACATGGGCGGACACCACCACGACGTGACCGGCGTGCAGGCCGTCCTGCTGCGGGACGAGGACGCGCCCGACGACGTCGCCCCGCTCTATCTGGCCGCGCACACCACGCTCGCCCGGCCCGTCGCCGCGGGCGAGCCGATCCGGCTCGGCGACCTCGCCGACGCCGACGCGGAGCTCGCCCAGGCGTGGGCGGCCGGCCGCGCCGCCCGTCCGGCCGCCCCGGCGGTGTCCGCGTGAGCACCGACGTCCAGCACCTGCTGCTCGGCGCCGCGGCCGTCGTCGTGCTCGTCGTGCTGATCACCAAGTTCAAGATCCACCCGTTCCTGGCGCTGACCGTCTCGGCCCTGGGACTCGGTCTCGCCGCGGGGATCGCGCCGGGCGCCACCGTCGAGCACTTCCAGGACGGCTTCGGGGACGCGCTGGCCAGCAGCGGCCCGACCATCGGCCTCGGCACCCTGCTCGGCGGCATCCTGCTCGGCTCGGGCGGCGCGGACCGCATCGCGACGGTGTTCATCGGCGCGCGTCCCGTGAAGTGGATCCCGACCGCGATCACCGCGGCGGCGCTCCTCATCGGCATGCCGCACCTGTTCGACGTCAGCTTCGTGATGCTGGTGCCGCTGGTCTACGCGGTCGCCAAGCGCACCGGTTCCCATCTGCTGTACATCGGCCTGCCGATGGCCGCGGGCCTGTACGTCTCGCACGGCCTGCTGCCCCCGCACCCCTCGCCGACGCTCGCCGTCTCCGCGTACGACGCCAACACCGGCCTGACGATCCTGTACGGGCTGATCATCGGCATCCCGCTGGCCATCGTCACCGGGCCGCTGCTGACGAAGGTGGCCTCCCGCTGGTTCGGGCCCGCGCCCGACCTGGACCGGGGCCCGGTGCCCCAGCCCGACCCGGCGCCCGACAATCAGCGGCGTCCCGTCTCGTTCACGCTCGCGCTGATCACGGTGCTGCTGCCGCCCGCCCTCATGCTCATCGGCACCCTGGGCACGGCCAACACCGCCAAGGGCACGCTCCCGTACGCCTTCTTCGAGGCCTGTGACTCCTCGGTGCTGTCCCTGCTCGCCGCCGTCGTGTTCGCCTTCTTCGCGCTCGGCGTCCGCTCGGGATTCGGGCTCGGCCAGTTGCAGAAGATGGCGGGCAAGGGGCTCGGCCCGGTCGGCACCATCGTGCTGATCCTCGGCGCGGGCGGCGGGCTCAAGGCCATGCTGACCGCGACCGGCATCGACAAGATCATCTCGGACTACGCCGTCGACTGGTCGATACCGCCGCTGCTCCTGGCCTGGCTCGTCGCCGCGCTGCTGAGGATCTGCCTCGGCTCCGCGACCGTCGCCACCGCGGCGGCGACCGGCATCGTGGCGCCCCTGCTCACCGCGTACCCCGGTGTCTCCCCGGAGCTGATGGTGCTCGCCACCGCGTCCGGCGCCGTGATGCTCTCGCACGTGAACGACTCCGGGTTCTGGCTCTTCAAGGAGTACTTTCAGCTCTCCGTGTCCCAGACCTTTCGCACCTGGACACTGATGCTGTCGCTCCAGTCGCTGCTGAGCCTGGGCGGGGTGCTGCTGCTCAGCACGTTCGTGGGCGGCTGACGGTCCTCAGTCGCACGACGGTCCGGAGTCGCAAAAGGAAGATCATCGGCTAACGTCGCGTACGAAAGTGAGAGGAGATGGACGATGACCGCTCAGGAGCCCCTGCCGCTCATCCCTGACCAACGGCGTGAGCAACTCCTGCGGCACCTGCGCCGCGAAGGGGTGCTGAGCGTTCAGCAGATCACCCAGCTCTTCGGCGTCTCCCACATGACCGTCCGCCGCGACATCGCCGAACTGGAGCGCGGCGGCCTGGTCTTCTCGGTCCCCGGGGGCGTCCGGATCGCCAGCCATGTCAGCAGCGAGCCGAGCTTCCGGGACAAGACCCTCGTCGAGCAGGACGAGAAGCAGGCCATGGCGGCCCGGGCCGCCGCGCTCGTCGAGGACGGCATGACCGTCTATCTCGACGCGGGGACGACCCTGCTCGCGATGGTCCCGGTGCTCGCCCGGCTGAGCACCCTGACCGTGGTCACGAACGACTTCACGACCGTCGACCGGCTCATCGCCGCCCCGCACCTGGACATCGTGCACATCGGCGGCCGGGTCGACGTGGAGAACCGCTCCAGCGTGGGCCGGCTGGCCGCCGCGACGCTGCGTCAGCTCGCGCTCGACATCGCGTTCATCAGTACCAGTTCCTGGGACCTGCTGCGAGGGGTGACGACACCGTCGGAGCCCAAGGTCGAGGTGAAGCAGGCCGCCATGGAGTCGGCGGCCAGCTCCGTCCTCGTCGCGGGCTCCTCGAAGTTCGGCACGTTCGGCAAGTACCGGGTGGCGCCCCTGGCCTCGTTCGACACCGTGGTCACGGACACCGCGCTGGCGGAGGCCGCCGCCCAGGGAGTCCGCGAGAGCGGGGCCGAACTGCTGGTGGCGCGGCCGGGCTGACGGCGCGTTCCCTGGACGACGGTCCAGGCGGAGCCGGGCATCGTGTCGTCGGCGTGCACCTGGCGGATGGGGCTCGGTGTCGCTCCCCTGGCTCCAAAAACGATTCAGTCACATCGACGACATCCCGCCCGCGACCGGTCGAACAAGCCCTGCGAAAGGACGAGTTCGACCAGCCGCACATCAGCGGATGCGCCTGCGTGGACCAGTGATGATGATTTGACTGACAGAACCTCATAAGTCGGGTCGGCTGCCGGGATTGAGTGGCGCACGACGGTTGTCGCGGCGCCGCAGCCGTGGCTAGCGTGTGCCCCGACCTGCCGGGTGAATCCATTCAACCCACCGGGCGGGCACTGCTTCCGAAGCATCTCTGTCCGCAGGGCGGCCGGTCCGGTCCCGGAGCGATCGCCGCCGTCGGCCTGCGGTCAGCCATGAGCCGCAGGCGTCTATCCGAGCGGGAGCCCCGATGCCCGATGAACCGTCCATGCCCGAGCACGCCGACAGATCCGACGGCGGCGCCGATGCCCGTTCCGGCAGGGGTGCCCTCAAGCGGCGCGCGTTGCTCCGGGCGAGCGCCGCGGCCGTGGCGCTGACCGCCACTGTGCGCGGCACGTCGGCGGTCGCCGCTTCCCCGGCGTCGGCGAGTGGCTCGTCCGCGCCACCCGAACCGCTCTTCTCCCGCGCGGCCCCGGCCGGCCCCTGGGACCGGTTCAAGCTCTCGCCCACCACGCGCACGGTGCGTCCCCGGTCCGTCCACGGCACGACGGGGTCGGTCGACAGCGCCAAGGGCCTGTCGGGGAAGCACGGTTCGGCCCGCGCCCGGCTGGACGGCAAGGGCGCGTCGGTGACCCTCGACTTCGGGCTCGAAGTGGGCGGACACGTCACGATCACGCTCGGACAGGGCACGGACGCCGACCAGACCCTCGGCCTGACCTACTCCGAGCTCTCCACCTACATCAGTACGACGTCGAGCGACGGATCCAACGGCGGTTCGAACAACGAACCCCCGGTGAGCTACACGGCCCTGCCCGGCGGCCGCATCGACACCGCCACATCCACAGCGACCGCGGGCACCGACGCGACCGGGGACCCCGCGGCCAACCTGCGCGGCGGGTTCCGCTACCTCACCCTGGTGAACCAGAGCGGCGGCGCCGTCGAGATCACGGGCGTGTCCGTCGACATCGCCTTCGCGCCGAACGTGGCGGACCTGCGCGCCTACCCGAACCACTTCTCCTGCGACGACGACCTGCTCACCCGCATCTGGTACGCGGGCGCCTACACCGTGCAGACCAACATCGTCGCCAACACCCAGGGCCGGGTGTGGGGTCCGCCCGCGCTGGGCTGGGACAACAGCGCGCGGATCGGCGACGTCGGGGACACGGTCCTGGTCGACGGCGCGAAGCGGGACCGCACCGTGTGGCCCGGCGACCTGGGCATCTCCGGGCTCACGGACTACGTGTCCCTCGGCGACACCCTGACCATGAGGAACTCGCTGCAGACGCTCTTCAACCACCAGGCGGACAGCGGCGCCCTCCCCTACGCCGGGCCGGCCGTCAACTTCATCGGAAGCTCCGACGCGTACCACCTGTGGACGCTCATCGGCACCGCCGAGTACGTCGAGTTCAGCGGTGACGCGGCCTGGGCCCGCGCGATCTACCCGAAGTTCAAGCTCGCGCTCGACCACATCACCGCGAAGATCGACGACGACGGGCTGCTGAACGTCACGGCCGCCAACGACTGGGCGCGCAGGGACAGCGACGGCAAGAACCTCGAAGCGAACGCCATCATGTACCGGGCGCTCCTCGCCTCGGCCGCGCTGGCCAGAACCGTGGACGACGCGCAGACCGGTGCCGCGTGCGCCGAGAAGGCCGACGCCCTGAAGTCGGCCGTCGACGACGCCGGTTACTGGGACGGCGACACCGGCCTGTACCGGGACAGGCCCTCGTCGACGCTCTACCCGCAGGACGCCAACGCGCTCGCGCTCTGGTTCGGGCTGGTGGACGACGCCGGGCGCGCCCGGACCGTCAGCGAGGCGCTGGCCGGGCGCTGGACCAGGACCGGCGCCCTCACGCCGGAGAAGACGGACTCCTCGGTCCATCCCTTCCCCGGCGGCATGGAGGTCCACGGCCACTTCGCCGCGGGCCGCGCGAAGACGGCGCTCGACCTGATCCGTCTGGAGTGGGGCTACATGCTCGACGCCCCGCAGGGAACGGCCAGTACGTTCTGGGAGGGGTACCGGACGGACGGCGGTTCCGACTACTCCGGCTCGTACATGAGCGCCGCGCACGGCTGGTCGACCGGCCCCACCTCGGCCCTGACGTTCTGGCTGCTGGGCATCGCACCGGTCGCCGACGGCACGGGGACCTTCCGCATCGCGCCGCAGCCCGGCGACGTACGGCGCGCCGAGGGTCAGCTGACCACTCCGGCGGGCGTGATCGCCGTCTCGTGGCAGAGCACCGGTCGCGGCGAGTTCGGGCTGACCGCCGAGATCCCGGCCCACCGGGTGGAGGAGATCGCCGTCCCGATGCCCGACGCCTCGGCCTACGTCGTACGCGTCGACGGCAAGACCGCCTGGGACCGCACCGCGAAGAGCCACGACGCCCGGTACGAGGACGGGTACGTGCGGCTCGCGGGCTTCCCCGAGGGCAGGCACACGGTGACGGTGCGCCGCCGCTGACCGGGACACCTCCGCCGCCCCTGCGCACAGAACGACGATCCCCCTGCCCCCACAGCAGGGGGATCGTCGTTCTGTGCGCAGAAAATCGGCCACGCCCCAAAACCATAAGATGATCGGTTTTGGACGTCAAGAGGCGACCCGGGCCGGGGCGACACACCCCGCCGACGCCCGGAAAACCGCTCCCCCGAGATGCGTTGACGACTAAAACCGATCACATTACGGTTTTGGCTGTCGAAGGGCAGGGCCGTATCCATCCGTACGTCCCGCTCGGCCCTGCCCTCCCATCTCTTGCCGGCGCATCGGCCGGCCCGCCGGACGGAGAGATCATGAACTGGTACGCCACGCGGCTCGGTACCGCGGCCGCGGGGGTCACCGCCGCCGCGCTGATGCTCACGGCCTGCGGCGGCGGCTCGGGATCGGCCGGGACGGGAGCGGGCGAGCTCGACATCGCCACCCTGACGACGGCCCAGAGCCTGGATCCCAAGGACGCGCTCGGCAGCGCGATGCCGTACTTCCAGGCCGTGTACGACACGCTGATCAAGCGGGACGCCGACGGCACCCTCCGGCCGATGCTCGCCACGAAGTGGTCCTACGACGACAGCCGCACCTCCCTGGCCCTGACGCTGCGCAAGGGCGTGAAGTTCAGCGACGGCGCGGCGTTCGACGGCGACGCCGTCAAGGCGAATCTCGAACACTTCAAGAAGGGCGGAGGCGGCGGCGCCAAGTACCTCGCGGGTCTGAAGAGCGTGGACGTCCAGGACGCCACGCACGTCACGCTCCGCCTGTCCTCCCCCGATCCCGCGCTGCTGTTCTACCTGAGCGACGCGGCGGGCCTGATGGCGAGCCCGGTCAAGCTCGACGACGGCTCCCTGAAGACCACGCCCGTGGGCACCGGTCCGTACACGCTCGACAAGGGAAGGACCGCGGTCGGCAACAAGTACGTCTTCGCCCGCAAGGAGAACTACTGGGGCAAGGAAGCGGCCTTCAAGGCGCTGACCATCAGCGTGTTCGACAACGAGACCGCCGTCGTGAACGGCCTCAGGACGGGACAGATCGACAGCGCCGTCATCCAGGACGCCAACCAGCAGAGCGCCGTGGCCGCGGACAAGAGCCTGCGGACGACCGAGTTCAGTTTCGACTTCCAGGGTCTGCTGCTCTTCGACCGCGACGGGGTGCACACGCCGGCGCTGAAGTCGCGCGCGGTGCGCCAGGCGATCAACTACGCCCTGGACCGCACGACCATGGTCGACAAGATCCGGCAGGGCAGCGCGGAGGTGACGGACCAGGTCTTCGGCCCGCAGACCGACGCGTACGACAAGAAGCTGGACACGGCCTATCCGCACGACCCCGCGAAGGCCAGGAAGCTGCTCACCGGCGCCGGTTACGGCAAGGGGTTCACCCTCAAGCTGCCCCGGGTCTCGGCGATCGTGAGCGACGCGCTCGCCTCGTCGATCTCCGCCGACCTCAAGGCCGTGGGCATCACGGTGGCGTGGGACCAACTGGACGGCAACACCGCGGTGCAGAAGGTCTACCGGGACCGCGCCTACTCGGGGATGGTCATGAACATAGGCCAGTCCTCGGCCTCCTGGGTGACCGCCCAGGACCTGGTCACGCCGGGTACGTTCAACATGTTCGGGACGAGCGACCCGACGGTGAAGAAGCTCCTCGGGACGATGCAGACGGCCACCGGGACCGAGGCGGCGACGGCCGCCCGGCAGCTCAACGAACACCTCGTGGACGAGGGCTGGTTCGCGCCCTTCTACCGCATGACCTACCAACTGGTCTCCACCCGCGACGTCAAGGCCACGCCGCAGTCAGGCATGGGCGTGCCTTCGATCTACGACTACAAGCCCGCCTCCTGACCTGAACCTCACGGCTGATGCGTGTGCCCCCGGCCTTCCCGCCGGGGGCACACGCATCAGCCGTCAGCCGTGGAGTTCGAATCGCTCGCGGCTACCGCCGAGCATGTTCTCCCGTCCAGGGCACGTCGGTCGTCGGGGCGTACGGCAGCCCGCGCTCGGCCCACCAGCGGGCGTGCGCGGCCAGCCGGTCCCGGTGGTCCGACCAGAGCGGCGCCCGCCCCGACCAGGCGACTTCGGCGACGCCCGCGAGCCTGGGCAGCAGCAGGGTGGAGATGTCCTCGAAACCGGTCATCTCCTCGGCGAACAGCGTGGCCTCGACCCCGGCGACCCGGTCCGCGGGAATGCCGTGCGCGGCGGGATCCCACTGTGCGGTGTACGCGGTACTGCGCGGCCGGTAAGTGGCGAAGCCCAAGTCCCCCAGAGTGGGCCGGAGTTCGTCGGGCAGCGTCTCGGGGGCATAGCGGCGGTCGAGGTAGAGATGGGACTGCGGGGAGAGCAGCACCTGGCCACCGCCGTCGAGGATGCGCCGCACGTCGTGATCGGTGGGCCCGAAGAAGCGCTTCAGCGCTCCGAAGAATTCGAGGCCGTGCCCGGAGGCGGCCAGATGGGGGCTGGCGCGCAGTTCCTCCGGGGTGTCGGGCAGGTCCATCATCGCGACGTCCACCCAGTGCTGCAGGATGTCCCCCGGCTCGATCCCGGCGCGCGACGCCTCCTGCCAGGCGACCGGCCGCTTGCCGAACTCCCTCACCAGAGAGCGCAGTTCGGTGACGGCGTGGGCGAACGCGGTGTCGGTGATGCCGAGTGCCTCGTCTCCCCCGATGTGGACGAAGGGCCCGTCGGTCAGCGCGCAGACCTCGGCCAGGACGGTGGACACGGCGGCGCGGGTGGCGCCGTCGGCGAGGTCGAGCGGCGGTGTGAACGGGAAGCGGCCGCGCAGGCCCTCGGGCGCCGGGGCCGGCGGCAGGCCGGGCAGGGCTCGGCGCAGCGCGGCGCAGTGGCCCGGCAGGTCGATCTCGGGGATCAGGGTGATGTGCCGGGCGGCGGCGTAGGACTGGAGGTCCCGGTATTCGTCGACCGTGTAGTAGTCCCGGTCGCGCCCGGAGCGCTGCGGGGTGAGCCCCGGGAGGCCGGGGATCTGCAGGCGCCAGCCCTCGTTGTCGGTCAGGTGCAGGTGCAGGACGTTGAGCCGGTACAGCGCGGCGACGTCGATGAGCCGGCGCAGGTCGGCCGGTGGCAGGAAGGTCCGTGCCGGGTCGAGCATCAGCCCTCGCCAGGCGAAGTGCGGTCCGTCGCGCAGCTGTTGGTGCGGCAGCGGCTCGCCGGGCGGGGTGGTGATCAGAAGCTGCGCGGCGGCGGTCGCGGCCCGCAGGGCACCGGCCGGGGTGCGGGCGCGGCAGACGATGCCGGTGTCGTCGACGGTGAGGGCGTACGACTCGTCGGGCGGCGCGCTCTCGCCGATCGGCGCGACACCGACGGGCCGCCTCGGTTCGTCGGGTGCGTCCTCGTCCGTCAGCAGCAGCACGGGGCCGTGGGCCTGGTCCGCCCCGCCCCGCACGGACAGGCGACCGCCGAGATGCGGGGCGAGCAGGTCCCGTACCGTCTCGGCCGCGGTCCGGAATCCGGGCGCGGAAGCCGAGATGCGCCAGGGCGTCCCGGCGGGTGGGCGCAACGCGCCCGGGCCCCGGTGCGCGACGGCGGGTCGGGGGATGAGAGCGGGCAAGACAACCTCCCTCGGGCCGGGGCCCGAAGGCGCCCCGGCTGGTTCGTCGGGCGCGGCGGAGCGTGCTCGCGGGCGGGGTGCCTTCTGGTCCGGCACTCCTCGTCACCGCTTCCGCCCGATGCCGCCCACCTGTACGCTAACACGAAAACCGATCAATGAACGTTTTTGGCGGGAGGGGCGGCACAGGCCGCTCCCGCGAGAGGAGCGACTCCATGGCGGTGCCCAAGACCGGGACCGAACTCGTCCTGCCCGAGGGCTTCTTGATGGGCGCGGCGACCTCCGCGCATCAGGTCGAAGGGAACAACGTCGCCAGTGACTGGTGGGCCCTGGAGAACGCGCCGGAGACGTTCGTCGAGGTGCCGAGCGGAGACGCGGCGGACAGCTACCACCGCTGGCCGCAGGACATGGACCTGTTGCGTGAACTCGGCTTCAACGCCTATCGGTTCAGCATCGAGTGGGCCCGCGTCGAGCCGGAGCCGGGCCGCGTCTCGCGGGCCGCGCTGGCCCACTACCGCGCCATGGTGGAGGGCGCCCTCGCACGGGGCCTGACACCGGTGGTGACCCTGCACCACTTCTCCTCGCCCCGCTGGTTCAGCGAGCGCGGCGGCTGGCGGGCCCCGGACGCAGCGGAGTTGTTCGCCGGCTACACCAGCACCGTGCTGGAGATCCTGGGCGGCGCGACCCGCATCGCCACGCTGAACGAGCCCAACATGGTCGCCCTGATGTACGCGCTGCGCCGGTACGCCGCCGAACACGGCTGGTCGGCGCTCGCGCAGAGCCGCGCCGAGGGCGGCGCCGCGTTCAGCCCCGCGCTGATCAGCCCCGACGAGGTCGTCACGCGGACCCTGATCGAGGCGCACCAGCGGTCCCGCGACGTGCTGCGCGGGGCCGGCGGGGGCTTCGAGGTGGGCTGGACGGTGGCCAACCAGGTCTACCACGCCGAGCCCGGCGCCGAGGAGGTGGCGGCGGCCTACGCCAGGCCCCGCGAGGAGGTGTTCCTTGAGGCCGCACGCGGTGACGACTGGATCGGCGTGCAGGCGTACACCCGGCACCGCGTCGGCCCGGACGGTCCGCTGCCCGTCCCGGACGGCGCGCCCACGACGCTGACCGGCTGGGAGGTCTATCCCGAGGCGCTCGGCGAGGCGGTCGCCCACACGGTCGAGGTGACCGGCGCCGACGTGCCGATCGTGGTCACGGAGAACGGCATCGCCACCGGTGACGACGGAGCGCGCATCGCCTACACCCACCGCGCCCTCGCCTCGCTGGCCGAGCAGATGCGGCGCGGCGCGGACGTGCGCGGCTACTTCCACTGGAGCGCTCTGGACAACTACGAATGGGGCACCTTCCGCCCCACGTTCGGACTGATCGGCGTCGACCCCGTCACCTTCGCCCGTACTCCGAAGCCGTCGGCACGCTGGCTGGGCGCGCTGGCCGCGGCGGGGCGCATCCCCGACGCGGCGGGCGCCGACCGGCCGGTGCCGTCGGCCGCACGTTAGGGTGGCGCGCATGGCGAAACGGGGTCCTTACGAAAAGGGCGAGGCCAAGCGCAAGGAGATCCTGGAGGCGGCGCTCGACATCTTCGCGGCCGAGGGGTACCGGGGTACCTCGTTGCGCAAGGTCGCGGCGCGGTGCAACATCAGCCTGCCCGGCCTGATGCACTACTTCGACTCCAAGGAGGACCTGCTCACGCAGGTCCTGCGGATGCGGGACGAGACGGCACGGGTGCGCCAGGAGCAGCGCACCGAGCCGGACCGCTACCGGGAGATCATCCGGGAGGGCGCCGCGACCCCCGGACTCGTCGAACTCTTCGTGTCCATGGCCGCGGCGGCGAGCGATCCGGCGCATCCCGCGCACGCGCACTTCGCCGAGCGCTACCCGCTCATGCGGTCCCAGGTCACCGACTGGCTGCGCAGGCGTCTCGACACGACGCCGATGCGCTCCGACATCCCGCCGGAGCGCCTGGCGGCCCTGCTGATCGCGGTCGTCGACGGCATCCAGCTGCAATGGCTCGTGGACCGCTCGGTGGACATGGAGCAGACGATGGACGATGCCGTCGCCCTGCTGCTGCCGCCGGACGCGGCGGGCGACTGACACACCGGTGACACAAGGAGGGCAGGGGCCCGTGGCCCCTGCCCTCTCCCGCTCTCTCGCGCGCCGGTTGTCTCCGGCCGCCGGTCACCCCGCCGCTGTGGGCGTCCCGTCGGCCGTCGGGGCCATGGCCATCCGGTCCACCAGCTCCGCCAGCCCGTCCGGGCCGAGCGGGCTCTGCGGGAACTCGGCGATCACGTCGAGCGGGATGCCGGCCAGGAAGCGGCGCATGACCGGATCGTCCAGCGCCGCCGACGCCGCACCGGCGCCCCGTCCGGCGGCGAACGCCTCGGCCAGGGCCGGACCGCCGGCGGGATGCGCGTACCACTCGGCGAGTGTGTTCCGGCCCGTCAGCGTCAGCCGGGACGGGTCGCCCCGGACCTCCAGCGCGGCCGACAGGCGGATGTCGCGGGACGAGGCGCCCACGTCGACGCGCCAGGTGCCGCCCTCGACGCGCCAGCCGGCCTCGCGTTCGCTGTAGTGGGCGAAGTCGTCCCGCGCCAGGGTCACCGTGACGTCCCGCTCCTCGCCCGGGGCGAGTTCGACGCCGGCGAAGCCACGCAGTTCCCGCTCGGGGCGGACGACCGTGGAGCCTTCGGGGCCGTGCAGATAGACCTGGACGACCTCGCGTCCGGCACGGGTGCCGGTGTTGGCCACGGTCACGGTGACCTGCGCCTGCGGTGCGTCGGGGCGCCACGTCACCCGCAGGTCCCGGTGCTCGAACGTGGTGTAGGACAGGCCGTGGCCGAACGGGAAGGCGACCGGGGTGCGCCGGGCGTCGTGGCCGCGGTAGCCGACGAAGAGTCCCTCCCCGTACCGCACCCGGCCCTCCTCGCCGGGGAACGACAGGTGTGACGGGGTGTCCTCCAGACGCACCGGGACCGTCTCGGCGAGCCGGCCGCGGGGCTCTGCCGCGCCCAGCAGGACGCGGGCGATCGCCCGGCCGCCGCCCTGGCCGAGGAGCGAGGCGTCCAGCAGCGCGGGCACCGCCTCCTGCCAGGGCGCCGTGCACACCACACCCCCGTGGGCGAGTACGACGACGAGCCGGCTCTGGACGGCCACGAGCCGCTCCAGCAGGTCGAGTTGGGCTGCCGGGAGGGAGAGGTGGGCGCGGTCGAAGCCCTCCGACTCGTCCTGCGCCGGCAGGCCCAGGAAGACCACGGCCGTCGCGCTGCGGGCGGCCAGGGCCACGGCCTCGTCGGCCACCCCGTCGGGCGCCGCGCCGTCCGCGGGCCCGGACGATTCGGCTCCGGGCAGCCGGTATCCGGCGGCGAAGGCGACGTCCGCGCCCGGGGACGCCTCGCGCAGCGCGTCGAGGGGCGTGTCGAGCCGGGCAGGGGTGACCTGCGAGCTGCCGGCCCCCTGGTAGCGAGGGGTGCGGGCGAGTTCACCGATCACCGCGAGCGGTCCGTCCGCGGTGTCGAGCGGCAGCAGCCCGCCGTCGTTCTTCAGCAGGACGATGGAGCGCTCGGCGGCCTCCCGGGCCAGGGCGTGATGGTCGTCGAACAGCGCCTCGTCGGGCGCGGCCGGCGCCGGGGAACCGGCTTCGGTGACCCGGCGGGCGAGCAGCTCGACGCGCTCCACTGTCGTGCGCAGGGTCGCGGCCGGGACCCTGCCGTCCTCGACCGCGGCGACCACCTCCCGGTCGGTGCGGCCGCCGGTGCCCGGCATCTGGAGGTCGAGGCCGGCCAGCAGGGCCGCGACCCGGTCGCGCACGGCTCCCCAGTCGGAGACCACCACCCCGTCGAAACCCCACTCGTCACGCAGGATCGAGGTGAGCAGGCGTTCGTTCTCGCACAGCGGTACGCCGTTCACCGCGTTGTAGGCGGCCATCACCGTCCATGGCCGGTCGCGGCGCACGATGCGCTCGAAGGCCCTCAAGTACATCTCGCGCAGGGGCCGTTCGTCGATGTCGGCGCTGACCCGCATGCGATCGGTCTCCTGGTTGTTCGCCGCGAAGTGCTTCAGGGACGCGGCCACCCCCGAGCGTTGCAGTCCGCGCACCATGGCGCCGCCCAACTCGGCGGTGAGGTGCGGGTCTTCGGAGAAGTACTCGAAGTTCCGGCCGCACAGCGGTGACCGCTTGAGGTTGATCCCGGGCCCGAGGACGACGTGGATCCCGAACGCGCGGGCCTCGGCGGCGATCGCGGCGGCCACCCGTTCCGCCAGCCCGGGGTCCCAGCTGTTGCCCAGGGCCACGGCGGGCGGGAAGCAGGTGGCCGGGGCGGCGCTGCGCAGGTCGGTCTGGCCGCCGTCCCCCGCGTTCTTGGGCAGGCGCAGGCCGTGCGGCCCGTCGGACATGCGCAGGGCGGGGACCCCCGGCGCCTCTTGCGTGGTGAAGTCACCGTCGCCGCTGGTCAGCGCGGCCTGCTGGGCGAGCGGGAGAAGCGAAGCGGCGGGGGATCGATCAGCCATCGGACCTGCTCTGCTCGGGGTCGGGGCGCGGCTGCGCCGGTACGCGAAAAACGTAAAGTGATCGGTTTTCACGTGTCAAGTGACCGGTTTCCAGGCGTCACGGACGGACGGTGGCACTGTCGCGAGCATTGACGCGCAGAAACCGTGCAGCGTACGGTTTTCGCGTCCCGGACCTCTCACGGCCCGTGACCTTCCGCTTTCAGGAGAAGAGGTACGGCCATGACGCTGCACCACCCGCCCGCTCCCGCCCGCGCCGCACTGGCCGCCGCAGGTGCGGTGGCACTGTTCCTGACCCTGGCCCAGCCGGCCGGGGCGACGCCCGGCACGACAGGGGACCTGCAGGAGCACTATGTGGCGCTCGGCGACTCCTACAGCTCCGGCCTGGGCATCCCCACACAGACGGACGCCGACTGCGGCCGCTCGGACAGCGATTACCCCTCGCTGGTGGCCGGGGCCCTGAACGTGGCCGACTTCACCGACGTGACCTGCGCCGGGGCGACGACCGCCGACATGACGCAGCCTCAGGACTCGGCGCCCCCGCAACTGGACGCACTGCGCCCCGACACCACGCTGGTCACGCTCGGCGTCGGCGGGAACGATCTCGACCTGACCGGAGTCGTCACGCAGTGCGTCCTCGTGGGCTATCTCGCCCCGAACGGCGCCCCCTGCAAGCTCAGTTACACACCGCTGGGCAGCGACATCATCGGCAACCGGATCAAGGACGTGGGCTCCAGGATCGACGCGGTCCTCAAGGAGATCCACGTCCGGTCGCCCCGGGCGCGAGTGCTCGTCGTCGGCTATCCCGGCATCGTCCCGGACGACGGCAGCGCCTGCCGGGACCTGATCCCGTTCGCCACGGGCGACTTCCCCTGGTTCCGCGACAAGGAGAAGCAGCTCAACTCCCTGCTCGCCGAGCAGGCGGGCGGGAACGACGCGGGCTACGTCGACCTCTACGGACCGTCCGTCGGACACGACGCCTGCCAGTCGGAGGGCGTGCGCTGGATCGAACCGCAGGACACCGAGCAGGCGGCGGGCTTCCACCCCAACGCGGCGGGCCACCGCAGCGCGGCCGGGCAGGTCCTCGCCGCGCTCAGCCGGTGACCGGACCGGTGGTGGCACGGTGAGCGGGGCGCAGCCCGTACAGGGCGAGGAACTCCTCGACGCGGCGACGCATCGGGACGCGGTCGGGCTCCAGCACCCACTGCGTCTGCAGGCCGTCCATGAGGGCCAGCAACTGCTGCGCCACGGCCTCGGGTTCGGCCGCCACGGGCGGGTCCGCCTCGCGGAGCGCGGCGGCGAGCAGGGTACCCAGCTCGCGGCGCAGCACCTGGTAGCGGCGCACGAAGTACGCGTGGGCGGGGTGATCGGGGGCCGCGGCCTCCGCCACCACCTTCGTGTACAGGGCGACAAGACCCGGTGTGCGGCTGTTGCGTTCGGTCAGATCGACCACGCTCCAGAAGCGCTCGGCGGCCGAGACCGCCGTGGGCTCCGCGGCATCCCCCGGCTCCAGCAGGCCGGGGAACAGCCACGCCGCGTCCTCGCGGTCGCGGATGCTGAGCACTTCGAGCAGCAGCGATTCCTTGCCCGGGAAGTGGTGCAGCAGGCCGGCGTGCGTCATGCCGGCCTGCGCGGCGATCTCGCGCAGCGACACCGCGTTGAAGCCGGAGCGGGCGAACAGGGTGCTCGCCGCCTCCAGGATGCGGGCGCGGGTGCGCTCCCCCTTCGTGCCTGCCGGACGGCTCAACGTCGGCTCCTCGCCCAGAGATCGGGGCCGCCGCCATCGCCGCGCCGGAGGCCTTGGTGGCCATGAACCTACCAACCGGTCAAAAAGTTCACCGCGAAACCTACCAACTGGTTAATTCTGTGGGTAGGGTCGCCGTCGGCTTCGTGTCCCGCGGTCTGGCGACCGGCGACGAAGTCCCTTCCCACCGCCGCCGGTTCCGCGCCCGTCCACCGGGCCGCCCGTCCGCACGCGGCACCCACCGGCCCTCTGGCCACCGGACCTGGACGCCGAGACCATGCTGACCTTCATCATCCGGAGAATCGCCGCGGGAGCCGTCCTCCTGCTGGTCATATCCCTCCTGTCGTATCTGCTCCTTTCGATCCCCCACAACGATGTGGGCCGCCAACTCCTCGGCCAGTCCGCCGCGCAGTCCGCCGTCGACGCCAAGAACACCTCGCTCGGCCTGGACCGCCCGGTCCTCGCGCAGTACACGGACTGGCTCTCCCACGCGGTGCGCGGCGACTTCGGCGCGTCCTGGTTCACCAGTGAGGACGTGACCCAGGCCGTCGCGGGCCGGCTGCCCGTGACCCTGAGCCTGATGCTCGGTGTCACCCTCGTCACCGCCGTCGCCTCCTTCCTCCTGGGAACGTGGGCGGGGGTGCGACGCGGCGCCGTCGACCGCTTCCTGCAGATCGCGGCCGTCGCCGGATACGCGCTGCCCGGCTTCCTGGTGACGCTGGTCCTGGTCCTGGTGTTCGCGGTGAACCTGAACTGGTTCCCGGCGATCGGCTACACCGCGCTCGGCGACTCACCGACCGGCTGGCTGTCCACCATCACCCTGCCCGTGCTCGCCCTCTCCGTGTCCTCCGTCGCCGGCGTCTCCCAGCAGGTGCGCGGCGCCGTCATCGACGTACTGCGCCAGGACTACGTCCGCACCCTGCGCGCCCGCGGCCTGTCCGCCCGCAGCATCGTGTTCCGGCACGTCCTGCGCAACGCCTCGGCGCCCGCCCTGTCCCTGCTCGGCATGCAGTTCGTCGGACTGCTCGGCGGCGCGGTCCTCGTGGAGCAGATCTTCGGGCTGCCCGGCATCGGCAGCATGACCGTCGCCTACACCACCCGCGGCGACATCCCGGTGATCATGGCGCTGGTCATGCTCACCGTCATCGGCGTCGTCCTGATCAACCTGGCCGTCGACATCCTGATCGGCTGGCTCAACCCGAAAGCGAGAGTGGCATGAGCCGGACCGTCCGCACGGCCGAACCTCCGCGGCCCGAGGCCCCCGCGGCACGGCGCCGCGGCACGGTGGGCAGGCTGCTGCGCAACCCGCTGGGCGCGCTGTCGCTGACCGTTCTCGCCGTGATCGTCCTCGCCGCGCTCCTCGCGCCCGTGCTCGCCCCGCAGTCCGCGACGGCCTCGTCCCTGGCGGACGCCTTCGCGGCGCCGGGCGGCGCCCACCCGCTCGGCGCGGACTCCGCCGGGCGCGACATCCTCTCCCGCATCCTGTACGGCGGCCGCAACACGCTGGCCGGCGCGCTCATCGCCGTCGGGATCGCTCTGCTCCTCGGCGTCCCCACCGGGCTGTTCGCCGGCTACCGCGGGGGCGCCTTCGACGCCGTCGCCGCCTGGGTCGTCAACCTGGTGATGGCCCTGCCCGCCATGGTCGTCCTGCTCGCCTCGCGGGCGATCCTGGGCCCGAACGTCTGGGTCCTCATGGTCGTCCTCGGGGTGCTGGTCGCGCCGGGCTTCTTCCGCCTCGTCCGTGGCGTCGTCGCCGACGTCCGGGGCGAGTTGTACGTGGACGCCGCCCGCATCTCCGGGCTGTCCGACACCCGGATCGTGGCCCGGCACATCCTCGTCGTGGTGCGCGGTCCCGTGATCATCCAGGTCGCCCTCGTCGCGGGCATCGCCATCGGGCTGCAGGCCGGCCTCGAATTCCTGGGCGTGGGCAGCGGTGCCACGGCCACCTGGGGCGCCATGCTCAACGAGGCGTTCCAGAACATCCAGCGCGAGCCCGCGCTCCTGCTCTGGCCCGGCCTCGCGCTCGGCCTGACCAGCAGCGCGCTCGTCCTGCTCGCCGCGGCGCTGCGCGACTGCCTGGAGGACCGCGGCGGGGTCCCGGCCCGGGCTCCCCGGCGGCGGACCACGGCCACGGCCCGTACGGCACCGGACCCGTCCGACGACCGGACGCCGCGCGCCGACCTGCTGTCCGTACGCGCCCTGAGCGTCGCCTACGCGCAGCCCGACGGGCAGGACAGGACCGTCGTGCACGGCGTGGACCTCGACGTGCGGCCCGGCCAGATCGTCGGTCTCGTCGGCGAGTCGGGCTCCGGCAAGACGCAGACCGCGTTCTCCGTGCTCGGCATCCTCCCCGAGGGCGGGCGCGTCAGTTCCGGTTCGATCCTGGTCGACGGCCACGAGGTCGTCGGCCTGGCCGAGCGCGCGCACCGCACCCTGCGCGGCCGCACCGTCGCGTACGTGCCGCAGGAGCCGATGAGCAACCTCGACCCGGCCTTCACCGTCGGCAGCCAGCTCGCGGAACCGCTGCGCGGTGTCCTCGGCCTGTCCCGGCGGGAGGCCGCCGAGCGGGCCCTCGAACTCCTCGACCTGGTCGAGATCCCGGACCCGCGCCAGGTGGCCCGCCGCTATCCGCACGAGATCTCCGGAGGCATGGCGCAGCGGGTCCTGATCGCCGGCGCCATGTCCTGCGACCCGAAACTCCTGATCGCGGACGAGCCGACCACCGCGCTCGACGTACGCGTCCAGGCGGAGATCCTCGATCTGCTCCGGCGGCTCCAGGAGGAACGCGGCCTCGGGGTCCTCCTCGTCACCCACAACCTCGGCGTCGTCGCCGACCTGTGCGACCGGGTGGCCGTCATGAACGGCGGCCGCATCGTCGAGACCGGCCCGACCGCCGAGCTGCTCGGCGGTCCGCACGACCCCTACACCCGTACGCTGCTCGGCGCCGTCCTGGACAAGGAGCCGGCCCGCGCGCCCTGGCAGCCGCGCACGGCAAGGAGCGCCACCGCATGAAGAGCACGGCCCAGAGCCCACAGCCCCTGCTCCGTCTGGAACAGGTCCGCGTCTCGTTCGCCGGGCGCGGTCTGCGCGCCCGGCGCACCGAGATCCTCAAGGGCGTCGACCTCGACGTCCGGCCCGGCGAAACCCTCGGCCTGGTCGGTGAGTCCGGCTCGGGCAAGACGACCATCGGCCGCGCGATCCTCGGTCTCGTCCCGCTCTCCGGGGGCCGCGTCACCTTCGACGGGGAGCGCATCGATCACTTGTCGCGGGCCCGCAGGCGCGCCCTCAGCCGGGACATCCAGGTCGTCTTCCAGGACCCGTACACCTCACTGAACCCGGCCCTCACCATCGGCGACACCCTCGCCGAGCCCCTGGTCGCCCAAGGGCTCGGTGCCGGCGCGGCCCGGGAGCGCGTCCGTGCTCTGCTCGACCGTGTCCACCTGCCCGCCGACGCCGCCGGACGGCTGCCCCGCGAATTCTCCGGGGGCCAGCGCCAGCGCGTCGCCATCGCGCGCGCCCTGGCCCTCGAACCGCGCTTCATCGTCTGCGACGAGCCGGTCTCCGCGCTGGACCTCACCACGCAGCGCACCATCCTGGACCTGCTCCTGGAGATCCAGGAGGCCACCGACGTCGCCTACTTGTTCGTCTCCCACGATCTGTCGGTCGTACGTCTCATGAGCCACCGCGTCGCCGTCATCCGCCACGGCGAGATCGTCGAGACCGGCGAGACCGACCCCCTCACCAGCTCCCCCGGGCATCCCTACACCCGCTCGCTCCTGCTCGCGTCGCCCGTCGCCGATGTCGCCGCCCAGCGCGAGCGCAGAGCGCTGCGGCACAACAGCACGGCGTGAAGCCGTCCCACCGCCGTCGTCCGGGCCGCGGCCGTGGCCCCGGCCCGGACGACGGACGGGTCAGCGCCCGAGGAACGCGTGGTGCACGGTCACCTCCGACGTGTTGCCCTGCCGGTCGACGACCTCGCCGCGCAGCGCGACCCCCTTGCCCTTGGCGGGGGCCTTCAGGGACGCCTTGCCGTGCTTCACGGTGAGCTTCTGCCAGGTGGCGCCGTCGTCGTACGACGCCTGAACCGTCAGGGACTTGAGGTTGTCACCGGCGGCGGCGCCCTGCACCTCCAGCGGCATGGAGAGCTTCTTACCGGCCTTCGCCTGCGAGCTCAGGTCGAGGTCGGGGTGGAAGCGGACCACGGAGGCGGGCACGGTCTTGTCCCCGTCCTTCGAGCGGAAGGTCCAGCTGACGTCGATCGCGTTGCCGACAGCGGCGATCTTCGGGTCCCGGGTCAGTGACGTGCTGAGCGTGTACTCGCTGTCCTCGGCCGGCACCGCGAACGAGGCGAAGTCCAGGTCGTCGTCGGTGTCGGCGACCTTCTCGCCGTCGCGGTAGAGGGTGGTGTGCGACGACGTCAGCTCGGGGCTCGCCTCGTGACCCTGGCCGTCGGAGAACAGACTCAGGAACGCGTAGAGCGTGTTCTGCGAACGCGTCACGTTCTGCAGGGCCTCGTCGTCGATGACCGGTCCGACGACACCGGTGTTGTAGTTCTTCTCGTACGTCCGGCCCGCGCGGAAGGTCGCGAAGTTCTCGTGGTAGCCGACATCGGTCAGCCGCCAGCCGTTGGGCAGGGTGTCGCCCAGCTGCTCCATGTAGGTGCTCCACCGCACGTCGTCGGCCGTGGACACGTACATCCGTTGCCGTCCCGGGGTCTCCAGGGGCATCCGGCCCGCGGTGAAGCCGATGAGGCCGTCCTTGATCGAGCCGATCATGCCGAGGTACGCGTCCTTGCCGGGCGCCAGCTCACCGAGACCCATCTTCACCTCGGCGAGGTCGCGCCGCTTCGCGTGCCGGGTGAAGCCGGTCGCCATGCGTGTCACCGGACCGCCGTACACCAAGGTGTACTGCGTGTCGTCGCCCTTGGTGAAGGCCGCGTCCCACAGCTGCTGGAGGGAACCGTCGGTGATCTCCGGACCGAGGTGCGCGGCACGGAAGTTCTTGTACGAGGTCAGCTGCCACCCGAACTGCCGGGTGCTGTAACCCACCTTGATCCCGTAGACCATGTACGCCTGCGCGTCCGTGACCTTCTTCGCGGGGACGGTGATGTCGACCGGCTTGGCGGTGCGGGCGTCCAGGGTGACCTTCTGGTCCTTGTCGTCCACGACGAGCTTCGGCTGCGCGATCCAGTCGGCGCCCTTCGTGCTGTCGGCGCGGTCGGCGAGGATCAGGCCCTGCACGGTGTACTCGCCGATCGGCAGGCGCACCTTCGTCGCGTCGCTGTTCTCGTCGAACGCGAACGACTGCCCGGCGGCCTCGCCGGTCAGGCCCTCGATGTACGTCTGGAAGTGCGCGGCGGGCTTGCCGTCACGGCCGATGTGGCTCAGGTCGACCTGGTACGAGGCGACTTCACGCTTCACGGCGAACGCGCTGCGGACGCTCTGCTCGGCGCCCGCGGCGACGACAGCGCCCGTGTACTGGCCGTCGGGGCCGTCCACCTTGGTGTCGGCCGCGACCGTGACGTCGGCCGTCTTGCCGGCCGGCACGGTGACCTTGGCCGGGCTGACCGTGAACATGCCGTCGGGGGCGGCCTTGCCGTCCGCCGAGGTGCCGCTCGCGGTGAGGTCGAGGGTGACGTCGGAGGTGCCCGTGTTGCGGTAGGTCAGGGTGCGGGTGATCGGCTGGTCGTCGTCGTGCGGCCAGGCGGCCGTGCCGAGGTTCAGCGAGGTCTGCTCGGCGTACACGCCGGTCTTGATGGCGTGGTCGACCTGGATGCGGCCGGAGCCCTGCTCGAACGCGCCGAAGCCGGTGTCCTTGGTGGACGCGGTGAGTACGCCCTTGAGCTGCGCGGCCTTCCAGTCCGGGTGCTGCTGCTTCAACAGGGCCGCGGAGCCCGCGACATGGGGTGTCGCCATGGACGTACCGGAGATGGTGACGTAGCCCTCGGGGTTCTCGCCCACCTCCCCCGCGATGACGCTGCCCGGCGAGGAGGCGGCGGTGATGTCGACGCCCGGCGCGGTCACGTCCGGCTTGATCGCGCCGTCGCCGAGGCGCGGGCCGCGGCTGGAGAAGTCGGCCGTCTTGTCGTCGCTGTCGACGGCGCCCACCGTGAGCGCGCTGTCCGCGGAGCCCGGGGTGCCGACGGTGCTGTCGCCCGGGCCCTCGTTGCCGGCGGCGACGGCGAAGAGGACGCCGTCGCTCTCGCTGTAGCGGTTGACGGTCTCCTCGAGCGGGTCGAGGTCCGGGGTGTCGGTGCCGCCCAGGCTCATGTTGACGACGTCGGCGCCCTGCGCCACGGACCAGTCGATGCCCGCGATGATGTCGGAGTCGGCGCCGCTGCCGGTGTCGTCGAGGACCTTCGCGGCGATGATGCTCGCCCCGGGGGCGACGCCCTTGTACTTGCCGCCGGACTTCGCGCCGGACCCGGCGATGGTGGAGGCCACGTGCGTGCCGTGGCCCTGGTGGTCCACGTCGTCCGGCGAGGTGGAGAAGTTCTTCGCGGCGACGACCTTGCCGGCCAGGTCGGGGTGGTCCGCGTAGACGCCGGTGTCGACGACGGCGACCTTCACGCCCTTGCCGTCGTATCCGGCCTGCCAGGCGGCGGGGGCGCCGATCTGGGGGACGCTGACGTCGAGTTGGGCCCTGACCGGTGCGTCCAGCCAGACGTGGTCGACGCCCTGGGCCGCGGTGGTCCGGCTGACATCGTTGTCCGACCGGGTGAGGGACTTCCACAGGGCGGGCAGGTCGTCGGGGGTCGCCGTGAGGGCCTGGGCGTTGAGGGCCTTGAGGCCGCGGTGGACCGTGGCGCCCGTGTCCTGGACGCCGGCGCGGGCGTCGGCGGCGCCGCCCTGGTAGCCGACGATGACCTTGAGCCCGTTCTTGTACAGCTTGCGGGCGGCGGCGGTGTTCAGCTGCCCGATGTCGAAGAGCCGCTTGTCGAGGGTGCCGTCGGAGATCAGCCGCTGGGCGTCGAGGGGAACGACCAGGGACCGCTTGCCGTCGTTCTCGACGTGCACGGGTATGTTCGCGCGGCCGGCGGCCGGGGTGAAGCCGGTGACCTTGCCGTCCGTGACCTGGACGACGTCTCCGGTGATCAACTGGACCCGGTGCTGGGCCGGTTGCTTCTTGGCCGGTGCGGCGGGCCCGGCGGTGGCCGGGACGGCGGCGGTCGCGGTCGCCGCGACGACCGCGGTGGCGGCCAGCGCGACGAGGCCGGGTCTGGTGACGAGTCTGCGCACGGGGTTCCTTAGGTGGGAGCAGGGACGACGGTGGTGCTCGACGCGCGCGCGGGGTGTCCGGCGCGCGTCGGGTTCGGGGGGCGGGGGGGGGGAGGCGCGCAGCGGGCGCGAACAACAGCGACAAAGGGGAGATATGGGGAGGCGAGCTGCCGA
>NZ_JBHVIX010000001.1:1066208-1122510 GCF_042799415.1 Streptomyces sp. NPDC057694
CCGTCTTCGTTTTGGGGGCGGTCCTCCCCCGATGCTAACACCCCACACGCAGGTACCGCAGGTGGGGTCAGTGGCGGTGCGCCGCCGGTGCGGCGGTCAGGGTGAGGGCCTGTTCGGCGGCGGTGCGGGCGTCGCCGACGGGCCCTGCGGTGGTGTCCGTCCAGGCACGTACCGGGGTGGTCTCGGCGGTGCGGTCCGGGTCGGCGGAGAGTCCGATGACGAGTCCGCTGTAGCGGTTGACCAGGCGGTACGTTCCGGCCGGCGTCCCGTCGGGGTGGGTGGAGGGGATGACGAACCACTGCTGTCCGACGGTGGGGCCGCCGGCCGGCGCCGCGGTCACCGTGGGAGCGGCGCCCCAGGCGCGTCCGGCATCACCTGTGGCGTCGACCCCGAGGAGCCGGCCGGTGGCCGCGTTGGCGATGCGGTACGAGCCGTCGCCGTCGGAGGTGAAGACCCAGCGGCCGAGGCCCGAACTCCCGGCGTCCGCCGCGGAGGTGGTCCTCGTGCTGCCGGACACCTGGGTGAGGAAGCGGCCGTCGCCGCTCGCGACGGTGTACGCCCTGCCCGAGGTCACGGGGGCGGCCGGGGCGTCGGTGTCGATGACGGTCTCGTAGTACTCGCCGTCGGCGCCGTTCGAGCACTGGAAGGAGCAGTAGCTGCGGAACGTCTTCCCGACGACCGTCGAGCCGGTCCTGTTCACCGAGTCGAGCATCCAGCGGTACCAGGAGCCGGACTTGTAGTCGCCGGTGTCGCCGAGCAGCCGCCACTTCTGGGTGGCGAGATCGTCGGTGGCGTAGAAGCGCTGCGGTTCGGTGGAGTCCTGCACGACGGCCTCGGGCTGCCCGATGTACAGGCCCAGGTGGGCGTCGTAGGCGATGTTCATCGTCAACAGGTCGGACTTCTTGGGGAGTTCACCGGCGGCCTGCTGCTCGGCGACGGACCCCGCGTTGTCCGGGTCGTAGTCGTGCCCGACGGGCGTGTACCCGGTGGGGTGGTCGGTGTCGACGGGCTCCATGGTGCTCTCCAGGCCGCCGAGTCCGGGCTGCGACCAGGCGCCGTCGTACCACTTGCGCCAGGATCCGGGCGCCATCTTCGCGGACATCGGGGCGCGGGCCACGTGCGCCAGGCTGCCGTCGGTCCAGCCGCCGGGGACACCGCCCTTCGGGATCACGCGGGAGTTGTAGTAGACGTAGAAATAGCCGGAGGCGGTGTCGACGAACAGTCGCGGGTCGCCGTCGCCGTAGGAGTAGGTCTCTTGCGGGAACGCGGCGTCGTCGCCCCTGTCGGTGCTGTAGGGCGAGGTGAGGACGTGGCTCTTGATGTCCCACGTCTTTCCCTGGTCGGTCGAGACGGCGTAGTCGATCGCGTCGTAGTGCAGCCCGTCGTCGAACGGGCTCGGGGTGAACTCGTTGTGGACCAGGCCGTACCAGTCGCCCGAGTCGGGGTCGACCCAGACGCCCATCAGGTCGCAGTAGTTCTTGCGCGCATAGCTCGACGTGTCGGGGGCGAAGGTGGCCTCTCGGCCGGTGGGACTGTTGTCGCAGCGCCAGGTGGTGTCGTCGTTGCGGTCGTCCGGGTTCGCCGGGTTCACGGCGTCGCTCAAACCGGCGTCCCTGGTCGCCGAGTCGAAGTCCGCGCCCTGGTAGAACGTCCATTCCCGGGGGTCGTCGGCGCCGTACAGAGCGTGGGCGGACTGGTAGTGGAACGTGCCGTCCTTGTCGATGTAGGGGGCGGCCGGACTGTCGTCCGGGTGGCTCCACGCACCCTTGGCTCCGACGGAGACCGTGTATTCGGGGTCGGCGGCGGACGCCGGCCCGCCGGTGAGTCCGCCGAGCAGCACCGCGCTCACCGCGGCCAGCGCACAGACTGCCTTGATTCTGGGACGAACGGACACAACTGCTCCTCTGACCGTGGGGGTTGGCAGAGCGTGCACCACGTGGCGTGATTTAGTTCGACTAGAATCCGAACTAATGCAGGGGCTGTCAAGCGATCCGCGGGACCGCATCGCTTCCCCTCAACCGGACGGCCCGGCAGCGGACTTGCCATCATGGGAGGCGACGGCTCCGGCACCGGTGGCGGCCGAGGAAGGGACATGGGTGAGCACGAAGTGACCGATCTCGGTACGGCGCCTGCGTCGCACACCGCACCCGCGGAGCCTTCCGGCACCCGGGACCGGCCCTCGATCCGGCGCACGAATCTCGGCGCGGTGCTGGGTCTGCTGCGCGACAGCGGCCCGCGCTCCCGCGCGCAGATCGCCACGGACACCGCGCTGCCGAAGCCGACGGTGACCAGTCTCGTCGCCGAACTCGTCGGGCTCGGCCTGGTCCGTGAGGGACCCGCGCAGCGCGAGGGGGCCGTGGGCCGCCCGGGCACGCTGGTGCATCTGGACGGCGGCGGCCTCTGCGGTGTCGGTGTGGAGATCAGCACGAGCTACGTCCACGTTCTCGCCCTGGCCCTCGACGGCACCCCGGTCTACGGGCATCGGGTGCCGCTCGCGGTCAAGGACGAAGGCCCCGAGGCCACACTGGACTTGACGGCACGTCATATCGCCGACTGCCTGTCGGTCCTGAGCGGTGAGGGGCTGCGTCCGGTCGGTCTGACGCTCGCGGTGCCGGGCGTCGTCGACCGCGCGTCGGCGACCGTGAGCTTCGCTCCTGGCATCGGCTGGCGCGACGTGGCCGTGGCCGACGCACTGCGGACGCGCCTGGAGCGGGCCGGTACGGGGACGCTGCCGCCGATCGCCCTGGACAACGACGCGAAGCTGGCCGCGCTGGCCGAGTACGCGCAGGTCCGAGGCTCCGGCGTCCGCGACATGCTGTCCCTCACCGGGGAGCGCGGCATCGGAGCCGGCATCGTCAACGACGGGCGGCTGCTGCGCGGCGCCGACGGGTTCGCCGGCGAGGTCGGCCACATGCCGCTCGACCCCGCCCGCAACCCGTGCGTCTGCGGCCGGCACGGCTGCTGGGAGACCATGGTCGGCCTCGACGCCATCCTGCGGCTCGCGGCGCGCGGCAGCGATCCGCTGCACGATCCCGACATCGCCCTGGAGAACCGTCTGGCGGACCTGCGCCGCCGCGCCGAGGCAGGCGATCCGCGCACCGCGGAGGCCCTGGACCGGGTGGCGCACGACCTGGGCCTCGGCCTGGCCCTCCTCGCCGATGTCCTCAACCCTCGACTGATCGTCCTGGGCGGCTACTTCACGTACATCGGGGACCTGTTCCTCGACCGGCTCCGCGAGATGCTCCGTACGCGCGTGATGGCGCCCCGGGCGGGCGGCTGCGAAGTGCGCCTGTCCGCACTGGGGTTCGCGGCGGCGGCGCGCGGAGGAGCGCACCTCGCGCTCGACTCCGTCTATCAACGGCCCGTTCCCTGAGGCGTGTCAGCCGTGCAGCGTGTCCCGGGGCGCGTGGCCGTACTCGGCGCGGTAGGCGGCGGAGAAGCGACTCGGGTGCAGGAAGCCCCACTGGGCGGCGATCCGGGTGACGGTGGCGCCGGCGAGGGGGTCGGCGGCCTTGAGCGCGGCGTGGACGTGGGCGAGGCGGACACGTCGCAGGTACGTCATGGGTGTGGTGCCCAGGTGTCGGCGGAAGGCGTACTGCAGGGCCCGGGGCGTGACTTGAGCGGCGTCGGCGATGTCCGCGAGGCCTATGTCGGTGTGCGCGTGATCGTCGATGTAGGCCGTGGCGCGGACGGCGGTGGAGTGGGTGGCGTCGCGCGTGTCGGCCAGGGACGGCTCGTGGCCGACCACCGTGTTGGGGAACACCTGGAGGACCGCGCCCGCCAGCAGACCCGCCAGGGGGCCGACGATCAGCGGGATCGCCTCGGCGCCGAGTTCGCAGACGCTGCGCGCGTAGGCGCGGACGCGGTCCCAGTGAGCGGCGTGCTGATGGTCGACCGGGGTGAGGCTCGTGAAGCGCAGCGGGCGGCCGTGGCGCGGATCGACGGTGGCCGCGGCCTGCGCGAGCAGTTCTCCGGGCAGCGTGATGGCGGACGCGTACAGGTCCGTCGTGCGTCCGGAGCAGGGCCGCGACGGCACATGGCCGAGGAAGATGTCGCCCGCCCCGAAGGTGCCGTGCTCCCTTCCGCAGGTGCGCCGGGCCCGGCCCCCGGCGACGCGTACGACGACCAGGTCGTGCTGGGGTTCCTTGACGAAGTCGAGCGGGGCGGGCAGGACCATCTCGCGGTACTCGAAGTGATCGGCATCGAAATGCCGCATCAGGTACTGCCCGCTGCGGGACACGTCCGACGCGCGGAACTCCCGCCCGTAGGCCTCCTGCATCAGATTCTGCGCCTCGTGACCCGATTGGGTACGCGTCTCGATCGGCCCTCCAGGCTTGCCGCTCACCAGCTCGACCCCGATTCGGGCGCGGTCCGCTCACGCATGCCGTCATATGACCATCTGACGGTCCACGTTAACCGCACGACCGGGAGGCGCGCAGGGATTCCGGCTCACAGCGCGTGGAGATCCGCACGACCCTCGGTGATGTCCGCGGCGATCTCCGCGATCTTGCGCCGGTGCGAACGGGCGTAGTTGCGCAGGAGGCCGAAGGCGTCGTCGACGGTGACCTCCCGGCGGACCGAGAGCATGCCCTTGGCCTGCTCGATGACGATCCGGCTGATCAGGGCGTGTTCCAACTGCGCCACCAGGGCACGGCTGCGCTGCACCTCGCGCACCAGGGACAGCATGTCGGTGGCCACCCCGCCGAGGGCGCGCGCCCTGTTCAGCGCCGCCCCGTCCATGGACCGCTCCGGGCCGCCGAACAGGATGAGCGCCCCGACCGTGGCGCCGCCGTCGGACAGCGGCAGCGCCGTGACCCGGGTGAGCCCGAGGGCCCGGGCGCGCGGTACCCAGCGGGGCCAGCGCACGCGGGCCGGACGCACCGTCACATCGAGCTCGACGAGCGAACGGCCCGCGGTACGCGCCTCGTGGCCGGGGCCTTCCTCCCAGGCGGCGGCATCGGCCGTCAGCGCGCGCAGTTCCGTGCCGGTCCCCTCCGTCCGCACGGACGCGTCGCCGGGCTGCGCGTAGTGCACTCCCACCCCGTGCACTCCGACCAGCCGCCGGACACCCTCGACGAAGGTGGCCAGGACTCTGCCCACGTCGAGCGGCTCGGAACTGGCCTCCTCCGTCAACCGCACGGCCAGCGCGGCCAGTTCCATGTCCGTCACCATCACGACTACCTCTCAGGCACACCCGTGGGCACGCAACCGCAACCGGCACCGAAAAGACCTGAGCCGCCGACCGGCTCCCTCGGCTCCTCCCTCCCCCATCATCACGAGCGGCACTCCCCCGCGCAGCCCGCAAAACGAATGGTGCGACCAAACCTGGCGGGTAAACATCCGGAAAACGAAGCGCTTCCGCGGCAGGCGCGCGAAGCGGGCCCTCGACGCCACTCGGCCGCGCCGCCCCTGGGGCTCGACTTTCTTACTTACCAGTAAGTAAGATCGCTCGGCAGTCGCTGACGTCCCAGGAGGCCCCTTTGCGCCGCGCACCTTCCCACCAGCTCCTCGCCGGTCTGCTCGCCGGGGCGGGGGTCACCCACTTCCTGCTGCCCAAGCCGTTCGACTCGATGGTGCCGCGCTCGCTGCCCGGTTCACCGCGCGCCTGGACGTACGCCAGCGGCGCCGTGGAGCTGGCACTCGCGGCCGGTGTCGCGCTGCCCAGGACGCGGGCCCGCGCCGCCGGCGCCGCGGCCGCGTTCTTCGTCGCCGTCGTGCCCGCGAACATCAAGATGGCCGCCGACTGGAACGAGCGGCCCGCACCGCTGCGGAACGCGATGCGGGCCCGGGTACCGCTCCAGGTCCCCCTCGTCCTGTGGGCGCGCAAGGTCGCGCGCGACGCAGCCTGACGGTTCGGGGACTCGCGTACGCGCGCTCGCCCGTGCCGGGTGGCGCGGTGCGCTCCGGCGCGGCGCACGGTGTCCGGCAGGAGTGTGTCCTGCCAGGAGAGGTCACCGTCATGGCGATCGCCGAAGCCGCCCGGCCGCTCGTGGCCCGCATCGGGCGGCAGCTCGTCCGGGTCACCGTCCTCGACATGGCGACGCGCCTCGCCGCCCAGGCGTTCCTCGCCGCGCTGCCGATGCTGATCGCCGTCGCCTCGCTCTGCCCGGCGCCCGTACGGCACGAGATGCGGCGGTCGCTGCACACGCTGATCGGCACGAGCGGGCCCGTGGCGGCGGACGGCGACGTGCTGACCCGCGGCATGGACGAGTCGTTCTACAACTGGGGCGCCGTGGGCCTGCTCGTGGCCCTGCTCTCGGCGACCTCGTTCACCCGGGCCCTGCAACGGCTGTGCGAACGCGCCTGGGAGCTGCCGCGTTCCGGAGTGCGGTACGTGGCATGGCGCTGGGCGCTGTGGCTGGCGGTGTGGATCGCGCTGCTGGTGTTGCAGGGGTCGATGCACCGGGCGTTCGGCGCGGGGGCCGTGCTCGGGGTGACGCTCCAGGCGGTGGAGTCGGTCCTGATGTGGTGGTGGACGCAGCATCTGCTGCTGGCGGGCCGGGTGCCGTGGCTGCCGCTGCTGCCGGGCGCGCTGCTGGCGGGCGGCGGGGTGGTCGCCTTCTGCGTCACGTCCGGGGTCTGGCTGCCGCGGGCGCTGCGGGTGAGCGAGCAGCGGTACGGGCCGCTCGGCTCGGTGTTCACCCTGCTGTCCTGGCTGATCGTGTTCTTCACCGTGGTGGTGGCCGGCGTGGCGATCGGGCGGGTGCTGGCGCAGGAGGAGTTCGTGCGGCGGTGGACGGAACCCGCGGTCCGCCAGAGCGTCTGCCGGAAGTCCTAGGGCCTGTCTTCAAACTCCCCTCGTCGCCCGGAGGGCGGCCCCGCGGCGTCTGGTGCGTGCTCTCGGTGCGCCGGGTGCAAGGCCTCGTACTGGACGTACTTGGCCTTGTGCCCGGTGCGGCGAAGGGGGTACCTCCCGCCCGAGCCGTGCGAAGCCGGTTCGAGGGTGGGGGCGCGTGCCAGGCGTCGCGGGGCAGAGGGGAGTTTGAAGACAGGCCCTAGTGCTTGCCCGGTCCGGCCGCCCGACCCGACCTGCCTGGCTTACCCGACTTACCCACTTGGTTCGGCTTACCGGGTTTCTCCGGCTCCTCCTGCTCGGCCTGGACCCGTCCTCCCTTCACCGCGGCCGTGAGCGCCGCGAAGTCCCGTTCGTTCTGGTCCGCGTACGCCTCCGCGAAGCGGGCGACGGCCCGGTCGAAGGCGTCGGAGCGGCCCAGGTAGGCGGCGATCGCGATGCGGTCGCCGGAGCGCGCGTGGGCGCGGGCCAGCGTGATGCCGCAGGTACGGCCGAAGAGGCGCATGACGTCCGGGCTCATCAGGTCGGCCTGCGGGATCGCCTTCCAGTCCCGCAACTGGCGGATGTAGAAGTCGCGTTGGCGTCCGTCGATGCCCTCCGCCCGCTCCCAGCCGAGGAACATGTCACCGGCCGCCTGCATCAGGCGCTGGCCCACGACGACGCGTTCGCCCTGATTGAGGAGACCGGACGCGCCGGCGAACGGGGCGAGGACCGACGTCTGCGCCTCCTTCGCCTGGAGCAGCAGCGGGTCGCGGGCGTCCCGGCCGAGCAGCAGGATCACCCAGCAGCGGGTGCCGACGCTGCCCACGCCGACGACCTTGCGCGCCATGTCGACGACCCGGTACTGGGCCAGCAGCGCCCGCCGGTCGGCGGGCAGCGACCGGGCGTAGCGTGCGACCAGTTCCCGCAGCTGATCCTCCTGGTGCTTGCGCTCCACGCCCGGCAGCAGCGTGTCGAGCGGCATGATCAGCGGCGGGTCGGGGACGATGCGCAGCTCGCCGTCGACCACCCGGGCGAGCTTGTCGAGGGCCTGGATGTGGTCACGGGTGCGGGCCTTGGTGAGCGCGGCGGACATCCGGCGGCGGGCGCGCGGGTCGATCCGGGCCGAGAGCCTCGCGTACAGCTCGTCGGCGTCGATGCGCGCGTACCAGACGTCGAGCGTGCGCATCCCGGCGAACTCCCCCATCGCCCGGCGGTACGCGCCCACGGTCGCCCGCACCACCCGGCGGCGCTGCGCCGCGCCGAAGCCGTTGCCGCGCCCGGCGATGACCAGGCTGGCCGCGAGGCGCTTGACGTCCCATTCCCAGGGGCCCGGCAGCGTCTCGTCGAAGTCGTTGATGTCGAACATCAGGCGCCGCTCCGGCGAGGCGAGCAGCCGGAAGTTCAACAGGTGCGCGTCGCCGCACAGTTGGGCCCGCAGACCGGTCGCCGGACTGGCCGCGAGGTCGGTCGCCATGAGGGCGGCCGCGCCGCGGTAGAAGCGGAACGGGGACTGTGTCATGCGTCCGTAGCGCAGTGGCACCAGCTCGGCGAGCCGGCTGGCCGACTGCCGTTCGAGGACGTCGACGGGGTCGGGGCGGTCGGCGGGCGGCGCGAACTCGCCGTGGGCCGAGCGCGGGACGCGGGAGCGGGCGCTCCTGCCCCGGGCCGCCCGCTCGGCGGGGGTGGCCGGGTCGTGCGTGCTCCGCGCCGTGCCGGACCTGCCCCCCGAGCCGATCGCGTCCGTCGCGTCGTTCATGCCGATCGATCCGGTCGCTCCGGTCGCTCCGGTCGCTCCGGTCGTTCCGGTGTCGTCCATGACGTGCTCCCCTCGCGGCTCCCCGTCCGGCGGCCGCCGGTGGCGCCGACACTGGACCGGGCCGGGTCCCGGTGCGTCACCCCGACCGTGTGAGGTCTGCCGCCGTGTCGCCTGCCGGGGGTGAGGAACGGCGGGCCCGGGGGCCGCACACTGCCCGGCATGGAACCGGAGATCCAAGAACTTCAGCGGCGGCGCCGGCTGGCCCGCGCCTGTCTGCTCTGCGCCGTGGCGGCGCTGGTGGTACTCGGCGTGTTCGCCGGGCTGCGGACCTTCGCGCTGCTCGGCGTGGGGCTCGCGGGTGTGGTCCTCACGCTCGCGGCCGTGTGGTGGATCGTCAGCCGGCGGGGCGTGGTGCGCTACCTCGCCGTGCTGCTCGCGCTCGCCGCGCCCGTCTGGGTGCTCGTGGCGTATGTGCGGGCCGGCCTGCTCTGGGTGGTGCTGGTGTCGGGCGCGCTGTGGCTGGCGGCCACGGCCGCCGGACGGGCGGCGCTCGCGCGACCGGCGGCCGCGGCCCCGATGCGCGAGCGGCAGGCGCCGGAGTTCCGGCACCCCGTGCTGATCATGAATCCGCGCTCCGGAGGCGGGAAGGTGGCGCGGTTCGGGCTGCGCGAGCGGGCGGACGAACTGGGTGCCGAGGTGGTGCTGCTGGAGACGGTCGGCGTGACGGACGTCTCGGCCCTGGCCCGCGCCTGCGCGGCGCGCGGCGCCGATCTGCTCGGCGTCGCCGGCGGTGACGGCACCCAGGCCCTGGTCGCCGAGGTCGCCGCCGACCTCGGCCTGGCGTTCCTCGTCGTTCCCGCGGGCACCCGCAACCACTTCGCCCTCGACCTCGGACTGGACCGCGACGACCCGGCCGCCGCCCTCGACGCGCTGCGCGACGGGGTGGAGCTGCGGGTGGACCTGGGCCGGGCGGGCGGGCGCCCCTTCGTCAACAACGTCTCGTTCGGGGCGTACGCGGAGGTGGTGCAGAGCCCGTCGTACCGGGACGGCAAGACCCGTACGACCCTGGACCTGCTGCCCGAACTGCTGGTCGGGCACCGTGGCGCCCGGCTGACCGCGCACGCGGGCGAGCACACCTTCGAGGATCCGCAGGCGCTGCTGGTCAGCAACAACCCTTACGGCGAACGGGACATCGCGGGCCTCGGCCGCCGCAGCCGGATCGACGGCGGCGTCCTCGGCTGTGTCGGGGTCCGCGTGACCAGCGCCGCCCAGGCCGCCGGGCTGCTGCGGGGCGGCCGGGCGACCGGGCTGGCCCGGGCGCGGGCGACCACGGTGACCGTCGAGGCGGACCGGGCGGATCTGCCCGTCGGCATCGACGGCGAGGCGGTGCGGCTGCCCGTTCCCGTGCGCTGCGAGGTCCGGGCCGGCGCGCTGCGCGTGGTGGTGCCCCGGCGGCGCCCGGGCGGCTACCGCGAACGGCCCGCCCTCGACTGGCGCACGATCGCCGAACTGGGCCTGACGCGCCACGGTTGACACCGGCCCGCGCGTCGCGCGGCTACATCGGAGATGCGTAGACCTTGCGCGCCTCCGCGCGCCCGTAGGCCACCAGCGACCAGATCACCAGCACGTCGAGCACGATGATGATCGCCGACCACACCGGGTGGTACGGGGTGAAGAAGAAGTTCTCCAGCGCGCTCAGGCCCGCGACGACGATACCGACGGCACGGGCCCAGGCGCTGCCGCTGAACAGGGCGAAGGCCGCGCCGAGCATCACAGCGCCGGTGGCCATCTCGACCCAGCCGCGGCCGGTGGCGCTGAAGTCGAAGGCGTAGTCGCGCTGCGCCGGGTAGTAGTGGCCGTTCAGGACCTCGGAGAGGCCCGAGATCAGATGGAACCCGCCGACGACGCCGAGGACGCACACGGCGAAGACGACTCCGCCGAGCGCCATCGCACCGACGTGGGGTTCCTGTGGGGGTGTGCCGGAGCCCGGGGCGGGGCCCGGTGAGATGTGCGCGGCCATGTCGCCTCCCCTTCTCGTCACGCGGTACTGGTTCGCGCGGTACTGGTTCGCATGGCCTGTGGAGCATCCCGCCGCGCGCCCGCGCCACCGTCACCCGCACGAGGTGATGCCGCCGCGCACGCCGTCGCGACAATGGCCGAGGGCCGATGACCGAGCCGTCGTACGGGAGGTGTCGGCATGGGCGACTTCGAGATCCGGGTGCGCGGCAGGATCGGTGACGCCTTCCGTTCGGCGTTCGGTGAGCTGACCGTCGTGCTGCGCCCGTCCGAGACGGTCCTGGTGGGTTCCGGACTCGACCAGGCCGCCCTGTTCGGGATCCTCGACCGCATCCAGGCTCTCGGTCTGGAGCTGCTGGAGGTACGCCGGCTGCCCGACGGCTGTGCCTGAGCGGCCGGCCCCGTGGAGGGTCTCCGCCGAACAGACCGACAAGCCTCTTTCGTGACCGCGGTGACGCCCCTCACCGTGGAGGTGGTGCCCTCCACATGGGGAGGTGAGGGGCATGCCCGCAGTCCTGTACGAGCGACTGCCCAGATCCGGCTCCGCGCCGGGCCCGACCGTGACGGCCTGCCTGGTGTGGGTCGCGGGCACGCTGGTCAGAGTCGCCGGCGCCGTGGCGGATCCACGCAGCGCCGTGATCCTCGTCGACGAGGCGGCCGCCGTGCTGGCGGCGCTCCCGCACGAGGAACCCCCGCGGCAGGCGGCGTCGCCCGTCCAGCCGCTGACCGGACGCCAGTTGGCGGTACTCGCCCGACTCCAGGAGGAGGTGTCGCTACGACAGATCGCCGACCTGCTGTACGTGTCGCACAACACGGTCAAGAGTCATGTCCGCGCCGTGTACCGCAAGTTGGGTGCCAGTTCCCGGGCCGAGGCCGTACAGCGCGGCCGTGAGCTGGGCCTGGTCGGGCCCCGCCCGGGACCACGCGACAGGGGGCCGGGCGGAACGTGACCGACAGCATTCGGGACGTGGTGCTCACAGGATCTGGAGTTCGCGTGCCCGCCGCACCGCGGCCGAGCGCCGCGTCACGGCGAGCTTGCGGTAGACGCTCTTGAGGTGCGTCTTGACGGTGTTCACCGAGAGATACAGCTCCGCGGCGATCTCCTCGGTGGTCATCATCTGGGCGAGGCGGTCCAGCACGTCGCGCTCGCGCGGGCTCAACTGCTCCGTACGGGCGGGCCGTCCGCCCGCGCCGTCCGGCACGGCCGCGCCCCTGGTGCGGCCGTGCCGGGCCGCGTCGAGCACGAAGGCGCAGGCCGGGGTCACGGTGCGCAGCACGGTCACCGGCAGCCGGGCGGAGTGCACCAGCTCGTCCAGGACCTTCGGGCCGCAGCCGAAGGGGCCGCCCCGCTCCACCGCCGCGGCGACGCCGGCGGCGAGGGCCCGCAGCTCGGCGAGGAACGTGTCCGGCGACGTCCGCAGCACGGTGTCGGCGCGGGCGAGTTCGTGCCGGGCCCGGCCGGGTTCGCCACGGGCCAGCTCGACCCAGGCGCGCACCAGGTGCAGGGCCGCCCGCGAGCGTTCGGCGGCGCACCAGCTGGGCAGCGGCGGCTGGGTGGCGTGGGCGGCCAGCTCGTCGGCGGCCCGGAACCGGCCGCGTACCGCCTCCAGGAGCGCGAGTTCGACGAGGCAGTCCCGGCGCAGCGCCCCGTTGCCCGCGGCGCCCGCCGCCTTCAGCGCGCCGGTGAGGGAGGCCTCCGCCGCCTTGAGGTGTCCGGCCCTGACCTCGTAGGCACCGCGCACCGCGAGGGTGAGCGCGGGGATCTCGGGGTGCTGGGCGAGCGCCGCGTGCGGCAGCAGCGGCCCGATCTCCTCCACTTCGAGAGCGGCGGCGTACGCCTGCTCGGGGTCGTCGGCGCGCAGCCGGTCCATCCGGATCACGGCGTGCGCGAGGCGGCAGCGGGCGATGCGGTCGGCCGCCGCCTCGTCGCCGTGGGCGGCGTGTTCCTGGCCGTCGTGCGCCTGGCTGCCGGGCTTTGGGCCGTCGTGCGCGAGTTCGGTCAGCAGCAGCTCCGCGAGCGCCAGGTGGCGGCCGCAGGCCTGGTCGTCGTCGCGGACGCGGGCGACGGCGGCGGCGAGCAGGACCGGCTCGGGCCGGCCGGCGCTCCCCGGCTCCTGCGGGGCCCTGCGGGTGAGGTCGTCGGGCAGCGGGGACCTGGACAGGCCGAGGACCTGGCCGATCGCGAGATGCCGCACGATCAGTTCGGCGGCCAGGTCCCGGTCGTCGGCGGCGAGCAGATGCCCGACGGCGTCGGCGAGGCGGCCGTGCGCGCCGAGCCAGGCCGCCGCGCGGCGGTGCAGCGGGACGACGAGGCCCGGTGTCTCGTGGCGCAGGCACATCCGCAGCACGTCGGCGAACATCTGGTGGCAGCGGTACCAGCCGTGCCCGAGCGGGTGCAGGAAGGAGTTCTCCCGGACGAGGTCGGCGAAGTGCCCGCCGATGTCGTCGCCGCAGAGCGCGGTGGCCAGTTCGGCGTTGACCCGGTCGAGGACGCTGGTGGTGAGCAGGAGCCGGCGCGTGGCCGCCGGCTGGAGGTCGAGGACCTCTTCGATGAGATAGCTGGCGACCGCCTCGTCGTCGCCCGCGAACCGGTCGACGAACCGCTCGGGTTCGCCCTGCCGCTCCAGTTTCTCCATGGACATCGCGGCGAGCCGGATGCCCGCGGCCCAGCCGTCGGTGCGCCGGCGCAGCACGCTCACGGTCTGTTTGGGCACGTCGATGCCGTGCTGGGCGAGCAGGGTGGCGGTCTCCCGGTCGTCGAAGGCGAGGTCGGCGGTGCGCAGTTCGGTCAGGTCGCTGGCGAGCCGGCCGCGGCGCAGGTGCAGCGGCGGGTCGCGGCGGGCGAGGACGACCAGGCGCAGCACGCCGCAGGTGTGCCGCAGCAGGCTGCTGACGCCGTCCGCGATCGGCGAGCCGGGTGCGGGCTGGAAGTCGTCGAGGAGCAGTACCACCGGTTCGGTGCGCCGGTTGAGTTCGGCGGCGAGCGCCGCGACGAGCAGTGGTCCCTCGCCGGTGGCGACGGCGTCGGGGACCCGCACGCCCGCGTCGCGCAGGGCCGAGGTGACCCGCGGCCAGAAGACGGCGGGCTGCTCGGCGCGGCCGTCGCAGGTGACCCAGGCCAGCGGGCCCGGTGGGCGCCGGGTGTGCGCCCACTCCAGGGCGAGGGCGGTCTTGCCCGCGCCCACCGGTCCGACGACGACCGTCAGCCGGCCGCGTACCGCGCGGGCGAGCCGGTCCGTCAGATGGGGGCGCGACACGATCCAGGCGGGCAGTGCGGGCGTCGTGCGGGATGCCTCCTGGCCGGCTCCCTCGTCGTCGGGGCAGAGCCGCTCGGACATCGGCGGCACCTCGCTCTCGGGAAGGCCTGCGGTGCGGCACAGGACAGTGTGGGCCCGCCCGGGCGGAACGGCGGCCCGGCGGACGCCATCTCACCCGGGTGAAAGTTCCGGTGTGGGACGGCGCCCGGCCGGACCGGCCGACGACGGTGCGATCAGGTGCCTTGCAGGGCCTTGACCAGCTCCTCCTCCCGTTCCTTGGTGAGGGAGGTGCGGAGCACGCTGGGCTTGAAGGGGCGCAGCGCGTCACGGACGCGGTCGGGAGTGGAGCGGCGGACGAGGGCGAAGACGGCGGCGTGGCCGGGTTCGAGGGTGGCCGCGATCTCCTTGACGAACGCGTCGTTGATGCCGATGTCGGTGAGCTTGCCGGCGACGGCGCCGGTGGCGGCCCCCACCGCGGCGCCGAACACCGGCATCAGGAAGAGCAGTCCGAACAGCGAGCCCCACAGGGCGCCGCCGGCCGCGCCGGCCGCCGTGGTGCTGTACGTCTGCTGGGTGTGGATCTTGCCGTCCATGGTGCGCCAGGCGAGGGCGGCGTCCTCCAGGTCGAGCAGTTCCTGGCGGGACAGCTCCTTGGACAGGCGCAGCACCGACTCCGCCTTCTCCTTGTCCGCGAATCCGAGCACGACGAGATCGGCCATCAGGGCCTCCTGGGCTGGTGGTGCGTCGTCCGCTTCCCGTCGCCGTTCGGGGCGACGGGGTCGCCGAGCCGCTGTGCCGCGGCGGTGACCTGGACGGCGACGGGTTCGAGTGCCTCCTCGGTGAGGAAGCCTTCCGCGACGGGCACGCCGCCCGCGTCCCTGATCGCTGTGCGCAGATACTTGGCCCAGACGTGTTCCAGGAGGACGAACGCCGCGGCCGTGCCCGGGTCGAGGGCGTCGGCCATCTCCCTGATCTCGTCCAGGGTCAGGCCGAAGGCGTTGCCCTCGACGAGGCTCGGGTATTCCTTCTGGGCCGTCTTGACCTGTTCGCCGGAGATACCGAGCAGCGCGGCGACGGTCTCCCCCATGCCCTCCGCCTGGAAGTCCATGGTGAACAGGTCGCCGCCGGGCTCCTTGCTCACGAAGAGCATGTCGAGGACGCGTACCTGACCGTTCGCCTCAAGGATCGACAGCTCTTCCATGATCCGGCCTTCGAACTTGGCTTCCGGCCCGAATTCGACCGTCAGCAGCTGCACCGGTCCGATCCCAGCCATCGTGCCTCCCTTCCACGTAACCGCCCCCGTCACGACCGACATCACAGCGCTCGTGCGGGCCGTGCCGCGTCACCCGCCGCAGGTGAAGGAGGGGGCCCGGCGGGCGGCGACGGTGGGTGGCGGAGGTGACGCCATGTCCCAGGAGCAGGCTCCGGGCCCCGCCGAACCGGCCCGGACGGGCACGGCCGACGAGGTGCAGCGGCTGCGCGCCGAGGTCGCCGAGCTGCGCGACCGGGTGGGGACCCAGCGGCGACGGCGGGCGCGGCTGCTGAGGGTGCGCGCGATGCTGGCGGCGGTGCTGATCGCGCTCGTCGCCGTGGTGGGGGTGGCGTCGGTGGTGGGCCTGTGGGGTTCGCGCACGGCGCTGAACACGGACCGCTGGGTCGCGGCCGTGGGACCGCTGCCGCAGGACCCGGACGTGAACAAGGCCGTGTCCACGTATCTCACCGGCCAGATCTTCGACCAACTGGACGTGCAGAAGCGGCTGTCCGAGGCGCTGCCGCCGCGCGCGGACTTCCTCGCGGGTCCGCTCACCGGCGCCGTCCACGACTCCGTGGGCCGGACGGTGTCGAAGCTGATGGCCACGGATCAGTTCACGGCGCTCTGGGAGGGTGCCAACCGGGTCGCCCACGAGAGGATCGTCACCGTCCTCGAGAAGCGCAACGCGAACGTACGGGTGCAGGGCGACACGGTCACCCTGAACCTGCTGCCGATGGTCAACAACGTACTCAAGTCCCTTGAGGCGCAGCTGCCTTCACTCTTCGGCAAGAAGCTCGACCTGCCGACGCTCACGTCCGGGGAGCTGCCGCCGGGGCTGCACGACCGCATCGAGAAGGCGCTGGGCGTCACGCTCCCGGCCGACTTCGCGCAGATCCGTCTCTACAACCGGCACGACCTGGGCCAGCTCCAGCAGATGGTGCTGGCGTTCAAGCGGGCCCTGGTGGCGCTCCTGATCGCCGTGCCGGTGCTGCTCGCGCTCGCGCTGTGGGCCGCTCCGGACCGGCGCCGCACCCTGCTCCAGCTCGGCGTGTGGCTGGTGGTCACGGTGACCGTGCTGCGGGCGGTGCTGCGGGCCGTGCGCGGTCAGCTGCTCGGACAGGTGCCGCCGGGCGTCTACCGGGACGGGCTGCAAGCCGCGCTGTGGACGGTGTTCACGACGCTGCGCGACCTGGGCGACCTGTTGCTGTGGCTGGGGATCGCTCTCGCGGCCCTCATGTATCTGATCGGCCCCGGCCGACTGCCGGTGGCGCTGCGCCGCCGTGCCGCCCAAGGGGCTCTGGCCGCCGGGCAGTTCGCGGCCCGGGCGGGATCGCGCATCGCGAAGGAGCGGACGGTACGCCCCTGGCTGGCCCGTCACGCCGACGTGCTGCGGGTGGCCGGCGCGGTCGTCGCCGTCCTCGTCGCGCTGCTGCTGTCCACGTGGCCAGCGCTTTTCGTGGTCGGGGCGCTGCTCGCCGTGTACGAGATCGCGCTCACTCTGCTCGCCCGTGGCGGCGGCTCACCCCCGGCAGGTGAGGCGGACGGGAAGACCCCCGCGAAGACTGGCGCATCCGGCTGACCCGAGGCAGGGAGTACGCGCATGAAGAAGCAGGAGCAGGGCGCGGGCGTGGGGCCGACGGCCACCGGGAACGCGCGGGCGCGCCTGTGGGGTCCGTACCTGAGCGAGCGCCAGTGGGGCACGGTCCGCGAGGACTACAGTCCCGGCGGCGACGCCTGGTCGTACTTCCCGCACGATCACGCGCGCTCGCGCGCCTACCGCTGGGGCGAGGACGGGCTCGGCGGCATCTGCGACGACAAGCAGCGGCTGTGCCTGGCGGTCGCCCTGTGGAACGGCCACGATCCGATCCTGAAGGAGCGCGCCTTCGGCCTGACCAACGGTGAGGGCAACCACGGCGAGGACGTCAAGGAGTACTACTTCTACCTCGACAGCACGCCCAGCCACTCCTACCTGCGCTACCTGTACAAGTACCCGCAGGCCGCCTACCCGTACGAGAAGCTCCTGTCGGTCAACCGCTCCCGCGGCCGGCAGGAGTTCGAGTACGAGCTGATGGACACGGGGATCTTCGACGAGGACCGCTACTTCGACGTGACGGTGGAGTACGCGAAGGCGGACCACGACGACGTCCTGATGCGGATCACCGTGGTGAACCGGGGCCCGGACGAGGCGGCGCTGCACGTGCTGCCGACGCTGTGGCTGCGCAACACCTGGTCCTGGCACGACGGCCGCGCGCCGGATCCCGTGCCGCGGCTGCGCGCGGCCGAGGGCCCCCGGTCGGTCTCCACCGTGCGCGCCGACCATCCGGAGCTCGGCTCCTACGACCTGCGGTGCGCGGACGCGCCGCGGCTGCTGTTCACGGAGAACGAGACGAACAACGAGCGTCTGTTCCACACCCCGAACGCCTCGCCCTATGTGAAGGACGGCATCGGCCGGTACGTCGTCGAGGGCGAGGGCACGGCCGTGAACCCGGAGCGGGAGGGCACCAAGGCGGCGGCCCACTACTCGCTGGTGGTGCCCCCGGGCGGGTCCGAGACGCTGCGGCTGCGGCTCGGCCCCGCGGGCGGGCAGTTGTCGCTGGCCCGCGGCTTCGACTCGGTGTTCAAGCAGCGCATCGCCGAGGCGGACGACTTCTACCGGGAGCTGACCCCGCCGCGGGCGAGCGAGGACGAGGCGCGGGTGCTGCGCCAGGCGCTCGCCGGGATGCTCTGGTCCAAGCAGTACTACGCCTTCGACCTGGAGACCTGGCTGGCCGAGCACCATCTGTCGCCGTGGAGTCTGCCGCGGGACGGGGTGCGCAACCGCGAGTGGTTCCACATGATCAACGACGACATCATCTCGATGCCGGACAAGTGGGAGTACCCGTGGTTCGCCGCCTGGGACCTGGCGTTCCACACGGTGGCCCTCGCCGTCGTCGACGTCGAGTTCGCCAAGCAGCAGCTCGAACTCCTGCTGCGTGACAGCTACTTGCACCCCAACGGACAGATCCCGGCGTACGAGTGGAACTTCGGCGACGTGAATCCGCCGGTGCACGCCTGGGCCGCGTACTTTGTCCACCTGATGGAGGAGCGCACGACGGGCCGGACCGACATCGCCTTCCTGGAGCGGACGTTCCAGAAGCTGCTGACGAACTTCACGTGGTGGGTCAACCGCAAGGACCCGTCGGGGCGCAACGTCTTCCAGGGCGGCTTCCTCGGTCTGGACAACATCGGCGTCTTCGACCGCAGTGCTCCGCTGCCCACGGGAGGCACGCTGGAGCAGGCCGACGGCACCGCGTGGATGGCGCTGTACTGCCAGTCGATGCTGCAGATCGCCCTCGAACTGTCCCAGCACAACGACGCCTACGACGAGCTGGTCCTGAAGTTCGTCGAGCACTATCTGTGGATCGCGGCGTCGATGGACCGGATCGGGGACCTCGGCGACGAGCTGTGGGACGAGGAGGACGGCTTCTTCTACGACGTGCTGCGGTTGCCCGACGGGCAGGCGGTCCGGCTGAAGGTGCGCTCGATGGTGGGGCTGCTGCCGCTGTGCGCGTCGACGGTGTTCCGTCCCGAGCAGCTGGCTCATATCTCGGGTCTCGGCGAGCGGCTCCAGCGGTTCGCCGCCCGGCACCCCTCGCTGTCGGTGACGTTCAGCTCGGCGCAGGCCGGCACGGCGGGCGGGCCGCGGCTGCTGTCGGTACTGGACGAGAAGAAGCTCGTCCGGGTGCTCGGGCATCTGCTCTCCGAGGACGAGTTCCTCAGCCCGTACGGGGTCCGGGCGCTGTCGCGCCATCATGCCGAGCACCCGTACACGTTCTGGGCGGGAGGTCAGGAGTACCGGGTCGGCTATCTGCCGGCCGAGTCGGACACCGGCATGTTCGGCGGCAACTCGAACTGGCGCGGCCCCGTGTGGCTGCCGATGAACGCGCTCCTGGTGCGCGCCCTGATCAACCTCTACGGTTTCTACGGCGACGACCTCACCGTGGAGTGCCCGACCGGCTCGGGCGTGCACAAGAACCTGTTCGAGGTCGCCGAGGAGATCACCGCGCGTCTGACACGGATCTTCCTGCGCGACGAGGACGGGCGGCGGCCGGTCTTCGGGGGCCAGGCCAAGTTCCGCGACGATCCGCACTGGCAGAACCTGATCCTGTTCTACGAGTACTTCCACGGGGACAACGGCGCCGGGATCGGCGCCTCGCACCAGACGGGCTGGACCGGCCTGATCGCCCCGCTGATGAAGATCTTCGGCACGATCGGTCCCGACGCGTTCCGTCCCGACGCCCCGAGGAGGCGCAGCCGATGACCGCGATGCCCGCGCAGCCCGTCGTCCATGAGGTCAACACCCGGGTGTGGTTGCGGGAGCTGGCGCCGCGCACCGGCCGCCCCCTGGATCTCGCCCGCGTGCCGAAGGACGCCTGGGACGAGCTGACACCGAACGGGGTCGACGCCGTCTGGCTGATGGGGGTGTGGGAGCGCAGCCCGCTGGGCCGCTCCATCGCCCTGGACAACCTGGCGCTGCGCGCCTCGTTCGAGGCGGCGGTCCCCGGGATCGGCGCGGAGGACATCGCCGGGTCGCCGTACTGCATCCGCCGGTACGTGGTGGACGAGGCGCTCGGCGGTCCCGCGGGCCTCGCGGCGGCCCGTGCCGCGCTCGACCGCAGGGGGGTGGGCCTGCTCCTCGACTACGTGCCGAACCATGTGGCGCCGGACAGCCCCTGGGTCTCGGAGCATCCCGAGTACTTCGTGCGCGGGGACGCCGAGGACGTGCGCCGGGATCCGGCGGGTTTCCTCGACACGGGGCGCTCCGTGCTGGCGCGCGGCCGCGACCCGTTCTTCCCGCCCTGGCCGGACGTGGTCCAGCTCGACGCGTTCGCGCCGCGACTGCGGCGGGCGACGACCGAGGTGCTGACGGGGATCGGCGAGAGCTGCGACGGGGTGCGCTGCGACATGGCGATGCTGCTGCTGAACGAGGTCTTCGCGCGGACCTGGGGCGAGCGGGTGGGCCCGCCGCCCGAGCGGGACTTCTGGGCGGAGGTCGTCGCCGGTGTGCGTGAGCGGCACCCGCGCATGGTCTTCGCCGCCGAGGCGTACTGGGACCTCGAATGGGCCCTTCAGGAGCAGGGCTTCGACTTCTGCTACGACAAGCGCCTCTACGACCGGATCCTGCACGAGAGCGCGGCTTCCGTCCACGATCATCTGCGGGCCGACGAGCGCTACCAGCGCGGTCTCGTCCGCTTCCTGGAGAACCATGACGAGCCGCGGGCCGCGGCCACCCTGGCACCGGACAAGGAACGCGCGGCGGCCGTCCTGATCGCCACGCTGCCCGGCGCGACCCTGTGGCACGAGGGCCAGTTCACCGGCCGCCGGATCCACTTGCCGGTGTTCCTGGACCGCCGCGTCGACGAGCCGCCCGACCAGGCCCTGCGCGCGTTCCACGAACGGCTGCTGGCCCGCGTCCACCGCAGCGGCATGCGGACCGGGCACTGGCGGCTCCTGGAGTGCCGGCTCTGGCCGGACAACACGTCCGGCCGCGACCTGATCGCCTCCTGCTGGACCGGCGACGCGGGCCGATTCCTGACCGTGGTCAACCTCTCGGACCATGAGGCGCAGGCACGCATCCCCCTCCCCTGGCCCGAACTGGGAGAGGAGACCTGGGAGTTGACGGAGCTGCTCTTCTCGGAGGACCGGTACGGCCGCTCGGGCGCGGAACTCCTGGAGAACGGCCTGTACGTGGACCTTCCTCCTTGGGGAACCCATGTGTTCGGGGTGGCCCCGGCAGGGGCGCGGGGAACCGCGCGCCCGGCCACGACGTGACCGGCTGACGACCGGGGACCTGGTCACCCCTCCCCCGGAGCGACGGCCCACCGCGCTCCGCTCCCCACCCGGTACGCCACCACGGCCTCTTCCAGGGTGGGGAAGAACCGGTCGGGTGCGAAGGTCCGGGCCAGCCCGTACTGCTCGATCTTGGCCCGTACGGGATCCTTCATCTCCGCGAAGACGAGCCGGACCCCCTTCTCCTGGAGCGCGGTGTCCAGCTCCAGGAGGACGTCCGCTGCGGTGGTGTCCACGTCGGTGACCGGCTCGGCCGCGAGCAGCACCTCGCGCACTTGGGGCGTCTGCCGCACGACGCGCTGCACCTCGTCGCGGAACGACTTGGCGTTGGCGAAGAACAGCGGCGCGTCGAAGCGGAGGATGACCAGGCCGGGGAGGTGTTCGGCGCGCGGGTGCGAGCGCAGGTCGTGGTAGCCCGCGAGGCCCGGCACCCGTCCGAGCTCGGTGCTGTACGGCCACCAGGCGCGCCGGAAGACGTTGAGGATGGACAGCCCGACGGCGATCCCGATCCCGGGCAGCACGCCGAGCAGCGCGACGCCCAGGAACGCGGCGATGGACAGCCAGAACTCCGCCTTGCGCTGGCGCCACAGGCGTCGCGTCCCGGGCAGGTCGGCCAGCGACAGGGACGCGGTGATGACGACGGCGGCGAGCGCGGGCTGCGGCAGGTCGCGGAAGAGGCCGGGCAGCAGGACGAGCATGAGCAGGATCAGCGCGGCGCCCACGACTCCGGTCAACTGGGTGCGGGCGCCTGCCCGTTCGGCGACGGCGGTGCGTGATCCGCTGGTGCTCAGGGGGAACCCCTGGAAGAGTCCGGCGGCGAGGTTCGCGCCGCCGATGGCGAGCATCTCGTCGTTGCCGCGCACCTCCTGCCCGGTGCGTGCCGCGAAGGCGCTCGCGTTGGAGATGGTGTCGGCCAGTGAGACCAGGGCGATCCCGAGGGCGCCCGCGAACAGCGGGCCGAGGTCGGCGAGGGCGACGTGCGGCACGGTGAACGGCGGCAGCCCTTCGGGCAGCCGGCCCACGGTGCGCACGCCGTGCCCGGCGAGGTCGAGGGCGACGGACGCCGCGATGGCGAGGACGACCATGACGAGGACGGCGGGCACTTTCGGCAGGAGCCGCTGGAGCAGCAGGATCAGCGCGAGGCAGCCGAGCCCGACCGTGGCCGCGGCCGGCACTGCTTTCCCGTCCGCCAACCCTCGTACAAAGGAACCGAGTTCGCCGACGAAACCGTGGGCGTCGGTGGAGAAGCCGAAGAGTTTGGGCAGTTGCCCGATCAGGATCGTCAGGGCCAGGCCGTTCATGTAGCCGATCATCGTGGGTTTGGAGATGAGGTCGGCGACGAAGCCGAGCCGGGCGACCGCCGCGAGGACCGTGATCCCGCCGACCATGAGGGCGAGCACGGAGGCGAGGGCGACGGCCCGCTCCGGGTCGCCGCCGGACGCGACCAGGGGCAGCACCGTCGCCGCGATCATCGGGCCGAGCGAGGAGTCGGGTCCGAGGACGAGGATGCGGGACGGGCCGAGGACGGCGTAGGCGAGCAGGCAGAGCACGGACGTGTACAGGCCGGTGATGGCCGGCAGTCCGGCGAGTTCGGCGTACGCCATGCCCTGCGGGACCAGGAGGGTGCTCAGGACGATGCCCGCGACGACGTCCTTGACCAGCCAGGCGCGGCGGTAGTCGCGCAGCGTCCGCACGCCGGGCGGCACCCAGCCCATGGGAGCCTCAGCCCCGCTGCCTGCGGCGGGCGAGCAGCTTGCCCAGTTCCCACAGGGCGAGCAGGGCGAGGGCGGGCAGCAGCGCCCAGCCGAACTGGCCGATGTGCAGCGGTGTCGTGCCGAGCAGCCGGTTGAGGGCGTCCGTCTGAGTGGCCAGGACGGCGAGCAGGAACTCGCCGAGGATCGTCCAGTTGAGCTGTTTGCTGTCGAAGGTCTCCGTCGTCAGGGCGGTGCCGGTCTGGTCGCGGCATTCGAGCGCGCACACGATCAGGCAGAGCGCGAACGCGGTGAAGGCGATGGAGTTGCCGATGCGCAGACTGTCGTAGCGGGCCTCGCCCAGCTTGATCAGGGCGAGCAGGGCGACGGCGATGAAGGCGCCGACGAGGCCCACGGTCAGCATCAGGCCGCCGGTCATCACGGGTTCGCCGCGCGGGCGCGGGCGGCGGGACATCAGCCCCGGCCTGACCCGGTCGAAGCCCAGGGAGAAGCCGAAGGCGGCGTTGACAAAGAAGTGGATCCACAGCACCTGGGCGGGGCTGAAGGGCTCACCGGCGGCGATGTTGAACAGGGTCGCGCCGAGGAAGGTGAGGACGAAGACGACGAGCAGGACGAGGACGAACCGGATGTACTTGGTGAGGTTGTCGTAGATCTTGCGGCCCTGTTCGACGGCGGCGACGATCGTGGCGAAGTTGTCGTCGGACAGGATCATCCGCCCGGCGTTCTTGGCGACCTCGGTGCCCGAGCCCATGGCGATGCCGATGTCGGCGGCCTTGATGGCGGGGGCGTCGTTGACGCCGTCGCCGGTCATGGCGACGACGTCGCCGTGCTTCTTGAGGGTGTCGGCGAGCAGCACCTTGTGCTCGGGGGCGACGCGGCCGACCACCCCGATCCGGTCGATGCGCGCCAGGCGTTCCGTCTCCGGCAGGGCGGCGAAGTCCGCGCCGAGGATCGCCTCGCCGTCGATGCCGACCTGTTTCGCGATGGCGGCGCCGGTGATGACGTCGTCGCCGGTGACCATCCGGACGCGGATGTGGGCGGCCTGCGCGGCGGCCACGGCGGCCTGCGACTCGGCGCGCGGCGGGTCGGCCATGCCGACGAGACTGGTGACGCTGAGCTCCGTGACGTAGGCGAGGAGATCGCCGCCCGGTGTGAAGCGGGCGGGGTCGAGGTCGCGGACGGCGGCGGCCATGACGCGGCGGCCCGCCCGCTCCATCCGTTCCACCGCGTTCTGCGCCCGTTCGCGCAGGGCGGTGTCGAAGGGCAGCGCCTTCCCTTCCGAGAGGGCGGTGGTGGTGCGCGCCAGGACGGCCGGCGCCGCTCCCTTGACGAAGCAGCGCACGACCGTCCGGCCCCTCCCGTCGCGGGTCTCGTGGAAGGTCGCCATCAGCTTGTGGGCCGGGTCGAACGGCAGGGTCGCGAGCCGGGGCAGCTCCTCGCGCGTCGCGTCGATGTCGAGGCCCGCCTTGTGGCCGAGGACCAGCAGGGCGCCTTCGGTGGGGTCGCCCACCACGCGCCCGTCGACGAGCGTGGCGTCGTTGGCGAGGAGGTAGGGCAGGATCGCGTCGTCGATGGTCGCGGTGGAGCCCGCCGCGTGGTGGACGCGGCCCTCCAGGGAGTAGCCGGTGCCGGAGACGGTGTACCGGTCGAAGGCGTCGACGACCTCCACGACGGTCATCTGGTTCATCGTCAGGGTGCCGGTCTTGTCGGAGTTCACGGCCGAGGTGAAGCCGAGGGTCTCCACCGACGGCAGGTCCTTGACGATGGCGCCCCGCCGGGCGAGTTCGAGGCCGCCGAGCGAGAGGATCGTCTGGGTGACGGTGGGCAGCGCCTCGGGGATCGCGGCGATCGCGAGCGAGACGGCGGCCACGAAGAGCGCGTCCCAGGCCTCGCCGCGGCTGCGCCCCAGGGAGAACATCACGATCATGGTCAGTCCGGCGGCGCCGACGATCCACAGGGTGAGCCGGTTCAACTCGACAGTGAGGGGCGAGGGTTCGGGCCGGGTCGCCGTCAGCATCCCCGCGATCCTGCCGAGTTCGGTGCCGGAGCCGGTCGCGGTGACCAGCAGGACGCCGCTGCCGTGCGTCACGGGGGTGTTCATGAACGCCATGTCGGTCTGGTCGGCGGGGCCGAGGTCGGTGCCGCGCACCGGTGCCGGGTCCTTCGCCACGGGGACGCTCTCGCCGGTGAGCGCGGACTCGTCGATCTGGAGCGAGCTGGCCGCCAGCAGCCGTCCGTCGGCCGGGACTTCGTCTCCGGCGGCGATCAGCACGATGTCGCCGACGACGACCTCTTCGGCGGGAATCCGTGCCTCGTTGCCGTCGCGGCGCACGCGCGCGGTGGTCTTGGACATCTCCTTCAGGGCGTTCATGGCGCTCTCCGCCTTGCCCTCCTGCCGGAGGCCGATGACCGCGTTGAGGACGGTCAGGGCGAACAGCACCACGGCGGTCCCCCACTCCTGGACCGCGAGCGACACCACGGCCGAGGCGACGAGGATCAGCTGCATGTACGAGGTGTACTGGCCCAGGAAGCGGGCCAGGGGGCCGCGCGTGCGTTCCCGCGGCAGTGCGTTGGGGCCGTCGTCGGCGAGCCGGGCGGCGGCCCGTGCCGCGCTGAGGCCGAGGGCCGGGTCGACGCCGAGCTGTCCGGCGACCGACTCGGCCGTGCGCGTGTACCAGAGATCCTCCGCCGTGTGCGCGGTCATCGCTTCCGCCTCCGCTCCCGCCCGTGCCCGGCGGCGTAGGGATCCGCTGCCGCGCCGGTCGGCGCCTCGCGCTCCAGCTTCTTCTTCTCGCGGCCGAGTTCACCGCGGCTCTTGTCGTCGATCTCCGGGTAGCGCGGGTCGATGTCGATGAGGGTGTGGGCGAGCACGGCGGCCGCGCAGATCCGCGCGAACCACTTGCGGTCCGCGGGGATCACGTACCAGGGCGCCCACTTCGTGCTGGTCGCGGAGAGCATCTCGGAGAACGCGCTCTGGTAGGCGTCCCAGCAGCCGCGTTCGCGGACGTCGGCCGCCGAGAACTTCCAGTTGTGGTCGGGCAGATCGATCCGCTTGAGGAAGCGGACGCGCTGTTCCTCCTTGGACAGGTTGAGGAACAGCTTCACGACGCGGAAGCCGTTCTCGGTCAGGTACCGCTCCCAGTCGTTGATCTCCCGGTAGCGGCGCCGCCACAGCTTGCGGCCCGATGCGGCGTCCGGCAGCCGCTGGCGGCTGAGGAGTTCGGGGTGGACCCGCACCACGAGCACTTCCTCGTAGTGGGACCGGTTGAAGATGCCGATCTCCCCGCGGCTGGGCAGGTTGCGGGCGTAGCGCCACAGGTAGTCGTGGCCGAGTTCGGCGGTGGACGGCACCTTGAAGCCCGCCACACGTACGCCCTGCGGGTTCACCCCGCTCATGACATGGCGGATGGTGCCGTCCTTGCCGCCCGCGTCCAGCGCCTGGAGGCACAGCAGGACCCCGGTCGCGCCGTCCGCGGCGAGCCGCCGCTGGTAGTCGGCCAGGAGCGTGACGCCGGTGCTCAGCAGCTCCCGGCCGGCTTTCTTGTTCTTCACGCCTGCCTTGAAGGCGGGGTCGAAGTCTTCCGCCAGGTCCACCTTCACGCCGGGCCGCACCCTCAGCGGAGCGATGAACTCGGCGATCCGCTCGGCTCGTTCCTCCGTCGTCCGTGCAGGTCCTTCGCGCATGCCTCACCTCGGCAGGTCGGGTCCGACTCGGTTGCCCGCGGGGCGGGTTCAGAAGAGCGTGTCGCGCCGCACCACGCACAGCGCCCAGATGATGAACCCGTCCATCGCGATGAGGGTCAGGGACCACAGCGGGTGATAGGGGATGGAGAGGAAGTTGGCGATGATCATCAGCCCCGCGATGATCACGCCGACGACCCGGGCCCACTTCATCGCGAAGAAGAGGCCGAGGCTCACGGCCACCGCGATCGCACCGAGGATCATGTGGGTCCAGCCCCAGCCGGTCAGGTCCCACTCGTAGATGTAGTCGGGTGTCGTCACGAAAATCTTGTCCCTGAGTACCGCCGACAGACCCCGGCAGAAGTCCAGAGCACCGGAGATGAACAGCAGCACGGCGGCGAAGACGGTCAGCCCGCCCGCCGCTGCCTGTTTGAAGTCGGAGCGTGGGTGCGACCCCGTCGAGGTGGCCATGACACTACCTCCGTGTTCGGTGCCGGTGCTCGACGCACCGCTGTGGACCGAGTGTCGCGCCCGGTACCGGGGGCCGGTCGTCACCCTTCGGGGGTGACGATCCGGCGGGAGCCGCCCGGGACGCCGTCCCACCGGTTCGGGTGCGGCTCAGCGCCCGTCGTAGTGCACGGCGGCACGGACGACGAGGTCGGGCAGGGCGGCCCGGCGCCGGCTGAACGGGATCCACAGCAGCCCGAGCGGGAACGAAACGCTGAGCGCGGCCCTCACCAGGGCTCTGACCGGGCCGAGCCGGTGCCCCGCCCGGTCACCGACCCGGATCCCCATCAGCCGCCCGCCGACGCTCTGCCCCGTCAGCGCCCAGGACCCGCCGAGATAGCACACGGCGAACAGCCAGCCGATCACTCCGGCGACCCGCCCGTCCCACTGGGGAATCCGCAATGGCGGCCCGACGACGACCAATCGAGCGCAGCCCGCGCCGAGTTGGACGGCGAAGCCGGTCAGCGCGATCAGCAACGCGTCGAGCACCGCCGCGACCCCTCGCGTGACGATCCCCGCGACCTCTCCCCCGTCGCCGCCCTCCGGCTCACTCATCGCCCCGCCGCAGCATCCGATCGGCGGCCCGGTTCACCCCGCGATCCCCGCGCCGCCCGATCCCCCGTACGACGGCGCCGGTGTCCGCGGCCATCCCGCCCCCGGTCTCCCGCACGATCCGCCCGAGGTCGATCTCCCGCAGCACGGTCCGGGTGAGTCCCACGAGGTCGATGCGGGCGATGATCCGGCCGATGTCGACGCGGTCGGCGATGCCGTTCACGTCCACCCGGGCCGCGATGGGGGCGACGGAGACCCGGTCGGCGATCGGGTCGACCTCGACCCGGGCGGCGATCGCGTTCACATCGACCCGGGCGGCGATGGCGTCCACCTCGACGCGAGACGCGATCGCGTTCACATCCAGGCGGGCCGCGACGGCGTCCACATCGATCCGGGCCACGATCCGGCCGAGATCCACCCGTGCGACCACGGCGTCCAGGTCGACCCGGTCCAGGACGAGAGCGACCGCCCCACGCACCACCGCACCGGCGGCCGACTCCACCGCGTCACGGGCGCGCCGGATCCTCCGTGCGACGAATCCGGTGAGGGCGTCCGCGCAGACAGGCATCATCCGCCGACCGCAGCAGAGACCCGGGCGGGCGGCATCATCCGCCGCGGGTGATTCGGTACCTGAGTGTGCCAACGCCTGCACAGAACGTGGCCCCTGGCCGTAATCTGTTCGTCCAGGCCGTCCTTGACCCCGGTGGCCGAATCCCGTCGTCCTGCTTCCCGGACCCGCTCCGGGAGTCCGATCGACCTAGGGGAATTCGCCATGCTGGACAACAACGCATGGCCCGTCGGGCACATCCGGGTCCACGAGGCCCACGGATTGATCGTGATCGAGCTGCACGGCGAGATCGACATCGCCGGCGCACTGGACGTCCTGCCCGCGCTCGACGAGGCCACCGGCGGTGAGCGCCGGACGGTGGTGCTCGACCTGGGCCCGGTGGCGTTCTTCGACATCTACGCGCTGCGGCTGCTGTGCCGGGCCCAGGACCGGGTCGTCGCCCGCGGCGGGCGGCTGCTCGTCGTCTGTGCCCACCAGAACATCCTGAAGCTGCTGCGCGCGGGCGGTCTGCTGGACCGGTTCGCCCCGGTGCCGACCCTGCGGGAGGCCATGGAGCGGGGCGCGCGGGAGGCCGCCGGGTGACGTCTGCCCCGGACTCAACTCGACCGACCCGGGCAGGAGTTCGCTCCGGGCGCCGATGAGGCCGAACGGCTGGCCGTTGCGGTCGGCCAGGGTGCGGGCCAGCCACAGCACGCTGACGCCCGCGGCGCCGAGCCGCCCGATGCGGCGCAGGTCGACGAGGACGCCGGTGCCCCCGGGACGGATCGCCTCGTGCAACAGCCGGCCGACCGGTGCCTCGGCGGCCGGCCCGAGTTCGGCCCGTACCTCGATCACCAGACATCCGGCGACGCACCGCACCACCACCGGCGCTGCTGTCCGGCGACGACGCCGGAACACGGGGCTCCATGCCATGGCGCCCACCCCCTGGGCTCGGCGAACGCACACCGTGGCGCCGCAGGTCGCGGCGCGGGAGGGGCCACACGGCCCTCACCCGCGGGGCCGGCCGGCCCCGCATCCCGCCGCGCGCCGACTACACCGGGCGCCGTACGCCCCTGGTCCGCGATCCCAGGGTTTTCACGGTGGCCCGGGGCGCCGCCCGGGGTCCATCGTGGACGGCACGGAGGTCGACGGGGACTTTCGTCCATGGGGGAACACGGGGGACGGGGGTGCTCGCAGCCGGGCACCCCCGCTGTTCCGGCCCGGCGGTCGCGGCCCGCCGGGTCTCCCCGGGGCCGCTCAGGGTTCCGCCGACCGGCTGATGAGACGGACGAGTTGGGCCCTGCGGTGCACCCCGTCGAGCTTGCGGTAGATGTTGCCGAGGTGGAACTCGACCGTCTTGACGCTGAGGAAGAGCTGTCCGGCGGCCTCGTGGTTGGTGACTCCGCGTCCGACGGCGAGCGCGACGCGCAGTTCCTGCGGGGTGAGGCTGTCGAGCGGAGTGCGTCCCGAGCCGCCGACCCGGACGCCGTCGCCGCCCGCGGCACGGAGTTCGGCGGCGGCGCGGTCCGCCCAGCCGCTCGCCCCGAGCCGCTCGAAGAGGGCGAGTCCGAGCCGCAGCCGGCGCCTTGCCTCGCCGCGCCGCCCCTGCCTGCGCAGCAGCTCGCCGTGCGCGAACTCGGTCCGCCCCCGCTCGAACGGGGCGGACACAAGGTCGAGTTGAGCCAGAGCGCGCCCCATGTGGTGCTCGGCGGAAGCCGGTTCGAGCATGCCGCGCACCCGGGCCGCCGCGGCGGCGGTGACGGGCCGGTGGCCCCGGCCCGCCTCGTGGTCGAGGACGCGCAGGACGTCGTACGCCTCGTCGGTGCGGTGGAGGTGGACGTAGGCGTCGGCGAGGTCGGCGGCCCAGCACAGATAGAGGCCGTCACCGCGGCCGTTGGCGACGGAGAACTCCCTGACCTTCTCCAGGTGCCGGGCGGACTCCTCGAAGCGGCCGAGGCCGAGTTCGAGCAGACCGAGTGCGCCGTGCGCGCGGGCCGCGTCCATGGGCAGTCCGGCGCCGGCCGCGAGGGACTCGGCCCGCGCCGCGTGCCGCCGGCAGTCGGCCTCCTTGCCGCGGGCCGCCTCGGTCCTGGCCTGGGCGGCGAGCGCCCGGCACACCTCGAGGACGCGTCCGGTGTCCTCGCCGAGCCGGGCGGACTCGTCGGCGTGGGCCAGCGACGCGTTCCAGCGGCCGCTCCAGAACTCGATCACGGCGGCCGTACCGAGGAGGTGGGCGAGCAGTCCCACGCTGCTGGAGGCGCGTGCGGCGTGCACGGCGCGGTCGAGCAGGGCGTGGCCCGCTTCGAGTTCCTCGGCGGCGAGATGGCACAGGCCGCCGACGCCGGAGACCGGGTACGGGAACGCCATGTCCGTTGCGGCGAGCGGCTTTTCGAGGTCGTGGAGCAGCGCGCGGCCGTCTTCCGCGTCGCCGCCGAGGAGTTCGACGAGCGCGTGCAGAAGACGTACGGGCAGCGCGGCGGAGGGGTCGCCGAGCGCCTCGGTGATCCGCATCGACTCGGCGGAGGTGGCGCGGGCCGCGGTGAGGTCGCCGATGGCGAGTTCGGTGAAGGTGATCCCGCCGAGCATGACGGCGGCGAGGGCGGGATCGACGCGCCGGGCGTCCGCGACGGCGGCCCGCAGCTGGTCGCGGGCGTGGGCCGTGCGGCCGCGCTGGATGTCGACGTAGCAGCGGACCTGGTGGATGTCGAGCCGGGTGCGTTCCCGGACGGCGTGGCCGAGGGCGCGGTCGAGCAGGTCGGCGGCCTCGTCGAGGGAGTTCGCGGCCTGGGCGGCGCGGGCGGCGGCGAGCAGCCGCCGCGCCCTGTGTTCGTCGTCGGGGGTGAAGCGGGCGGCGTGTGCGTACAGCCGGGCGGCGAGCGGGAGGGTGAGGCTGCCGGGTCCGCCCGCGGCGGCGCGTTCCAGTGCGGCGGCCACCTCTTCGTCGGGGTCGGCGCCGGACTCGGAGAGATGCCAGGCGTAGCGTTCGAGAGCGGTGGGCGCCGTGGCGTCCCGCAGGGCGTGGGCGACGGTGCGGTGGGCCTGCCAGCGGCGTACGGCGCTCGCTCCGTGGTAGACGCTGGAGCGCACGAGCGGGTGCCGGAAGACGTAGGCGCCCTCCTCCACGGTCATCAGCCCGGCCCGCTCGGCCGGTTCGAGTGCGTCGTAGGTCAACTCGTGCGCGCGCAGGACGCGTTCGGTGCCGGTGAGGGGGCGGGGCCCGAGGACGGCGAGCAGCAGCATGGCGTCCTGCGTCCGCTCCGGGAGCCGGGTGACGGCGCTGTGGAAGGTGCGGGTGAGCATCTCGCCGATGGGCAGCGGGGCGCCGGTGTCGGGCCGGTGGCCGCCGCGGGCCAGCAGGGCGGGGAGTTCGACGAGGGCGAGGGGGTTGCCGCGCGCCTCGGCGAGCAGCCGGTTGACGTCGGGCGCGGAGAGTGGCTGGCCTGCGACGAGCCGGCGTGCGGAGTCGGCGTCGAGGCCGCTCAGGGTCAGGGTCTCCACGGGGGCGAGCCGGGAGGCGGCTCCGTCGCCGTCGCGGGTGGCGTACAGGGCGGCGACGCCCTCCCTGCCGAGCCTGCGGGTGGCGAAGGCGAGGGCGTCGAGGGAGTACCGGTCGAGCCATTGCGCGTCGTCGACGACCAGCAGGACGGGCCCGGACTCGCTGACCGCGCCGAGCAGGCTCAGGGTCCCCGCGGCGACGGCGAACCGGTCCTGCGCGACGGCGGGGCCGAGTGCGAGGGCCCCGGTGAGGGCGGCGGCCTGCCGGCCCGGGATCCGGTCGAGGTGGTCGGTGACCGGCCGGAAGAGATCGGCGAGTCCCACGTACGGCAGTCCGGTCTCGGACTCGGTGCCGTGGGTGCGCAGATGTGTCAGATCCCCCGCGACCGACTCGGCGTAGGCGAGGAGGCTGGACTTGCCGATGCCCGCCTCGCCGCGCAGGACGAGGGCACCGCTGCGCCCGTCCCGCGCCGCGTCGACCAGGTCGTCGAGCCGTGCGCACTCCGCTGTCCTCCCCAGCAGCATGCGGCCAGGGTATCGGCGTCACGGGCGACGGCGTCCCGTCGACCGCGGCCCGCCCGGGCGCGGTTGCGGCGTCCGGGCGGGCCGGTGCTCACGCCACCTCGACGGCCGTCTCCCGCTCGCCGTGCGCGAACTGTGTGCGGTACAGCTCCGCGTACCGTCCCTCGACGGCGACGAGTTCGTCGTGCGTGCCGCGTTCCACGATCCGGCCGTTCTCCACCACCAGGATCTGGTCGGCGGAGCGGATCGTCGAGAGCCGGTGGGCGATGACGATGGCGGTGCGTCCTTCGAGGGCTTCCGCGAGGGCCTCCTGCACCGCGGCCTCGGAGGTGTTGTCGAGGTGGGCGGTGGCCTCGTCGAGGATGACGACGCGCTGGCCGGCGAGGAGCAGCCGGGCGATGGTCATGCGCTGGCGTTCACCGCCGGACAGCCGGTAGCCGCGCTCGCCGACCACCGTGTCGAGCCCGTCGGGCAGTTCGCGCACCAGGGCCTCCAGTCGGGACCGGCGCAGCACGTCCCACAGCTCGTCCTCGCTCGCCTCCGGCCGGGCGAGCAGCAGATTGGCGCGGACGCTGTCGTGGAAGAGGTGGCCGTCCTGGGTGACCATGCCGAGGGTGGCGCGGATCGACGGGGCGCTCAGGTCGCGTACGTCGACGCCGCCGATCCGTACGGTGCCCGCGTCGGTGTCGTAGAGGCGGGGCAGCAGTTGCGCGACGGTCGACTTGCCGGCGCCGGAGGAACCGACGAGCGCGACGGTCTGGCCGGGTTCGGCGGTGAAGGAGACGCCGTGCAGGACCTCGGCGCCGCCGCGGTTGTCGAGCGAGGCGACCTCTTCCAGGGAGGCCAGGGAGACCTTGTCGGCGGCCGGGTAGCCGAAGCGCACCTCGTCGAACTCCACGGCCACCGGCCCCTCGGGCACCTCACGGGCGTCCGGTTTCTCCTCGATGAGCGGCTTCAGGTCGAGTACTTCGAAGACCCGCTCGAAGCTGACGAGGGCGCTCATGACCTCGACGCGGGCGCCCGCCAGGGACGTCAGCGGCGCGTACAGCCGGGTGAGGAGCAGCGCGAGGGTGACGACGGTGCCCGCCTTCAGGCTGCCGTCGAGCGCGAAGTAGCCGCCGAGGCCGTAGACGAGGGCCAGCGCGAGGGCGGAGACGAGGGTGAGCGCGGTGATGAACGCGGACTGCGCCATCGCCGTCCGCACACCGATGTCCCGCACCCGCCGCGCCCGTTCCGCGAACTCACGGGACTCCTCGTCGGGGCGTCCGAAGAGCTTCACGAGCGTGGCGCCCGGCGCGGAGAAGCGCTCGGTCATGCGGGTGCCCATGGCCGCGTTGTGCGCGGCGGCCTCGCGCTGCATCCGGGCCATCCGGGAGCCCGTGCGGCGGGCCGGGATCACGAAGACCGGCAGCAGGACCAGCGCGAGCAGGGTGATCTGCCAGGACAGGGCGAGCATGACGGCCAGGGTGAGGATCAGCGTCACGACGTTGCCGACGACGCCCGAGAGGGTGTTGCTGAACGCGCGCTGGGCGCCGATCACATCGTTGTTGAGGCGGCTGACGAGCGCCCCGGTCCTGGTCCGGGTGAAGAACGCGACGGGCATCTTCTGCACGTGGTCGAAGACGGCCGTACGCAGATCGAGGATCAGGCCCTCGCCGAGGTTCGCGGAGAGCCAGCGGGCGAGCAGTCCGATGCCGGCCTCGGCGAGCGCGATCACGGCGATGAGGACGGCGAGTCGCACCACGAGTGCCTGGTCGTGACCGCCGACGATGGCGTTGACGACGTTGCCCGCGAGCAGCGGGGTCGCGACGGCCAGCAGCGCGGTGAGGACGCTCAGCAGGACGAACTGGACGATGCGCCGCCGGTGCGGTCGCGCGAAGGCGGCGATACGGCGCAGGGTCGCGCGGGCGAAGGGGCGGTTGTGGGAGCCGCCGTTCTGGGCGTTCATGACGCTGTGCAGCTGCGTCCAGGCTGTGGTCTCCATGCTCATGCGGACGACATTAGGACCTCAACCTTTCTTGAGGTCAACACTTCGAGGTCAACGCCTTGAGGTCGACACCTTGAGGTCGACACAGGGGATGCGAGGAGCCAGGACAGTGCCGGAGTTGGGACGACGGACGTTGTTGACCGCGATCGGTGCCACCGCCGCCGGGGGCCTGCCCTCCGCCGCGCGGGCGGCGGCGGACGACCGGCGCGCGGGCCCGTACGAGGACGAGGTGCGGGCACTGCTCGGCCGGATGACGCCGGAGGAGAAGCTGGGGCAGTTGCAGCAGCTCCCGTGGGCCTACGACCTGAATCCGGGATCGGGTTCGACGAGGGAGGTCGAGGACGCGGCGCGCTCGGGCCGGCTCGGTTCGGTGCTGAGCGTCTTCGGCGCGCGGACGACCAACGCGCTGCAACGGCTCGCCGTCGAGGAGTCCCGGCTCGGCATCCCGCTGCTGTTCGGCCTGGACGTGATCCACGGCTTCTGGACGACCTTCCCGATCCCGCTCGCACAGGCCGCCGCCTTCGACCCGGAGGTGGCGCGCGCGGACGCCGAGGTGTCGGCGCGGGAGGCCCGGTCCAACGGCGTGCACTGGACGTTCTCGCCGATGATGGACGTCACCCGTGAGCCGCGCTGGGGCCGTGTCGCCGAGAGCAACGGCGAGGACCCGCACCTCACCGCGCGCTACGCGGCGGCGAAGGTGAAGGGCTACCAGGGTTCGGACCTCTCCGCCCGGACGGCCGTCGCCGCCTGCGCGAAGCACTTCGTCGCGTACGGCGGCGCCGAGGGCGGCCGGGACTACAACACGGTCGACGTGTCGGAGTCCCGGCTGCGCAATCTGTACCTGCCGCCGTTCAAGGCGGCGCTGGACGCGGGCGCGGCCACGGTGATGGCGTCGTTCAACACCGTCAGCGGTGTCCCGGCCCACGGCAACGCGCACACCCTCACCGACATCCTCAAGAAGGAGTGGGGCTTCGACGGGACGGTGGTCAGCGACTGGTCGGGCGTCCAGGAGCTGATCGCGCACGGCTTCGCCGAGGACGGCGCGGACGCGGCCCGCCTTGCCCTGAACGCGGGCGTCGACATGGAGATGACGAGTACGAACCTCCGCACGCACGGCGGCCTGCTGCTGCGCGAGGGAAAGATCTCGCGGCGGCGGATCGACGACGCGGTGGCGCGGGTGCTGCGCCTGAAGTACGCGCTCGGCCTGTTCGACGATCCGTACGTCGACGAGGCGGCGGCCCTCACCGCGCCGTCGGCGCAGTCCCGCCGGGCGGCCCGCGCGGCGGCGTCCCGCTCCATGGTGCTGTTGAAGAACGACGACGGGATCCTGCCGCTGAGCGGGACGCTCGGATCCCTCGCCCTGGTGGGCCCGTTCGCCGACACGACGGACCTGCTCGGTACGTGGGTGGTGCCCGCGTCGGCCGAGCGGTTCCCCGCGGTGCGGATCCTGGACGCCGTCAGGAGGGCCGCGCCGGACACGAAGGTGACGTACGCCCGGGGCGTCGGCCCGGACGGGGACGACACCTCGGGGATCGGGGCGGCGGTCGCGGCGGCGCGGGCCGCGGACCTGACGGTCGTGGTCGTGGGCGAGCCCGCGGCCTTGAGCGGCGAGGCGGCGGCACGCGCCGACATCACGCTGCCGGGCGCGCAGGAGAAGCTGATCGCGGCGATCGCGGAGGCGGGCCGGCCGTTCGTGGTCGTCCTGGTCAACGGCCGCCCGCTGACGATCGGTTCGTGGCTGGACAAGGCGCCCGCCGTCCTTGAGGCCTGGCATCCCGGCATCGAGGCGGGGCACGCCGTCGCGGACGTGCTGTTCGGTGCGGTGAACCCGGGCGGGAAGCTGCCCGTGTCGTTCCCGCGGACGGTCGGCCAGCTCCCGGTCCACTACAACCACGAGTCGACGGGCCGCCCCTACGCCGCGGACAACAAGTACACGTCGAAGTACCTGGACCTGCCGCCGACGCCGCAGTTCCCCTTCGGACACGGGCTCGGCTACACGACGTTCGCCCTCGGCGCCCCTCGGCTGAGCCGCGCGAGCGTGTCCGCGCGGGCGCTGCGTCAGGGGGACACGGTGGAGGTGTCGGTGTCCGTGCGCAACAGCGGCGGCCGCCCGGGGGACGAGGTGGTGCAGTTGTACGTGCGGGACGTGGCCGCGAGCATCGCCCAGCCCGTGCGCAGGCTGCGCGGGTTCCGGCGGGTCACGCTGGACGCGGGGGCGGCGACGACGGTGCGGTTCCGGCTCGCCGCCGAGGACCTGGGGTTCTGGACGAACGATCCGGCCGGGACGTTCCGTGTCGAGGAGGGGACGTTCAAGCTGTACGTCGGTACGAGTTCGACGGCCGACGCCGAACTCACCCTCGACGTCACCTAGTTCCGCTGCCCGTCGTCCGTCTGGCAGTAGTCCGTCCGCCAGTAGTCCGTCCGCCTGTTCATCCGGGAGCCGCCCCATGTCGTCCGTCCGCGTCGAGCGCACCGCTCATGTCACCACGGTGATCCTGTCCCGCCCCGAGGCCCGCAACGCGGTCGACGGCGCGACGGCCGCCCGACTGGCCGACGCCTTCCGCGCGTTCGAGGCGGACGACACCGCGCGGGTCGCGGTGCTGTGGGGCGAGGGCGGCACGTTCTGCGCGGGCGCGGACCTGAAGGCGGTCGGCACGGAGCGCGGCAACCGGGTGGCGGCGGACGGCGACGGGCCGATGGGCCCGACGCGGCTGCGGCTGTCCAAGCCGGTGATCGCGGCGGTCAGCGGCCATGCGGTGGCGGGCGGTCTGGAGCTGGCGCTCTGGTGCGATCTGCGGGTCGCCGAGGAGGACGCCGTGTTCGGGGTGTTCTGCCGGCGCTGGGGAGTTCCGCTGATCGACGGCGGCACCGTGCGGCTGCCCCGCCTGATCGGCGAGAGCCGCGCCATGGACCTGATCCTCACCGGGCGGCCCGTCGCGGCGCCGGAGGCCCACGCGATGGGTCTGGCCAACCGTCTGGTGCCGCCGGGCGAGGCCCGCGCCGCGGCGGAGGAACTGGCCGACCGGCTGGCGCGGTTCCCGCAGGCTTGCCTGCGCAGCGACCGGGCGTCGGTGCGGGAGCAGCACGGGCTCGACGAGGAGACGGCACTGCGCGGCGAACTCGCTCACGGAGTGCGGGTGTTGCGGGAGGGGATCGAGGGAGCCGGGCGGTTCGCGGGCGGCGAGGGCCGGCACGGGACGTTCGGTGAGGGGTGAGTTGCGCCCGCTACGGCATTTATGCGGGGCACACGGCCATGGCGAACATCACACATGGCGATACCCACGTCACCTACAGGAGCGGAAAGTCGCACCCATCCCCTAGTCTCGTTCACATGTCCTCCACCCCCGCCCCGCACACCGCACGCCCCGCCCACGTGGTCAACGAGCAGATTCGCGGCCTTTGGGCGCGTACCGGAGGACAGTTGACCGCCGGTGACCGTGCGGAGTACGAGGCGCTGGTGACGGAGTGGGCGGCCGCGACCGGTGAAGGAGTCGTGCAGAAGGCCTGACCGCCCGAAACCGCACCCCCTCAGGACTGGGGACGACTTCCATGGTTCGCCGCGTGCTTGCGGCGGGCCTTCTTTTTGCGACGGCGCTTCGAGGACATGGCGGCCTCCTACGGAGATAGCGGTCATACAGGGCGTTTCGCCCCACCACCATTCCACAGGGCTCCCCCGCTCGCGATCCGGCCCCTTCGGCACCGCGTGTCACCCTCAAAGGGAAATCTCAGACAAGCGCCCCTTTTTCCAAGGATCTGCCCAGGTCGTGGCGGCAACATTCCACACCGCAGGAGACATGGATCAGGAAGGCAGGGGCGTGGGCGACTCTCAGGACCGCATAGCGGACGGGCGGGAACACTGGTCGCGGAGGGGGCTGCTCTCCACACTGGGCGCGGCCTCCCTGCTGACCGTCGCGGGCTGTGCCGGCACGGCCGGGGCCAGGACGGGATCGGGCGGGGCCACGGCCTCCGCCACGAGCAGGGCCGAGGTCACCGTGACCCCGGCGAGCGGCTCGGCGTCGGCCGACTTCACCGCCCCGGTCACCGTGGCGGTGTCCGGCGGCACACTCTCCGCGGTGCGGGTCACCGCGGACGGCGGCGACGCGCTCAAGGGCACGTACAACGACGGCCGCACCAAGTGGACCTCCAGCGCGCACCCCTCGTCGGGCACGGACTACACCGTGACGGCCGAGGTCGACGGCGCCGGGTCCGCGCACACCTCCCGCTTCACCACCAAGAAGCCGGGTGCCACCTTCGTCGGGTACTTCACCCCCGAGGACGGCTCCACCTCGGGCGTCGGCATGCCCGTCTCGCTCAACTTCACGAAGGCCGTCACCGACCGCGCCGCCGTGCAGAAGGCGATCACCGTGACCGCCGACCCGGACGTGGAGATCGTCGGCCACTGGTTCAGCGACACCCGGCTCGACTTCCGGCCGGAGAAGTACTGGGCCGCCGGCACGAAGATCACGCTGCGGCTCCGGCTCAAGGACGTCGAGGGCGCGGACGGGGTGTACGGCACCCAGGACAAGGACGTCACCTTCCTCATCGGGCGGGAGCAGATCAGCGTCGTCGACCTCAGCAAGAAGTCGATGACCGTCTCGCGCGACGGCACCGAGATCGCCACGTACGACGTCACGGGCGGCGGCTCCGGCTACGAGACCTGGTCCGGGAAGATGGTCGTCTCCGAGCGGTTCAAGGAGACCCGGATGGACTCCACGACCGTGGGGCTCGGCGACGAGTACGACATCGACGACGTACCGCACGCGCAGCGGCTCACCACGTCCGGCACCTTCATCCACGGCAACTACTGGGCGTCGGCGTCGATCTTCGGCACCAGCAACACCAGTCACGGCTGCATCGGGCTGCGCGACGCCCGGGGCGGGGACGACGCCTCGACGCCGGGCGCGAAGTTCTACAAGAGCTCGATGGTCGGCGACGTCGTCGAGGTGCGCCGGTCCGGCGAGGAGACCGTCGCCGCGGCCAACGGCCTCAACGGCTGGAACCTGTCATGGGCGGACTGGAAGGCGGGCAGCGCCGTCTGAGGCCCATGGGGTCCCCGAGGTCCGTGCTGCCGATGCGCGACAGGTGGTGCGGCATTCGTTCCGCGCCAGATGTTCACAGCTTCCCCTTAAGGCGTTGACGGCGCGGGAAACGCTCTGGCAAGGTCGCGGGGCCCGTCGAACCGCCCCTTGATGAGGGACTCAGGAGCTCCCGGACCCGATGAACGCCAGCGCCGCACCCGCCCCGGGCCACGACCCGTCCGGCCCCGCCACCGGTCAGGACTGGCGGCGCTTCGCCCAGGTCCACTGGGCGCGGGAGCCGGTGGTCGTCCCCGGTGTCCGCCCGCTGGGCCTCGGCCCGGCCGACGTCCACGCGCTGGTGCGGGCCGCGACCGCGGTCGCCGCGCCCCGGCAGCTGCGCCTCGCGACGGCGGACGGCTGGCTGCGGGAGCCGGGGCCGCTGCTGCCGGGTCCCGGCGACCGGGATCCGGCCGGGTACGCCGACCGTCTCGCCCGGGAACCCCGGCTGGCGGGCGACGGCTGGCTGCTCACGGTCGCCGATCCGCTCAGCCACGACTTCACGCTGTGGTCGCGGGTGCGGGACGTGCTAGCGGATCTGTGGCGGCACGTCGGGCAGGCCCCGCTGCCCGTCACGGCGGAGCTGGCCGTGGGCGACCGGCACCACTCCGTGGAGGACGCCGCGGCCCGGACCGACGCGGCCGCCCTGACCTGGGTGCTCGACGGGGAGCTGACGGTACGGGTGCGCCCCGAGCACACCGGCACCGAGTACGCGCTGCGGGCCCGCGCGGGCGACATGGTCCACTGGCCGGCCGGCGGCAGCCATCTCGACCACCGGCCCGGCTTGTGCACGACCCTGCGCCTGAGCGTTCCCGCGCGGACCACCTCGGCGCTGCCGCTCGTGGCCGACGTCCTCGCGGAGCTGATGCGCGACCGCCCCGGGGACCCGGTCGGCCGGCTCGCCCTGCCGCACCCGATGCCCTCGGCCCCCGACGGCCGGCTCACGGCGCCGCCCCGGCTCGCCGCGTCGGCGGCCCGGCTCACGGACACCCTGGCCGGGCCGGAACCCGAGCGGGCGCTGCTGAAGCGCTGGGCGGCGCTGCGCTCCGCGGCCGGTCTGGAACCGGCACCGCCCCGGCGGACCGGAATCCGTCTCACACCCCGGCACCGATTACGGCGCGCCGCCGAGATCGTCCGGCTGCCCCACGCGGAGGGCCCCGCGGTGTGGGCGGCGAACGGGCACGCCTGGACGGCACGTCCCGCGGGCGCCGACGCCGTCCTCGCCCGGCTGCGCACCGCACCCCGCGCCGTCACCGTCGCGGAGCTGGCCCACGCGGCCCGCACCTCGGCCGACGACCCGGAACTGATCTTCCTGCTCGGCGAGTTGTACCGCGCGAGAGCCGTGACAGCGTCCCCGGAGCGCCCGGAGCGTCGCTCATGAGCCCGCACCTCCCGGCCCCCGTGGACATCGTCGACGCGCTGGACTGGCCCCGCTTCGCCACCGAGCACTGGGACCGGCGCCCCGTCCTGATCCGCGGAGCCGGACTGCCGCGTCCGCCGTTCGACCCGAACGAACTCTTCGAGGGCACGGTCATCGCGGCGCAGCGGCCCGGCGCCACGCACCGGATCCGGTTCAGCGCGGGACAGCGGCACCTCGTGGACCCCGGCGATCTGCTGCCGCGACCCGAGGACGCCTCGTTCGACGCCTATGACCGGCGGGTGACGGGACAGCTCGCCGGTGAACCGTTCTCCCTCACGGTGCGGGGCCTGCACTCCGCCCACCACCCGCTGTGGGCGCGGGAGCGGGACTTCCTCACCGGACTGTGGGAGCACGTGGGCCAGCCGAGCGCGGGCGCGACCACCACCCTCTTCCACGGGACCCGCGCACCCGGCCCGTCGGCCGTCCGGCGCGGTGCGGGCTTCCTGTACGTGGCCCTCGGCGCGCCGCGACTGCGGCTCGGCCTGGACGGGCACTGGTCGGCGGTGGAGGCGGCCCCCGGCGATCTCGTGTACTGGCCCGCGGGCTGCCGGCACACGGCGGAACCCGTCCGGGCCGGCTCGGGCCCGTCCGCCGGGGCCACGGCCGCCGTGCACATAGGCATCCCCCGCGAGCCGACGCGGCACGACTGCGGGCTCCCCTCCCTGCTCGCTCCGGGTCCGGACCCGGTCTCCCCGCAGGAGGGGTGGGGCGGTGACGGCATCCATGTGCCGGACGGCGATCCGCGGGACGACCTGCCGGCCGGGCTGCCACCGGTGCTCGCGGCGGCGCTCGACCACTTCCGGCAGGCGTCGCGGCCCGCGGCCCTGGAGCGCCGGGTGGCCCGCGAGGCGCTGTTGCAGGCCACCAACGGCGGCCTGGACCCGGTGCCGCCGCCCGCGCGCCCCGGCTACTTCACCGACGACGACGCGGTACGTGCCACCGAACGCGTCCTGTGGTCCAGGGTGGGCGGGCGGCAGCTCGTGGCGGCCTGCGGGCATGTCCTGGAGACGGATCTGTCCGCACCCGAACTCTCCGCCGTCATCGGCCTGTTGAACGCCGGTGAAACGGTCCTGGTGGGCGAACTCGCGCCGCCCGCGCGTACGTTGCTGTCCCGGCTCGCCGGGTTCCGCGCGGTGGAGCGGCTGTGATCCGCCCCCGGGTCACGCGCCCGTCGGGATCGCGAGGTACTTGTACTCCAGGAACTCCTCGATACCGACGCGTCCGCCCTCGCGGCCGAGGCCCGACTGTTTGACGCCGCCGAAGGGTGCGGCCGGGTTGGAGACGAGGCCGGTGTTGATGCCGACCATGCCGGTCTCCAGGCGCTCGCCGACGCGCAGCGCCCGGTCGAGGTCGCGGGTGAAGACGTAGCTGACGAGGCCCCATTCGGTGTCGTTGGCGACGCGTACGACGTCGTCCTCGTCGTCGAAGGTGAACAGGGCGGCGACCGGGCCGAAGATCTCCTGGGTGGTGAGTTCGGCGTCGCGGGACACCTGGGCGAGCACGGTCGGCGGGTAGAAGTTCCCCTCACCGGAGGGGACTTCGCCGCCGGTGAGGACCTTCGCGCCGCGCTCGACCGCGTCGCGGACGAGCCGGACGACCTTGTCGCGGCCCGCGCCGTCGATGAGCGGGCCGACGTCGGTGCCGGGGGCGGTGCCGTCGCCGACGGTCAGGGCCGCCATCCGCGCCGTGAGGCGGCCGGCGAACTCCTCGGCGACGGAGGTGTGGACGTAGATGCGGTTGGCGGCGGTGCAGGCCTCGCCCATGTTCCGCATCTTGGCGACCATGGCGCCGTTCACGGCCGCGTCGAGGTCGGCGTCCTCGAACACGATCAGCGGGGCGTTGCCGCCGAGTTCGAGCGAGGTGCGTACGACCGTGTCCGCGCACTGGGCGAGCAGGATGCGGCCCACCTGGGTGGAGCCGGTGAAGGAGAGCTTGCGGATGCCGCCGCCGCGCAGCAGGGGTTCGACCACGCCGGCCGCGTCGGAGGTCGTCAGCACGTTGAGGACGCCCGGGGGCAGGCCCGCCTCGGTGAGGATGCCGGTCAGCGCGAGGGTGGACAGCGGGGTCTGCGGGGCCGGCTTGAGGATCATGGTGCAGCCGGCGGCGATCGCCGGGCCGATCTTGCGGGTGCCCATGGCGAGCGGGAAGTTCCACGGGGTGATCAGCAGGCAGGGGCTGACGGGCTGGCGCAGCACCAGGTGCCGGTTGCGGCCGTCGGGGCTGGTGGCGTAGCCGCCGTCGATCCGGACGGCCTCCTCGGCGAACCAGCGGAAGAACTCGGCGGCGTACGCCACTTCGCCGCGGGCCTCCGCGAGGGGCTTGCCCATTTCCAGGGTCATGAGGAGGGCGAGGTCCTCGGTGCGGGCGAGGAGGATCTCGTGGGCGCGGCGCAGGATCTCCGAGCGTTCCCTCGGGGCGGTGGCGGCCCATGCGTGCTGGGTCTGCGTCGCCGCCGTCAGGGCGAGGGCGGCGTCGTCGGGGCCGGCGTCGGCGACGTGGCACAGGGTGGTGCCGGTGGCGGGGTTGTCGACGGGCATCGTGCGGGGCGCTGCCGCGGGTTGCCAGGTGCCGTTGATGTGGAGGTTCTTCGGTACGGCCGCGATGACGGGGGGTGTTTCCATGGCGGGGCTCCCTGGGGTGGAGGTCGGGGTGGCTGTGGCCGGTCGGTCGGCTGCGGGTGCGTGGGGGGCTGGTCGCGCAGTTCCCCGCGCCCCTGACGGGGCTGATCGCCGCTGTCGGCTGCGGATCGCGTCGTGGTTACGGGGCTGCTCGCCGCTGTCGGGTGCGGCTTGCGTCGTGGTTACGGGGCTGCTCGCCGCTATCGGGTGCGGCTTGCGTCGTGGTTGCTCGCGCCGTTCCCCGCGCCCCTGAAGGCTTGCGCTTTGCGCGCCTTCCCCTTGAAGGGGGCGCTCCTGGCGACTTCCCCTTGGGGACGCGCCCCCTGGGCGAGCGGAGCTCGCTTCCAGGGGCGCGGGGAACTGCGCGAGAAGCGGCCACCGGCCGGCAGCTGACCGACAACCCGAAAAGGGGCGCGGGGAACTGCGCGACCGGCCACCCACGCACCCGCACTCGGCGACGAAAGCGACGCGCCCCCTTACGTCGCCGCCGAAACCGCCGTGCTCCACAATCCCAGCGCCTCGTCCACCTGCTGCTCCGAGACGACCAGCGCCGGAATCATCCGCACCACGTTCCCCCAGGGACCACAGGTCAGCAGCAACAACCCGGCATCGGCGGCAGCCTGTTGCGCGCGGAGCGCCGTCGTGGGGTCGGGCTCGCCGTCCGGCGTGACGAACTCACTGGCCAGCATCAGCCCGAGCCCCCGTACGTCCCCGATCCCCGGCGTCTTCGCCCCGACCTCATCGAGCCCGGCCCGCAACCGCGCCCCCATCGAGGCGGCGTTCGCGACCAGCGACTCCTCCTCGATCACGTCGAGCGTGGCACAGGCCGCCGCGCAGGCCACGGCGTTGCCGCCGTACGTGCCGCCCTGCGACCCCGGCCGCGCCTTGTGCATCAGCTCCCGCGACGCCGCGATCCCGGACAGCGGGAACCCGGAGGCGAGCCCCTTCGCCGTGATCAGCACATCGGGGCGGACCCCGAAGTGGTCATGGCCCCAGAAGCGTCCGGTGCGCCCGACGCCGGTCTGGATCTCGTCCAGGACGAGCAGGATCCCGTACCGGTCGGCCCGCTCGCGCAGCCCTTGCAGGAACGCCGAGTTGGCGGGTACGTACCCGCCCTCGCCGAGGACCGGTTCGACGAGGATCGCCGCGGTGTCGTCCGGGTCGGAGACGGTGGCGAGGAGATGGTCCAGCTCGCGCAGGGCGAACCGGGTCGCGGTCTCCTCGTCCCAGCCGTAGTGGAAGGCGTTCGGGAACGGCGTGATCGCGACACCCGCCATCAGCGGCCCGAACCCGGTACGGATCTTCGTGCCCGACGTCGTCAGGGAGGCCGCCGCCACGGTCCTGCCGTGGAAGCCGCCGTGCGCCACGATGATGTTCGGCCGGCCCGTCGCCTGCCGTGCGAGGCGCAGCGCCGCCTCGACGGCCTCGCTGCCCGAGTTCACGAAGAACAGACTGTCCAGGCCCTCGGGCAGAACGCCGCCGAGCTTCTCCACGAGTCGCTGCAACGGCTGGTGCATCACGGTCGTGTACTGGCCGTGGATGAGCGTGGCCACCTGCTCCTGCGCGGCCGCCACCACCCGTGGGTGGCAGTGGCCCGTGCTCGTCACGCCGATCCCCGCCGTGAAGTCCAGATACCGGCGGCCGTCGATCCCGTACAGATGGACGCCCTCCCCTCGCTGCGCGACGACGGGAGTGGCCTGACGCAAGTGCTCGGACAGTTGGGTCATGTCTCCAGCGTCGACGCCGGGCCGAAGGGGCGTCAATGGGTCATGTGTGGCCATTCACCACGTGCGCCCCCGCCGCGTACGGCCGTGGGATGTGCAGGAGTTCTGCGTATTTTCCGTGCGGGCGGGGTTCCCAAGCTCGGACGGTTCTGCAACAGTCCTGCGTATTCGGACACGCGTGCTCCATCCGACGGACGGAGAATCCGTGGCGGTGCACGACCGGTCGCGGGGACACGACCTCGCGGCGCTGCGCGACCTCAACACCTCGGTGGTTCTGGGCGAGTTGCGGCGGGAGAGCCCTCAGACGGTGAGCCGGCTCGCGGGCACCACGGGCCTGTCCCGGCCGACCGTCGAGGCGCTCGTCGAGCAGCTCGTCGCGCGGGGCTGGATCGCCGAGGCGGGCATCCCGACGACCGGGCGGGCGCCGGGCCGGCCCGCGCGGCGGTTCCGGTTCCGCGCCGAGGCCGGGCATGTGGTCGGGGTCGACATCGGGCTCCGCGGGATCGTGCTGCTGCTCGCCCGGCTCGACGGGGAGATCGTGGCCCGCGCGCGGCACGACATCGCTCCTGAGTCGACGGGCGCGGAGCGCATCGAGCTGTTGCGCGGCCATCTGCGCCGCTTTCTGGCCGGCCGGGGGCTCGGGCCGCACGACGTGTGGAGCCTGGGGATCGGGGTGCCGGGCATGGTCGGCGAGACCGGGCGGATCCGTTCGGTGATCGTGCCGGACTGGACCGATCTGGATCTGGCGCGGCGGCTCGCGGACGACTTCCCCGGCACGGGCCGGATCCTCGTCGAGAACGATGTGAACCTCGCGGTGCTCGCCGAGCACTGGCGCGGCGCCGCCCGGCTCGCGGACGACGTGGCCTGTGTCCTGCTCGGGCCGCGCATCTCCTGCGGCCTGATGATCGACGGCCGGCTGCACCGGGGCCGTCGCGGCGGCGCGGGTGAACTCGGCGTGCTGCCTCAACTCGGCCTGGAACAGGTGAAGAAGGGCTTCGTGTGGGCCGGTGAGCGGCTGCCGGGCGAGTCGTCGACGGGCGCGCTGGCCCGGGCCGTGCGCGCCGGGGAGCCGGGCGCGCTCGACGTCCTCGACCGGTTCCTGGCCGGTGTCGCCCCGGCCGTCGCCGCGCTCGTCCTCGCCCTGGACCCCGAACTCGTCGTGCTGACTGGATCCTTGGCCGCGGTGGGCGATCCCTTGGCCTCCCAGCTGTCCACACATCTCGGACCGCTGACCCTGCACGTGCCGCACATCGCGGTCAGCACGCTCGGCCGCGAGGGCGTGGCCCTGGGCGCGGTGCGCCGCGCGCTGGACGCGGCCGAGGCGCGGCTCCCCGAACGGTACGGCGCGACCCGGAGCGGAACGAACGACGCCTGAAACCGGCCTCCCCGAAAGGACGTTCATGGCAGACCTCGACGTGGGACTGATCGGCGCGGGCGGTATCGCCCGTGCGCATCTGCCCGCCTGGACCGCGCTCGGCGCGCGCGTCACGATCCTGTCCACCGACGGCAACGCGGAACAACTCGCCGACCGATACGTGGAGTTCGGAGTGAAGGCGGTGGATTCCCTCACCGAACTCCTCGACCGCAGCTCGGTCGTCGACCTGTGCACGCCCACGTTCACGCACCACGAACTCGCCCTCGAAGCGATCGCCGCGGGCCGGCACGTGGTGTGCGAGAAGCCGCTCGCGCTGACCGTCGGCGAGGCACGGGAGATGGCGGACGCGGCCGAGGCCGCCGGGGTGCTGCTCTTCCCCGCGCACGTCGTCCGCTACTTTCCCGCGTACGCGGCGCTCGCCGGGTCCGTGGCGGCGGGCCGCATCGGCGCTCCCGCGGTGCTGCGCCTCACCCGATCCGGCCGCTTCCCCTCCTGGGCGCCCTGGTTCGCCGATCCGGCGCTGTCCGGCGGCATCCTCGTCGACCAGATGATCCACGACCTCGACATCGCGCGGCTGCTCGCGGGCGACGTCGTCCGGGTGCACGCCCAGGTCCGCGGCCACCAGGGGCCGGACGCGCCGGAAGGCGCCGTGACCACCGGCACCGCCGTCCTCACCCACGCGTCGGGCGCGATCAGCCACGTCCTCGGGGTGTGGGGACCGGCGGACCTCCCGTTCCGTACGACGTTCAGGGTCGCCGGGCCCGACGGCATCCTCGAACACGACTCGACCACGCATACCGGCTTCCGCGTTCTCGCCCAGGGACAGCGTCCGCTCGGCGAGGGGATTCCCGGCAGTCCCATGACGGAGAGCCCCTACCTCACCGAGCTGCGGGAGTTCGCCGCCGCCGTCACGGGCGGGGCCGCGCCCCGGGTGTCGGCGCGGGACGGTGTCGAGGCGGTGCGGATCGCGGTGGCGGCGGCCGAGTCGGCCCGCACCGGGGAACCCGTCGAACTGAAGCTGCCCGAGGAGGCCGGACGGTGAAGGACATCAAGGTCGGAGTGCTGTCGTTCGCGCATGTGCACGCGGGCGGGTTCGCGCGGCTGCTCGCCGCCATGGACGGGGTGGAGGTGCTGACCACCGACCCGGACACGGACCTGGCGGCGCCGGGCGAGCTGCGCGGCAAGGAGTTCGCGGCGCGGCTCGGCGTCAACTACGTCGATACGTATGAGGAGTTGTTCGCCTGGGGGCCGGACAAGGTCGTGGTCTGCGCGGAGAACGTGCGGCACCGGCCGCTGGTCGAACGTGCCGCCGCGCACGGGGTCGACGTCCTGTGCGAGAAGCCACTCGCCACCACGCCGGAGGACGGCGCGGCCATGGTCGAGGCGTGCCGGGTGGCCGGGGTGCGGCTCGCTGTGGCGCATCCGGTGCGGTTCAGCCCCGCGTACCTGGCGGTGCGGGATGCCGTCCGTGCGGGTACGGCCGGTGACGTCCTCGCGGTGGCCGGCGCCAACAACGGCTACATGCCCGGGGCGCGGCGCCGCTGGTTCGTCGACCCGCACCTCGCGGGCGGCGGCGCCCTCATGGACCACACCGTGCACGTCGTGGACCTGCTCGACGACCTCTTCGAGGGCAGCCCGGTGACGTCGGTCTACGCGCAGACCAACAACGTGCTGTACGAGGCCGAGGGCGATGTACCCGTGGAGACGGCGGGGCTGCTGACGCTCACGTACGCGAACGGGGCCGTGCTCACGCTGGACTGCAGCTGGAGCCAGCCGCGGCATCATCCGGCGTGGGGCGGGCTGTCGATGCAGGTGATCGGGGACCGGGCCGTCCTGGAGATGGACGCCTTCGACCAGAAGGTGTTCGGGTTCGACGAGCGGGCTCGGGGTGGGGTGGAGATTCCGTACGGGGTTGATCTGGACGGGTTGATGATGCGGGGGTTCTTGTTCGGGGAGGGGGGTGTGGGGGTGACGGACGGGGCGGCGGGGTTGCGGGCGCTGCGCGTTGTTTCGGCGGCGTACGAATCGGCTCGGGCGGGGTGCACAGTGCGGCTCGACTAAGGGGTCCGTCGCCGGGTGCGGGCCCGGTGGGACTTCTCGCGCCCCGCGGCGGAGCCGCTGATGGACACGGCCCCGCGCCCCTGAAGCGAGCTGCGCTCGCCCCTTGTTTTCGGGTGCGGCTCTCGTCGTGGCTGGTCGCGCAGTTCCCCGCGCCCCTGGAGCGTGCGCTGCGCGCTGCTCTTCCTCGTGGTCGGGTGCGGCTCTCGTCGTGGCTGGTCGCGCAGTTCCCCGCGCCCCTGAGGCTGCGCTTCGCGCGCCTCTGATGAGTGGCTGACAGCGGCGCCTCTCCTGAGGGACGGGGGCTGGCCTCCGCCTTGGGCGGGTGGCGCGCCTTTGATGAGATGGCGCACGAAGTGCGCATCTCAGGGGCGCGGGGAACTGCGCGAGAAGACCGACGGACCCGCGGGCAAACGACAACCTAGGGGCGCGGGGAACTGCGCGACCAGCCACGATGCCGGCGGTTCAGGCGTGTGCGGCAGGATGGCCCCGGTCCGCGTACGGACCACCCCCGAACGAGCAGGTGCCACTTGACGAAACATCACATAGCAACCCCCGTGGTCGGGTTCCCCCGGACCGGCGGAGGTGAGAGATGACCCGGACCGCCGACCTCCACGACCTGATCGTGGCCGGCGTCGCACTGTGCGGCGGACTACTGGCCGGGCTCCTGCTGCGGATGCTGCTCCGCTGGCTCGGCGTCAGAGCGAGCCGCACCCGCTGGGGCGGCGACGACGTGATCGTGGACGCCCTGCGCACCCTCGTCCCCTGGGCCGCGGTCGCGGCGGGCGCCGCGGTGGCGGCCGAGGTGCTGCCCCTGACCACGCGCACCGGCCGCACGGTGAACATGGTGCTGACGGCGTTCGTGATCGTCGCGGCCACCCTGACGGCGGCCCGCGTCATCACGGGCCTGGTCCGCACCGTGGCCCAGTCCCGCGCCGCGGTGGCGGGCTCGGCGACGATCTTCGTGAACATCACCCGGGTCGTCGTGCTGGCGATGGGCTTCCTCGTCGTGCTCCAGACGCTCGGGATCTCCATCGCGCCCCTGCTCACCGCTCTCGGCGTGGGCGGTCTGGCGGTGGCGCTCGCGCTGCAGGACACGCTCGCCAACCTCTTCGCCGGCGTGCACATCCTCGCCTCGAAGACCGTGCAGCCCGGTGACTACATCCGGCTCAGCAGCGGCGAGGAGGGCTATGTCGTCGACATCAACTGGCGCAACACGGTGGTGCGGCAGCTCTCCAACAACCTCGTGATCATCCCGAACACTCAACTGTCGGGCACGAACATGACCAACTTCAGCCGTCCGGATCAGGAGATGACCCTGACCGTGCTCGCGGGTGTCGGCTACGACAGCGACCTCGATCATGTGGAGCGCGTGACGGTGGAGGTCGTCACGGAGGTCATGAAGGACGTCGAGGGCGCGGTCCCGGAGCACGAGCCGCTGGTCCGCTTCCACACGTTCGGCGACTCGCGGATCAGCTTCAACGTGATCCTGGGTGTCGGCGAGTTCAGCGACCAGTACCGGATCAAGCACGAGTTCATCAAGCGCCTGCACCAGCGTTTCCGCGCCGAGGGCATCCGCATTCCGTCGCCGGTTCGGCAGGTGGCCGTCACGCAGGGCAGTCCGTCGGTCCTGATCCCGCAGCAGCGCGAGACGTCGGTGAGCATCGACAGCCAGATCGTCTGACCCCGCGCGGCACGGGTCAGCCGAGCAGTCGGCCCAGGACCCGTGCCGCGGTGTCGGCCATGAAGGCGTTGCGCCCCCGGTAGTAGGACAGTTCGAGCGCGGCGATGCTGAGGGCCCAGCCGCGGCCGCGCGTCCAGGTGGCCTCGTCGCAGCCGACGGCGGCGCGGAAGGTGTCGCGCAGGCCGTCGTCGAGGACGTACCAGGCGACGATCAGGTCAACCGCCGGGTCCCCGACGCCCGTACAGCCGAAGTCGATGACGGCGGCGAGCCGTCCGCTGTCGGCGTCGACCAGCAGGTTTCCCGGTTCCAGGTCGCCGTGCACCCAGACGTCGGGGCCGTCCCAGCGCGGCGCGCGCAGCGCGCTCTCCCACAGGGTGAGCGCGGCGGCCGTGTCGAGGGCGCCGTCGAGCTGATCGAGGGCCGCGCGGGTCGAGGCGTCGCGCGGGGCGAGGGGCTTGCCCCGGTCCGCCGCGGGGGCGCCGGTGGTGTCGACGCGCGTGAGGGCTCGTACGAAGTCCGCCACGTCGTGCGCGAGTCCCACGGGCTGCTCCCCGGTGCCGATCGTCGGCAGCACGCCGTCGATCCACCGGCAGACGGACCACGGCCACGGATATCCGCGCCCGGGGACCCCCGCGCCGACCGGCTCCGGCACCGCGACGGGCAGCTCGGGACCGAGCCGGCGCATCCAGCGCTGCTCCCCCGGGACGTCCGCGGCGGCGCCGGCGGTGCGGGGCATCCGTACGACCAGGCCGTCACCGAGCCGGAACAGCATGTTCGAGGTGCCGTCCGATGCCAGGTACCGCAGGGGCAGAGCGGCCCACTGCGGGAACTGGTCGGCGAGCAGCCCCGCGACCAGCGCGTCGTCGATGTCGGGCTCGTCGTCGTGCAGCTTGCGCGGGGTCGTCATGGACGCCTTTCCCTCGGGCTGTGATCCGGCGGGCGAGGCTACCGCCCGGCGGGTGCGGGAATCACGCGCTTTTCTCCCGCCAGCCGCCCGGGTCCGGCCACCGTCGGTGTGCGCGCGGCCACCGGGCAAGGTCAACTGGAGGTACGCGCCCGTACGCGCCCCACCGGACACCCGGAGGAACCACCATGGCCCAGGCGGCACCCGGTCCACCGGACCCGCCCGCCCCGCCGGAGCTGACCGCGATCGACGCGCTGCTGACGCGGCAGGCCCGCGAGGCGTCGCGGCACTCCTTCCAGCTCCTGGGCGGGGAGGCGGTGCGCGACGCCGCCCTGACCGCGCCGGAGCTGCCGGTGGACCCGCCGGACTGGGCGCAGGCGGTGGCGGACGCCTCGACCGAACCGACCGTGGTGTTCGCCCCGGTCACGGACGCGGCGGGGCAGGTCGTGGACTTCGTGGACGTGGCCGTGAACACCGCGGGCCGGTCCCTGGCGGCGCGCTCCCGGCCCCGGCACGGGCAGCTGATGACCGTGTCCCAGCCGTCGTCGGAGACGTCCGGGCTGTTCGCGGCGATGCGGCGGGTGCTGGCCACCGGGGAGCCGGTCACCGGCCGGGACTGGGACGCGACCCTGATGGTCGGGGGCGAGCCGCTGCACCGGCGGGTGCGGATCACCGCGACGCGCCATCGCGGCCATGTCGTGGTGACCTTCGACGACGCGGCCCGCCGGCACGAGCTGATCAGCGACCGGGTGCAGGAGCAGGGCCTCATCGGCTGGGGCGAATGGGAACTGGCGTCGGGGCACAGCGACTGGTCCCCCGGCCTGTACGTGATCTTCGACAGGCCGTCGGACGCGGGGCCGCTCACGCTGGGTGAGCTGGCCCGGCGGCTGGTGCCCGAGGACCGCACCGCGTTCCGCGTGGCCCTGGAGCACGTCATGTCCGGCCTCCCCGTGGAGCTGGACCTCCGACTGCTTCTCACGGACCACACCCGCCACATCCGTTTCACCCTGGAGCCGCTGCGGGCGGCGAGCGGTCCCGTGTGGGGTCTCCAGGCCCTCGTACGGGACGTGTCGAAGTCGTATCTGCGCCGGGTGGAGCTGGACGCCGCGGTGCACGCGGCGGAGCGGCGGCGGCAGCGGGCGGACGCCGAGGCCCGGGTCGCGGCCCGGCTGCGCGAGGCGGTCCTGCCCTCCCATCCGCCCGAGATCACCGTGCAGGGGGTGACGTCGGCGGTCGCCTACCGGCCCGCCGAGACCCGGTCGTCGATCGGCGGCGACTGGTACAACGTGCAACCACTGCCCGACGGGCGGGTCCTGTACGCGCTCGGTGACGCGGCAGGTCACGGTCTCGACGCGGTGGCCCGGATGGCGGCGCTGCGCGGCGGTCTCGCCGGGCTCGCCCACACCGGGCAGCCGGTGGAGGCGCTCACCGCCTGGCTGAACCGGCTGACCTTCGACAGCGGCATGGACGGCACCGCCACCGCGATCGTCTGCCGCTACCACCCCGATCGCGAGCTGCTGCGCTGGGTGTGCGCGGGACACGTGCCCCCAGTGTTGCTGCGCGACGGGAAGGCGCGTCTGCTGGACGACACCACCGGTCTGCTGCTCGGGGTGCTGCCCAAGGTGACGTACACGGCCTACGAGCTGCCCCTCCGTGACGGCGACACGGTGCTGATGTGCACGGACGGCCTGGTGGAGCGCCGCGACGAGGACATCACCGACGGGCTCTCGGGGCTGCTGTGCGCGGTGGAGCGGCACGCGGGTCTGTCACCGCAGCAGCTGGTGGACACGGTCAGCGCGGAGCTGCTGCCCACGCCGCAGGAGGACGACTCGTGCCTGATGGCTCTGCGGCGCGGCAAACCCGCCGCGAGCGACCGCGCCTGGGGAGACTGACGGCATGTGCCACTACTGCGGCTGCCGGGACATCCCCCTGATCAAGGAGTTCATCGCCGAGCACGAGCGGGTCACCGACACCGCGGGGGACGCGCTGCGCGCGCTCGACCGCGGTGATCCGGCGGCCGCGCGCGTCCTCGTGGACCGGATGGCCGGGGAACTGACCGCGCACTGGCGGGGCGAGGAGGACGGCCTGTTCCGCGTCATGAGCGAGGACCCCGAGTACGCGGAGTACATCGCGGCCCTGGAGGCCGAGCACCGGGACCTCGCGGCGCTGCTCCCGGCGCTCGACCTCGGCTCGCCCCGCGACGTCGCGACGTTCAGGGAGGCGATGCACGAGTTGCGGCGCCATATCGCCAAGGAGGAGGACGGCCTGTTCCCCGCCTCCCTGACGGCGCTGTCGGGCGACGCGTGGGACGCCTCGATGGCGGCTTGGCGGCGGGCCCACTCCTGAGGGGCTGCGGCGATCGGGTTCGTCGTTCGTCCGCGGGCCCGGTGGGGGCCGGTCGCGCAGTTCCCCGCGCCCCTGGAAGCGAGCTTCGCTCGCCCAGGGGAAGCTGCGCGCAGCGCGCATGCTTCAGGGGCGCGGGGAACTGCGCGAGAAGCGGCCACCGGCCCGCGGGCGACGACGGCGACCGGTGCGGCAGCCCACGGCTCAGTCCTTGTAGTCCGGCGCCACCCGCTCGACGAGCCGCAACAGCGCACCCCACGCGAGGTCATAGGCGTCGTGGTCCTCGAAGTCGGAGGCCGCCCCGCCCTCGCAGGTGAGCTGCTGCGCGGTGTACTCCGCGACCTGGTCCGAAGGGAGGATCAGCGGGGCGCCGCCGGCCTGGGCGGTGACCTGGATCTCGCAGGCCTTCTCCAGGTAGTACATGCGCAGGAAAGCCTGCTTGGCGCTGTCGCCGACGGTCAGCAGGCCGTGGTTGCGCAGGATGAGCGCGGGATGGCCGCCGAGGTCGGCGACGAGGCGTTCCTGCTCGTCGAGGTTGAGGGCGACGCCCTCGTAGTCGTGGTAGCCGACCCGGTTGTGGAACTCCATCGACATCTGGTTGACGGGGAGCAGGCCGCCCTGCTGCGCGGCGACGGCGCAGCCCGCCTTGGTGTGCGTGTGCAGCACGCAGTGCGCGTCGGCGCGGGCCTTGTGGATCGCGCTGTGGATGACGAATCCGGCCGGGTTGACCGGGTGCGGCGTGGGCTCCACGGGGTTGCCGTCGAGGTCGATCTTGACCAGGTTCGAGGCGGTGATCTCCTCGAAGAGCAGGCCGTAGGGGTTGATGAGGAAGTGGTGGTCGGGGCCCGGCAGCCGCTGCGAGATGTGCGTGAAGATCAGGTCGGTCATGCGGAAGTGCGCGACGAGCCGGTAGACGGCGGCGAGTTCACGGCGCAGGCGCAGTTCCTCGGCGGCGTCGGTCGCCGGGGCGGGGGTGGTGAGGAGGTCGGTCACGCGAAGGCTCCTTGCCGGGGTGTGGTGCCGGGTGCGGGGGTGGTCGCCCGGGTAGGTCCGGCGACCGGGGTGTTCGGGCGGCCGGTGGTCCACCAGGCGATGACGTTGCGCGCGGGGTCGGTGGCGTAGGCGTGCGTCGAGGCGTCGGTGAGGAAGGCGCTGTGCGGGGAGAGCAGCAGCCGGGGGTGGGTGCGCAGCCTGTCGTCCGCGGCGGGCGGTTCGGTGGGGAAGACGTCGAGGGCGGCGCCGGCGAGCGGGCCGCTGTCGAGCGCGGCGAGCAGCGCGTCGGCGTCGACGAGGTCGCCCCGGGCGACGTTCACGAGGAGGCTGCCGGGCCGCATCCGGGCCAGCAGCGGGCCGTCGACCATGCCCTTGGTCCGCGGGGTGGACGGGATGTGCAGGGAGAGCACGTCCGCTTCGGCGATCAGCGTGTCCGGGCCGACCAGGTCGACGCCGTCGGGCCGGTCGGTGGCGTGCGGGTCGTGGGCGATGACACGGCCGAAGAGCGGGGCGGCGATCCGGGCGAGGGTGCGGGCGATGCGGCCGAAGCCCACCAGGCCGAGCGTCAACTCGCTCGCCCTGCGCGGCATTTCGGTGAAGTCGTCGCTCCAGCCGCCGGCCCGGACCAGCGCGTCGGCCTGCGGCAGGCGCCGGACGAGCGCGAGGGCCTGGGCGAGGGCGTGGACGGCGACGTCCTCGGTGGCCGCGTCCGGCAGGTTGGCCACCCACAGGCCGCGCCGCTCGGCCTCCTGTACGTCGATCATGTCGGTGCCCGCGGACATGGTGGCGAGGATCCGCACGGCGGGCAGCCGGTCGAGCAGCGCCGCGTCGACGCGCGCGTACCCGACGATCAGCGCGACGGCGTCGTGCGCGGCGGCGGCGATGGCCTCCGGGTCACGGCTGCCGACGAGACGGGCCTCGAATCCGGCCTCGGACAGCAGTCGCAGACCGGGCTCGGGATCGAGCTCCGCCGTCTCGGTGATCACGGCGACGGGGCGCGTCACACCGTCCTCCAGGAATGATTCGATCGCAACATGGGAATGAAACTTACGTTTCGACTGTCACTCTTGTCTACTTCCGACGGGACGGCCGCTCCGTCCGTGGGCTGTCCGAGAATGGCCCCAGACCCCGGCTGCGTCACGGCCGGGCCGAACCGCTGACCGAGGGGACCGACCCGTGGATCTCGACGAGACCGACCTGGCGATCGTGCGCGAGTTGCAGACCGACGGCCGGCTGACCTACGAGACGCTGGCCCAGCGGGTGGGTCTGTCCCGGCCGGCGACGCGGATGCGGGTGCAGCGGCTCCAGGAGTCGGGCGCCGTGCGCGTTGTGGCCATCACCCATCCCGCCGTGCGCCGGCTGACCGCCTCGGCGCATCTGGCCATCGGCACGCAGGGCGCGGCCGGGCCGGTCGCGCGCGCGATCGCCGAGCTGCCCGAGGCTCCGTTCGTGACGCTGACCAGCGGGCGCCGGGCGATCATGACGGAGCTGCGCACGGCGGGGCTGGGGGAACTGGAGCGGGCGATCGAGCACATCCGCGGACTCAAGGGGGTGTCCACCGTGGACCCGCTCATCGCGACGCGGCACGTGAAGGACCCGTATCTGCCGGCCGAGGAGCCCACCGTCGCACCGCAGGACGACGTGGACGAGCGGATCCTCGCGGCGCTGGAGGAGGACGGGCGGCTGCCGTTCGCCGAGCTGGCGGCGCGGATCGGGCTGTCGGCGGGCGCGACCCGCTCCCGCACCCTGCGCCTGCTCGACGGCGGGGTGGCCCAGGTGGTGGCGCTGGTACGGCCCGAGGTCCTCGGCATGGGCCATCTGTGCGGGTTCAGCCTGCGGGTGACCGGTGCGGCGGCGGACACGGCGCGGCTGGTGGCCGCTCTCCCGCGCGTGACGTTCCTGTCGACGTGCCTGGGCGGCGCCGAGCTGGTCGGCACCATCACCGCCGAGTCGTTCACCTCCGTACGCACCACGCTGGAGGAGATGCGGGAGCTGCCGCAGGTGCGCGAGGTGGACAGCTGGCTCCACCTCGAACTGGTCAAGGAGCGCTACGACTTGGGGCCGCGCACCGTCTGAGGAGCCGCCTTTCCTTGCCGAACGCCCGGGGCCGGGGGGGGGGGGGGGGGGCGTATGGGGACCGGGGAGAGGGTTAGGGGTGTGGTTTTCCCTTCCCCCCCTGGCGACCTCCCTTCGTGATATGACGCTCTTTTTTTTGTTTTT
>NZ_JBHVIX010000001.1:1122520-1128195 GCF_042799415.1 Streptomyces sp. NPDC057694
ATGCCACCCGCCTCTACGAACCCTGCACCCCAGAAGTGCTACGCTGGGAGTCCACCGAGGCCGATGAGCCACGTCCCGAACCCTCCCCCCCCCCTCCCCCCCGGGCCGCCTGCTCAGCGGTTCACTTCACCTTCACCGCCTCGACGATCTCCTGGGACACCGTGCCGCCCTTGTCGTCCTTCGCGGTCGCCCGCAGGGAGACGGAGGTGGCGTCGCGGGGCACGTTCAGCGTGCCGTTCCAGGAGGCGCCGGAGCCCTTGAGGTCCACGGACTTCCAGGTCTTGCCGCCGTCGTACGACGCCCGCAGGGTGCCGCCGCCGAGGGTGCCGGTGCCGGTCGCGCCCTTGACGTACTCGGCGGACAGGCCGATCGGCAGCCGCGCGCCCGCGCGGACCTTGCCCGCAAGGTCCGTGTCGACGTCGTAGTTGAGATTGATCAGCGGCAGGAACGTGTACGTGTCGTCGGGCGTGGTCCCCGACCGGAACGTCCACTCGGTGTGCGTGGTGGTGCCCACGCCCCAAACGGCCGGGTCGAGCGCCGTGTCGGTGACCACCTTGAACGGCAGTTCGGAGCCGTCGTTGACGCCGAACTGGGCGGTGCTGCCCACCCGCCGCCCCGCGCTCTCGCCGTTCACGAACGCCTCGGTGTACTGCTTCATGCCGGAGTCGGAGCCGTACGGGTCGCCGAAACCGGTGTGGTCGGGGCCGGCGTCGCCCCAGCCGGGGATGTTGAACTGGAGGTCGTCGCCGCGCCGCTGCTGGCCCCAGCCGAGGCCGCTGCCTCCGTAGGGGTGCCAGACCGGCTTGAACCAGTTCCGCTCGGTGTGCTTGCCGGCCCGGTAGGTCACCCGGCCGCTGCGCTCCTCCAGGGGACCGGCGTTGACGGACTCGTGCCACTGCTGGCCGGACTCGACGGAGACGTAGTCGGTGCGGTGCCCGGGGAAGTCGTAGCTCTCCTGGAAGCCGCCCGCGACCGCGAAGGACGGGTCGATCGAGTAGCGGAACTCGCTGCCCGCGGTCTTCTTCTCGCCGTAGAAGGTGGTGTCGACGGTGGCGAGCTCGTGGGAGCCCGGCGCGAAGAGCAGGCTCTTGTCGGGGATGACGCCCTTGTAGCCCTTCGACAGGTCGTAGGAGTACGTGGCGTTCTTGACGCCCGTCATCTCGATCTGCCGACCGTGCTTCTGCTTGTCGAGCAGCCGGTCGAAGTCGGCGTTGGTGACGCTCGCGATCTGCAGCGGGCGGTCGGTGTAGTCGTCGTTGTAGAACGACGTGTTGAGGCGGCCCGCATTGTCGTCCGTGACGAACAGCGCCTTGGCGCCCGCGTCCTGCGCGGCCTGGGCGAGCTGCGCCGGGGTGAGCGTGCCGTCGGCGTGCACGAGGACGCCCTTGCCCTTCGCGTTCTTGCCCCGGTAGTCGGCGGCGGCGCCGGATCCGGCGTTCACGAGGGCGAGCTTGCTCCGGCCCTGGACGAGGGTGGACCCGGGCTGCTCCCACACCTCGTCGACGCCGTCGACGGTGATGTGCGGCTGGGCCTCGCGCCAGGTGGTCCGGTACGCGTAACTGCCGTCGCTCACCGGGTGGGTGGGCAGCGCGTACAGCGTGTCGTACATGATGGGAAGGACGGCCATGCCGAACACGTCGGTGGCACTGTTCCGACGGTCGTACTGGACGAGAGTCTGGTGCGGGTCGGTGTTCTTGGAGACGCGCGTGGCGACCTCGCGCAGCTTCCTGCCGTCGAAGGTGATCTCACGGTCCCGGTCGATCTTCACCTCGGGGTCGGCCAGGTAGGCCACGCCGAGCGAGTCCTTGCCGTGGGCGCCGCGCACGTCGAGGAAGCTGTCCAGGTAGTACGTCCCGGGCTTCAGCCGCAGCGTGGCCGTGCCGGACTCGTCGACCGTCGCGGACAGCGCCTGGCTTCCCTTGGTGAGCTGCTGGTACATGAGGTTGGTCGCGGCCGGCTTGCCGTCGCGGTCCTTCACATGGACGGTGAGCGTGTACCGCTCCTCCTCCTTGACCAGGCCGAAGGAGGTGTGGGCGACAGCCGTGCCGCCCGAACTGGCCACGATCTGGCCGCTGTTGGTGCCGACGGCGGCCTTCGAGCCGTCTCCGGTGACGGTGGTGGAGGCGGTGCCGTGAGCGGGCACGGTCAGCGTGGAGTCGGCGAGCGTGACGACGCCGTCGGCGGCGCCCTGCACCGCGAGGTCCAACGTCACTGCCGTGTCGGAGGAGTTGGAGTAGGTGATCTTCTTGGCGACCGGCTCGTTGCTGTCGTACGGCCAGCGGTAGGAGCCGAGGTCGGCGCTGCCGGTGGCGGTGACCTTCGCGGCGATCGCGTCCGGCACGGAGACCCGTCCGGAACCGGTCGCGTACGCCGAGTCGGAGAGCTGCTTCGAGGACGACATCAGCGCGTCCTTGAGCTGCGCGCCGGTCCAGTCGGGGTGCTCCTGCGCGAGGAGGGCGGCGACACCGGCGACGTGCGGCGTCGCCATCGACGTACCGCTCATGGTGGTGTAGCTGCCGGAGCCCGCCACCAGGGAGGAGCGGGCCGCCAGGATGTCCACGCCGGGCGCGGAGACATCGGGCTTGAGGCCGTCGCCGCCGAGGAGCGGGCCCTGGCTGGAGAAGGCGGCCCGCTCGTCGTCGGCGTCGACGGCGCCGATGGTGAGCGCGGAGTCGGCGGCGCCGGGCGAGCCGATGGTGCCGGGGCCGTAGGCGTTGCCCGCGGCGATGACGAACAGGGCGCCGGTCTCCGCGGAGAGCGTGTTGACCGCCTGGGCCATCGGGTCGGTGCCGTCGCTGCCCTCGCTGGAGCCGAGGCTCATGGAGACGACCTTGGCCTTGATGTCCTTGGCGGCCCACTCCATTCCGGCGATGATCTGCGACTCCGAGCCGGAGCCCTCGTTGCTGAGGACCTTGCCGACGGCGAGGGTGGCGTCGGGGGCGACGCCCTTCTCCTTGCCGTCGGAGGCGGCACCGGACCCGCCGACCGTCGACGTGACGTGCGTGCCGTGCCCGTTGGCGTCGGCGACCTCTTGGCCCTCGATGAACGACTTCGACTCCGTGACGCGCGAGGCGAGGTCGGGGTGGGAGGCGTCGTAGCCGGTGTCGAGGACGGCGACCTTCACGCCCTTGCCGGTGAGTCCCGCCTCCCAGGCCTTCGAGGTGCCGATCTGGGCGTTCGACTCCGCCATGTCGGTGGTGACGCGGCCGTCGAGCCACACCTTGCCGATGCCGTCGGTGTAGCCGCTCTTGGTGGTGAGGTCGTTCCAGAACGTGCGGCCCTTGTCGGCGTCGAGCGCCGCGCCGCCGATGCTGCCCAGCTTGCGGGAGCGCTCGGCGCCCTTGGGGACGGCGGCGGTGGACCGCGCGCTCTTGCCGCCGTAGGTGACGATGAGCGGGGTCGCGTCGGCCTTGCCGTCCGCGAGGCCCTGCCGGATCAGTTCGCTGACGTCGAACAGCCGCGAGTCCAGCTTCCCGGAGGCCAGGTAAGGGGCCGCCTCGTCCGGTACGACGCGTATCGCACCGTCGGTGACCTGGGTGCGGACCAGTCCGGTGGCGCCCTTGGGCCGGGTGACGCCGACGGTCTGCCGGCCGCCGCCGATGTCCGTCACGGTCACCTTGTCGCCGGTCACGAGCGTCACCGTGCGGGCGGCGGCCGCGGCCTTCGTCGTCACGGGTCTCATGGCGTCCGACGCGGCGTGCGCGCCTGCGGCGGGCAGCAGCGCGAACGCCATCCCGGCCGACAGCAGAGCAGCGCCACGGCGTGCGCTTCCTCTTGTCATCTCTGTCTCTCCTCCTGGAGCCGTCGGGCGCGAGGGGTGTGCCCCGAGAGCTGCGAAGAGTGTCGACCGCCGTAGGTCACGGAGAAGGGTTCGCGGCCTGGCGGGATGGCGCCGTGGCACCTTCCCGCCACCGTCGGCGCGTGCCCGGCGGGCCCGTCCGATAGCGTCGCGAACGCACACCGAACGGCGTTCCGAGGAAGAGACAGAGGTCGGCCATGGCGCTTCAGGACCAGCCCGCCCACCTCATCAAGATGCGCGCCAAGCCCGGGCACGGAGACCGGCTCTTCCCTACGCGGCTCTCCCCGCCGACCCGTCCTGAACCGGGCCGCTCACCCGTCACTTCGCTGTTTGCTACGGGCAACACGGTCGGGGACGACCGACCGTCGGTTCTCACGCGGCCGTGAACAGCGGCGGCAGTGCTCTCTCGTACAGCCATGCCTCGAAGAGGCCGTCCAGCGGGCCGGGGGCGAAGCGGGCGGCGTGGGCGGTGAACATCTCTGTGGTGACCACTCCGTGCCGGTGGACGACGGCCCACTCGCGCAGCATCCGGAAGAACGCGGCGTCGCCGAGCGCGCGGCGCACCGCGTGCACGGTGAGCGCGCCGCGCTCGTAGAGGCGGTCGTCGAACATCGACTTGCGTCCCGGGTCGGCCAGTTGGAGGTCCTGGGGCTGGGCGGTGAGCGACTGGTGGGCGTGCAGGGCCAGTTCATGGGCGCGGCGGGCGCCCGAGCGCTCGGACCACAGCCATTCCGCGTACTTGGCGAGGCCCTCGTTGAGCCAGATGTGCCGCCAGTCGGCGACGGTGACACTGTTCCCGAACCACTGGTGGGCGAGTTCGTGCGCGACCAGCCGCTCCGCGCCCCGGGCGCCGTCCACATGGTTGACGCCGAAGAGCGACAACCCCTGTGCCTCGACGGGGATGTCGAGTTCCTCGTCGGTGACCACGACCGCGTACTCGCCGAAGGGGTACGGGCCGAAGAGCTCCTCGAAGAGTTCCATCATCTGCGGCTGGCGGGCGAAGTCCCGGGAAAACTCGGCGAAGAGCCCGGCCGGGAAGTGCCCGGTCTGCGGTACGCCGCTGAGCCCCGGGTCGCCGAGCAGCACCGTCTGGTACTTGCCGATGGACAGGCCGACCAGATAGCTCGACGTCGGCGCGGGCTGTTCGTAGACCCAGGTGGTGGTGGAGGCCCGGGTGGTGCGGGTCAGCAGCCGGCCGCCGATCACCACCTGGTACGCCGAGGGTGCGGTGACGGCGATCTGGTACGCGGCCTTGTCCGCGGGCCGGTCGTTGCACGGGTACCAGGACGGCGCCCCCACCGGCTGGCTCGCGACCAGCGCGCCGTCGGTCAGCTCCTCCCAACCGAGGCCGCCCCACGGGCTGTTGACCGGTCTGGGGTTGCCGGAGTAGTGCACCTCGACGGTGAACGCGGCGCTCGCGGGCAGCGACTTGACCGGGCGCACCCGCAGCTTGCCGCCGCGCAGCGAGTAGTGCGGGGGCCGGCCGTCGACCCGGATGCGGTCGATGCGGAAGTCGCCCAGGTTCAGCTGGAATTCGGCCAGCGGGGCGCGGCCCACGATGGCGCTGAGCCGGGCCGTGCCCGCGAGCCGGTTCGGCACCGGCCGGTAGTCGAGGTCCAGTTCGTAGCGGTGGACCCGGAAGCGGGCGTCACCGTGTCCCGGAAAGTAGGGGTCCGGTGCCGTTCTGTGCTGCCCGCTCACGCCTGGTCCGCTCCCCTGCCCTGTCCTCGTACGCTGCGCCGGCGGGCCGCCGTCGACAGCGGCCCGCCGCCCCCAGGGCGCCAGGCCCCCACCGGGTTCTCCCACCCACGGGTGTCCCCCCGTACCCACCCACCAGCCACGACCCAGGACACAGGGCCCCAGGTCATACGGGGTC
>NZ_JBHVIX010000001.1:1128205-1214094 GCF_042799415.1 Streptomyces sp. NPDC057694
ATATTTTTTGTTCGTTCGCCCCGATTTTTCCCTTTCCTTTTCCTTTTCCCTTTGCCCTTTCCCCGAGCTCTTTCCCCTCCCCGTCCCCCCCCCGCCTCAGGGGCGCCAGGCCTCGATCGGGTTGCCCAGCCAGCGGGTGTCCGCCGGTACCGACTCGCCGGCCATGACGAGGGACGCGGGGCCCAGGGTCGTACGGGCTCCGATCTCACTGCCCGGCAGGACGATTCCGCCCGGGCCCAGCGTGGCACCCGCACGGAGAACCACAGTATCCGTCCGCAGGATCCGATCATGGAAGAGGTGGGTCTGGAGGACGCAGCCCCGGTTCACGCTCGCCGCGGGCCCGATGGTGACGAGGTCGGTCTCCGGCAGCCAGTAACTCTCGCACCACGCGCCCCGGCCGATCCGCGCACCGAGCGCGCGCAGCCACAGGGTGAGCACCGGGGTGCCGGGGACGGCTCCGGCGAGCCAGGGCACGGCGACCGTCTCGACGAAGGTGTCGGCGAGTTCGCCCCGCCAGACGAAACCGCACCACAGGGGATGTTCCCCGGGGCTGTGCCGGCCGACGAGCAGCCACTTGGCGACGACGGAGACGAGACACCCGAGCACGCCCGCCCCGAGCAGGACGGCGCCGGACAACAGCGCCGCCGCCCACCAGCCGTGGGCCGCGACGGCGGTGAGCGTCGCGGCCACGAGGACGAAGAGTGCCGCCGAGCAGAGGACCGGGACGAGCCGGCACAGTTCGACCAGGGCGCGGGCCAGCTTCAGACGGGCGGGCGGCGCGTAGGTGCGGCTGTCGTCGTGGGCGGTGGCCGTGCGCGGCAGTTCGACCGGTGGCAGGCCCAGGTAGGAGCTGCCCCGCCGGGCCTTCTTGGGGGTGGCCGACAACACGCCGACCAGGCCGTCGTCGGGTACGGCGCGGCCGGGTGCGGTCATCCCGGAGTTGCCGAGGAAGGCCCGTCGGCCGATGTCCGCGCGGCCGACCCGGATCCAGCCGCCGCCCAGCTCGTAGGGGGCGGTCAGGGTGTCGTCGGCGAGGAAGGCGCCCTCCCCCACCGTGGTCAGTCCGGGCAGCCCGAGCACGGTGGACACTTCGGCGCCGCGCCCCACGCGCATGCCGAGCAACCGCATCCATACGGGGGTGACGAGCCCGGCGTACAACGGGAAGAGGGTCTGCCGGGACAGGTCCATCAGCTGGGTGACGGTCCACGCCTGCCAGCCGGTGCGGCTGTGGGTGGGGCGGGTGCCGGCGCGCAGGCCGAGGCTGAGCAGGCGGACGCCGACGAGGATCAGCGCGGCATAGGTGAGGCCGAAGAGGAGGGTGGCGGGGACGAGTGCGCGCAGTGCGCCGGCCACGGCCTCGCCGAGGGCCGCGTCGGCGGGCACGAAGGCGCGCGCCAGGCACAGTGCGGGGAGCGCGGCGAGGACCGGCAGGAGGCTGAGGGTGCTCCCCGTCAGGCCGTACATGGCGCGCCAGTGCACGGCGCGCGGTGGTCGCTCGCGCGGCCAGTCGCGCCGGGCCCGGCCGAGCTTGACGGCGGGTGAGCCCGCCCAGCGCTGGCCGGTGGGTATCTGTCCGCGCACGGCCGAGCCGGGGGCGACCTCGGCGCGCTTGCCGACCCGGGCGCCCGGGAACAGGACGCTGCGGGTGCCGACCACGGCGCCCGCGCCGACCTTGAGGGCGCCGATCTCCAGCCGGTCGCCGTCCAGCCAGTGCCCGGACAGGTCGACCTCGGTCTCGACGGCGCAGCCGCGGCCGAGTTTGAGCAGGCCGGTGACCGGGGGCAGCGAGTGCAGGTCGACGTCGGGGCCGATCCGGGCACCGAGGGCTCGCGCGTACCGTTCGAGCCAGGAGCCGGTCAGGGAGGTCGCGCCGCTGTACTCGGCGAGCCGTTCGGCGGTCCACAGGCGCAGATGGACGCGGCCCCCGCGCGGGTAGGTGCCGGGCCCGACGCCACGCAGGAGCAGGCGGGCGCCGCCCGCCGCGATGGCCAGGCGTCCCGGCGGGCTGTACAGGACGAGGGCGCAGACGGCGACGAGCCACCAGGAGGCGGACGGCGCCCACGGGTAGGGACCGAGCAGGTGCAGTACGTTGCCGAGGGCCGCGAGGGCGACGGTCCAGCGCAGCCCGACGAGGGTGAACAGCGGGAGCAACAGGGCGGTTTGGGCCGCCTGGGTACGCAGGGGCACGGGTGTGACGAACCGGGCGGAGCCGTCGTTCTGCGCGGACTTCTCCAGCCTGCGGGCCAGCTTGCGCAGGACGGGCCGTTCGTAGATGTCGAGGACGGCGGCGTTCGGGTAGCGCGTACGCAGTTGCGTGGTGAGCCGGGCGGCGGCCAGGCTGCCTCCGCCGAGCGCGAAGAAGTCGTCGCGGGCGCCGGTCACGGGGATGCCGAGGATGTCGCTCCACTGCTCGGCGAGCCAGGCCTCGGTGCCGTACAGCTGCTCGGCCGCGCCGTCGGCGCCGGTGTCCGTGCCGGGCAGCGGCCAGGGCAGCGCGTCGCGGTCGACCTTGCCGGAGGTACGGGTGGGCAGGTCGTCGACCTGGGCCAGCAACGGTACGAGTGCGGCGGGCAGTTCGGCGCGGAGACGTTCGAGTGCGGCCGTGCGGTCGAAGCCGTCCTGGGTGACGAGGTAGCCGACGAGGAGCTGGTTGCCGCCGGGGGCCGTGCGGACGGCGGCGGCCGCGCCCGCGACGCCGGGCAGCGCCGACAGGGCGGTGTCGACCTCGCCGAGTTCGATGCGGCGGCCGCCGAGCTTGATCTGTTCGTCGCCGCGCCCGAGGAAGACCAGCCCTTCCCGGTCGGCCTTGACCAGGTCACCGCTGCGGTAGGCCCGCTGCCAGCCCAGCGACTCCAGCGGCGCGTACTTCTCCGCGTCCCTGTCGGCGTCGAGGTAGCGGGCGAGTCCCGCGCCGGCGATGACGAGCTGGCCGCTCCCGCCCATCGGTACGGGCCGGTCCTCCTCGTCGACGACGGCCAACTCCCAGCCGTTCAGGGGCAGTCCGATGCGGAGCGGCTCGGTGCCGGTCATCAGGGCGGCGCAGGCGACGACGGTGGTCTCGGTGGGGCCGTAGGTGTTCCACACCTCGCGGCCCTCGGTGACCAGCCGCCGGGCGAGTCCGGGCGGGCAGGTCTCGCCGCCGAAGATCAGCAGCCGGACGTCGTCGAGGGCCTCGGGCTCCCAGAGGGCGGCGAGGGTCGGCACGGTGGAGATCACGGTGATCTCCTGCTCCACGAGCCACGGCCCGAGGTCGGCGCCGCCGCGCACCTGCGCTCGTGGGACCGGGACCAGGCAGGCGCCGTGCCGCCAGGCCAGCCACATCTCCTCGCAGGAGGCGTCGAACGCGACCGACAGCCCGGCCATCACCCGGTCGCCGGGGCCGACCGGATCGTCGGTGAGGAACAGCGCGGCCTCGGCGTCCACGAACGCGGCGGCGCCGCGGTGGTGGACGGCGACGCCCTTGGGCCTGCCGGTCGACCCCGACGTGAAGATGATCCACGCGTCGTCGTCGGGCCCGGGCCGGGCGGCCGAAACGTCCGCGGGCTTGTCCACCGTGAAGCGGTGTCCGGCGCCGATGACGGTCCTGACCCGCGCCTCGCCGAAGACGAGGTCGGCGCGCTCGTCGGGGTCCTCGGCGTCGACCGGGACGTAGGCCGCGCCGGCGGCGAGGACGGCGAGGATCGCGACGTACAGCTCGTTCGTGCCGCTCGGTACGCGGATCCCGACCCGGTCGCCGTGGCCCACGCCTGCCGTGTCGAGTCTGCGCCGTAGCTCTTCCACCGCTGCGGCCAGCCCGCGGTACGTCAGTTGGCGGGTGCCGTCGTCGAGGGCGGGCTCGTCGGGGTGCGCCCGTACCGTCTCATCGAGAAGGTCCACGAGGGTGCGCGGTGGGGCCGCGCGTCCTCCGGTGAAGAGGGCGAGGGCCTCGGGCCGGTCGCTCATCTCCGCTTCGAGCAGGCCGAGTTCTGCGTTTGCACGCGTGGCTGGCATCGGGTCCTGACGTCGAGGTCCGCGCATTCCCCGGAGCACGGGCGGGCCCGCTCCAGGTCTGCCTGAGCCCGTCCGACCCCGGGCCGGACAAGCGCCACATCCTAATCCCGGCCCACGAGTTGGGGGTCCCGGGTTGGCCAACTCCCGATCGCGCGGTTCCCCGCGCCCCTGGGTTGTTCGTCATCTGCCGGCCGGTGGCCGCTTCTCGCGCAGTTCCCCGCGCCCCTGAGGCAGGCGCTTCGCGCCGCCTCCCCTCGGAGGCTGCGCTGCGCGCGCCTCCACGCGGGACAGAGGGCGAAGCGCCTACACACGCCACAGGGAGCCGCGCCTCCACACGGGACAGGGGGCCGCAACCTCCACACGGGCCGGGGGACGCGTCCCCACACGGGACCGAGGGAGGCGCCTCCACCCGGGGCAGGGGCCGCGCCTCCACCCGAGGCAGGGGCCGCGCCTCCGCCTTGGGCAGATGGCGCGCCCCGATGGAGATAGCGCACGAAGTGCGCATCTCCAGGGGCGCGGGGAACTGCGCGAGAAGCGGCCACCGGCCCGCACCAGACCGACAACCCCACAAGGGGCGCGGGGAACTGCGCGACCACCCCCCACCGACCCGCAGCCGAACAACGACCCCGCCGGGCCACGGCACCCGCCCCGATCCCGTCCACCCCATTGACCCCCCGCGCCGCGCAGCCTACCGTCACCCGTCGAAGCGCTTCGACACACCCTTGCCGAGCTCTGAGGGAGCCGCGGATGTTGACGATACGAAGCACCACGCACACCAGAGGCCGACGCCCCCGCACCCTGGCCGCCGCCGCATCGGCCCTGACCTGCGTCCTCGCCCTCACCTCCTGCGGCGGCGGCAGCGACGACGACAGCGGCGGAGGGTCGAAGACCCTGCGCCTGTGGCACTACGAGGCCGCCAACAGCGCGATGGGCGCGGCCTGGAACGAGGCGATCAAGGAGTTCGAGGACCAACACCCGGGCGTGAAGGTCAAGTTCGAGGAGAAGAGCTTCGACCAGATACAGAAGACCGCGTCCATGGTCCTCGGCTCCGACGACGCCCCCGACCTCATGGAGTACAACAAGGGCAACGCCACGGCGGGCCTGCTGTCGAAGCAGGGCCTGCTGACCGACATGACCGCCGAGGTCACCAAGCGCGGCTGGGACAAGCAGCTCTCCCCGTCGATCACCACCACGAGCCGCTACTCACCGACCGGCACCATGGGCTCGGGCAAGTGGTACGGCGTGCCGAACTACGGCGAGTTCCTCCAGGCGTACTACAACAAGGACCTCTTCAAGAAGTACGGCATCGAGATCCCGACGACGTTCGACGAACTCACCTCCGCACTGGCCGAGTTCAAGAAACACGGCGTCACGCCGCTCGCCAACTCCGGCGCCGAATACCTCGCCCACCAGTACGTCTACCAGCTCGCCCTCACCGAGGCGGACCGCGCCTGGGTCGACGACTACGAGCTGAAGGGCAAGGCCGACTTCCACGACGCGGCCTGGACGTACGCGGCGACCACCTTCGCCGACTGGGTGAAGAAGGGCTACATCAGCAAGGACACCACCAGCGCCACGGCCGAGAAGGCGGGTGTCTCCTGGCTCCAGCAGAAGGCGCCGATCATCTTCTCCGGCACCTGGTGGTTCGGGCGCTTCGAGGACGAGGCGAAGTTCGACTGGTCGTCCGGCCTCTTCCCCGGCGCCGCGCTCACGCCCGGCTCCGGCGGCAACCTGTGGGTGGTGCCCGCCAAGTCGAAGAACAAAGAACTCGCCTACGACTTCATCGACATCACCATGTCGAAGAAGATCCAGAACCTGCTCGGCAACAAGGGCGGCGTGCCCGTCGCGGCCGACGCCTCCGCCATCAAGGACCCCAAGTCTCAAGCGCTGATCGAGGACTTCAACTCGCTGTCCGACAAGAACGGCCTCGCCTACTACCCGGACTGGCCGGTGGCCGGCTTCTACGACACGCTCGTATCGCAGACCCAGCGGCTGATGACCGGAAGCGCTTCACCCGAGCAGTACCTCGACGCGCTCCAGGCCGCCTACGACAAGGGCGCGTCCAAGGGATGAGCCTGACCGCACTGCGCAAGGAGCACGCGGCCAGGAGCAGGCGCGGCGGACCCGGACGTCCGCCGCGCGGCCCGCGCCGTGACAGTTACGCCCTCTTCCTCCTGCCGGGCGCGCTCGCCTTCCTCGCCGTGATCGTCGCCCCGTTCGCGATGAACACCGCGTGGAGCTTCGCCGACTGGCAGGGGGTGGGGCCCCTGCACTGGTCCGGGCTCTCCAACTACCGTGAGCTGCTTCAGGACGCGGAGTTCTGGGCCTCCTTCCGGCACAGCCTCTTCATGGTCCTGTCGATGTCCGTCGTCCCGACCGTCATCGGCCTGGTGCTCGCCGCCACCCTCTTCGACTTCGTCGCCAAGCACTACGGCAGCCGTCTCGCGGCCGTGCTGCGGGCCTGCTTCTATCTGCCGCAGGTGCTGCCGATCGCGGTGGCGGGCATCGTGTGGAGCTGGATCCTCGCGCCCGACGACGGCGCGCTGAACGCCTTCCTCAAGGCGGTCGGGCTCGGCTCCTGGCAGCAGGACTGGCTCGGCGACCCCGACCTCGCGCTCTGGTCCGTCATGGGCGTGATGGCGTGGGTGCAGATCGGCTTCCCGCTGGTGGTCTTCATGGCCGGACTGCAGCGCGTGGACCCGCAGTTGTACGAGGCCGCCGAGCTGGACGGGGCCGGCTGGTGGCGCAGGCTCTGGCACGTGACGCTGCCGCAGATCAGGCCGGAGATCTACGTCGTGCTCCTGTGGTGCACCATCGCGGCGCTGAAGGTCTTCGGGGCGATCTACGTCCTCACCAAGGGCGGCCCGGGCGGCGCGACCGACGTGCCGTCGTACTTCTCGTACACGACGTTCTTCGAGCAGACCCAGGTCGGCTACGGGGCCGCGATCTCCACCGTCCTGACCGTGATCATCCTGCTGCTCGCGCTCGCCGGACTGCGACTCCAGACGCGGGCCGAGGACGCCGAGGAAGGACGTGCCGCATGAGGGGATCCGTACGCCGCCATCCGGTGCTCGCCGCGCTGTTCGTCGCGGCGCTGTTCATGGTCGCCCCGTTCCTCATCGTCGTCGTCAACGCCTTCAAGTCCCCCGAGGAGTACTCCAACAACGGCCCGCTCGCCCTGCCCGACGGGTTCTACACCGACGGCATCACCGGCTTCTGGGAGCGGGTCGACTTCGGCCAGAAGCTGTGGAACTCGACGCTCATCAGCGGCTCGGTGGCCGTCCTCGCGGTCCTGCTGTCGATCCTCACCGCGTACGCGATCGGCATCGGCCGGGTGAAGGGCCGCACCTGGGTGCTGGCCTTCTTCGTCCTCGCGAACATGCTGCCGCAGGAGTCGCTCGTCTACCCGCTCTACTTCCTGGCGAAGAAGGTGGACCTGTACGACACCCGGCTCAGCGTGATCATCGTCTTCACGGTGATCCAGTCGGCGTTCGGCACGTATCTCCTGGCGTCGGTGCTGGGCCGCTTCCCGCGTGAGGTGGTCGAGGCGGCACGGATCGACGGCGCGGGGAAGTGGCAGGTCCTGTGGCGCATCGTCGTGCCCATGAACCGCCCGACGATCGGGGTGCTGCTCGTCTTCTTCTTCATCTGGACGTGGAACGAGTTCCTGCTGCCGCTCGTCATGCTGCTCTCCAACGACCACCAGACCGTGTCGGTGGCGCTCGGCGTCCTCCAGGGGCAGCGCCTGATGGACGCCACGATGACCAACGCGGCGGCGCTGCTCGGCGTCCTGCCCGCGATCGTGTTCTTCCTGCTCTTCCAGCGGACCTTGGCCCGCGGCATCGCCGCGGGCGCCGTCAAGTGACCCAGCACAGGCCTCCGTTACCTCACTCTCATCGAGGAGTCAGCCGTGCACGACGACCGCGAAAGACCCGAGGGCCCCTCCGGCTCAGGCATCAGCAGACGCACCCTGATCGCCGCGGCGACCGCGGCGCTCGCCGTCCCCGGCACCGTGCTCGCCACGGCCGCACCCGGCGCGGCGGCGGCCGCGCACCCCTTCCGCGACCCGACCCGCTCCGTCGCCGCCCGCGTCGAGGACCTGCTCGGCCGCCTCACGCTCGACGAGAAGATCTCCCTCCTGCACCAGTACCAGCCCGCGATCGAGCGGCTCGGCATCGCCTCGTTCCGCACCGGCACCGAGGCCCTGCACGGTGTCGCGTGGCTCGGGAAGGCGACCGTGTTCCCACAGGCCGTCGGGCTCGCCTCCGCCTGGGATCCCGGACTGCTGACCCGGGTCGGCGCGGCCGTCGGCGACGAGGCGCGCGGCTTCCAGCAGGAGCGGCCCGCCGGGTGGAGCCTCAATCTGTGGGCGCCCGTGGTGAATCTGCTGCGCGACCCGCGCTGGGGCCGCAACGAGGAGGGCTACTCGGAGGACCCGTATCTGACGGGCGTGCTCTCGACGGCGTACGGCAAGGGCTTGACCGGCGGTGATCCCGACCATCTCAAGACGGCCCCCACGCTCAAGCACTACCTCGCCAACAACAACGAGGTGGACCGCACGACCACGTCGAGCGATCTGCGTCCGCGCGTGCTGCACGAATACGACGAGGCGGCCTTCCGGCCCGCGATCGAGGCGGACGCCGCCACGGGAGTGATGGCCGCGTACAACCTGGTCAACGGCCGCCCCTGCACGGTCGATCCGGATCTCGACACCACCGTCCGCTCCTGGACCGACCGTGATCTGCTGAACGTGACGGACGCCTGGGCGCCCAACAACCTGGTCACCGGCAACGGTTCGCAGAACTACTACTCCTCCCCCGCCGAGGCGGACACGGCGGCCCTCAAGGCGGGCATCGACAGCTTCACGACGGACGACACCGACTCCTCACCCACGACGACGGCTCTCAAGAAGGCCGTATCGGAAGGGTTGTCGACGCGGTCGGACATCGACCGGGCGGCGGGGCACGTCCTCGCGATCCGGGTCAGGCTCGGCGAGTTCGACCCGGGCGGCGGCCGGTACGGCGCGATCGGCAAGGACGCGATCGACACCCCCGCCCATCGCCGACTCGCCCGCGAGGCGGCGACGAAGGCGGCGGTGCTGCTGAAGAACGCGCACGGCACGCTGCCCCTCGACCGGACCCGCACCAGGAGCGTGGCGGTGGTCGGCCCGCTCGCCGACACCCTGTACACGGACTGGTACTCGGGCACGCTGCCCTACGCGGTGACCCCGAAGGACGGCATCGCGGGCGTCCTGGGCGCGGACGCCGTGACCGCCAGTGAGGGCGTGGACCGGATCGCCCTGCGCAACACCGCGACGGGCGACCGGATCACGGCCGGTGCGGGTACGGCCGGCGCGCCGCTGCGCGAGAGCGACGCCGCGGCGAGCGACGCGACGGCACAGTTCGACGTCTTCGACTGGGGCTCCGGCGTCGTCACCCTGCGGGCGGTGGCGAACGGCCTCTACGTGGGCAGCAGCGGCACGGGATTCGTCAACGACCAGACCCAGCCGAACGGCTGGTACGTGCAGCAGCAGTTCAGCCTGGAGCAACAGCCGGACGCCACCTGCCTGTTGAAGTACGCGGGATACGAGACCACCGAGTCCTGGTGGTCCTCACCGCTGTACCTGGGGCCGACGGGCGCGGACGGCACGCTGGGCCTGGTGGAGAAGGCGGCGGCCGCCTCCTATGCGCGCGAGGTGGTCCGCTCCGGCACCGACGACGCGGTCGAGGCGGCCCGGGACAAGGACGCGGTGGTCGTCGTCATCGGCTCGATGCCCGCGATCAACGGCCGTGAGGCCCACGACCGCCGGAGCCTGGACATCGCCCCGGCGCAGGCCGCCCTCGTGACGGCGGTGGCCGCGGCCAACCCGCGCACGGTCGTGATCGTGGAGAACAGCTATCCGACGGCGCTGGGTGAACTGGCCGCGCGCGTACCGGCGTTGCTGTGGACCTCGCACGCGGGCCAGGAGACCGGAAACGCCCTCGCCGCCCTCCTCTTCGGCGACGCGAACCCGGCGGGGCGGCTGACCCAGACCTGGTACCGCTCCGAGGACGACCTCCCGCCCCTCCTCGCCTACGACATCATCAAGGAGGAGCGCACGTACTGGTACTTCAAGGGCACGCCCCTCCACCCCTTCGGCCACGGCCTGTCGTACACCTCCTTCGGCTACGGGAAGGTGAAGCGCTTCGACGGCGGTTACGAGGTCGCCGTCACGAACACCGGCCGGCGCGCCGGTGACGAGGTCGTCCAGCTCTACGTCCATCAGCGCACCTCCCGCGACGTCCAGCCGCTGCGACGGCTCAGATCCTTCGCGAGGGTCTCCCTGGCGCCGGGCGAGACGAAGACGGTCCGCCTCCCCCTCTCCCGCGCGGACCTCGCGCACTGGGACGTCACCCGCGACCGGTGGATCGTGGAGTCCGCCACGTACGACATCCTGGTGGGCGCCTCGTCGGCGGACATCCGGGCGCGGACGACCTGGAAGGTGACGGGCGAGACCGTCCCACCCCGCGACCTCGCACGCACGACGCGCGCGGAGACCTTCGACGACTGCACCGGCCACCCCGCGCTCCGTCTGGTGGACGAGTCGAAGGAGCGCGGCACAGCCGTCTCGGCGACCACCGAAGGCACGTGGCTGTCCTTCGCGGACGCCCAACTCCCGCGCGGTGCGGCCACTTTCACGGCGCGTGTGGCGGGCGGAGCGGGCAGCGTGCAGATCCGCGCCGGAGGTCCGCGGGGCCGCCTGCTGGGCACGGTGACGTTCCCCGCGACCGCGTCGGTCTACGACTACACCACGGTGACGGCTCGCCTCGACGGCGTGCCCGGCGGGCGGGACACGCTCTGTCTGATCCTCTCGGAGGGGGTGCGGCTGGCGTCCTTCGCGGTGCGCCCGAAGGACGGGCGGTAGGCAGCGCAACGCCCGCCCTTCGCCGTTGTGTCCGCGAACGCCCCCGGAATTGTCCGTGATCGGTAACGGACGGATCCGCGGGCCCGTCCGCCTCGTCCTGCCAAGTGGCCGCAAGGTCGGCGGCATCGGCGAGGCACGGCGCGGGAGGAACGGACATGACACGGCGGAGCGGTGGACAGGGCTGGAACAGCAGAGTGGTCGGGGCGGCGCTCGCGGTGACCGTGCTCGCCGGGGGCGTCTCCGTGTGGACCGCGCAGGCCGGCGAGGCGAGCGGGACGGCGCCGAGGGCGAGCGCCACCGCGCGGGACAAGGGTGCGGAGGCGGTCGCGAAGACCATCGCGCACGCCTCCGACGCGGGGGCCCGCGGCGTGAACATCACCATCGACGACGGCCCCGACCCCGTCTGGACCCCTCAAGTCCTCGCCGTGCTGGAGGAGTACGGGGTGAAGGCCACCTTCTGCATGGTGGGCACCCAGGCGCAGGCCCACCCTGATCTCGTCAAGAAGGTCGTCGCGGCCGGGCACCGCCTGTGCGACCACACGGTGTCGCACAACACCGCCATGGACAAGCGGCCCGAGTCGTACCAGTCGCAGCAGATCCTCGACGCCGAGCGCATGATCACCAAGGCGTCCGGCGGGGTGCGGCCCATGTACTACCGGGCGCCCGGCGGGGCGTTCACCCCGTACAGCCGCACCCTCGCCGCCTCGCGCGGGATGCGCCCGCTGGGCTGGAACGTGGACACCAAGGACTTCGAGCGCCCGGGCACGGCCGCCATCGTCGCCACCGTGGATCAGGAGCTGCCCAACGGGCCGACGCTCCTCTTCCACGATGCGGGCGGCGACCGTACCCAGACGGTCGAAGCCCTGCGCCAGGTCCTCCCCCAGCTCAAGGAGAAGGGCTATTCGTTCGGCTTCCCCGTGCGCTGAACCTCGGCACCGCGCAGGTGCGCGGGGGGCGGCAGCGGGGTGGGCGCGGCCGTCTCCGGTCCGGCGCGGAACGCCTCGATCACGTACGCGGCGAAGCGGCGGGAGGCCGTGACGCGTGCGGCGCGGGGCGCGTCGTGGAGGCCGCGGTGGGCCATGAGCATGAGGATCAGGTCGTCGATGACGAAGCCGGGGCGCAGCTCGCCGGTCCGCTGGGACCGGCGGGCCAGTTCGGTGACCGCGCGCAGGGTCTGTTCCCGGTCGGCGGTGAAGTCCATGGCCTCGGGATAGGCCGCCATGAAGGCGTCGGCGAAGCCCAGGCTGTGTGCGTGGAGTTCGCAGACCCGCTCGATCAGCTCGCGGAATCCGTGCCAGGGATCCGGGTCCGCGAGGGCGTCGCGCACGGCGGCGCGGCAGGCCCGCCGCTGCTCGGCGAACGTCTCCGTGATCAGGTCCGCCTTGGTCGGGAAGTGCCGGTACAGCGTGGCGGGGCCGATGCCCGCCCGCCGGGCGATCTCGCGCATGGGCGCGCTCAGGCCCGTCTCGCCGAACACCGCGCGGGCGGCGTCCAGGATGCGGGCCCGGTTGTCGCGGGCGTCGGAGCGGGCGGTCCGAGACAAATGGCCGGTCATCGTTTCTCACTTCGGTCAAGCGGACGGGGGTGTCCGTTACGGTCCGATGGCGGTGCTGCCGCCCCCTCCATCCCACCATCCCGCCCCCGAGGAGCAGCGATGAAAGCAGTCGTCATCAGGACGTTCGGCGAACCGGACGGCCTGGAGGTCGTCGATGTCCCGGAGCCCGTGCCCGGCCCGGGACAGGTGCGGATCGCCACGGAGGCGATCGGGGTGGGCGGCGTGGACGCCGTGATCCGCCGGGGCACCCTCGCCGCCTACGGCTTCCGCGAGGGCCACCTCCTCGGCAGCGAGGTCGCCGGACGCGTCAGCGCCGTGGGCGAGGGCGTGGACGAGGCGTGGGCCGGCCGGCGCGTCTGGGCCTTCACCGGGCTGTCCGGCGGGTACGCCGAGCAGGCGGTCGCCGCGCTCGACGACGTCCTGCCGCTGCCGGACGGCCTGAGCGGCGCCGACGCGGTGGCGCTCGGCGGCTCCGGTGTCGTCGCCCACTTCGCCCTCGACCGGGCCCGTTTCGCGCCGGGCGAGTCGGTGCTCGTACGGGGTGCGGCGGGCAGCATCGGGATCACGGCGGTCCAGCTCGCGGCCCGGGGCGGAGCGGGCGCGGTGGCGGTCACCACGTCGTCGGCGGAGCGCGGCGCGCGGCTGCGGGACCTGGGCGCGACCCATGTCCTGGACCGCTCGGGCGCCGGGGACGACGCACCCAAGGGCTTCGACGTGGTGGTCGATGTGGTCGCCGGACCCCAACTGCCGTCCTTCCTCGACAGGTTGAACCCCAACGGGCGGTACGTCGCGGTCGGTGTGGTCGGCGGGCAGCCTCCGGCGGACTTCGGCACACGGCTCATGGACGCCTTCCGCGCGTCGCTGTCGTTCGCCACCCTCAGCACCGACACCGTGCCGGGCCCGGACCGGCAGGCCGTGCGGGCCGCCCAGTTCACGGCTGCCGCGCACGGGGAACTGCGTACGGTCGTGCACGCGATCCTGCCGCTCGGCCGGGCGGCGGCCGCCCACCGTGCGATGGACGTGGGAGAGGTGTTCGGCAGGATCGTGCTGACGCCCTGAGCCGGGCGGGCCGTCTCATCCGCGGGGCCGCGCGGCCTCCCCGCGTCGCGGACCCGTGCTCCAGCGCGCCATCTGTCGCAGCAGCGGATCGCGCCCGCGCAGCGGCACGGTCCACAACTCGTGCCCCCGCACCCGCCATTGGCGCAGCAGCGCGTTGGCGGCGAGCATGCCGCTGGTCGCGGCGCGTTCCATCAGCGCGACCGGCAGGTCGGTGCGCACCAGGTCACCGGCGATCATGAGGCGGGGGTTGGAGGTGCGGACCGTCGGCCGGTCCGCGTACCCCGACACGGCGAACATCGGGCAGTCGTCGCGCCACTCGTGCCGGGCGTCGACGACACGTGCCTCGCGGGTCTCCGGATACACCTGGTGCAGCTGGTCGACGAGCCGCTTCTCCTCGGTGCGCCGGTCGACGAGGCCGTCCAGGGCGTAGGCGTGGAGCTCCACGACCGATCCGCCCGTGCGGCGGGACCACTGGTGTGCCTCCTTCTCCCAGCGGTCCAGCACGCTGACGTTGTCCAGGGTGCCGTAGCCGCTGGTCCCGAGGAAGCCGGCCCGGTCGGCGGCGACGGGCCGGTCGAGCCACAGCCGCGAGACGAGGAACGACGGCGCCGTCCGCAGCCGGGCGATCCGGGTGTACCAGGACGCGTCGGCGACGTCCGGGCTGTGCCGGACCAGATGTTGCAGGCCGCCGGTGTCGAGGGCGAGGACACAGGCGTCGTAGTGCCGGGTGTGCGCCCCGGCGGTGAGGGTGAACCCGCCGTCGGACGACGAGGCGAGACGGTCGACCGGCTGCGCCACGCGGATGTCCGCGCCGAGCCCTTCGAGATAGCGGCCCAGGGGGTCCCACAGGGCGGTCGGGAAGGGGTCGTCGGGCACGTCGAAGAGCAGGCCCTCGGCCGAGCCCAGGAAGTAGATGTGGAACATCAGCACCATCTCGGCGGCCGACAGCTTGCGCGGGTCCGCGAAGAAGCTCCGGGAGAACACCTCGAACGCCAAGTGGTGGGCGGCCTCGGGGAATCGGATGGCGTGCAGGAAGTCGTGCGCGCTGACGCCGTCCAGCCGGTCGTAGACCTCCGGTACCCGTACGTCCATCAGCGGGAGGGCCGCCCGCGCGTTGATCCGGGGCAGGTCGCGCACGGTGAAGGTCGGGCTGCGCAGGGCGAAGCCGAGGGCGCTCCACGGAGGGGTGCGGGGGACGTGCCGGAAGCTGTCCCGCAGGCCGTCCGCGTGCCAGAGCGGGTAGTCGGGCAGCGCGGTGAGCCGTTCCAGGTGCGGATCGGTGCGGCGCAGCAGGGCCCGCAGGTTGTAGTACTGGCGGAAGAACGCGTGGAAGCCGCGGCTCATCGTGGCCGACGAGCCGTCGGACAGTTCGGTGGTCCAGCCTGCCAGGCGTCCGCCGAGGGTGGCCTCCCGTTCGAAGAGGGTGACGCGCACGCCGCGTTCGGCCAGGGCGACGGCGGCGGCGAGTCCCGCGATCCCGCCGCCGACGACGGCCGTCGTGGGGGCGGGGTCCGTGACCCGGGACGCTCCGGGCCCGGCCGGGATGCGCGCCGCCCGGCGGTCCCGTGCCTGCGGTGGCAGCTGTGCCCGGCGCTTCATCCTCGGGTCCTCTCGCGCGGTACCTGGCCGACGATGGTGTGGGTGATGCCGGTCTGCCAGCCGGGCAGCGGAAGGACGGCGACCCGGGCGAAGCCCGCGGCCGCCACCCGCCGGGCGAACAGCGCGACGGTGTCGAACTCGACGACGCTGCGCCACAGATGCCGGTACAGGGCGCCGTCCCCCAGCGCGGTGGTGACGGGCAGCAGTCCGGCGCAGACCGCCGACCACACGGCACGGTGGCGGTGTTTGCCGCTGAGGGTGTACTCGTGCACCGCCACCCGGCCGCCGGGTCCGAGCGCTCCCCGTACGGAGGTCAGGACGCGGTCGGGGTCGGCCGTGTTGCGGAACAGGTAGGCGGCGAACACCGCGTCGAACTTGCCGTCGGACTCGCTGCCGATCCCGGCGTCGGCGAGGTGTTCGGCCGGGGTGTGGGCGAAGGTGACGCTCGACGGCCAGCGTTTCGCCGCGGCCCGCTCCAGCATGCCGGCGGAGGCGTCCACGGCCGTGATCTCCGCGTCGGGGAGCACGGACAGCAGCGCGGCGGTCGACGCCCCCGTTCCGCAGCCCAGGTCCAGGACCCGCAGCCCGCGTCCCTGTGCGGGCAGGCCCAGGCGGCGTGCCGAGCGTCGCAGGTGTGCGTGGTAGCCGGGGTTGGCGTTCACGAGGGTGTCGTAGGTGCGCGCGGCATGGTCGAAAGCTGAGGCGAGCGCGGCATCGCGCATCGTGGGCATGGTTCTCCTCCGGGCCCGGGCGGGTCAGGGTGTGGGGGCGGGCCGCAGCGGGCGGGCGGGAAGCTCCACCGCGCTGCGCAGCAGCGGCACGATCGGGCTGTTGAGCCCGATCGACAGGTCTTCGTGCAGGGCCGTGGCGCCGTCGAGGAAGCGCAGCAGGCGCTCCATGGGCACGCGTGAGAAGAGCCGGGTGAAGAAGGCCGCTCCGTCGATGCGGCCGCTGTCGAGGCCGTGCAGCAGGACGGCGTCCATGGCCATCGACCGCTTCGAGTGCGGGGGCGGCGGTGCCGGGTCGCGTCCGGCGAGCAGGGCCGCGGCGATCGCCGCGGTCTGGCGCTGGATGGCGGCGAAGGTGTAGCCCGTGGCGGGCCGGGTGGCGCCGCCGGCCGCGCCGATCCTGAAGGTGCTCAGGCCGACCTGGCGGGCGAAGCGGGCGTCGGTCATGGGGATCACCCCTTCCTCGCGTGCCTCGATGTGGACGTCGCGGATGCCGAGCACGTCGTGGAGGTAGGCCCGCAGGGCGGTGTCGTACCGCTCGGTGGGCAGGACGGACCTGGAGAACTGGGTGTACTCCACCAGCGCGGTGCGTTCGCCGGTCGGCAGCACGTAGGCGAAGGCCAGGCCCCGCTCCGGCTGCGGGGTGCGGAAGTCCATCAGTTCGACGGCGCTCGGGTCGAAGGCGGGCCGTTCGGTGCGGACGAACCAGCCGCGGAAGTGCTGGAGCAGCGTCGTGCGGGCCGGCGGCAGGCTGCCGAGCGGTCGCGAGTCGAACACCCACCGGGCCGGGACGCTCTCGCGCCGGCCCTCCGTGGTGCGGACGATCACACGCGCGCCGTTCGCGTCCTCCTCGACCGTCTCGACCGTCGCCCGGGTGCGGGTCAGTGAGCCGTGGGCGGCGAGCCGGGTCGCGACCGTCGCCTCGAAGTCGGTGGAGCGGATCATCTTGTAGCGCAGCGCGCCGGTGTCGGCGTCGACCAGGTGTCCGTCGGGGCCCCGGACCCTGATCCGGTTCCAGGACGCGGTGACGGCGTCGTCGTAGCGGCCGGCTCCGCGCTCCCAGAAACACCAGGTGCGCGGCGGGGGCCGCAGCGGACCCGCGGGCGCGTCGATGAGCCGGACGGCGGGCGCCGGGCCCGCCGACGCCGTGCACAGCCGCTCCGCCAGCGAGAGCCCGGCGGCACCGGCGCCGATGATCACCACGTCGGACCGCAACGCTCACCTCCTGTGTCGAGACACTTTGCTCCGGACACCCTTCTCCCGCCGCCCCGGCCGTGGATGCGCCGTTTCACGGCTTCGCGCCCACGACGCGTGAACGACGTTGCTCCGGTTGCCGCAATCCACCGCATCCGATCACGTGACCGGCGAGGAATGCCCTACATACTCTCCCCGGTCACCGGCATCCCTAAGGAGCTGACATGCCCCCCGATCAGGCCATGGGCGTCGCCACGGCGGTGGTGCCCCACGGCGGGACGCCCTGTCGGAACGCCGCCGACCCCGCGCGTGGCGTGCTCCCGTCCCGGTCCGTGCGGGTGCGCCGGATCGATGCCGAGCTGCCCCGCACGGTGCACGAGCGGCTGACCCGGCTGCTGGCCCGGCGTGTCGCGCAGGCCACCGCGGTCGACGCGACGTTCGGCGCCGATGTCGCCGAGCGCGTCGCCCGGTTCACGCTCGGCGGCGGGCGGCGCATCCGTCCGCAGTTCCTGTGGTGGGGGTTGCGGGCCTGTGGTCTCCCCGACGACGAACAGATCGAGGCGGCCCTCCAGTTGGGGGCGGCGCTCGAACTCATACAGACCTGCGCCCTCGTGCACGACGACGTCATGGACCAGGCCCCGGTCCGTCGCGGCCGCCCGGCCCTGCACGTCGACTTCACCGCGCAGTACCGGCCGTCGGCGCCCGCGGACGGCGCCCGGTTCGGCGAGTCGGCGGCGATCCTCGCCGGAGATCTCGCGCTGGCCTGGGCCGACGACGAGGCGGCGGCCCTGGATCTGACGGGCCCGCAGGCGCGCCGGCTGCGCGAGACGTGGTCGCAGATGCGCCTGGAGATGGTCGCCGGGCAGTACCTGGACGTCCAGGGCGAGCACACCCGGAACAGGTCGCTCCGGCAGGCCATCCGTGCCGCCTGTCTGAAAACCGCTCTGTACACGGTGGAGCGCCCGCTGCAGCTCGGCGCGATCCTCGGCCGGGCGGACGAGACGACGCTGCGGGCCCTGTGCTCGGCGGGCCGCGGCGCGGGCCTCGCCTTTCAGCTGCGCGACGATCTCGACGACGCGTTCGGCGACCCCGTCCGGCGGGACAAGCCGGCGGCCGGTGATCTCCGGGCGGGCAAACCCACGTATCTGGTCGCGCTGGCCCACGCCCGCGCCGAACGGGACGACGACCACCGGTCCCTGGCCATCCTCGCCCGGTCGGGCAGTCAGGACCTGGACGACGACGATCTGGACGATCTGCGGTACGTCCTCGAACGCACCGGCGCCCGGCAGCTCGTCGAGGACAAGATCCGCCATCTGGCCGCGCAGAGCGCACGCCATCTGGATTCCGCTCCGCTCGACCCCGTGGCCCACACCCGGCTGCGCCTCCTGCTCCGGCAGGTGGCCGGAACCCCCACGTCGCCGAACCGGTCGGCCGGCGTGGTCGAAGGAGCGGCCCGGTGAGGACCGTACGCGGCAGGACCGACCATGTGGTCGTCGTCGGCGCGGGCCTGTCCGGCCTGGCGGCGGCCCTCCATCTGCTGGGCGCCGGACGGAAGGTGACGCTCGTCGAGCGCGACGACCAGCCCGGCGGCAGGGCCGGGCTGCTGTCCCGGCAGGGCTATCGGATCGACACAGGACCGACCGTCATGACGATGCCCCACCTGGCCGACGAGGCGTTCGCCTCCGTCGGGGAGCGCCTTCGGGACCGGGTGGACCTGATCGAGCTGCACCCCGCCTACCGGGCGTCGTTCGCCGACGGCAGCTCCATCGACGTCCATACCGACGCGCAGGCCATGGAGCAGGCCGTCGAGGAGTTCGCCGGGCCGAAGGCGGCAGCCGGGTACGTGCGGCTGCGGCACTGGCTGGAGCGGCTCTACCGGGCGCAGATGAAGCACTTCATCGACACCAACTTCGACTCGCCGCTGCAACTGCTCACCCCGGACCTGGCCCGCCTCGCCGCGCTCGGCGGCTTCGGCCGCATGGACGCCCGGATCGGCCGGTTCATCGAGGACGAACGGCTGCGCCGCGTCTTCTCGTTCCAGTCCCTGTACGCGGGTGTGCCACCGGCCCGCGCCCTGGCCGCGTACGCCGTCATCGCCTACATGGACACCGTCGCCGGCGTGTACTTTCCGCGCGGCGGCATGCACGCGCTGCCCCGCGCGATGGCGGACGCCGCCCGCGCGGCAGGCGCCGACCTGCGGTTCGGTCGGACGGTACGCAGCCTGGAGCGCTCCGGCGACCGGGTCACCGCCGTGGTGACGGACACCGAGCGGATCCCGTGCGACGCCGTCGTGCTGACCCCCGATCTGCCGGTCGTCTACCGGCTGCTGGGCCGCGCCCCGCGCCGCTCCGTGGCGCTGCGGCACGCCCCCTCGGCGGTGATCCTGCACGCCGGGACAGACCGCACCTGGCCCCAACTCGCCCACCACACCATCTCGTTCGGGGACGCCTGGCACGACACGTTCGACGAGCTGACCCGGCGCGGGCGGCTGATGAGCGACCCTTCGCTGCTCATCACCCGGCCCACGGCGACCGATCCGACGCTGGCGCCGCCCGGCAAGCATCTGCACTACATCCTGGCGCCCTGCCCGAACACCGACATCGGGCCGAGCCCCGCCCAGTGGGGCGATCTCGCGCCCCGCTACCGCGCCGAGCTGCTGACCGAGCTGGAGAAGCGCGGCCTGGACGGCATCGGTGACGCCATCGACGAGCAGTGCTTCGTCACCCCGGCCGACTGGCACGCCCAGGAGCACGCCGCGGGCACCCCGTTCTCGGCCGCGCACACCTTCGCCCAGACCGGGCCCTTCCGTCCCCGCAACCTCGTCCGCGGTACGGAGAACGCGGTGCTGGCCGGCTGCGGGACGACGCCCGGGGTCGGCGTGCCCACGGTGCTGCTGTCGGGGAAGCTCGCCGCCGCGCGGATCACCGGCGTCCGCACGAGCGGGCCGGCCCGGTCCCGCTCCCCGCACGACACACTTGGAGGGGCACACCTGTGACCGCGCGAGAACTCGATGCCGCGGGCATCACCGACCCCGGGCTGCGCAGTGCCTACACCCGGTGCCGCGGGCTCAACGCCCGCCACGGGAAGACCTACTTCCTGGCCACCCGGCTGCTGCCCGCCCACCGCCGGCCCGCCGTGCACGCGTTGTACGGCTTCGCCCGCTGGGCCGACGACATCGTCGACTGCCACGGCGCGGACACCCCGGTGCAGGAGCGCGCCGCAGCGCTGGAGAAGCTCTCGGCGGAGCTTCGGCAGGGGCTCGCCACGGGAGACAGCGCCGAGCCCGTCGTCCGTGCTCTCGCGGACACCGCGCAGCGCTACGCGATCGATCACGCGCACTTCCAGGACTTCATGACGGCGATGCGCGACGACCTGACGGTCACGGACTATCCGGGCTACGACGATCTGCGCCGCTACATGCACGGTTCGGCGGCGGTGATCGGACTCCAGATGCTGCCCGTCCTCGGGACCACGGTGCCCCGCGCCGAGGCGGAGCCGCACGCCGCCGCCCTCGGAGTGGCCTTCCAGCTCACCAACTTCCTGCGCGACGTGGGCGAGGACCTCGACCGCGGGCGCGTCTACCTGCCCGCGGACCTGCTGGCCGCGCACGGCGTCGACCGGGGCCTGCTGCGGTGGAGCCGGGACACCGGCCGCCGGGATCCCCGTATCACGCACGCGCTGAAGGCGTTCGAGGCGCTCACCCGGGACGTCTACCGGGAGGCGGTCCCCGGCATCGCGCTCCTCGACCCGGTGTCCCGGCCCTGCATCCGCAGCGCCTTCGTGCTGTACGCGGGCATTCTCGACGCCGTCGCCGACGACCGGTACAGCGTGCTGCACCGACGGGCCGTCGTGCCCCGGCGCCGCCGCGCGGTCGTCGCCCTCGACGGGCTCGTCCGCATCGCGCACGCCCGGATCCGCCACCGCCAGACTCCCCTCGCCGCACTCCCGCACCGGCCGGACGCGCACGGCGTGCCCGCCCGTGTGGGACGCGCCCCGCTCGCGGACAAGGAGGCGGCGTGAGCAGGCAGCCGTGGTCGGCACGGATTCCGCTGACGGTCCGCAAGAACCCGCAGGCGTGGGAGCGGCAGGAACCCACCTGGCGCCAGGCACGGCCCGCCGTGATCGAGAGCGCCCTGAAGCGGTCCCAGACACGGCCCTCCGGCAACTGGTACGTCGTCGGCGCCACCGCCGACGTACCGTCCGACGCGCCGCTCGGGCGCACCGTGGCCGGCCGTGAGCTGGTCGTCTGGCGCGACGCCGACGGAGAACTCGTCGCGGGGCCGGGCGCCTGCCCCCACCTGGGCGCGCCGCTCAAGGACAGCCCTGTGCGGTGCGGCACGCTCGTCTGCCACTGGCACGGGCTCACGCTGGGCGCGCAGGGCACGGCGGGCTGGCGGACCCTGCCCGTCCACGACGACGGCGTCCTGGTCTGGGTCAGGCTGGACGGCGCCGGCGGTGAAGGACCCCTGGAGCGGCCCGTCATTCCGCCGCGCCCTGATCAGGGCCGCTCGGTGGCCGCCGTCTACACCGGGTTCGGCCGCTGCGAGCCGGAGGACGTCGTCGCCAACCGGCTCGACCCGTGGCACGGTGCCTGGTTCCACCCGTACTCGTTCGTCGACCTGCGGGTCACCGACAGTCCGTCCGGTGACGGCGCGGATCCGGCGGACGACGGGTTCGCCGTGGACGTGTCCTTCCGGCTCACCTCCCGGCTGGTGGTGCCCGTCCGTGCCGTCTTCACCGCCCCGGAGCCGCGCACGGTGGTCATGCACATCACGGACGGAGAGGGACGCGACTCGGTGGTGGAGACCCACGCGACACCGCTGACACCGGCAGGCCACCCGGCGCCGCGGACCGCTGTGGTGGAGGCGGTGATCGCCACGTCCGATCGGCCCGGTTTCACCGTGGCCCGGCATGCCGCCTTCGCGCTGCGCCCCGTGATGAGGGCCGCGGCGAAGCGGCTGTGGCGCGACGACCTCGCCTACGCGGAACGCCGCTGGACCTTGCGCACGCGCACCGAACTCCCCCACTGACGCGGCGGTCGCACCTGACGGGTCACATTCCCCAGATGCGTGCCACGAAGAAGCCCGCCACCAGGACGGAGCCGACGAGGATGAGCAGCACCCAGAAGTAGGGGTGTTCCCAGATCCCGCCGTCGGCCCGTTCCTGGTGCGCCTCGGCGATGGATCCTTCCGCCGGCGGGGTCTCCGACGGCGGGACAAGTGGTGGGGTCATGTCTCCACGGTCCTCCCGATGCCCGGTGATCGCACGCCGAAGAGCCCGCGGGCGCCGTTCACACCCGGTTCATGACCGCCAGCAGCCGGGCCGCCGCCCAGGCGGGGCCCCGTCGGCGCATCGTGGCCGTGGACACGATGTCCAGCGGCCGCCGTCGGCCGGTCCAGAGGATCTGCAGCGCCTGGGGCACGTCCCGCTCCCCCAGGGCGTTGGGGTCCAGGACGGCGCCGACTCCGGCCCGCTCGGCGTCCGCGGCCACGCTGAACTGGTCGCTGGAGAAGGGCAGCACGACGGCGGGGACACCGGCGCGTACACACTCGGTGAACGAGTTGGCGCCTCCGTGATGGACCATCGCGTCCACGTGCGGCAGCAGTTCCTGCTGCGGGACGGAGGGGAACACCAGGCACCGGGGGCCGGCCAGGTCCGCGAGGGCGTCCGTGCGGGCTCCCGCGGCCACGATGACGCCGACGTCGCGGTGGGCCCGCAGGATGCTCTCCGTCACGGTGCGCAGCACGTCGTCGCGAGCGGACAGGAACGTGCCGAGCGCCACCAGGACCACCCGCCGGGTGCGGGCCCGCAGTGCCGTGACACGGTGCGCCCACGACGCGGGCAGCGGTTCCTCCTGCCCGACCATGTGGCCGGCGAAGAAGTGGGCCCGGCCGCGGGGCCGGACCGGCAGCCAGGGCAGTTGCGGGTAGGAGTACAGGACCGCGTGCGGCGAGGTGAGGGCGAAGGCACGGCCCGGCGCCGGGGCACCCGGCGCCGCGGTGCGGGCGACCGCCGCGAAGGCGGCGGTGAAGGCCTCGTCGTTGTCCTTCACCGACGCCCGCAGCGCGAGCAGTTCGTGCGGGGCGGGCCGGATCCGCGACGGCCACGCCTGCGGCAGCCCGAAGTATGCGTCCGCCTCGCCGAGCACGTAGCTGGGATGCCCGGGACACAGCGTCGCGTAGGGCACCCGCAGACAGTGCAGCGCGAGAGTGACCGGGTAGCTCAGCTGGTCGGCGACGTACCAGTCCGGTCGCACCCGCTCGTGCAGGCCGCGCACGGCGGTGAGCACTCCGTGCGGGTCGGCGAGCATGTCCGCCCGCCGGTGCGCGGCCTGGGTGAGCAGGGCTGGGATCGCGCCTCGCCGGGTGGCGTCGACGAAGTCGGCGAGACGTTCCGCCTCTCGGACGGCCTGCGGAGTGGACTCCGCGACACCGGTGTTCGCGTTGCGGGTCACGGCGAGCGGCTCGAAGCGGACCCGGGCCCACCGGGCGAGGTCCTCGAAGCCGTTGCCGCACGCGAAGTGCACATCGGCTCCGGCCCCGCGGAGCGCCGCGGCGAGGGAGGCCAAGGGTCGTGCGTGCGAGGCGAACGGCGGGCTCACCACCACGATGCGCGGCATGCTGTCCCTTTCGCGGCAGATCTGTGTGCCGCGGTGTGCGGCACCGCCTCCCTTTCGGGAGCCGCGCGCCGATGGATGCGCTGCAGCAAATCGCGCTGGTGCCGCATCTGTCACGGGAGGCAGGACGAAAAAGGGTGTGGACGGTCGGGCGAACCGACTCGCCCTGGAGCCGAATTCCCTGCGCGGCCGCGACGGTGGTCCCCGCGCGCCGTCATCCGTCGGATCTGAGAGGTGCCGTATGGCCGTCGTCACGGCGCGCGTCGTCGAGCCGCTTCGACTACGGGCCGGAAAGGCGCTGTTCGCACGCGTCGCCGGCCCGGAGGGGCCGCGCAACCGCGCGGAGATCCACGAGACTCCGGGGCCACGCTGGTTTCCGCGGGAGAGCCCGATCCGCCGGGTCCACGCCGACAGCGCCATGTTCGTCGGCGGTCTGTCCGCGCTGCTCCTCCAGACGCTGCATCCCACCGCGATGGCGGCCGTCGCCGCGCACTCCGGCTATCGCGGCGATCCGTGGGGCCGCCTCCACCGCACCAGCACCTTTCTGGCGACCACGACCTATGGAACGGCGGACAGCGCGCGGGCCGCCTGCGACCGGCTCAACGCCGTCCACGCTCGGATCCGGGGGGTCACCGACGAAGGCGTCGCCTATCACGCCTCGGACCCACACCTGCTCGAATGGGTGCACATCGCCGAGATCGACTCGTTCCTGCGCGCCCACCAGCGCTTCGCGGCGCATCGCCTGACACGGAGCGAATGCGACCGTTACGTCGCTCAGACCGCCCGGGTCGCCGAGGAGATCGGCGTGCCCGGGCCTCCGCGAACGGTGACCGAGCTGCGCGCCCGGTTCACGGCGTACCGCCCCGAGCTGCGGGCCACGCCGGAGGCCCTCGACACCGCCCGGTACCTGCTCCTCGATCCCCCGCTCCCGGTGGCCGCCCTGCCGTTCTACGCGGCCCTCGCGTCCAATGCGGTCGCCCTGCTGCCCGGCTGGGCGGCGGCGGAGTTGAAGCTGCCGCGCTGGGAGCGTGCCGAGCGGTGGACGGTCCTGCCCACCGGCCGGCTGATCACCGGCCTGATCCGCTGGGCGATGCACGATCCCGCCGCGGAAGGAGCCCGGTGATGGACATCGAGGGAGCGAGGGTGCTCGTCCCCGGGGCCACCGGTGCCATCGGTTCGGCCCTGGCCCGCACCCTGCACGGCAGCGGCGCCCTGCTGCACCTGGCGGGCAGGGACGAGGCTGTGCTGCGTACGCTCGGGGAGCAGTTGCCCGGCGTGCTGACCAGCACGTTCGACGCGTACGACCTGGACGGCTGCGCAGCCCTCACCGACCGGGCCGCCGAACGTCTCGGCGGTCTCGACGCGGTGGTGACCTGCGTCGGGGTTCCGGCCTTCGGCCCCGCCGAGACGGTGAGCGACGCCGTCGCGGAACACCTCATGACCGTGAACGCGCTGGCGCCCGTCGCCTTCCTCCGCGCCGCGCTCCCCCACATGACATCCGGTGGTGTCCTGGTGGCGCTCACCGGTGTCGTCGCCGACGCCCCGCCCGCGCACATGGCGGACTACGCAGCCGCGAAGTCCGCCCTAGCCGCCTGGGTGGAAGCCGTGCGCAAGGAACAGCGCAGGCGCCACGTCACGCTCGTCGATCTCCGTCTGCCCCACGTCGAGACCGGCTTCGCCGGGCGGGCGGTGGCCGGGCGTCCGCCCCGGCTGCCCCCGGGGCTGTCCGTCCCCGCGGCCGTCGCGCTCGTCATGGCCGCGCTCACCGACGCGCCCCCGGCGCCCGCCGCGGCCTGACCCGCCGCGAGCGCCCGGCCGCATCCGGTCCGGTCTCCACCGCCGAAACGCTCCGCGCCGGCTCTTCTCGACAAGGAGTTGCCCGTGGCCTCCCCCCACCCCTCGACCACGTCGTGCGCGCCCCGTCCACCCCACGCGGCGGACCCGTTCCTCAGGGCACGGGCGACGCTCGGCGATCCGCACGCCTGTGCCCTGCCCACCGACGGCCACAGCCCTTTGGAGAACCTGCTCCAAGCCGAGTACGGCCGGGGCGAGGCACACCCGCGTGCCGCCGAGGACCGTTCCGGGCTGAGCCGGGACGATGTCGCGGCGGCCGCGCTGCGCCGGGCCGCCAGGGACGGGCGTTCCCTGTCGGTCGACATCCTGCTGGCCCACGCCCACTGCGGACCGCACGTCACCGCCGCGGTGGCCGACCTGTGGCCCGGCACGGTGCGCACATGCGGCGCGGCGCACGCCGAACAGCGACTGCGCTCGGCGCTGGCGGCCGGCCCCTCGCCTCGGAGCAGCACGTTCCTGCTGGACCTGGCCGTGGCGGCGGACCTTCGCCCGCTCACCGCCGACGACGCCGTTCGCCTGCTCGCCGACGCGGAGGACCGCGGCCTGCGCCACGCGCTGTGGCGCTACCTCCACCAGCGCACCGCCGCGCGGAGCCGGCTGCCGGACCCCGCCACGGCGTCCGACCCCTACGAACGGATGCTGTTGAGCCCGCCCCGGCCGGCGCTGCCGCCGCAGCCGGACGGCGCGGAGCTCTGCGTCGTCCAGAGCATGCTGCTCGGCGGGCTCGACACTCCGGGCGAGGGCGCGAGCGGCGGGCTGTCGGTGCTGCTGGGCGGCCTGGGCGACGAGCTGGCCCGCAGACCTGGCATCGGCCGCGTGATCACCCTGGTCGCCGCCGGGCACCAGGACTTCCTCGACGATCCGCGGCTGTGGTACCAGCGCGGCCCGGGTCACTGTGTCGTGCGTGTACCCGTCGACGCGCCTACGGTGCCCGCGCAGGCCGCCATGCACCGCCACTGCGCCGCGCTGACCTGGTGGACCACTCTGCTCCTGCGTGGGCTGCCGCGCGTCGACCTCATGCATCTGCGCTACGCCGACGACGGCAGCCTGGCGCTGGCCCAGGCGGCGGAACACCTCGGCAGCGAGGTGGTGTTCACGGTGACGCCCGACCCTCATCGTCAGCTGCGGCAACGACACCGGGACACGCGCGTCCACGACACCCGCGCCATGGCGGAGCTCAGGTTCGATCTGCACAAGGTCTTCGTGGCCGACCGCCTGCTGGCCCGCGCCGCGAGGGTGGTGGCCATCCCCGGCCGTGACCACGCGCAGCAGCTGAGCCGGTACTTCCCTCAGATCCGCGCCGTCAACGCGGGCACGGGCCCGACCTCCGCCCCCGAGGGCATCACCCCGTACTGCGCCACCCGGCACGAGCCCGCGCTGGGCGCGTCGGCCTTGCGCACCCTGTACGCCGACAGCAGGCGCCCCGACGCCCTGGGCGCCGAGGACATGTCCCTGCCCGTCTGGTTGTGCGTGGGCCGTCTGCACCCGACGAAGCAACAGCACGAACTGGTCCGCGCCTGGCTGGAAACCGGCATGTGGCGCGTCTCGACGCTCGCCCTCATCGGCGGGTCAAGGAGCCGGGCGACCGACGTGGAGCAGGGCATGCGGCGCGCGATCGACCGCCTCCTCGGCGACAACCTGACGGCCCGCCGCCGGCTGGCGCTGCTTCCGGCCATGTCCAACGACCGGGTCAGGTGTCTGGAGCGCGCCCTCGCCGATCCCGCACGCGGCGTCCCCGCCTGGTACGTGTGCCCGAGCGCGAAGGAGGAGTTCGGCATCGCCGTCCTGGAGGCCATGGAGGCCGGACTGCCCGTGGCCGGGCCACGGGCCGGCGGGGTTCCGCACTACGTCGACGACGGCGTGAACGGCATCCTGTGGGACACCGGTGACCGGGCGGGCCTCGCCGCCGGCCTGCGGCGCGTCGCCCGTCTGTCGACGGATCAGCGCGTGCGGCTCGCCCGGGCCGGGCAGGACACGGTGCGCCGGGACTACTCGGTGCGGCGCATGGCGCAGGTCCTCGCCGCGGAGTACCTCAGGGCCCGCCCCGTCGGAGAGGACGCTGCCGGACACGCAGCGGGGGCCGAGGCGCCACCCAAGTGACTGCCTCGGCCCCCGCGTTCACTCAGGTGGCAGGGGAAGGGACCCGCGCGGTCATTCCCGGTCCTCGTAGTTCGCGAGCGCGAGGCCGAGAGCGAAGAACGTGGGGGCCCACTCACCGACGAAGATGCCCCAGCGATCCGCGCGTTCCAGACTCTCGCTCCTGCTGGACGTGACCCACGAGGCGAGCGACAGCCCGATGGAGCCGACCGCGGCCAGATACGCGTGTTCGCTCTTCAGACCCGCTTCATGCAGCTTCTTGACGATCACGATTCCTCCAGGGACGCGCAAATTGAAGGGCGCTTCGATGCGACCGCAATATCGGTACATAGCGAAGCGAATGCGCCTACAAGGAACCTTTCTCGAATAATCCGACATTCAGATGCGGAGGCCGCCGCCGGGATTCAGGGGCGCACCAGCCGGCGCAGTGCGTGACGGGCCACCGGTGCGTAGGCGAGGACGACGGGTGCGGGCCCTTCGACGGTCAGCCGCGTCACGGCGCCCGCGCTTCCGCCCCGGTCGACCGCGTGCCGCAGAAGCAGGCTGAACGGCCCCGCCTGCACGCGCCACGTCCAGGTGAGGGCCTCGTGGTCGACGGCGGTGACGACGAATCGCACCGCCGGTCCGGCGATGGGGCGCACCTTGCCCCGCATTCCGGCCCGCAGTTCTGGTTCGCTCTCGACGGACCGGATCTGCGGGGCCCACGTCGGCCAGAGGGCGGGTCGCGCGTAGCGCTGCCACACCGTGTCCACATCGGCGGCGCCCTGTGCACGTAGCGTCACTTTCACGCACTCACCGTGTCACAGGACTCCCGCGGCGGCGCCGGGGAAACAGCGTCGGGCGGGCCCGCGGGGCGCTCTACTTGGCGTACGTCTTCGTGTAGAGGTCGCCGTCGTAGTACTTGCCCGGGTCGGTGTTCTCGTCCAGCTCCTTGTTGCGGACGAAGAAGTCGCCGAGCTTCTTCAGCCAGGAGTCGACCTCGCCGCTCTTGGTCTTGGCGACCAGGTCCTTCGTGGACAGCGTCTGCACGTGCGAGGCGTCCGCCTTGGCCTGGGCCTCGGTGACCTTGAGCATCTTGGCGGTGAGCGCGATGGTCTCGTCGGGGTGCGCGCTGCGCCAGTCGTTGGCCTGCTGGAGCACCTTGATCACCTTGGTGTTCTTGCCCTCGGAGACCTTGTTGCCCGCGACGAAGGCGGTGGGGAAGGCGTCGCCCGTGTCCTTGGTGCTGGCTATCTCATGGAGGCCGGGGACCTTCTTCTTGATGGTGTCGATGGCGGGGTAGAAGAAGCCCGCGCCGTCGATCTTCCCCGAGGAGAACGCGGAGACGATGGTCGAGGGGTCCATGTTGACCTTCTCGATGTCGTCGGCGGTCATCCCCGCCTTCTCCAGGGCGATGTTGAGGACCATGTCGCCCGAGGTGCCCTCGGGGACGCCGACCTTCTTGCCCTTGAGGTCCTTCATCGACTTGATGCCGGGCTGGCCGATGACGCGGTCGGCGTAGGTGAGGGTGTCGACGGCGATCACCTTGGACTTGCCGGAGGCGGGGAGCCACATGGCGCCGGGGCCGATGTAGCCGTAGTCGAGGCTGTCGGCGTTGAGCGCCTGGATCTGCACGGGCCCGTTGTTGAACACCTTCACCTTGGCGGTCAGGCCCTCCTTCTTCCACAGGCCCTGCTTGTCGGCGATCGCCAGCAGGCTGGCGCCGTTGTAGTCGCCGATGTAACCGAAGCGGACGGTGGAGTCGTCCCCCGAGTCGCTGCCCGAGCAGGCGCTGAGCGGGAGGACGAGCAACATCGCGACGGGCAGGGCGCGATAGCCGTGCCTGATGGTCTTTCCGGGCATGCTGAAGGTTCCTCTCGGGGTGGTGCGCGTGAAGGGGGGTGACGGGGAGGGGACGGAGCGCGGCTCAGGCGGCCCGGGGCGGCGCTTCCTGGTGGTAGACCGAGGTCCACACCTCGTTGCGGATGCGCCGGAACTCGGGCGAGAGCCGGATCTCCTCGGTGCGGGGATAGGGCAGGTCGACGTCGATGATCCGGTGGACGCGGCCGGGCCGCGCGGCCATGACGACGACCCGGCTGGCGAGATAGACGGCTTCGTCGACGTCGTGGGTGATGAACAGGACGGTGCGCTTCTCCTGGCTCCAGGTGCGCAGCAGCTGGTCCTGGAGCTGTACCCGGGTCAGCGCGTCCAGGGCCCCGAACGGCTCGTCCATCAGGAGGACTTGGGGGTCGACGGCGTAGGCGCGGGCGATGGCGCAGCGCTGCTTCATGCCTCCGGAGAGGGTCTTCGGGAGGGCGTCGGCGAAGTCGCCGAGGCCGACGAGGTCGATGGCCTGCTGGGCCTTGCGGTGGCGCTCCGGTCCGGGCACGGAGGCGAGCTTCAGGCCGAACTCGACGTTCTGACGTACCGTCAACCAGGGGAAGAGCGCGTACTGCTGGAAGATCACCCCGCGGTCGGGGCCGGGGCCCGACACGGGGGTGCCGTCGACGAGGACCTCGCCGGAGTCGGGCTCCTGGAGTCCGGCGGCCATGCTCATCAGGGTGGACTTGCCGCAGCCGGACGGGCCGACGACGGTGACGAACTCCTGGTCCGCGATGTCGAGGCTGACGCCGCCGAGCGCGGTGAACGTGGCGCCCTTCAGCGGGAAGGTCTTCACGACGTCCCGGAAACTGATCTTGCTGTTCATCGTCGCTCCTGCCAGCCGGTCAGGCGTCGCTCGGCCAGCAGCAGCAGCCGGTCCATGACGAGCCCGAGCACGCCGATCGTGATCAGGGACACGAAGATCGTGTCCATTTCGAACCAGGTGGACGCCTTCTGCATCCGGTAGCCGAGCCCCTCCTGCGCGCCGATGAGTTCGGCGGCGACCACGGTGGCCCAGGACGCGCCGAGTCCGATCCGCATGCCGACGAGGATGAACGGGGTGGAGGCCGGGACGACCACCTTGGCGAAGATGGTGCGGTCCGACGCGCCGAGCACCCGGGCCGCGTTGATCAGCGTCTTGTCGACGTCGACGACACCCTGGAAGGCGGAGACGACACAGGACATGAACGAGGCCAGGAAGATCACGGCGATCTTCGGGACCTCGCCGATGCCGAGCAGCACGACCGCGAGCGGGATCAGCGCGAGCGGCGGAATGGTGCGGAAGAACTGGATGTACGGCTCGATCAGCGCGCGTGCCGTCGGGTACCAGCCCATCAGGAAGCCGACGGGGACGGCCACGACGACGCCGAGGGCGTAGCCGATCAGGACGCGGCGCAGGCTGGCGAGGATGTCGGTCCCCAGGGTGCCGTCGGCGATCATGCTGCCGGCCTTCTGCGCCACCGCCACGGGGGCGGGCAGGTTCTCGACCAGGCCGAGAGCGGCCACCACGGCCCACAGGACGATTCCGGCCACCACCGCGACGGCGTTGAGGATCAGGGGACGGCGCCGGGAGCGCCGCGGCTGCTGCCGGGGCTCTTCGGGGGCGGTCTTCTGCACCGGAGTGATCACAGCCATGGGTACCTCGCTGGTGGCTTCACGCGTTCTCCTCGGAGACGGGCCGCGGATAGTGGGAAAGGAGGGGGGACTCGTGGAGAACGAGGGCGATGCCGCCCAGCGCGCTGCCGGCCTCGCCGAGCGTCGCGCGCCGGACGTCGATGTGGTGGCGGGCCATCGGCATCAGGTGCTGGCGCAGTGACCGCTCGACGGGTTCGAGGAGTGCGGGGCCGGCCTCCGCGAGTTCGCCGCCGACGACGATGACGCCGGGGCCGACGGCGTGGCAGACGGCGGCGAGCACGCTGCCGACGTCGTGTCCGACCCGCTCCAGGACCTGGAGGGCGGGGGGTTCGCCCGCGGCGGCCGCGGCGAGGAATCCGGCCAGGTCGCCGGCGCGGCCGCCGGCCTCCCGGTAGCGGTTGAGGACCGCGTCGAGGGCGGCGCGGGTCTCCAGACAGCCGGTTCCGCCGCATTCGCACTGACGGCCGACGGGGTCGACGACGACGTGCCCGAACTCGCCGGACAGGCCGTACCGGCCCCGGTGCAGGGCGCCGCCCACCACGAGTCCGCCGCCGACACCGTGCGACAGCCGGAGATAGAGCACGTCGCTGCTGTCGGCGGCCGCGCCCCAGACGGCTTCGGCGAGGGCCGCGAGCCGGGTGTTGTTGTCGATGAGCACCGACACGCCGAATCTCTTGCGCAGCAGGTCGGGGAGACCGTCGATGCCCTGCGCGTGGGCCCGCTCGCTGCCCGGGTCGGTGATCGGGCCGACGACGCCGACGCCGATGGCGCTGAGCGCGTCCAGGTGGACCGCGGCCGGGCGGTCACCGGCCGCGTCGCCCGGGAGCGGGGGGTCGTCGAACGGGACGGTGGCCAGTGTACCGAGGAGTCGCTCCGCGATGTCGACCCGCTCGGGCCAGGACAGGTCCGCGGTGTGCGGCTCGCTCGCCGAACCGATCACCTCGTGGGCGAAGTTGACGGCCGCGACATGCACCGCCCGGCGCGCGAAGTCGATGCCCACGGCCTCCCCCGCCGCCGGGTTGAGGCTGAGCTTCTCCACGGGCCGGCCGCGCTTGCGCACCTCGACGTGCGGGGTGCTGGTGACCACGGCACCGCTGCCGACGAGTCCGGCGACGATGTCGTACAGCGTGGTGCGGGACAGCCCGCTGCGGGTGCCCAACTCGGCGCGGCTCAGCGGACCGTGCTTGCGCAGCAGGTCGAGGACGGAGTGCTCGTGGCTGCGTCGGAGCCGCGTCAGCGGACCGTCGTGTTCGTGCATGCCCGACAGCATGTGAGGAGCGCGCATTTTCGTCAATGAGTCGGACAGAAAATGTCACAGCCGTCCGTACCACCGGAGAATCCCGGCTTCAACTCCCCTGACCTGCATGAATGATGACCCCGACGGGACAACTCCGGCAGCCCTGCAATGTTTCCGCAACACGATTGCCATGCTCGGCCTCGTATGAACATCTCGTGGCGTGCACCGGCCCGGGTGGCGTTCGCCCGGCCCTGACGACGACACTTCCCGTATCCCGGCGCCCCTCGACCCCTCGGGGCCGGTCCCGGGATTAATTTTCCGACCTCTTGACGAAATTCACCGGGGCCTTTGATGCTGGGCGGCAGCCACCCCCCGCAGGCACCCGCACCCCGGACGACGAAGGAGACTCGACTGATGACGAGACCGGAGAACGCGCCGCACCTGGGCCGACGGTCGTTGCTGGCCGGTATCGCCGGTTCGATGGGGGCCGTGGCGCTGCCCTCGGCCGCCGCCCAGGCGCTCCCGTCGCCGGACGCCGCACGACACCACGGGTATCCGTCGAACTGGCCGCAGCCCGAGCCGTACGGCATCGCCGACGTCCGCGAGGATCTGTGGCCGCGCGAGGACAACTCCTTCGTGCTGCCGCTCGAACTGCGCCCGCGCGACGAGGAGTTGGGTCGCGTCTGGATGCGCGACACCTACGTCAACTGCTTCGTCGTCGACGGCCGGCCGCTGTACGTCGCCACCGGCACCACCCGGGTGCCCGGCCTGGCCGCGGCCGGTCCCTGGAACGACGGCATCTTCGTGTGGACGGCGCGGTCGCTGCACGGGCCGTGGAAGCTGGCCGACACCACGAAGATCCGGCCCGGCGCCGAGCGCGGAAAGGTGTGGTCCCCCGAGTTCGTCGGGGAGAACCGCCCCGGCCGCACCGTCGTCGCGCCGTGGCAGGAGCACTGGTACGACGACGGCCAGTTCGGCAAGCGCGGCAACGCGTGGGCGCCCGAACTGCACTACTTCCGCGGCAAGTGGTACATGGTCGCGTGCATGGGCGACCACTCGAAGAAGGTCGGCTCGTTCCTGCTGGTGAGCGACGGCGGGGTCGCGGGCCCGTACCGGCTCGCCAAGGGCAATCTCGACAAGCCGTTCGGCGAGTCCTTCATCGGCGGGCCGTCGTTCATCGAGCCCGGCGCGTACTTCCACATCGACGGCAGCCTCTACTCGGAGGGCCGTGACGCGTGGCTGGTGCTGCACAACAACCTGTACGCCAAGTTCCGGCCCGACATGGAGGACATCGTCACGCCGACGGACCTCCCGGCGTTCCAGCAGACCGCGTACACGCCCGAGCCCTACCTCGAAGGCGCCTACGTCTTCAAGCACGGCGGCAAGTACTACCTGGTCCAGGCCGCGTGGGACCGCACCTCGACCGCCGCCGACGGAAGCGCCCGCCACGCCTACGACACGGCCGCGGCCGGGCGCACGCAGTACCAGTACGACGCGATCGTCGCCGTCGCCGACCGGTTCGAGGGGCCGTACTCCCAGCGCTGGACGGCGGGTGTGGGCGCCGGGCACAACAACTTCTTCAAGGACCACAAGGGAGACCTGTGGGCCACCTTCTTCCGTAATCCGGCCGCCGGTTACTGGGCCGATCCCTCCCGTACGGATGACGGCGCGGTGGCCGGCGTCGTGCGGCTGGAGTGGACGGGGCCGCAGGGCAACCGCCTGTACGTCAAGCGCCGGGCCTGAGCACTGCTTCGATGACACGCCCGCCGTCGGCCCCGCATCCGTGCGGGGCCGACGGCGGGTCCCGTCATGCCCGCGCCTGCCCGGCCTCCTCCGTCTCGAACGCCGAGAGCGTGGTGTCGTAGTCGGTCGGCACGTCGTACATCGGCGTCATCCAGTGGTAGAAGTTGTCGCCGCGGTCCCTCAGCAGGTGGTACAGGCGGTGCATCAACGCGGTCCGTACGTCGTGCAGTTCGGGGTGCTCGTAGCGGTTGAGCAGTTCGTCCGGGTCGCTCTCCAGGTCGTACAGCTCGTTGTGCGACTCGGGGTTGACCACCAGCTTGTACCGCCGGGTGCGCAGCATGCGCTGCGGGTAGGGGAAGTGGTGGCCGTGGTACTCGGCCAGGTGGTGGCCGTCCCACTCGGGGTGCTCGCCGCGGGCCAGGGGGAGCAGGCTGCGGCTGTCGACGGCGGGGGCCGGGTCGCTGCCCGCGAGTTCGAGGATCGTCGCCGTGTAGTCGGTGAGGGAGACGAACTCGTCCCGCACCTGTCCGGGCACCGCCCCCGGCACCTTCAGCAGGCCCGGGATGCGGTAGATGTCCTCGTACATGGCGGGCCCCTTGTCGTGCAGCCGGTGGGCGCCGGTGAACTCGCCGTGGTCGGCGGTGAAGCACACCGCTGTGCGTTCGTCGAGCCCCAACTCCCTTACGGCGTCGAGGATGCGGCCTATCTGTTCGTCGATGAGGGTGACGTAGCCCCAGTAGACGGCGATGAGTTTGCGGCTGTCCTCGAGCGGCATCGTGTCGAACGCCCACAGCTTGCTGTAGTTGCTCTGCACCGGCGGCTTGCCCGCGAAGGTCTCGCTCATGGACTTCGGGAGCTCCACCAGCTCCGGGTCGTACAGGTCGAAGTAGGCGTCCGGGAGGATGTACGGCAGGTGCGGGCCGAAGAAGTGGGTGGCGAGGAAGAACGGGGCGCCGTCGCCGTCGCGCTCCCCCTCGGCGAACCGGCGGAGCATCTCGATGGTGCGGGTGGCGAGGTAGTGCTCGAAGGTCGCTTCGACGGGCTGGTGGAGGCGGGCGGCCAGCAGGTTGCCGGGGCTGCCGTTGGGGGTGGTGCCGCGCATGCGGTCGCTGATGGCGTACTCGGGCAGGCCGTTCTCCTTCAGATACGCCAGGTAGTCGGGGTGGTCGACGGGGTTGTGCCAGCCCGCGAGGTCCGGGCCCTCGAAGCCGTAGTCGGCCGCGGTGCGCCGCACACCGCCGTGCCACTTGCCGAGCAGGCCCAGGTTGTAGCCCTCGTCGCGCAGTTGCCCGGCGAAGGTGAACTGGTCGTCGGCGAGGTCTTCCAGATAGCCCACGTTGCGCTCGTAGTTGGCGAGCAGTTTGTGCCGGAAGGGCGCGGCGCCGGTGAGCAGGCTGGCGCGGGCCGGGGTGCAGATCGCGGTCGGCGTGTAGGCGCTGTCGAAGCGGGTGCCCTCGGCGGCGAGCCGGTCGAGGTTCGGGGTGCGCACGTGCGGGTTGCCGTAGGCGCCGAGGGTGTCGACCCGGTGCTGGTCGGTCATCAGGAAGAGCATGTTGTGGCGCACGGCGGTGCCTTTCGGGTCGTGGCGGGTCGTTCGGTTGCGGTCCGTGCCGGTGCCCGGGCCGGGCCCGGGCGGCGGTCAGGAGGCCTCGGTCGCCGAGGTGTCGGGGGCTTCGGCGCCGGGTGTGGTGTAGCCGGCGAGCAGCGGGGATTCGTGGAAGACGAGGGCGAGGGCGCCGAGCGGCCCGGCCCGGTCGGCGAGCACGGCGGGCACCAGCTGGACGCCGCGGTGCACACGGGTGGGCGTGTACCGGCGGAAGGCGGCCTCGACCGGATCGAGGAAGGCGGCGCCCAGTGCGGCGACCTCGCCACCGAGCACGACGCGCTGCGGGTTGGCGGTGCCGCACGCGGCGGCGAGCGCACGGCCCACGGCGTGCGCGGCGCGCTCCACCGCGGCGCATTCGTTCTCCTCCCCCGCGGCCAGCGCTTCCCCGAACCGGGTCCAGCTGCGCCGTCCTGCGGCGCGCAACAGGGCGGGCACGGAGGCGAGTTGTTCCATGCAGCCGTGGCCGCCGCACCAGCAGCGGGGGCCGTCCGGGTCGACGCTGATGTGGCCGATCTCCCCGGCCGCGCCCTGCGCGCCGCGGAACAGGCGGCCGCCCGCGACGAGCCCGCCGCCGACGCCGTAGGACAGGGTCACGTGCAGGGCGTCGCCCACGCCGCGGGCGGCGCCCCAGATGGCCTCGCCGAGGGCGGCGAGCCGGGTGTTGTTGTCGGCGAGCACGGGGACCTGGAGGGCCTCGGCGAAGCTGTCGGCGACGGTCTGGCGGTGTCGGGGCACGCCGTGGCCCGCCTCGGCCGGGGCGCTGCCGCCGCCGGTGGTCTCGCCGGGCCCGGGGGTGCCGATGCCGACGCCGCCGAGGCCGGTGAGGTCGATGGACTCGCGGTCTGCGAGGTCGCGGAGCAGCCCGAGCGCGGCGGCGGCCTGTTCCTGTGCGCTGGTGCGGGGCGGGCAGTGGACGCCGTCGAAGGCGGTGATCTCGTGCGCCGCGTTGGCGATCACGACCTTGATGCGCTCGCGGCCCACTTCGACGCCCGCGGCCTGCGCCGAGTTCGGATTGAGGACGAGCCGGTGGACCGGGCGGCCGCGGCCCGCCGGTGCGCCCGCCGCCGGAGTGGGCTCCTCCAACAGCACGGCGTCGGCGAGGAGTTGGCCGACGATGCCGGAGAGGGTGGTGCGGGACAGGCCGGTGGCCCCGGCCACGTCGGCCCGGGTGCTCGGCCCCTGGCGGCGCAGCACCGCGAGCACCCGCTCCACGTTCCCGTACCGCAATCGGCTCAGCACGGTGGGGTTCTTGACCACTGCCATGGGGCCCATGCTGCCCAGGCCCCTTATTTTCGTCAACACCTTGAAATAAATTCTCCGGGCTGCGGCCGGCTGTCCCGATTTCCGTCGTGGCCTGGACGGTATTGAGGGGTGGGGCGGTCTCAGCCGTGCAGCGACCGGTATGCCGCGAGCGCTCCTGGGTGCAGGGCGACGCCGCCCGTGCCGATGAGGCTGCGGACGTCGAGGAACTGGGTGCCCACCGCGTTGCCGGGGACGAGTGAGGTCGCGCGGCGCACCAGCAGCCGGGTGAGGGCGCCGGCCACGTCGCGGTCCAGGCCGGGGCGGCACACGAGGAGGTTGGAGACACCGATGGTGGCGACGCCGCCCGCGGACCGGTAGGCGCCCTGCGGCAGCGTCACCTGTTCCAGGCCTGCGGCGGCGCGGGCCGCGGGGCCGCCGAGGCGTGGCAGCAGTTCGGCCAGTGGCAGGAAGCGCAGGCCGGGCCGCCGGTCGAGGTCCTTGAGCGCGGGCAGCGGGACACCGCCGGCCACGAGGAGCCCCGCGACGGAGCCCGCCCGCATCGCGTCGGCGGCGTCGTTCAACGGCAGATGGCGGACCCGGACGTCGGTGCCGGCGGACAGTCCGGCGGCGCGCAGCAGCCGCTCCCCGAACACGGCCGCGCCCGATCCGGCGGCGCCCAGCGAGACGACGTGTCCGCGCAGGTCGGCCATGGTCCGTACGCCGGCGTCCGCGCGCACGGCGAACTGGAGGTAGGTCTCGTAGACGCGGCCGATCGCCCGCAGCGGCACCGGCCGCGGGAACACGTCGGTGCCCGCGGCGTCCCGTGCGGTGGAGGTGAGGACGAGGGCGAGGTCGGCGCGGTCGTCGCGGAGCAGCTCGATGTTGTCGACGCTGCCCGCGGTGGTCCGCACGCGGCAGCTCAGGCCGGGGTGCTCGGCGCCGAGCTGCTGTGCGAGGAGGTGGCCGAACGCCTCGTAGAAAGCGGTCGGTTCGCCGGTCGCCAGGCGCAGGACGCCGCTGGGGCCGCGGCCCTGTCCGCCGATGTCGCCCGCGAGGGCGCCGCCGAGGGCGACGGCGGACGCGGTGCCGAGCGCGGCGCGCAGGGCGGTGCGGCGGTTCACCGTGGGGCTCCTTCCTCGCGGGCGCGCGGCAGGACCGCCCGGACGCGCAGGCCCCGGGGCCGTGCGGCGCCGAGTTCGAGCAGGCCGCCGCGCCCCGCGAGGAGCTGTTCGGCGATGGCGAGGCCCAGGCCGGTGCCCGTGGTGCCGGTGTGGTGGGAGGAGCGCCAGAACCGTTCGGTGGCGCGGGTGAGGTCCTCCGTGTCCAGGCCCGGTCCGTCGTCGGTCACGGTGAGCACGGTGCGGGGTCCCTCGGCGGCGCAGCGCAGGGTGATCTCCGCTTTCCGGCCCGCGTATTTGATGGCGTTGTCGAGGAGGATGTCGGTGATCTGGACCAGCTCGTGCTCCGTACAGGCGGCCATGACCGGGACATCGGCGGTGTGCACGGTGAGGTGCGCTCCCGCCCGGCGGGCGAGCGGTTCCCAGCGGCGGTGCTGGTCGGCCGCCACGGCCGCCGCGTCGCAGTGGTCGTGCGGTCCGTCGGTCACCGTCAGTTCGCCGGCCCGGTGTTCCGCCGTGGCGAGGGCGAGCATGTCGTCGAGCAGGATCTCCAGGCGGTCGAGTTCGGTGGTGACGCCGGTGTACGTGCGGTGCGCCGACGCGGGCAGCTGGGTGTGCAGGGCGTCCACGCGCAGCCGCAGCGCCGCCATCGGGTTGCGCATCTGGTGGGAGGTGTCGGCGACCAGGCGTCGCTGCTGTTCCAGGGCGCGGGTGACGGTGCCGGCCATGCGGTTGAAGCCGGTGGCCAGCTGTTGCAGTTCGGGCGGGCCCGAGGCGCGGGTGTGTTCCGGCGGGAGTCCGGCGGCGAGCTGGCCGACGGCGCGGTCGAGGCGGCGCAGCGGTCTGACCACCCAGCGGGTGACCGCGCGGGCCAGTGCCGTGCAGGCGAGGGCGACCAGCGCGGCGGCGACGAGGACGGCGGCCCAGCGCCAGGTGATGTCGGCGGCGGCGGTGCGCACCGAGGCGCGCAGGACGACGGCCCCCGACACCCGGGTGCCGGCGCCTGCGGGCTCGGCGAACATGCGGCTCCCCCGTGACCAGGGGGTCAGCGATGCCGACGGGTGCGCGGTCTGGTTGCGCAGGGCCGCGTCGATGAGCCGGGACACGGCCGGGTCGGCGGCGCGCATGCCGCCGGTCTCGACGACGGCCCGGTGCCGGGCGTCGGTGACCACGAGGGGTTCCCCGTAGAGGCCGGTGTAGCGCCGGGCCTCGGCGACGAGCGCGGCGGTGTCGCCGGTGGCGGCCGCCTGGTCCATGAGGGAGGCGAAGCGGTCGAGGTCGGAGCTGCGGGCGAGGACGAGTTCCTGGGTCCGGTCCGACGCGGTGAACAGCAGCAGCGGCACGGCGAACGCGGCGACGGCGAGCACGACGAACGCGAGGAGCGCTGCCTGGACCCGGTGGCGCACGTGCGGGGCTCCTCAGGCGGCCGAGTCGCCGAAGCGGTAGCCGAAGCCCCGGATCGTCGTCAGCAGCTCGGGGCGGGACAGCTTGGCGCGCAGCTGCGTGAGGTGCACGTCGAGCGAGCGGGACACGCCGTGGTGGGCGTCGCCCCACACCTCGTCGAGGAGCTGCTCGCGGCTGACGGCGGTGCCGGCGCGGGCGGCGAGCACGGCGAGGATGTCGAACTCCTTGGTGGTCAGCTCGACGGCGGCGCCGTCGGCCAGGACCCGTCGCGCGTCGAGATCGACCTCGACATCACCGGCGCGGACCGTACGTGCGGCCGTGCCGCCGCGCGCGGCGGCACGGCGGGTGACGGCGTCGATACGGGCCAGCAGCTCGGCGAGTCGTACCGGTTTGACCAGATAGTCGTCGGCTCCCAGGCGCAGGCCGCGGACCACCGACCGCTCGTCGCCGCGGGCGGTCAGCACGACCACGGGCAGCGCGCTGACGGCCCGCAGGGACCGCAGCACGTCGAGCCCGTCCATGTCGGGCAGGCCCAGGTCGAGCAGGAGCAGATCGGCGCTGCGGTGGTAGGTCAGCACGCTCTTGCCGTGCTGTACGCGCCGGGTGACATGCCCGTGGTCGTACAGGACCTCCAGGAGCGCACCGGCGACTCCGTCGTCGTCCTCGGCCAGCAGTATCTGCACGTTTCCCGCCTCCCATCAGCGGTGTCTGCGCGGATACCGCTCTCCGTCGAATGTAGACCACAGGGATGTGAGGGCTCCGGGGGCCGGAATGTTAAGGGACGGTTAGTTCCGTGCGCGGGCTTTTCGGCGGGCCGGGCGGGCGGGGTCAGGGTGCAGCGGTCGACCCCGAGCCGCACACCGGAGGGCATCACCATGATCATCGACTGTCACGGTCACTACACGACCGCGCCACCGGCCCTGGAGGCGTGGCGCACGCGGCAGATCGCCTCGCTCGACGACGCCTCGCTCACTCCCGCCCGTGCGGAGCTGCGGATCAGTGACGACGAGCTGCGCGCGAGCGTCGAGCCGCACCAGTTGCGGCTGATGGACGAGCGCGGCATCGACCTGACCGTGTTCTCACCGCGCGCCTCGTTCATGGCGCATCACATCGGGGACTTCGCCACGTCGGCGGCCTGGGCCTCGATCTGCAACGAACTCTGTCACCGGGTGAGCCAGTTGTATCCGGAGCGCTTCGCGCCCGCCGCGATGCTCCCCCAGTCCCCCGGCGTGGACCCGGCGACCTGCATCCCCGAACTGACGCGCTGCGTCGAGGAGTTCGGCGCGGTCGCGCTGAATCTCAATCCGGACCCGTCGGGCGGCCACTGGACGGCGCCGCCGCTCACCGACCGGTCGTGGTACCCCCTCTACGAGAAGATGGTGGAGTACGACATTCCGGCGATGGTCCATGTCAGTACGAGCGTCAACCCGGCCTTCCACACCACGGGCGCCCACTATCTGAACGCGGACACCACGGCGTTCATGCAGCTCGTCCAGGGCGATCTGTTCGCCGACTTCCCCACGCTGCGCCTGGTCATCCCGCACGGCGGCGGCGCCGTGCCCTACCACTGGGGCCGCTTCCGGGGACTGGCGATGGCGCTCGGGAAACCGCCGCTGGAGGAGCACGTCCTCGGCAATGTCTTCTTCGACACCTGCGTCTATCACCAGCCGGGATCCGACCTGCTCTACGACGTCGTACCGCGCCGCAACATCCTCTTCGCCTCCGAGATGATCGGCGCCGTCCGCGACATCGACCCGTGCACCGGCCACCACTTCGACGACACGCGCCGGTACGCCGAGGCCGCACGGCTGCCCGCGGACGATCTGGCGGCGGTCCAGGAGCACAACGCCCGCGCGGTCTATCCCCGCCTGGACGCCCTGCTGAAGCGCCAGGGCCGCTGACCCGAGACCGGCACACCCTCAGGAGATCCGGAACACCATGCACATGCTTTCCCCCAAGACGCCCGGCTGGCTGGACTGGTACCAGGACCCGTCGTCGCCCGGACTCCGGCTGCCGGCCGGGACGGTCGACACCCACTGTCACGTCTTCGGTCCGCAGGCCGAGTTCGGCTTCGCGCCCGAGCGCAAGTACACGCCCTGCGACGGCGGCAAGGACGATCTCTTCGCGCTGCGGGACCACTTGGGCATCGCCCGCAACGTGATCGTGCAGGCGACCTGCCACGGCGCGGACAACTCCGCGATGGTCGACGCCGTCCGCGCCGCGGGCGGCAGGGCACGCGGCATCGCCACGGTCCGGCCGGACATCGGCGAGGCCGAGCTGCGCGAGCTCGACGCCGCGGGCGTGCGGGGCGTCCGCTTCAACTTCGTACGGCGCCTGGTCGACGCGTCGCCCAAGGAGGCGCTGCGCACGATCGCCCGGAAGATCGCCCCGCTGGGCTGGCACATCGTCCTCTACTTCGAGAGCGCCGACCTGCCCGAACTGGCCGACTTCTTCGGCTCGTTGCCCGCTCCGCTGGTCGTGGACCACATGGGGCGCCCGGACGTGACCCAGCCGGTGGACGGCCCGGAGTTCGGCGGGTTCCTGCGGTTCGTGGAGCGGCACGACGTCTGGGTGAAGGTGACGTGCCCGGAGCGGCTGAGCGTCACCGGGCCCGCCGCCCTCGACGGCGAACGGCACGCCTACACCGATGTCGTGCCGTTCGGCCGCCGCGTGGTGGAGGAGTTCCCCGACCGGGTGCTGTGGGGCACCGACTGGCCGCACCCGAACCTCACGGACCACATGCCCGACGACGGGCTCCTCGTCGACCACGTCCGCCACGTGGCGGTCACCGGGGACCAGCGGCGCCGGCTCCTCGTCGCCAATCCGATGCGCCTGTACTGGCCCGGCGACGACGCCTGACCACCCAGAACACACCGCTCCCCTCCCCGTCCCCCTCTGACAAAGGCGTCACCATGCAACCCGCCAACGCGCTGAACCGGCTCGACAGGCTCCCCATATCCCGGTTCCACAAACTGACCCTGCTCGCCGTGTCCTTCGCGTACTTCTTCGAGTTCGCGGACATCAACAGCTTCGCCACCACCGCGCCGAAACTCGTCGACGTCTGGGGGGTGACGGTCGATCAGGTCGCGTACGTCACCTCGCTGTCGTTCGTCGGCATGTTCATCGGCTCGCTCGTCGGCGGCGTGATCGCCGACCGCTGGGGACGCAAACGGGCGCTGTTGTGGACGACGTTGTTCTTCGCGCTCTTCTCGTTCGCCTCGGTGTTCTCCTGGGACCTGGTGTCCCTGGGCGTGTTCCGCGTCCTGACCTCGGCGGGCCTGTCGGCGATGACGGTGGTCGCCGTCGTCTACGTCAACGAGATGTACCCGGCGGCGGTCCGCGGCAAGTACCAGGCCTACGCCATCGTCATCGGCATCTGCGGCACCCCGGTCACCAACCTCATCGCCAGCCTGGTCGTCCCGCACAACGACTGGTCGTGGCGCCTGGTCTACCTGTGGGGATCCCTGGGCATCCTGCTGGTCCTGTTCACCCGGCACCTCAAGGAGTCGCCGCGCTGGCACGAGAGCCGGGGCGACCACGCCGCCGCCGACGCGGTGCTGCGCGAGATCGAGGCACAGGTCGCCATGGAGCGGGGTCCGCTCCCCGAGCCGGCGCCCCCGGTCGACGAAGTCCCCTCCACCAGGGCGCCGTTGAAGCTGCTGCTGCAGAAGAAGTACCTGTACCCGACGCTGCTGCTCACGGTCCTGTGGGTGACGCAGACCATCGGCTTCTTCGGCTATTCGAGCTGGGCGCCGACCCTGCTCGCGAAGGAGGGCTTCAGCGTGGAGAAGTCCGTCTTCTACGTGGCGCTGACGACGGTCGGCGCGCCGCTGGGCTCCTACCTCGCCTCCCTGGTCACGGACCGGTTCGAGCGCAAGTGGTCACTGACGGCCTTCGGTGTGGTGATCGCGGTGTGCGGCCTGTTGTACGGGCTCACGTTCAGCCCCGCGCTCATCGTCGTGTTCGGCTTCCTGGTGAACTTCTTCGAGCGCGGCTACACGGCCCTCGCGTACGCCTACTCGCCCGAGCTGTTCGACACCCCCGGCCGCTCACTGGGCACGAGCGTCTCCTACGGGCTCGGCCGGCTGTCCAACGCCGCGGGACCGCTGATCGTGGCGGCGCTCTACAACGGCCACGGATATCAGAGCGTGTTCTTCTTCATCGCCGGTACGTGGACGGTCGGAGCGCTCGTCCTGGCGGTCTTCGGTCCGCGCACCCGCCGCGCCCGGCTGGCCGCCGCCGCCCCCGTCAAGGATGCCCTCCCGCGGTGAGGCGGCCCAACAGCCGGATCAGTTCCGCTCGCTGAGGATCCGTCAGCGGCGCCAGGACTTCCCGCTGCGCCTCGGTGACCAGCCCGTCGAGGCGCGCGAGGTGGCGGCGGCCCGAGGGGGTGAGGGTCACGACGTTGCGCCGGCGGTCGTCGGGGTCGGGGGCCCGCTCGACGTGCCGCCGCTGCGCCAGTTCGTTGAGGACGGCCACCATGTCGCTGCGGTAGATGCCGGTGCGGCGACTGAGTTCGGCCTGGCTGGCGGGGCCGCCCTCGGCGAGGACGGCCAGCACCGCGTAGTGCCACCGGCGGGAATCGGCGCCGGCCAGCTTCTCCCCCACCACCCGCTCGGCACGCATGGCGGCGAGGGCGAGCAGACGGCTGGGGAGGCCGTCGAGACGGGCGGGCACCGGGGGTGCGGACTCTGGGGACTCCGGCTCTGAGGACTCCGACGGCTCTGCGGGCATGGCCGGATCGTACCCCTTGCGTTAGTCCGCCTAACGACCTACTTTCGTTAGTGCCACAAACGTTAGTGTCACTAACGCAAAAAGGGGTTCCTCATGTCCGATGTCAGGTCCGATACCGTGTCCGACGCCGTGCTCGACGACCGCACCGCTCTGCTCGATCTGCTCGCCCGCTGGGACCGCTGGCTGGACGAGTCCCGCTTCACCGCCGACGAGACCGCGGAGATCTTCACCTCTGACGCGGAGGCGGTGACGCCTGGTGGCACCAGCCGCGGCATCGAGGCGCTGACCGCCCAGGCGGCGCGCAGCCACCGGCGCTGGGCCGCGACCCAGCACCTGCACACCGATCCGGTCGTCGAGATCGACGGCGACCGGGCCACCATCGGCATCAACCGGCTGATCTTCACGGTGGCCGACGACCCGGCACGAGCACCGGAGGCGGTCCCGGCGCCGGCTCTCACCCTGGGCGAGCGCTGCCGCGTCGACGCCGCCCGCACGGCGGACGGCTGGCGCATCACCCGGCTCGGCGGCACCCTCCTGTGGGCCTCCGACCCGGAGGTCCTGGCCCGCGTCGCGGCGAGGAGCCAGGAGGAGGCCGCGGCCTGAGCGCCGACGGTCATGTCAGCGCGGCGGGACCTCCGGCGACCTCAGCCTCTTCCTCGGGCGCAGGATTCCGCCCCGGCGAGATAGGTCGCCACGGGGCCGAGGGTGAGCATGCCGCTGGTGGCGCCCGCGTGTTCGTCCCGCGCAGTACGCAGTGCCGTCGCCGCGAGCGCCGCGATCCCGGGTTCGTCCAGGCGGGTCGCGGCGTGCGCGGTGAGGCACCAGAGGGCTTCCTGCATGTGGTCGCCCGGCGGTTCGGGCACGGCGCGCAGCGCGGCACGGGCCTCTTCGGTGCGTTCCTGCGCCAGCAGGAGCAGCGGCGTCGCCCAGGGCAGGTACGGCCCCCAGTCGAGGCGGGGATCGGTGGGGGCGGGCCGGCCGTGGAGCAGGCGCAGGCCGAGCAGGGCCAGCGGGAGCAGGCCGCGATGGAGTCCCGGCATCCCGGCTTCGGCCAGGTCGTCGTCCGCGGCCCGGTAGGCCGCGGCGGCCGCTGCGGCGGAGGGGCCGTCGGGCTCGGCGCTGCGGGCTGCGGTGACCCGGGCTCTGAACCATGCCGTGAGGACGGGTACGAGCAGGGATTCGTGTGCGGTGGCCAGTTGTTCCGCGGCGCCGGCGTGCTCGGCCGCCGCCGCGAGATCACCGCGCGCCGACGCGGACTGGAGCCGGACGAGACGGCCCAGGATCTCGAAGGCCGGAAGCGCGTGCCGACCGGACACGGCGACGAGTTCGACGCCGATGGCATCGCGCCGTGCCGCGAGGCCCGGGCGGGTGAAGGACTGCAGGAACACGCCGTTGAGGGCGTGGGCCAGGAGGGCCGGGTCCTTGAGGTCCCGGGCCAGGGACTCGGCTTCGCGCGCGGCGTCGCGGGCGGTGTCGAGCGCGGAGCCCGTGGTGTCGGCGGCTCGGCTCTCGTTGGCGATGGTGGCCAGCAGGCGGGCACGCAGGTCGGCAGGCCCGTCGGGGCCGATCTTGGCGAGTGTGCGTCCGGCCGCCGCGACGACGGCACGCGACTGGTCGGGGTCGTCGGCGCGGGTCCAGATGGCGGGGACGTCGTAGGCGCCGATGACGCGTGCGGTCAGCGTGGCGTCTCCGGTGCGTTCCGCGGCGGTGATGGCGGCGAGCCGGTCGCGGCGGGAGCCGACGAGCGCGTCGCCTCCGGCCAGGGCGAGAGTGCGGGCGAGTTCCACGGTGGTGCGCGGGCCCAGCCGGTTTCTGGTGCGGGGTGGGATGCCCGGGTGTCGTTCGCCGGGTGGTTCCAGGTCGGGGGATCTGTTGAGGATGTCGGATTCCAGACGCCGCAAGCGCGGGCCCGGGTCCAGGCCGAGCTGTTCCCCGAGCATGGTGCGGGCCCGGCGCAGGGTGTCCAGGGCCTCGGCCGGGCGCCCGTCCCGGTAGAGCGCCCGGGCCAGCAGCCCCCAAGCCGGTTCGCGCCAGGGATGTTCGGCGACGTGTCCGCCCAGTTCGGCGACCAGGTCGGCGCCCGCACCGGACGTGAGCAGCGCGTCCGCCCGCAGTTCCAGGCCTTGCAGCCGCAGTTCCTCAAGCCGGGTGCGCTCCTGCTGGAGCCACAGCGAGTCGGGCAGGTCGGCGTAGGCGGGCCCGCGCCACAGGGCGAGGGCCTCACCGAGCCCCGCGGCCTCGTCCGGGGAACGGCGGGCCGCGGCCACGGCGTCCTCGAAGCGGTGGACGTCCACCGCTTCTCCCGGCAGGCGCAGGAGGTACCCGGGCCCCTGCGTGACCAGTACCCGCGACGTGGTGCGGGGTGCGCGATCCGGTTCGATCGCCCGGCGCAGCGCGGCGACGAACGTGCGCAGCGCGCCCAGGGCGCCGGCCGGCGGCACCGCCCACAGGTCTTCGATCAGGACATCGGTGGGGACCATGCGGCCCCGGGCCGCGACGAGCCGCCCCAGCACCTCGCGGTGGCGTGGCCCGCCCAGCGGTACCGGCCGGCCGTCGTCGTGCCACGCCTGCACCGCGCCGAGCACATCGATGCGCATGCGCTTCTGCCCTTTTCCTAAAGAGACGCGTCTGTCCTCGAAGAGACTCGTCGCCGTCAGTGTTGTCGCCAGCCCCAGTGTCAGCGGTCGAGAAGATCCCGGACAGCCGACACGATCTCGTCGGGTGCCTCCTCGGCCATGAAGTGTCCCGCCCGGGTGAGTCGGTGATCGAGGTCGGGTGCCCAGGCCCGCCACACCTGAGCGGCGTCGTAGCCGAGCTGCGCGCCCCAGTCCTGCTGGATCACGGTGACGGGCATGGCGAACTGCGAGCCGGCGTCGAAGTCGGCCTGGTCGTGGGCGACGTCGATGCCCGCCGAGGCACGGTAGTCGGCGACGATCGAGTCCACCGCATCCGCGCTCGCCCGCAGGTACTCGGCCCGTACGTCGTCCGGGAGTGCGGCCGGGTCCTTGACCCAGGCGTCGAGGAACGAGCCGAAGAACGCGTCGGCGCTGTTGGCGATCATCGTCTCCGGCAGGCCTTGCGGCTGTGCCATCAGGAACAGGTGGTAGCCGACCGCCGCGGCGCGTCCCTGCAGCACGTTCCACATGTCAAGTGTCGGTACGACGTCGAGAATGCCCAGGTGGGTGATGGTTTCGGGGTGGTCGAGGCCCGCCCGGAAGGCGACGAGCGCACCACGGTCGTGGCCGACCAGGGCGAACTGTTCATGGCCGAGCCCCGAGGCGATCGAGACGATGTCGGCGGCCATGGTGCGCTTGGAGTAGATGTCCTCATCGGCCGCGTCGGGTTTGTCGCTCGCCCCGTAGCCGCGCAGATCGGGGACGATCACCGTGTGGTCGGCGCTCAGCTTCTGGGCGACGTGGCGCCACATCAGGTGGGTCTGCGGGAAGCCGTGCAGCAGGACGACCGGGCTGCCGCTGCCGCCTGTGGCGACGTTCAGTTCGACGTCGTCCGCCCCCCGCAGCCGGGTGTACTCGAATCCGGGAATCTCGTATGCCATGACAGGCCCTTCTCGCTCTTGCGTGTGCTTGCTGCCGCCCAGCGGCCGGCAAGAACCAAGGTGCCTGGCCTCGATGAGCAGCGAATCAGCGACGCAGAGAGGGAGGTGGCCGAGGACGGGGACGGGACCGAGGCCGGTCGGCGTGTCGCCGGGTGGGAGAATGACGGTCCTGGCAGCCCGTACGGCCATGGCCGCGTCCGCGGTGTGCGTCGGCCTGCCCGTCCGCCGCAGCCGGAAGGAAGCAGACCGTGATCAAGTGGGTGTTCCTGAGGGCCGGGCAGCGCCCCGTTCCCCGGCCCGTGGCGACGCCGCTGGTGTGGACGGCGGCCTGCGCCACCGCGCTGCTGTTCGTGGCACTGCTCAACACGGTCGCCGGTCCCGGCCGTGCGCTGCTCGCACTCACCGTGCTGTCCGTGCTCGCGACCCTGCTGGGCTTCTTCGCCCGCTTCACGGCGGCGCCCGGCACCGCCGTGCTGTGCTGGCTGTTCCTCAACGGCTTCGCGATCCCGCCCGCGGGAACGCTCAGCTGGACCGCGGACCGTGACACTCTCTGGCTCATCTGCCTGCTGGCCGCCACGCTCGTCGGCACCACGGCGGCGCGCGTTGCCCATGCCCGCGCCGCCTACCACTCCCTGACGCCGGCGTCGGCTGCGCCGACGGCCGTGAACGACGAACCGCACACCGCCTGAACCCCGGGTGTGCCGGCTCGTCCGTTCCGGACCGGTTCAGGCCACGCGGGACACCGCCGCGAACTCCCCCGCGTGGTGCACCAGCGCCGGTGCCTCCTGCCGTACGTCGCCCGATTCGACCTGCCCGACGACGAGGTAGTGGTCGCCGAGGCGTTGCCGGGAGACGACCCGGGCGGTGAGCCAGGCCGGGGCGTCGGCCAGCACGGGCAGGCCGTCGGTCTCCTGCCGGTACCGCACGCCCTCGAACCGGTCGATGCCGCTGCGGGCGAACTGCCGTGCCAGGTCGGTGTTCTCCGCGCCGAGCAGGTGGACGGCGAATCGCTCGGCGCGCCGCACCGCGGCCGCGGTCGACGCGGTGGCGCCGAGGCAGAAGGAGACGAGGGCCGGGTCGAGCGAGACGGACGTGAAGGACGTCGCGGTGAAGCCGGCGGGGCCGGGAACCGTGATCACGGTGATTCCGGAGGCGTGTCGGCGCAGGGTGCGGCGGAGGATCGCGTCGGCGCCCCGGGCCTCGGAGGTATCGGCGGCCTGGGAGGCCGTGGGCTGACGGAGGGACTGGAGGGACGTGGTGGTCATGGCGCTCGCCTTTCGGTCGGTCACGGGCGGGGCTGGTCGAGCGGCTCGACGGTGAGGATCGGGCGCAGGCCGTCGTCGGCGCGCAGCCGTTCCAGCCACTGGACGACGGCGGCCGCGGTCGTGCGGTGGGAGGCGTCGTTGAGGACGTCGTGCACCCCGTCGCGTACGACGGCGAAGTCGACGTGCGGCAGGCGGCGGGCCAGTGCCCGGGCCTCACCGAGGGGCGTCAGCGGGTCGGCGGCGCCGTGCAGCACCAGTGCGGGGACGGAGGGGAGGGGGCCTGCGGGCAGGAGGTGTACGGGGACGGGGTCGGTGAGCCGCCCCCGACCGAACTCCTTATCCTCCGAAAGCTTTTGACGGTGCGTCGGGCAAGAGGTGCGGGCGGTCAGCTCCGACTCCCAGTCCAGGGCGTCCCCTTCGGTCTTCAGGGCCGTCCCGGCGAGGACGAGTCCGGCGAGCGGCACGTCGACCCCGGTCCGCGCCGCGATGTTCAGGGCCTGAAGGGCGCCCGTGTCGCTGCCGACGAGGACGACCGGGGCGGCGGGGGCGGCGCCGAGGACGCCGGTCACCGCCGCGAGGAGGTCGGCGTCGTCGTGGTCCGGGGTGGTGTCCAGCGCGTGCACGACGTACCCGTCGGCGGAGATGCGGCGGCCGAACCGCTCGTAGACCAGGCTGTGTTCACCTCGTCCGGGCAGGACGACGAGGGTGCCGCGCGGGGCGACCGGCGCGGGCGGGCGCCAGGTGTGCGCGGTGGTGGCCGGGGCGACATGGGTCATCGGGTGCTTCCTGCGGGGGTGAGGGCGGCGCGGTGGGCGAGTTCCTGGCGGACGAGGGGCAGCAGATGGCGTCCGTAGTCGATGGCGTCGTCGAGCGGGTCGTAGCCGCGGATGAGGATCGTGGTGGCGCCGATGTCGATGTAGTCGAGCAGTGCCCGCGCCACCGTCTCGGGCGTGCCGACGAGGGCGGTGGTGTTGCCGCCCGCGCCGGTCGCGGCGGCGGTCGGCGTCCACAGGCAGCGGTCGTGCAGGTCGGCCTTGGCCGCGGCGGCGAGCAGCCGCCGGGATCCGGTGTTCTGCGGTACGGCCGCGGAGTTGGGGAAGAAGGCGCGTCCCGCACCGCCCTTGATGGTGTCGAGGATGCGGTGGGCGCGTTCCCAGGCCAGCTCCTCGGTCGGGGCGAGGACGGGGCGGAAGGAGACGCTGATGCCCGGGGCCTCGGTGCGGCCCGCGGCCTCGGCGGCGGCGCGGACGGCGGCGATCTGCTGGGCGGTCTCGGCGAGCGGCTCGCCCCACAGGGCGAACGTGTCGGCGTGCTTGCCGCCCACCCGGTACGCGGCCTCGGAGGAGCCGCCGAAGTAGAGCGGGATGCCCGACTCCCGGTACGGCAGCACGCCTGGCGCGTAGTCCTCGAAGCGGTAGTGGCGGCCTTCGTGGCCGAAGGGCGCGTCGGCGGACCAGGAACGCCTGAGGATGCCCAGGTATTCGTCGGTACGGTCGTAGCGCTCCTCCTTGTCCAAGTAGTCGCCGTCGCGCCGCTGTTCGGCGTCGTTGCCGCCGGTGATGGTGTGGACGGCGACGCGCCCCTCGGTGAATTGGTCCAGGGTGGCGAAGCTGCGGGCGGCGAGCGTCGGGGCGATGACGCCGGGCCGGTGGGCGATGAGCAGGCCGAGGCGTTCGGTGCGGGCCGCGACGTACGCGGCGACCTGGGGGCCGTCGGGCCGGGTGGAGCTGTAGCCGATGAGGATGCGGTCGAAGCCGGCGTCCTCGTGGGCGCGGGCGAACCGGGCGGTGTACGCCGCGTCGATCACCGGGCCGGTGGCGGGCCGGGTCTCGGAGCCGTCCTGGGTGCCGATCATGCCGATGAACTCGACTGACCTGGCCGGGGGTTGGTTCGTGGTCACGGGGTGTCCTTCGCTGCGAGGGGGTGACGGTCGAGGGCCGCGCGGCCGGCGGCGGTGAGGAGGGAGTCGTCCTGCGGTGTGTGGATCCGGCCGCAGAGCACGTCGCGGTAGTGCCGCTGGAGCGGGTTGGCGCGGGTCAGGCCGTGGTTGCCGGTGAGCTGGAGGGCCTGTTCGACGGCGCCGATGGCGGCGCGGGTGCCGAGGAGTTTGGCGGTGCCCGCCTGGGCGGGGGCGTCCGGGTCGCCCGCGTCGACGCGGGCCGCGAGCGCGTCGACCAGGACGGAGGCGCCGGTGAGGGCGGTCTCGATCTCGCCGACGGCGCTCTGGAAGCGGGGCAGGGTGGCCAGCGGGGCGCCGAGTCCGGTGGGGACGCGTTCGTGGAGGAAGCCGACGAGCCAGTCGCGGGCCGCCCCGGCGACGCCGAGGTAGAGGGCGGTCAGTCCGAGGGCGCCCCAGGCGCCGCCCACCGCGTCCGGCGTCGCGGGGCCGGGGGCTCCGAGCGCCACGACGTCGTCCACGGGGACGCGTACGCCGTCGAACAGGACGTCGTCGCTGCGGCTCGCCCGCAGTCCGACGTGGTCCCAGGTCGGCAGGATCGTCAGCCCCGGGCTGTCGCGGCGGACCAGGAACGAGCCGACGCGCACCGGGTCCTCGTCGGTGCGGGCCCAGACGAGCATGCGGTCGAGGCCGACGGCGCCCGTCGAGTAGATCTTGCGGCCGGTGAGCAGCCAGTGGTCGCCGTCGCGGCGGGCGGTGGTCGCGGGCAGTCCGCCGCGGACCGGGCTGCCCAGCTCGGGCTCGACCCGCAGGTGGTTGACCAGGGCGGGACGGGCCGCGGCTCCGTGGAGGAAGTCGGCGTACGCGGCCGTCGGCCATCTCGGTGTACGGGCCTCGGCCGCGTGCACGAACAGGGTCATCGCGCTGATCAGCGCGACGGCCGGGTCGCCCGCGCCGAGGGCGCGCAGGATGCGGACGGTGTCCGCGAGCCCGGCGCCGGGCCCGCCGTGCCGGGCGGCGACGGTCGCGGTGAGCAGTCCCGCCTCGTGGACGTGGGCGATGCCTTCGGCGGGGAAGGACGCCTCCCGGTCGTGCGTGTCGGCGCGGGCGGCGAGGGCGCGGGTGACGTCCGGGAGCCGGTCGAGCCGCAGGGCTGGGAGGACGGCTTCCTCGACGGCGGGTTCCTGCCCGGATTCCGTGCGGGCCGCGCTCACGCGGGCACCACGGCCTCGTCCGCCGCGGCGGTCGCCGCGCGGGAGGTGCGCACCAGGTCGATGAGGGTGGCGTAGTCGCGGGCGTCGGCGAGCGGGGAGAAGCCGCGGATGAGGAGGGTGGTGACGCCGAGCGCCACGTAGTCGAGCAGGGCGTCGGCGACCTGTTCGTAACTGCCCACCAGGGCCGTCGAGTTGCCTGCGGCGCCCGTGGTCTTGGCGATCTCGGTCCACAGCCGCTTGTCGTGGACCTCGCCCTGGGCGGCGTACTCCAGAAGGCGCTGGGAGCCACGCTGCTCGGCGTGGTCGAGGGGGAAGGACTTGCGCGGTTCGCCGAAGCGCTCCTTGGTCAGGCGCAGGATCTCCCTGGCCCGCTCCCACGCCTCGGCCTCGGTCGCGGCGGCGATGGGCCGCAGGCTGACGCTGAACCGGGGGTCGCGGCCGTGCGGCGCCGCGGCGGTCCGGACCTCGCGGATGCGCTCGGCGATCCCTGCGAGGGGCTCGCCCCAGAAGGCGTAGACGTCGGCGTGCCTGCTGCCGGTGCGGACGGCGTCGGCGGAGGCGCCGCCGAAGTAGACGGGGATCGGGGCGGCCGGGCGTACCGCGGAGAGGCCGCCCTTGACCTGGTAGAACTCGCCCTCGTGGTCGAAGGGTTCGGTGGCGGTCCACTCCTTGCGGACCACGTCGAGGAAGTCGTCGGTGCGGCGGTAGCGGGTCGGCTTGTCCGTGAAGTCGCCGTCGCGTGCCTGGTCGGCGTCGTCGCCGCCGGTGATGACGTGCAGGGCGACCCGGCCCGGGTGGAAGGCGTCCAGGGTGGCGAACTTGCGGGCGGCGAGGGTCGGGGCGACGAAGCCGGGCCGGTGCGCGAGGAGGACGCCGAGGCGGCTGGTGTGCTGGAGGACCTGGTCGGCGACGGTGAAGCCGTCGGGGCTGGCCGAGGAGTGGGCGATCAGGACCCGGTCGAAGCCGGACGCCTCGTGGACGCGGGCGACTTCGCGTACGTAGTCGGGCTGGACGACGGGGCCTTCGGCGCGGGGGCCGCTCTCGCTGGACTCGTGGGTGGCGGCGAACCCGATGAACTCGATGGGCGCTGCTTCGCTGGGCGTGGCGTCGATGGGCATGACGGGGTGACTCCTGAAGGGGTGAGGGGAGGGACGGTTCAGCCGATGCGGTCGCGCCACGTCTCGGCGTGGTGGCAGGCGACGGTGCGCGCGGCGGTGCGGACCGCGGCGGGCTCCGTACGACAGGTGTCGTCGGCGAACCGGCAGCGCGGGGCGAACACGCATCCGGTGTCGTCCGGCCAGGGCTCGCGTTCGCCGGACGCCCTCAACTGGGCCGGAAGCAGCCGGTGTTCGGTCCGCACGCTGGGTGCGGAGGCGGTGAGCAGGGCCGTGTACGGGTGGCGCGGGTGCTGGAGGACGTCGCCGATGGGGCCCTGTTCGACGAGCCGTCCCCGGTAGAGGACGGCCACCCGGTCGGCGATGCCGGCGAGTGAGGACAGGTCGTGGGAGATGACGACGACGGCGAGGCCGAGTTCCCGGCGGAGCCGGTCGAGGAGGGCGAGGACGAGGTTGCGGTTGGAGGCGTCGAGGGCGCTGACGGGTTCGTCGCTGAAGAGCAGCCGGGGCCGGGTGACGATGGCGCGGGCGAGCGAGACGCGCTGGCGCTGCCCGCCGGAGAGCTGCCCGGGGACGCGGTCCCCGAACTGGTCGGCGTCCAGGCCGACGAGGGCCAGCGCCTCGTCGGCACGCGCGGCCCGCTCCTGGCGGGTGAGCGATCCCGCCACCGTGAGGGGTTCGGCGACGATCTGGCGGATCGTCAGGTCCGGGTCCTGGGAGCGCAGCGGGTCCTGGAACATGTACTGGACCTGTCCGGACCGCCGGAACTCGCGCAGCGCCCGCCGGTCGAGTCCGGTCAGCTCGTGTCCGTCGAAGCGGACGGCGCCCGCGTCGGGCCGCACCAGGCCGACGGCGGTCCGCGCCAGGGTGGTCTTGCCGGAGCCGGTCTCGCCGATGACGCCGATGATGTCCCCGGCCCGGACGTCGAGTCGGACACCGGTGAGGACCCGGGTGCGCCGGGCGGCTCCCCGCAGGGCGCCCCGGCGGCCGAAGGAGACGTCGAGGCCGTCGATCTCCAGCAGGGTTTCCGGGGTGGTGGTCATCGGGCGGCTCCTTCCGGTGCGGCGAGGCTCGCCGGGCGTACGCAGCGGGTGCGCCGGCCGCCGTCCAGGGTGCGCAGGGCGATCGGCCCGTCGACGCACTCGCGGGTCGCGTGGGCGCACCGGTCGGCGAACCGGCAGCCCGGCAGGTCGGCGCCCGTCTCGGGCGGCCGGCCGGGGATCGTGTCGAGTTCCCTGCGTCCCCAGTCGCCGAGGGACGCCACCCGCAGCAGCGCCTCGGTGTACGGGTGCGCGGGTGCGGCCAGTACCTCGGCGGTCGGGCCGTCCTCGACGATCTCGCCCGCGTACATGACGATGACGCGGTCGCAGGCCTCGGCGACGACGGCGAGGTCGTGGGTGACGAGGAGGAGGGCGAGCCCGCGCTCGGCCCGCAGGGTGCGGAGCAGTTCGAGGATCTCCGCCTGGATGACGACGTCCAGGGCGGTGGTCGCCTCGTCGGCGATGAGGAGTTCCGGCTCGCAGGAGACGGCGATGGCGATGAGGACCCGCTGGAGCATGCCGCCGGACAGTTCGTGCGGGTACTGGTGGAAGAGTTCGCCGGGCCGGTGCAGGCCCACCGCCGCGAACAGTTCGACGGCGCGCTGCCGTGCGGCGGACCGGGCGAGGCCCCGGCCCACCCGCAGTTGTTCGGCGAGCTGCCTGCCGACGGTGAGCGAGGGGTTCAGGTACGAGGCGGGGTCCTGGAAGACGGCTCCGACGCGTCGGCCCCGTACCGCGTTCCACTCCCGGCGGGTGAGGGCGGTGAGGTCGGTGGCGGCGGAGCCGGTGTCGGAAAGCGCGACCCGTCCGGCGGCTACTTCGCACCCCTGCGGCAGGACACCGAGCACGGACCGGCAGGTCAGGCTCTTGCCGCTGCCCGACTCCCCCACCAGGCCGACCGCTTCGCCCCGGGCGAGGGTGAAGGACACGTCGCGGACGGCGGCCACGGAACGGCCCACCGTGACGTCGAGGCCCTCGACGGTGAGGACGGGGGCGGCCGTCTCTGCTTCAGCCAGTGGTGACACGGCGCTCGGCCTCCTCGCTCTGCTCGGTCTGCTCGGACTTCTCGACACGGACGGCCGGCTCGACGACGGGCTCCTCGGGCACCGAACTCGTCGGCACTGCGAGAGCATTGAGGGTTCGTGTCACCGGCTGCGTCCCGCCGTCGCGGATCGCGTCCGCCAGCAGGTTGAGCGCCCCGACGGTGATCATGATCGCGGCGCCGGGGACGAGCGGTGCCCACGGCTGCTGGGCGAGGTAGCCGAGGTCGGAGGCGAGCATCCCGCCCCAGGTCGGCGCGGGCGCCTTGACGCCGAGGCCGAGGAAGGTGAGCGAGGAGACGACCAGCAGGGCCTGCCCCGCCACCTGCGCGGTGGTCACCGCGACCGTCGGCAGGATCTTGCCCCAGACGTGGGTGCGCAGGATCCATCGGCGGGACGCGCCCATCAGCTCGGCGGCCTCCACGTACTGCGCCTGCTTCAGGCCGAGCGCGGCGGCCCTGGTGACGCGGAAGTAGAGCGGCGCGAAGAGGACGCCGAGGGCCAGCATGGCCTGGTGCACGCCGTTGCCGAGGGCGCCGACGACGGCGATCGCGAAGACCGTGAACGGCATGATCATCAGCGTGTCGGCGGCCCGCTGCGTCGTCCATTCCACGGCCGGGCCGAGCCAGACGGACGCGAGTCCCGGGACCACGCCGACCAGCAGGGCGGCGCCGACGGCCTCCAGGGCGCCGCCGATCGACAGGCCCGTACCGGAGACGACACGGCTCAGGACGTCACGGCCGAGGTAGTCGGTGCCCAACAGGTGGGCTGCGCTGGGGCCTTGGAGCATGTCGGCGGGGTGCTGCGCCAGCGGGTCGTCCAGCGCGAGCGCGCCGCCCGCGACGGCTAGCACCGCCACCACGGCGAGCACGGCGAGGGCGATCCTGGCCGAGCGCTGTCGCCAGGTGATCCGGAGCACCCTCATGCGATCTCCCCCTTGCGCGCGGCGCGTCCGCTCCTGCGGGCCGCCGGGTTGAGCGCACCGAGTGCCGCGTCGATCGCGATGTTGGCGACGAGGACGACGGCGACGGTGACGAGGAGCGTGCCCTGCACGACGGGGATGTCGTGCCGTTCGGCGGACTGGAGGGAGAGTTGCGCGATGCCGGGGAGGTTGAAGATCTTCTCGGTGACGACGGCGCCGCCGAGGATGACCGGCACGCTCATCCCGAGGACGGTGAGGGCGGGTCCGGCCGCGTTGCGCAGGACGTGGCCGAACAGGACCCGGCGGGCGGAGAAGCCGCGCATCTCGGCGCCGATGACGTAGTTCTCGCGCAGCGCCCCGACCAGGGAGGTGCGCAGTTGCCGGGCGATGGAGGCGGCGGCGTCCAGGCTGAGGGCGAAGGCGGGCAGGATCGCGTAGCGCAGCCAGGGGCCCGCGCCCGCGTTCAGCGGTTCGTAGCCGCCGGTGGGCAGTGCGCCGAACTGGACGGCGAACACGACGATCAGGACGATGCCGATGAGGAACGGCGGCAGCGTCGCGAGCACCGAGCAGACGAGCGTGACGGCCCGGTCGACGCGTCCGCCGGCGTGCAGCGCGGCGGCGATCCCCGCGCCGCCGCCGATGAGGACGGCGAGCAGCAGGGCGAGTCCGGCGATGGACAGGTCGACGGGGAGGGCCTGGGCGATGCTGTCCGCGACCGGCACGCCGGTGAACCACGAGGTGCCCAGGTCTCCGGTGAGCGCGTGGCCGAGCCAGCTCACGTACTGCACGGGCAGCGGCCGGTCGAGGCCGAACTGGGCCTCCATGCGGGCGATGTCGGCCGGTGTGGCGAGGTCGCCGAGGACGGCCGCGGCGGGGTTGGCCTGCGAGAGCGCGCCGAGTGCGAACGTCAGCAGCGAGGCGAGGAGGAAGACGGTGGCGGTGGTGACGGCGACCCGGCCGAGCGAGCGGGGCGCCCCGGCGAGACGTCGAGGCGGCCGGGCCCGCCGGGCGTTGACGGCGGGTGCGCTCATCCGACGGTCACCCCGTCGAAGCGCTGGACGACGGTGTAGGCGGGGATCTCGGAGACCTCGGGGTTGCGGGCGAGGATGCGCGGGACGGTGTACAGGAACGTGTTGGGCATGTCCCGCACGGCGATGCCGGTCGCCTTCTGGAGCACCTCGGGGTAGTCGGCCGCGTCCAGCGGGGTGCGGCGGACGGCGTCGAGGGCCTTCTCGAGTTCGGGTGTCGTGGTGCGCCCGGGGTTCATCAGGCCCTCCTTGCCGAACAGCACCTGGAAGGCCTGGGTGGCGGAGTCGCGGCCGGCGAACTGGTCGACGTTGAGCGCCTTGGCGCGCTGGATGTAGACGATCTGCGTCGCCTGGTCGGCGGGGATGGTCTCGATGGTGGCGGTGATCCCGACCTTCTTCAGCTGGGCCTGGAGCAACTCCGGTACGCCTTCGGCCTTCTGGGTGGTGAGGGTGAGCTTCAGGCCGTCCGCGTGTCCGGCCTTCGCGAGGAGCTCCCTGGCCTTCTTCGGGTCGTACGGGAACAGCTTGTCGAGCGCCGGGTCGTAGCCCGCGTAGCCCTTGGGGAACGGCTGGCGGGTGGTCTCGCCGTAGCCGAAGGAGGCCGTCTTGAGCAGTTCCTCGCGGTCGATCGCATACTTCAGGGCGAGGATGACGTCCGGGTCGGTGAACGGCTCGCGGCCGTTGTGCACATCGAGGACGGCCACCACCATGGACGGGATGACCTGCACCTTCAGTCCGGCCGCGCGGGCGGCCTTGACCTGACTGCCGGGGATCTGGGCGACGTTGTACTGGCCGGACTTCAGTGCGGCGACGACGGTGGAGGGTTCCGGGAGCGGGTACAGCTCGAAGTTCTCGGTCCTGATCTTCTTGGCGTCCCAGTAGGCGGGGTTGCGCTTGAGAACGGCCTTGGAGTTCTCCACGTAGGAGACGAGCGCGTACGGCCCGGCGCCGGCCGGTTTCGTGGCCAGGCTCTTGGGTTCCTTCTCGAAGACCTTCGGGTTGACGACCATGCCGGTCTTGCCCGCGAGCAGGGCGGGTATCTGGAAGTCCGGCTCGGCCAGGCGGAGTTCGACGGTGTGCGCGTCCAGGGCGGTCACCTTCTTCACGCCGGTCAACTGGGAGGCCACCAGGGACTTCGCGTCGTCGCGGCCGCGTTCGAGGCTCTTCTTCACAGCTGTCGCGTCGACGGGGCTGCCGTCGCCGAACGTCGCCCCGGAGCGGAGGGTGAAGGTCACCACCGTCCCGTCGTCGTTGTACTTCCAGGACGTGGCGAGGGCGGGTACGGCGTCGCCCTGCGGATCGAGCTGGGTCAGGGCCGCGTAGACGAGGGAGAGGGAGTGCACGTCCCAGCCGGCCGACGAGGTGACCGGGTCCCATGAAGTGGGCAGGTCCCAGCCCCACTTGAGGGTTCCGCCGCCGCTTCTGGCCGTCGATGTGGACTGTCCGCCGCAGGCGGTCAGGGCGAGGGAGGCACCGGCGGCGAGCGAGACGCCGAGGAAGGAGCGGCGGCCGAGCAGAGGTGATGACGACTGCCCCGAGGACGGTCGGGGGGCGGTGGACAGGCGGAACGCAGGCATGGGAGCACACCTTTCTGACCGCGCCGCGCCGGACGGGCGTGCGGGCAGGTCATGGGACGCCCGGACGGCGGGGCGCGGGCACAGGAGGTGGAGGCCGGAAGAACGCGACGCGGGGACAGGGCCGCGGCGTCGGAGAAGTGCGGGGATGGCCGGCTTCGGGAAGAGCCTGCCCGGCAGAGAGGGGCAGGCGGCGGCCGCAGGGTCAGCGACAGAGTGCGCTGGAGGTGCGCCGGAAGTCCACGTAACGGCAGACCACGCCGGGATGCGTCGAAGGCATGCTCATATCCTCACGGCCGTCCGCCGGGCTGTCAATGGACACCTTTAGGTGTCTCATTGTCCGAGACCCCTGCGGCCTGCGCTTTCGTCGCCGGGTGGTGCTTCGCCTCGTCGGGGTGGAGCCACAGCGGACCGTTCGCCGTCACGACCCGCACGGCGTCGGCGGGCGGCTCCGATCCGCTGGTGAGCGACCGCAGTTCGGGCTCGGTGAGGCTGCGCCACAGGGCCGACGCGTCGTCGGGACCGAGCGGCGCGGGCAGGCGCAGGGGCGTCCCGGCTGCCGTCGACGCCGCGTCGAGGTAGTCCCGCAGCGGCCGCCAGCCCGGTACGCAGATCCGGCCTCCCGGCCCCTCGAAGAGGAGCGTCGGCAGGGCGTACCGGTGCCCTTCAGTCAGTTCCTTGGCGCGTCCCGGATGCGGTCCCGGTCCTTGCAGTCCGTACACCTCGGCCAGCGGGCGGCGCGCCTCCGCCCGGTCCGCGCGCACGGCGTCCCGGGCGGCGGACAGGGCGCGCTCGTCGAGGAGTTGGCGTACGTCGAGGCCCGGCACTCCCTGGACGGCCTCCTCGGCGGCGGCCAGGGTGTCGGCGGGCCGGCCCAGGACGAAGGTCGTCTCGCGCAGTCGGCGCAGGACCCGGTCGGCCACCTGCTCGCCCTGCGCCTCGGCGGCCTTCGCCACGACCGACGCGGGCCAGCTGGTCCGGGTCAGCCAGTGCAGCCGGGCGGCGTACGGGGCGCGGGTGTGGACCGCGACGCCCTCGATGAACCCCTCGTACCAGCGGGCCTCGGCGTCGGGGTCCGGCGCGGGGTCGTCGTCCTCGTCGAAGAGGATGCCGAACGCCCGCCGCCAGCGCAGGCGGGGCGCCAGACCGTGCCGCAGCCGCCGGAAGACCGGCTCGGAGCCCCATGCCCACGGGCAGGCGGGGTCGGTGAACTCGGTCACGTGCAACACAGGGTCGGTGAACTCGGTTATGTGCCGCGGAGGGTCGGTGAACTCGGTGATGCGCAAGTGAGGTTGGGGCGACACCTCCGGCTCCCCCGCGCTCATGCGGTGACAGCCTTGTCGTCCGCTCCCTGCCGGGCGAGGTCCGCGATGGTCGTGCGCGCGAGCAGGGTCTCGGCGGCCGATTCGACCCCGTGCCAGAGCCCGGGCAGGCCGGCCGCGGCGCCGGGGTACCCGAGGGCCTCGGGGCGCTGGCCGCGCACGGTGAAGAACGCGCCGTCGACGGCCGTCATCACCTCCGCCACCGAGATCGCGGCCGCGTCCCGCCCGAGCCAGTACCCGCCCTCGCAGCCGCGCTGGCTGCGCACGAGCCCGGCCGAACGCAGGTCGCGGAAGACCGACTTGAGGAAGCGGAACGGAATCTCCTGCGCCGAGGCGATGGACTCGCACGTCATCGGCCGCGCACTGTCGGCCGCGAGCTCGGCGAGTGCCCGCACGGCGTAGTCGACCCTGGCGGAAATCTGCATGTCACCGTCTTCCCAAGCGTCGGTCCCCGCGTCCCGGTCCACCCCGCTCGGAGCGTGCCGGAACCGGACCGCGGACAATGGACACATCTTGACATCCTTTTCTCCGGGTCTCTACGGTCGGCCCAAGGATCTTGGCTCTCCGCCCTTCGACGAGCAGGACTTCATCCCATGACATCGCACCCCGGCCACGACGCCTTCCACCCGCACCTCGCCGGGTCGGGCGAACTCCCCCTGAGCGCGCGGCTGCACCACGTCCGCGCCGACGGGCTCGACGGTGACACCGCGCAGAGCGGCGGGATGCGCCGGTTCGCCGCGATCAGCGGCGACAGCGTCGGCTCCGAGCGGCTGTGGATGGGCCAGACCCATGTCGCCCCCGTCACCGCGTCGTCCAACCATCACCACGGGGCCTCCGAGACGGCGATCCACGTCGTGAAGGGCCACCCCGAGTTCGTCTTCCTCGACGACTCCTCCGGCACGCCCGAGGAGGTCCGCATCCGCACGGCTCCCGGCGACTACATCTTCGTACCGCCGTTCGTCCCCCACCGGGAGGAGAACCCGAGCCCCGACGAGGAGGCCGTCGTGGTGATCGCCCGCAGCACCCAGGAGGCCATCGTGGTCAACCTCCCGGAGCTGTACGTGCTGGGCAAGGAGCCGGACGACGGGTCGCGGGACGCCTAGGATGCGGCCGCTTCCCTTGTGACGGCGGCCAGTTGGGCGCGCAGCGCGGCGAACCGGGCGTCCCCGCGCAGGGCGGCCACGTCGGTCGTCGCCCCGCGCGGCAGCGGGACGGGCATCTCGTCGATGACCCGGCCCGGGCCCGCCGCCATCACCACGACGCGGGAGCCGAGCAGGACGGCCTCCTCCGCGGAGTGCGTCACGAACACGACGGTCGCCCCCGTGACCGCCGCCAGCGTCCTGACCTCCTCCTGGAGGCGTTCGCGGGTGAGCGCGTCCAGGGCGGCGAACGGCTCGTCCATCAGCAGGATCTGCGGTTCGGCGGCCAGCGCCCGCGCGATGGCCACCCGCTGCTGCTGCCCGCCGGACAGCTCCCAGGTCCGCCGCCCGGCCATCCCGGACAGTCCGACCAGGGACAGCAACTCCTCGGCGCGGGCGGCCCGTTCGGCTCGTGCGACACCGTGCCGGGCCAGCGCGAAGGACAGGTTGCCGCCCACCGTGCGCCAGGGGAAGAGGCGCGGCTGCTGGAAGACGACGCCGACCTTGCGCCGTACCTCCACCGAACCGGCGGCGGGCCGCTCGAACCCGGCGACCAGGCGCAGCAGGGTCGTCTTGCCGCATCCGGACGGGCCGACGAGCACCAGGAACTCACCGGGGCCGACGGCCAGCGACACATCGGCGACCGCGGTGACCGGGGCCTTCGCCGTGCCGTAGCGGACGCTGACCCCGGACAGTTCGACATCGGGCTGTTCGGCCGGGGGCACCGTCTTCCGGATTTCGGCGGGCGCCGTGTCCTCAGCCCGCGGCACGGGACAGCTCCTTGACCGCGAGCGCCCGGTCGAAGACCGACTGGTCCGGCACCGCGTCGATGGCCTTCTGGCTCTTGAGGAACACGGCCGCGTCGTGCAGGTTCCGGGCGAGCGCGCCGGGGGCGCCCGGCTTGCCGAGGTAGTCGCTGCCCTGCTGCTCCTTCGCGGTGAGCAGGACCAGTTGGGCGAGCTGCTTCTTGGCGTCGCCGGCGCTGAGGTTGAGTTCGGCGCCGATGGCGGTGGCGGCCTCGCCGGGGTCGCTCTTGGCCAGCTTGACGGCCTGGTCCTCCGCCTCGATCCAGGCGTCCACGATCTTCGGGTGCTTCGCGGCGAACGTGTCGGTGACCACGCCGAGGTCGGCGGTCGGCTTGCCCTGGTCGGCGAGCTGCCGGCTGGTGACCAGGACCTTGCCGTCCTTCTCCAGGTCGGTGAGCGCGGGCGTCCACACGTACGCGGCGTCGATGTCGCCGCGCTGCCAGGCGGCCAGCGCGTCCTGCGGCTGGAGGTCGACGAGGGTCACGTCGGAGGCCTTGAGACCCGCCGATTGCAGGGCGGCGAGCAGCGAGTAGTGGGAGGTGGAGCCGAAGGGCGTGGCGATCTTCTTGCCCTTGAGGGCCTTGACGGAGCCGATGCCCTTCTTGGCGACGAGGGCTTCGTTCTCGCCGATCACGTCGTGGATCCACACCACCTTGTACGGGATGTTCAGCGGTGCGGAGAGGCCCTTGGTGACCGGGCTGGAACCGGCGAGCCCGAGATCGACGGCTCCGGCGATCACCGCGGTGTTCACATCGCCGCCCGAGTCGAACTTCACCCACTTCACGTCGACGTCCGGGAGCGCCTTCTCCAGCAGCCGTTGGTTCTTCACCACCAGGTCGGCGTTGGGTATCGCCTGGTAGGCGATGCGCACCTGGGTCTTTCCGCCGCCTTCGGCGGCGTCGGCACCGTCGCCGCAGGCGGACGCGGTGAGCGCGACCAGGGCGACGGCGGCGGCGAGGAGGGCGGTGCGGGGCGGTGCGGCGGGCATGGCGGTTCCTTCGGACAGGGGGACGGGGAACTACGGGAAAGGGGGTGAGCGGTGGTGTCAGGAACGGCCGCGCCAGGGGACCGCCAGCCGCTCCACGCCCTTGAAGAGCGCGTCGAGGACGATCCCGGAGACGCCGATGGCGATGATCCCGGCGATGACGACGTCGGTCTGGTTGTAGCGCTGCGCGTCCCGGATCATGCCTCCGATGCCCGGTACGCCGTTGATCGTCTCGGCGGCGACGACCGAGGTGTACGCGATGCCGACCGCGATCCGCACACCCGTCAGGATCTCCGGCAGGGCGGCGGGCAGCCGTACGGACAGCAGCAGCGACACGGGTCCGGCGCCCAGCGCCCGCGCCGCCTCCACCAGGTCGGCGGGCACGCCGCGCACGGCCGCGGCGGTGGCGGCCGCGATGGGCGGGAGCGCGGCGATGACGAGCAGCCAGATCTTCGGGGACTCGTCGATGCCGAACCAGATGACCAGGAGGGAGAGGTACGCCAGTGGCGGCAGCGTGCGCAGGAAGGTGACGGCGGGTTCCAGGATCACCGCGACCGGTTTGAGCACGCCGATGAGCAGGCCCAGCGGAACACCGGCGAGGGCCGCGTACCCCGTGCCGATGCCGATCCGGCGCAGGGAGACCCCGAGGTGTTCGATGAGCAGGTGGTTGCTGAAGCCGCGCACCCCGTCGTGGACGGTCGACGCCTCGACAAAAGCGTGCCAGACGTCTCCGGGCGACGGCACGAGGACGCGTGGCCAGACGCCCGCGACGACCACGGCCTGCCAGCCGGCGATGAGGACGGCGAGGGCGAGCAGGCGCAGGGCGGTCCAGCGCAGGGCGGCGGCGGCCGCCCAGGTGCGCCGGGCTTGAGTGGAGCGGGTTCCGTCCGGCGCGGGGCGGGTGTCCCGCGTCGCGGCTGTCTCCTCGATCAGGGTCACGCCGCCGCCTCGGTGAGGGCCCGCAGCCGGGGTGCGACCTCTTCGCCGACCCGGTAGGCCTCCTCCAGGTGCGGATAGCCGGACAGGACGAACTCGTCGATCCCCAACTGCCCGTATTCGAAGAGTCGTCGGGCGACGTCGTCGTGCGAGCCGACCAGCGCGGTTCCGGCGCCCTCGCGTACGAGTCCGATGCCGGCCCACAGGTTGGGCGCCACGGTCAGGTTCTCGGCGGAGCCGCCGTGCAGGGCGGCCATCCGTGCCTGTCCGGTCGAGTCCATGCGGGCGAAGCGTTCCTGGGAGGCGCGCACGGCCGCGGGGTCGAGTCCGGCGAGGATGCGGTCGGCCTCCGCCCACGCCTCGTCCGCGGTGTCCCGGGTGATGATGTGCAGCCGGATCCCGAAGCGCAGCCGACGGCCCTGCTGCGCGGCCTTCGCCTGTACGCGGTCGATGCGTTCGGCGATCGCCGCCGGCGGTTCGCCCCACAGGAGTTGGACCTCGGCGTGACGGGCGGCGACGTCCTCGGCCGCGGCGGACGCGCCGCCGAAGTAGAGGGGGACGCGGGGCCGCTCGGCCGGACCGTCGAGGCGGGCGCCTTCCACGCGCACATGGCGGCCCGCGAAGTCGACGGGCTTGCCGTCCAGCAACTCCCGCACCACGTGCATGAGTTCGCCGGTCCTGGCGTAGCGCTCCTCCTTGGGCAGCGGGTCGCCGTAGGCGCGCTGCTCGGCCGGATCACCGCCGGTGACGACGTTCAGCGCGATGCGGTCGCCGAACAACCGACGGAAGGTGTCGGCCTGTTGGGCGATCAGCGTGGGCTGGGCGAGCCCCGCGCGGAAGGCGACGAGGAACCCGATGCGTTCGGTGACCGCGGCGACGGCCGGGGTGAGCACCCAGGGATCCACGCAGCCGAGCCCCACCGGGGTGAGGAGTCTGTCGAACCCCGCGCGCTCGGCGGCGCGGGCGACCTGGGCGAGATAGCCGAGGTCGGCGGCGCGGCGGGTGGCGGCGGAGGTACGGCCCTGGACGGCGGTGACACCGCCGGGGTCGCGGCCGTCACCGCCCGTGGGCAGGAACCAGTGCAGAACGGGGCCAGGGGTGGACATGCGGGCACACCTCGACGGGGAGTCCGGGAGCTGAGGACGGGGAGAACGCCACCGGCCGACAGCCCGCGGGGTGGTCAAGGACACACCCGGCGGTCCGGCGAAAGCGTGCGGTCAGCGGCGAGAAGGGTTGCTACGGCTCGATGGAGCGGTCAGCAACAGAGCGCGCGACAGGGCGCGGCGGCCCGACACAGCATCCCCGAGACACGCAGCAGATCCACGTGGCGGCGGGAGACCAGGGCGGGGTTCATGGCCGCATGATGACCCGAACCCCGCATCCGCAACAAGCCACGTCCATCATGTGGATCGCCGGACCGGCAGCGCCGTCAGCTCTCCACGGTCCGCACCTTCGGCCAGTCCAGACCGCGCAGCTGCGCGTCAAGCCCGCCGTCGCAGTACATCAACGTGCCCACGCAGTACGCCGACGCGGCGGACAGCAGGAACAGCACCAGGTCCGCGACCTCTTCCGGGCGGCCCGCCCGGCCCGCAGGAATGGCGGCGAGGTACGCCTTGATCCCGGCCGCGATCCGCGGGTCCTCGCTGCCCGCCCGGGTCATCGGGGTGTCGATGTAGCCGGGCGCGACGGCGTTGAGGCGGATGCCGTCGGCGATGTATCCGGCGGCGCGGGTACGCGTGTAGTGGGCGATCGCGGCCTTGGTGGCCGGGTAGGTGAGGACGCCGCCGTCGTCGGCCAGTGAATCGGCGAGCGTCCGGGCCGCCGCCTCGTCGCCCGCAAGGCAGGCCGAGGCCAGTTCGGGGTGCCAGCCGGGCTGGGTCGTCACGGAGTTCGACGAGGCGAGCACGACGGAGGACTGTCCAGCGGCGGCCAGCGCCGGCCGCAGCTCCTCCAACAGGCCGATCGCGCCGTAGTAGTTGACGGAGACCAGCAGGCTCGGGGAGCGGCCGGCGCCGCCGGAGAGCCCCGCGAACGGCACGAAGCCGTCGAGCCGCCCGTCGGCGAGCCGGACGATCTCGGCCGCCGCCGCGGTCCGGCCCTCCGCACTGCCGAGGTCGGCGGTCACCTCGGTGCCGTGCAGGTCGACGCCGATGACGCGGTGCCCCTGTGCGGTGAGCCGGGCGGCGATCGCGGCGCCCATCCCGGACGCGGCTCCGGTGACAGCGATGGTTCCCAAGTGTGTGCTCCTGACGGGTGAGTTGGGGGTTCGGGCCGTTCAGCGGAGTTTCACGGCTCCGCCGTCGGCCATGACAGTCTGTCCGGTCATGTACCGCGCGTCGTCGCCGGCGAGGAAGCCGACGATCGGCGCGACGTCCCGGTCGGGGTCGCCGAAGCGGCCCAGCGGGACGGCGGCCGCGGACTGGGCGTACTGCTCGGGGCGGGCCTCGGCCCACTGGACGACGCCGGGTGTCAGCGCCATCGGGCAGACCACGTTGACCCGGATGTTGAACGGGGCCCATTCGTTGGCCGCCACCCGGCTCAGGCCGCGGATCGCCTCCTTCGCCGCCGCGTACGAGGCCTGGTTCGGCTGGCCGTTGGGACGCGTCCACGGCGGGGACACCTTCGGCAACCGTCATGGGGGCCTCCAGCTCAAGACTGAAATGAATTCTTGTTTTCCGGAATGTAACAGCGACGGGTATCCCGGGGAAGGCACCTGCACAGCCTCTTTGCGTCCGGGGCGCCTGCTACATTGCGCGGAGCGGCCGGGCCGCCGTCACCCCCGTACGGCGCGCCCGGCCGTGTCGTTCCCCGAACAGGAAGTACCAGCAGTGCCGCGACGACCCGACGTACGAGCAGCCGCGCAGCCGCAGTCCGCGGGGCAGCGGGCCCGCCGGGAGCGGATCCTGCACGTGGCGGCCGACCTCGGCGCGCGGCACGGCCTGGACGGCGTACAGATGCAGGACGTCGCCAAGGACGCCGGGGTCGCGCTGGCCACGCTGTACCGCTACTTCCCGTCCAAGACGCACCTGTTCACCGCGGTCATGGGCGCGCAGGTCGACCGGATGCACGATCCGTCCGCGCGCGTCGAGCGGGCCGATCCCGTGGACGCGGTCGCCGAGACGCTGCTTCGGTCCACCCACAGTCTGCTGCGGACGCCGCTCCTAGCGAGCGCCATCATGCAGAGCAACTACGCCGCGCACATCGCCACGGTCTCGGAGTCGGCCCGTATCGAGGGCCGGGTCCGGGAGGTCGTCCTGGAGCTGCTGGACCTGGACGCCCCGACCGAGCAGGACGAGCAGTTGGTGCGGCTGTTGCTGAAGTGCTGGCACGGCGTCATCGTCGCGACGCTGAACGGGCACACCTCGCACACCGAGGCGGAGGCGGAGATCCGGCTGGCCTGCCGGGTGCTGCTGTCGGTGCGGTCGAACGCCGCGTCCACGTCCTGACGCGGCGGGCGCGCGCGGTCACCGGCCGGCCGCGCCCACGTCGACGGGGTCGGCGGCGTCCTCGGCCTCCCAGCGCAGCAGATCGCCCGGCTGACAGTCGAGCACCTCGCAGAGCGCGGCGAGGGTCGCGAACCGTACGGCCTTGGCGCGGCCGTTCTTGAGCACCGCCAGGTTGGCGGGCGTGATGCCCACGCGGTCCGCGAGGTCGCCGACGGACATCTTCCGCCGGGCCAGCATCACGTCGATGTCGACGACGATGGGCATCAGATCACCTCGTCCAACTCGGCCTGCATGCGCGCCGCTTCGCCGTCGCGCGCGACGGCCTGGGCGAGCAGCATGCGCAGGACGAGCACGATGAGCGCGACGCCCAGGATGGCCACTCCCACGCCGCCCATGATGAGGGTGACGCCCGGATCCTCGCGCTGGCCCGGCGCGTTGAGGGCCGTGACCGTGAACCAGACGAGGGCTGCCGCCACGATCGCGCCGATCATGCCGTTCACGTACCGGAAGGCGGCGGGCGAGAACACGGTTCCGCGGCGCACCATCGCCAGCAGCCGCCATACGCAGACCAGGGCGGTCTGCGCCGACACCATCCCCAGGGTCGTGACGAGGCGCAGCGGGGTCAGCGGGAGTGAGCCGTCCTCCGGGTCGGTGAACAGCGCCCACACCATCGACACCTGCACGAACACGGTGCCGGCGAACACCACCACGAGTACGGCGCGCAACGCACGTACGGCCAGCTGTCCCATGACCCACCCCTGCCCATCCATCGAATGACGATGTGAATCTATCGAGTTTCGATAGATGGAGCAAGGTCAGGCCCAGGAGCTGGGGGCACGCGTATCAGCGGCTGGTGTAGCCGGCGTCGACGTGGATGACCGAACCGGTCACGTACGAGGACTGGTCGGAGGCGAGCCAGAGGCTCGCCTGGGCGACCTCGCGGGGCTGGCCGAAGCGGCCCAGCAGGCTGAGCGCCGGGGCGAACTCCTCCTCGGTCTGCCCGGTCTGCTCCAGGGCGCCGCGCAGCATCGGGGTGTCGATGGCGCCGGGTGCCACGGCGTTGACGCGGATGGCGTGCTCGCCGTTCTCCAGCGCGGCCGTCTTGGTCAGCCCGTTCACACCGTGCTTGGCGGCGACGTACGCGGGGTTCTTCGGCTGCGGGCGGAAGCCGCTGACGGAGGAGATGTTGACGATCGAGCCGCCGTCACCCTGCCGGACGAACTGCTGAAGCTCCCACTTGAGGCAGAGGGCGGTGCCCTTGAGGTCGACCGACATCAGCCGGTCCCAGTAGTCCTCGTCGAGCTCCGACGTCAGGTTGTCGTCCGGGGTGAGGGCGGCGTTGTTCACGGCGACGTCGAGCCGGCCGAAGGCGTCGACGGCGGCCTGCACCATCGCCTTGACCTGCGCGCTGTCGGAGATGTTCACCTGGTGGAAGACGGCGGTGCCGCCGCTCGCCGTGATCTCGTCGGCGACGGCCCTGCCGCGCTCCTCGTTCATGTCGGCGACCAGGACCTTCGCGCCGGCCTCCGCGAACAGCTTCGCGGTCGCCTCGCCCATGCCCATCGCCGCGCCGGTGACGATCGCGGACTTGCCTTCCAGGATGGGGAATGTCATTGCCTTGCACCTTTCCTCGCACCCGGGTCCGCCGTGCGCGGGCCGGAGTGATGCATGTGATCCGTGGCCGCCGCGACCTCGTGCCCCAGCAGGTCGTAGGCGTGTGCGACGCGTGCCGCCAGTTCGGCGGCGTCGCCCTCCGTCTCGCGCGCCCAGGCGTGCAGCACGGAGGAGAGCACGCCTGCGCCGACCTCGACGACGAGTCCGGGGCGCGGATCGCGGGCCGGGTCGACGCCGAGCCGGTCGGCAAGCACGCGCACCGACGCGGCCTGGGCCTCGGCGCGGATGCGGGCGTAGGCGGCCAGCAGGTCGGGTTCGCGGTCGACGAGGGCGAGCACGGCCCGCTCCTTGGGCCGGCCGTGTCCGGCCGGGTGCTCGTCGTCGTCGAGCCAGTCCAGGACGGCGGCCCGATAGGCGGCCAGCGGAGGCTCGTCCGCCGGGCGGCGGCGCAGCGCGTCGTTGATGCGGGCGCCGTCGGCGCGGGTGAAGTCGAGGGCCGCGTCCTCCTTGCCCGGGAAGTAGCGGCTGAAGGTGCGCCGGGTGACCTGGGCGCGCTCGACGATCGCCTCGACCCCGAATCCGTCGAGCCCGTGCTCCAGCACGAGCTCCACGGCGGCGGTTCCGAGGGCCTCGCGCGTCCGGTGCGACCTGCGCCGCCGGAGGTCCTCGCGGGTCTGCCCGGTGTCCGGCCTCTTTGCCTTCATGCTGCAACCATACTCCTCAATTGTCTCAGTGGGACATTTGTCTGTGACCCTGCTGACGTGCTGCTTCGAGGGTGTTGGCCAGGAGCATCGCGATCGTCATGGGGCCGACGCCGCCGGGCACGGGGGTGACCCGTGCGGCGATGCCGTCGAGTTCGGCGGTGCGTACGTCGCTGGTGATCCCGGCGACGGTTCGGGTGATGCCGACGTCGACGACGGTGGCGCCCGGTTTCACGTGCTCGGGTCCGATGAGGCCGGGCACCCCGGCGGCGACGACCAGTACGTCCGCCACCCGGGTCACGGCCGCCAGGCCGGCGGTGTGCCGATGGGCGACGGTGACGGTGGCGTCGCGTTGCAGGAGCAGCTGCGCCAGGGGCCGGCCGACGAGGCCGGAGGCGCCGACGACGACCGCGTGCGCACCCCTCAGCACGACACCTTCGGAGTCGAGGAGTTCGATCACGCCCCGGGGTGTGCAGGGGCGCAGCCCTTCCGCGGCGCGGCCGGCCAGCAGGCCGACGCTGTGCGTGGTCAGCCCGTCGACGTCCTTGGCGCCGGGGATCCGGTCGATCAGCGGGCGGGGGTCGAGCCCTTCGGGCAGCGGGAGTTGGAGCAGGATGCCGGAGACCTCCGGGTCGGCGGCCAGAGCGTCGAGGACCGCGGCGATGTCGTCGTGGCCTGCGTGGGCGGGCAGGGAACGGTGGACGTCGCGCATGCCCGCCCGGCGGACGGCCCGCCGTTTGTGTGCGACGTAGACGGCTCCGGCCGGATCGCCGCCGACGAGGACGGTGGCGAGAGCGGGGACGCGTCCGGTCCGCCGGGCGAGGGACGCGACCCCGGCCGCCACCTCGTCCTCGATGCGCCGGGCGGTCTTCTTTCCGTCGATGTACGTGGTCATGCGGATGCCTCCGAAGGCCCTGGGCGGCGACCGGCCGTCATGTGAAGACGATGGTGTGGTTGCCGTGCCGGACCACGCGGTCCTCCGCGTGCCACAGCACCGCCCGCGACAGGACGGCGCGTTCGACGTCGGCGCCGCGCCGGGCGAGGTCGGCCGCGGTGTCCGCGTGGGTCACGCGGACGACGTCCTGCTCGATGATCGGGCCCTCGTCCAGGTCCTCGGTCACGTAGTGGGCGGTCGCGCCGATCAGCTTCACCCCGCGTTCCTTCGCCTTGGCGTAGGGACCGGCTCCGACGAAGGCGGGCAGGAACGAGTGATGGATGTTGATGATCGGCACGCCGACGTCCCGGATGAAGCCGCCGGAGAGGATCTGCATGTAGCGGGCCAGGACGACGAAGTCGACGTTGCCCTTGAGCAGCCGCAGATGCTCCGCCTCGGCCGCCGACTTGTCCGGACCCATCGACGGCACGTGGAAGAACGGGATGCCGAAGCCGCGTACCTCTTCGGCGGTGTCGGGGTGGTTGGAGACCACCATCGCGATGCTGACCGGGAGTTCACCCCGCCGGTGGCGCCACAGCAGGTCGAGCAGGCAGTGGTCCGACCTGGAGGCGAAGATCGCGACCCGCTTGGGCACCGACAGGTCGCGCAGCGCGTAGCGCAGTCCGTGCTTCTCGACGAGGTGCCGGTCGAGATCGGCGCGCAGGGCCGGGAGGGCGGCCCGCAGGCCGTCCGTCCCGAAGACGGTGCGTTGGAAGAACCCGCCGCCCTGCGGGTCGTCGGAGTACTGGTCGAGGGAGACGATGTTGGCGCCGTGCCCGCTCAGGACGGCGGTCACCGCCGCGACAATGCCGGTGGCGTCGGCGCCGGTCACCACGAGGGAGGCCTGCTGAACGGCGGGGCGACGGTTCGCCGTGCCGGGGGCGGGGGCGGTCCGGGCCGTGGTCATGCGGCGCTCTCCTTCGTGAACTCGCCGATCCACTCGGAGGTCGCCCGGAGCCCTCCGAACGTATAGAAGTGGATCTTCACGTCTCCGTGCCGGGCGGGGTCGTGGGCCTCGGCGAGACCGCGCAGGAACCGGTCGGGACCGGCCGTGCCCATCAGGTTGGTCAGGGACAGCCCGTACTTCCTGGCGATGGAGGCACTGGTGCCGACGCCGAACCGGGCGGCGTAGCCCAGCAGTCGCCGGACGCCGGCGGGCCCGGGCACGCCGATGCGGACGGGCCGGTTGATGCCGCGGTGCCGCACTTCTTCGATCCACCGCAGGACCGGCTCGGTGTCGAAGCCGAACTGGGTGATGATGTCGCCGTCCACGCCCGCGGCGGCCAGCGCGGCGCTCTTGTCCAGCAGCGCACTCCACAACAGGCGGTCCTCGATGCCGGGGTGGCCCTCGGGATAGCCGGTGATGCCGACGTGACGGGCCCCGTGCTTCTGCAGGAGGCCCGAGCCGATGACGGAGAGGGCGTCCTCGTAGGGGCCTTGGGGATGTGCCGGGTCCCCGCCGACGACGAAGACGTCGTCACAGGTGCCGTCGGCCTCCAACCCGCCGAGATATTCCTCTAGTTCGGCCTGTGAGCCGAGTCGGCGGGCCGATATGTGCGGGACCGGGACGAACCCGAGGTGCTTCACGGCCCGCGCCGCGTCGAGCCTCGTCGTGAGGTCCTCGTGGCCGAGGAACGTGACGTTGATCCGGGTGCCGGGCGGGATCGTGTGGCGGGCCTCCCGCAGTCTGTCGACATCCTTGCCGGTCATCTCGAGGGAGAAGCCGTCGAGCGTCGGGGCGCCGGCCGCGCTGCCGGAATTCATGGTTGCTCCTTGTCGGACGGGGGCGGCTCTGTCAGCCATTGCGGCGGTACCGGGTGCGGGCATGGCGGTCGAACGGGCTGGGCTGCACGGTGCCGCGGATCCGCGGGAATCCGAGGTCGGCCCCGGGATCCGTGCCGGGGCCCGGGTGCTCGCCCCACACGACGGCGACCCGGGTGCCGGGCACGGCGTGCGCGGCGTCGACCAGCGACTGGGCGAGGACCGTGCCGACCGGGTCGATCGACGCCGTCTGCATCGTCACGCCGACCGCCCCGGCCTCGGCCTCGACCCAGTGCCGCGCATACGTCAGGACGAAGCCGGGGTCGTTCCCCTCCCCCACCACCCGGCGTACGTCGTCGGGGTCGAGCACCAGCGTGACCTTCTGCCGCCGGTCGGCGTCCCGGGCCGCGAGCAGGGCGTCCCGGCCGATGAAGTCATGGCCGAAGTGGATCAGCTTCCCGTAGCCGAGTTCGTACGGGGAGACGTAGTAGTCCTCGATGTCCGGCGAGAAGTGGCTGCCGTTCAGGGGGCGTTGGCCCTCGATGCCGAACAGGGGCAGGTGCCGGCGGTAGTCCTCGAGTTCGGGCGCGCTGTAGATCGCGGGGACCGGGGAGGGGATCCACCCGCTCTCCACGCTCGGCGTCGTGTAGGCGAGGGCGCCCACCTGGACCAGGCCGAGCGGTTCGCCCGCCGTCAGGAACGCGTCGTGCACCGCGGCGGCATGCTCCCAGGGGCCGATGAACTCGAAGCCCGCCTGCCCGGCCATGCCGTGCCGCAGCGCCTTGAAGTCCCGGCCGTCGAGCCGGACGTCCGCCGTGTGGAAGAACTTCGTCTCGGGCATCGGGCCACCGAAGACGTTCTCGACAAGTTCCTTGGCCAGCGGACCCTGGACCTGGTAGCGGAACAGCTTCGGCGGGCCGCCGCCCGGGCGGAAGGCGGAGGAGGCGTCGGTCTCGAAACCGACGTCGTAGCCGCCCTTCTCGGCGTGGTAGCGCACCCAGTGCTGCGCCGCGGGCACGCCCGACAGGAGGTACCGGTCGGCGCCTTCGCGGGCCAGGATGCCGTCGGTGACGATCAGCCCTTCGGCGGTCACCGGGACGTACTGCTTGGCCTGGCCCACGGCGAACTTCTCGAAGTTGTTCGCGCCGTGGTCGGCCAACACCCGGGTGGCGTCGGGGCCTTCGATCCACATGTCAAACATGTGGTGCGAGAGGTTGAGCAGCGCGACGCCCTCGTGCCAGGCGGCCTGCTCCTGCCGCCAGCCCACGTACTCACGCTCCACGACCTCGGGGGTCCACGGCTCGGCTCCCGGCTTCCACAGCAGCCCGACGGGTGATCCCGCCGTGTCGATTCCGTCCTGCAGGCTCGGGGATGGCATACGGCTCCTCGTTTCTCGACCACACAGCTAGATCGATCTAGTACACCGATCAGGGCTATCGCGACCGGGCATCACTAGAACGATTTAGCGGACGCTAGCAGAGCCGTGCGCCACTCCGGGACCAGCGGGATCGGCAATCTTTTCTTGCAGGCGGGGCACGACCGCGCGCTGAATAGACTGGCCGTACGCGCACGTCCGCCCGGGCCGGCGCTTCGCATCCGTCGGGAAACAGGGTGATGGGCACTACCCGGAGAGTCACGCTCAACGATGTCGCGGCGGCGAGCGGCGTATCGCGGGCCACCGTCAGCTTCGTGCTGAACGACGACCCGCATCAGACGATCTCCGCCGCCACCCGTACCCGCGTGCGGGAGGCCGCACGACAGCTCGGGTACGTTCCGCACGGCGTGGCCCGCGCGCTGCGGGAGGGCGCCTCCCGCGTGGTCGTCATCAACATCGACGCGGGCATGGAGGGCAACTACTCCCGCAGTTTCGTCGGCGGGCTCGACAGCGAACTGGGCCTGCACGGCCACGTCCTGCTGGTCCGGCACGGCCACCGCACCGCGGAGGCGAGCCGGCAGGTCCTGGACGCCATCACCCCGCGTGCGGTGCTGAACTTCGGCGAGGCCTTCCTGACCGGCCGTGAGCTCGACGACCTCGGCGGCGGTTGGCGCGACGGTCTCGCCGCGCACGCCGCGCTGCAGATCCGCCATCTCGTCGACCGGGGACACTCCCGGATCGCGCTCGCGCTGCCGGACGCGGACACGCCGCTGGCCACCGCGCGGCTGCGGTTCGCCGATGAGACGGCCCGGTCGCTGGGCGCCGCACCGCTGCTGTCGTTCGTCGTGCCCCGCCCGCGCGCGGCGGGCACCGTCGCGGTCCGGGCCTTCCGCGCGGCGCACCCCGAGGTCACGGCCGTCGCCGCGTTCAACGACGATGTGGCGCTGCGGGCGCTGACCGCGGTGCAGGACCTCGGTCTGTCGGTGCCGGACGACATCGCCGTGATGGGCTTCGACGACACCGAGTACGGCGAGCTGATGACCCCGGCCCTGACCACGGTGCACATCGACGCCGAGGCCCACGGCCGGCTCGCCGCGCGGCTCGCCCTCGGCCTCGACCCCGGCGGCCTGTCCCCCGTGCCGGCCCGCATCATCGCCCGGGACTCCGCCTAGCGAGTACCGAGGGCTTGCGCCGCGGTGCCGGCGGGCCGGCTACGCGTCCACGGCCGTACGCGCGTGCTGTCGCCGTGCGCTCTCGAGGAGCTGCGCCCAGGAGTCGACCTCGGGGCGGCGTCGCAGGAGGGCGCGTCGCTCCCGCTCCGTCATGCCGCCCCACAGGCCGTACTGGATCCGTTGGTCCAGGGCATGGGCCAGACACTCGGTGCGCACGGGGCACGGCTTGCAGATGCTCTTGGCGTGCGACTGCGCGGCGCCGTCGAGAAACATCTCGTCGGGGTCCACGACACAGCAGCTCGCTTGCTCTTGCCACTCCACATGCCCCGGTTGCCCCCGATCGCGGCTTCTACGCGGATCAACTCGCGGCCGCGAACGGTCACCGGGGCGCGACGCCCCTACTGGGTCGTCAGCAGACCGGCCCGCAGCTTCCCTATCACCTGGGCGATCAGCCGGGACACATGCATCTGCGAGCAGCCGATCTCGTCGGCGATCTGACGCTGTGTCTGCTCCTCGACGAAGCGCAGATGGATCAGACGGCGTTCGCGGGCGTCCAGTTCGGCGATCAGCGGCGCCAAGGAGTGGAAGTTCTCGACGAGTTCGAAGCGGGCCTCGTCGATGCCGACGAAGTCGGCCAGCAGAGTGTCGGTCTGGTCGTCGGGTCCGCTGACGGCGGCGTCGAGGGAGACGGCGTTGTAGCCGTTGGCCGCCTTCTGCACCTCGGCGACCTCCGCCGGGGCCAGCTGCATCAGCTCCGCCAGCTCGGCCGTCGACGGCAGGCGGCCCAGGCGCGTCCGCAACTCCTCGGTGGCCCTGGACAGTTCGAGACGGGCCTCCTGCAGTCGGCGGGGCACGTGCACGGCCCAGGAGGTGTCACGGAAGAACCGCTTGATCTCGCCGGTGATGTAGGGGATGGCGAAGGAGGTGAACTCGACCTCGCGGGAGAGTTCGAAGCGGTCGATCGCCTTGATCAGACCGATCGTTCCGACCTGGGTGATGTCGTCCATCTGCTGCGGCCCGCGGTGCCGGAACCGGGTGGCCACGTACCGCACCAGGGAGAGGTTGACCTCGATGAGGACGTTGCGTACATAGCTGTACTCGGCGGTGCCCTCTTCGAGTCGGGCGAGACGGTCGAAGAGGTGCCGTACGACCTCCCGGGCGTCCTTCGGCGCTATCGATGCCGGATCCGCGCAGGCCCGGGCGACCAGGCTGTCCCCAGGTGCCGGGGCCGTGCTGTGGGTGGGGTCGTGCTCGGTCACGCTGATCATGTGTGTCCGCCTCTATGAGCTGAAGCTCTGATGTCGTGTACGGCGCGGAGAGCAGGCGCCGGTCCGCGTTCTCACCTGCCGCGGTGCGGCGGCGCGCCCTCCCGGGGAGCCGGCTGGGACTCGGCGCCGACCGGCTCCTGTTCGCTCTGTGGTGATTCCGGTTCGCCGACGAGGTAGTCGATGGTCCCGGTGATGGTCAGCAGCCGTTCCAGGCTCCGGGGGCGTGCGGTGAGGTCGAGGGTCGTGCCGGTCCGATCGAGCCGGCGGCGCAGGGCGAGGAGGGTGGACAGGCCCATCGAGTCGACGCCGGTCAGGGCCGCGCAGTCCAGTCGGAGCACGCGCGGCGCGGGGCGGTCGTCGAGAATCCGCTCGGTCTGCCGGGTGAAGGAGTCGCTGGTGTCGTAGTCGAGCGCTCCGGCCAGGACGAGGATCAGGACGCCGTCGCGCAGGCCGGCGTCGGCGAGGTGGAGGGCGGTGTGGGCGGCGGTCATACGGGCTGTCCGGGTGCGGGAACGGTCAGGGCACCGCGCGCCGCGGTGAGGATGTGGGTGGCGCGCGGGAAATCCTTCAGCTGGTGGCGCAGGGAGTCGAGGGCGGGCAGCAGGCTGCGCGGCGGGACGCCGCGCGCCCGGAGGATCCGCGCGGTCCAGGCGATGAAGGTGGTGAACAGGTCGGCGTCGTCGACGTACACGGCGGTGGCCAGGTAGGTGACGATGTGGTCGATGTCCTCGGCGGTGCGCTCGCGCTGGTACTCGGTGTAGGTGCGCAGCGGCGGGAAGGCGTCCTCGACGTCGGTGAGCGTCTGCTTGATCAGTTGCCGCTTCGACTGCCTGACCAGGGTGTACTCCTGGTCGTTGAGGTGAGGGAGGTCCAGGTCGGGCAGCCGGGCCGCGTCCGCGGTGGGCCGTTCGAGCCCTTGCGTCAGCAGGGTGTGGGCGCCGACGGCGTCCGGGGCCCAGGCGGCCTGCATCCGGTGGGCGTAGCGGCCCTGGGGGCCGAACGCGGCGCCGCCCGCGACGACCGGGACGCCCGCCGCCTGGCAGGCGCTGATCGCCGTGTGGGCGGTGGGCAGGTGCGAGGGGATCGACGAGGACAGCAGGACGGCGTCGGCCGGCCGCCGGTGGAGATGGGCGATGAGGTGCTCGGTCGGCACCTGCGCGCCCAGGTAGTCCACGTGCCAGCCGCGCAGCCGCAGCACCTCGGTGACCAGCCGGGCGGGCAGGGCGTGCCATTCGCCGTCCACGCAGGCGACGGTCACCCGGCCCGGCGGCTCGGGGGCGCCGGGTGCGGCCGCGGCCAGTTCGGCGACGGCGGAGATGCATCTCTCGTTGATGGCGGTGGCCGCGTGTTCCTGCGCGACCGTGATGGTGTTGGCCGCCCATTCGACGCCGACGCGTTCCTGCACCGGCGCGATGAGCCGCAGCAGGATGCGCTCCGCCGCGGCCCGCACCTGCGGGGAGGATTCCGGGCCGACGGCGCGGCGCACCAGGGCGACGGCCTGTGTCTCGTCGCAGTCGATCGCCGCCAGCCACAGTCGCTCGCGCAGTTCGTCCTGGCGGAGGTCCGCCTCGCCCGTGAGGGTGTTCTGTGTGCTCATGAGGTGAACCTGCCCCGGGTGTGCCCGTCCACGGCTGCGAGATGGTTTCTGCGGGGCGCGGTGATGGACAGCAGGGCCATGTCGTCGTGCGGGACGCCGTCGGCCCACTGGGTGGCGACCATCTGCACCCTTTCGGTGACCGCTTCGGCCGGCAGTCCGGCGCACTCGGCCAGCGTGTGGTGCAGGCGCTGTTCACCGAACAAGTCGTCGCCGAGCGGGCCGCCGCGGGCCTCCGTGATGCCGTCGGAGTACAGCAGGCAGGTCTCGCCCGGTGCGAGGTCGACGGACGCCGTGGTGATCCTGAGCCGGTCGGTGGGGAGCGCGCCGATCAGCATCCCCTTGGTGTCCGCCTCTTCGACCCGCCCGTCGGCGCGCAGGATCAGCGGGGTGGGATGTCCGGCGCTGGACACCCGCAGCCGCAGCCGGTTCCCCTCGCGCCGGACGGAGGCCAGGGCGAGGGTCGCGAAGCGGGTGTGGTGCGAGGACAGCAGGGCGTTGTTCAGCAGGGTGAGCAGCTTGAGGTGGTCGGCGGCGAACGGCAGCAGCGCCTCGACCGTGTTGCGGATCTTGCCGGTCAGTACGGCCGCCTCGAGTCCCTTGCCGCACACGTCTCCCAGGACCGCGAAGGTCTCCGCGTCCGCGCTGTCGGCGGGATAGACGTCGTAGAAGTCGCCGCCGATCCGCTCGGCGGCGGTGGCCGCCCGGTAGCGGCCGGAGAAGTCGATGCCGTGCACGCCTTCGAGCACCGGCGGCAGCAGCTCCCGCATCAGTACGTCGGTGATGTGCGACTGCTCGGCGTAGATCCGCGCCGCGGACAGGGCCACACCGGCGCGGGCGGCGAAGAGCCGGGCGAAGGTCTCCTCGGCCTGGGTGAACGCCGCCTCCTCGGACTGCCGCAGCAGCACGATGGCGCCGGCCGGCACACCGTGGCCGGGCAGCGGGACCACGACGACGGAGCCGATGCCCGCGCCGTCGGCCGTGAACTGCCGGGGCACGGCCCAGTCCGGGACCTGGGCCGGGTCGATCCAGCGCGAGGGCACCGGGGGAAAGCCCGCGAGGGCCTCCGGCAGACCGGGCATGCTCTCCGGATCCACCACGATCTTCTCCTGCTCCACCGGTCCGCCGGTGACACAGCGGGTCACGGGGTACAGGCGGCCGGCCCGGACGCCGACGATGACCGCCGCGTCCGCGAGATGCTGCGCGGCCATACGAGCGGTCACCTCCATGCATCGGTCGACGTTCAGGGACGCCAGAAGCTCGCCGGAGATCTCCTGGAGGACCCGTGAGCGGTCCCGCTCACCGGCCAACTCGTCGCGTACGTAGCGCAGATCACTGTCGTCGACCAGCCACCACGCCACCGCGCCGTCGGCCGCGCGGCTGGGGAACGCGTCCACCGTGGCCTCGCCGATCCGGCCCCGTGCCACCACGGCCGGGTCCCGGCCGTCACTCGCGACGGCCCGCAGGGCATCGGTGTGCGCGTCGGACAGCCAGGAAGGTGCCACGTCCGCCAGCAGCGCGCCGGCCCGCACTCTGTCCAGGAGGGCGCCGGCCCGGTCGTTGCAGGACAGGACGCGGCCCCTTCCGTCCACCGTGACCGACGGGTACGGGGTGGAGCGGCCGGCGGGACCGGCGGCAGGGCCGATACTTCGGGAGCTCATCGGCTCCATTGGGGTTCTCATCGCACGGGACCCGCAGAGCGCGGCCCCCCACCACCCTTCGCTGGGGTTCCTAGGGCAGTCACCAACGCTGGAAAACTGGCCTAGGCTGCACCAAGATTCTTACGAACCGTCATAGTTGCCATAGGGCAACAGTCGCACGATCGGCGCCCTCAGGGCAACCACGTCGCCACCGACGGGCCGCTCGCGACCCGTGAACAAGGGCTGAGCATTTCCATGCGCAACGACTCGCGGGGAGCCTCATCCCTATCCGTCCGGGTGATGACCCCCGGATCTTCACGACTGCACCGAGATCGTCACTTCGACCGACGGATATTTTCCGCGGATCGGGAACACGTGAGACACGCGCACCGACAGCCTCAGCCCGCGAGAGGTGTACCCCTTCTCATGGAAGACAGTGATGGCCGCACTGACTACATCGGTCCACTGGAAGATCCCCGCCCCTCTCTGGCGGCGGACACGACGGCGGCGGTCGACATACTCGTGGCCCTGTGGACCCGGACGGCGAGAACCGGCACGCCCCAGCTCTCCGCCCTGCAACTCCACGCCCTGCACTCGGTCAGAACCGCGCCGGGCCTCAATCTGGGCGCGCTGGCCGACGCGATCGGCACCGCGCCGTCGGCCGCCAGCCGACTGTGCGACCGGCTCGAAGCGGCGGGCATGATCCGCCGTGATCCCTCGCCGGCCAACCGGCGCACGATCGGCCTGACCCTCACCCGACGGGGACAGGACGCGCTGGACGCCGTGTCGGCCCGGCGGGAGCGTCTGCTCGGCGAGGTGCTCGACCGCATGCCGGCCGACACGCGCGGGCAACTGCTGACGGGGCTGCGCGCCTTCGCCACGGCGTCGTGCGCGGCCGACCTCGACGAACGGCACCGCGACTGACACAAAAGCTGACACAAAAGGTGGACCCGGCCGGACCGTGAACCCGAGAACCGCGCCGCGCGCGTCAGGGCCGGGTCGCGCGACCGAACCAGTCCAGGCAGAGCACCAGCGCGTCGTCGTCGACGTCGGGACCGGGTTCCGGGTCCAGGTACGCGGACAGATCGTGCAGGATCGCGCGGGGCACCGCGGCGGCCGGCAGCAGGCGTGCCGCCTGGATCGCGCGGGCCAGCATCTTCTCGCCGAAGGCCTCACCCTTGGCCGAGAGCGCGGCGAACACCCCGTCGCTCACGAAGACGAGACGGTCCCCCGGCTCCACCTGGAACTCCTGCGTGACGTAGTCGGTCTCCTCGAACATGCCCAGCGGCAGCTGAGCCTCGAACGGGATGTGCTCCACCGTCCTGTCCCGGTGGCGCCACAGCTGGGGCGAGCCTCCGTCGACGACCTCGACGCGGCCGGTGTCCAGGTCGAAGGAGAGCAGGAGCGTCGCGACGTACTCCTCGCCGCGGTACTGGGCGAACAGCGCCTGATCGGCCAGCGCCGCCTGGTCCGCGATGCCGATGCCCGCCCGTCGCGCGTTGCGCAGGGCGTTGACGGCCAGGCTGGTCAGCAGCGACGCCTGGATGCCCTCCCCCATGCCGTTGGTGACGCCGAGGGTGAGCGTGGTCTCGGTCTCCGCCCAGTCGAAGTTGTCGCCGTAGATGGCGTACGCGGGCTCCAGCTGGGCCCCGATCTCGTACTCGGCCCGGGCGCAGGCCCGTCCGGGCAGGAGCTGCCACTGCACCTCGGCGGCCAGCGTGAGGCGGCCGTCCCGACGGGCCTGGAGGTAGACGTCCGTATCGCGGTCCGCGACGAGGATCTCGTGTCCGACGATGTCGGCGAGGGCGATGATCTCGTCGACCACGTGCGGCGCGATCTTCTCCCCGGTCGGCGGCACGGGCAGTCGTACGACCAGGATTCCGAGCCGGTCACCGTGCGCGGTCACCGGTACGTGCAGGTCGACGGAGTCCTCGTACCCGGTCATCTGGACGCGCTCCCGGCTGTCGAAGGCCCGCCCTTGCGCACTGCCGCGGATCGGCACCGGCCGCGCGTCCGCCGGATCGCCCTCGACGGACTGCAGCACCTTGCAGCTGTAGTCGGCGAGCAGCAGATCGACGTGCACGGCCCCGTAGTGCTCGGCCAGCGCGGCCCGCGCCGCCGGGAGGAGGTCGTACGGTGCGGCGGTGCGCAGCGCGCGCTCCACGGCCAGGAAGTTGGTCACGGCAGCCTTCGTCGGTGGTGCGAGCACAGCTCAGCGATGGTCGGGAGATCGGGCCGAACGGCCGGACGAAATCGATGCCACCAGGCAAATATTGTCAGGCGGCAACGGTTGATTGTATCTCCCACGGCCGAGGCGTTCAGCGGGTGTTGGCCCTTGGGGCGGGAAGGCGCCGGATGCCGCTGGAAGCACGCCGTCCCGGCTCGGGCCGGCGCGTCCGGGCAGGGGTGACAGACGTCTCCGCTGAAGCGGTACGCGGCACTCAGCCGCTGATCAGATACTCAGGCGCTCAGGCACTCAAGACACAGGGACGCTCAGGCGATCGCCGAGGAGCTTCCGTCCGCCGGCCGGGCGAGGCCGATGCGGTCCGCCGCCGCCTGCCGCAGCTTCTCCAGCCCCTCGGACAGGACGCCGAGATCGGCCGGCGCCATCGTCCGCAGCACCGCCTCGAATTCACGCATGCGCGCCAGGCGCAGCTCATCCAGCACTTTCGCGCCCTGCGGGCTCAGGGTCAGTTCGACCTCTCGCCGGCTGGTCGCGCTGGGGATCCGCTCCAGCAGACCGGCGGCTTCCAGTCGGTCGCACAGGCGGCTGACCGAGGACGGCCCGGTGCCCAGCGCCTCGCCCAACGTGCGCTGATTGACGCTCCGCTGCTCCTCTATCACCTTCAGGGCCCGCAACTGCGACGGCGGAAGGGGCCCCGGCGCCGCGGTCTCCTGCCCCCGGCCCCACAGCACCTCGAGCAGCTCGGCAGCGCGATCGGCGGTGTGAGCCACCTGTTCGGGATGGCGGGGAGGAAGATGTCGGGGCATTCCTGCACCCTCTCTGCTGGAGAGTGACGTGGGTGGTCACCGAGTTTACCGTCACGAACAATCCCGGCGGGACGGATCGGGCAAGTCGACGGTTCGGTCCACGACGTTTAGGCCGGCGCCAAAGGGCCAGTCGGAGGGGGAGCACATGAAGTCGATGCCAAGGGAGCGTGAGCGGACATGACCGCCAACGAGAAGGCCAAGGCGAAGACGGACCAGGCCGTGGGCGCCGCGAAGAAGACGGCCGGCCGCGCGGTGGGCAATGAGCGCCTCACCGCCGAGGGCCACGTCCAGCAGAAGAAGGGCGACGCCCGTCAGGCCAAGGAGAAGACCAAGGACATCGGCAAGCACTGACCAGCGCTGACAGGCGCTGACGCGCTCGACATATCGGTGAAGGGGCGGCCCCGCTCGGGGCCGCCCCTTCGCGTAGGGCGCCTCCGACCACGTACGGCACTTGCTCGAAACTGCTCGAAGAAGCCTCCCTTCGCGCAACATTGACAGTGCATCGCCAAGGTGGTCTAGTCCGCTAGAGCATGTGCCAACCGTGGAGGCTCACCCATGTTTCGCACGAAGCACAGATCTTTCAGGACACCGCTCATGGCCGTTCTGGCCGCGGCCGCCCTGACCGCCGCTCCCCTCACCTTCGGCTCCGGCCCGGCCGTGGCCGGGTCCCGGGCCGCGGCGGACCCGCCCGCCATCACCCCGACTCCGCACTCCGAGCAGCAGCGCACCGACCGGATCACCATCACCCCCGCCGTCACGGTCGTCACCGGGACGGCGTCCGATCCGGCCGCCGTGAAACTGACCACCGCCGTCCTGAAGGCGGCCGGCGCCCGGAGCGTGACCACCGCCCACGGCGCCCCCGCCAAGTCCGGCTCCCTGACGGTCTATGTCGGCGGCCCCGCCGAGAACCCGGCCTCGGCGGCGGCGCTCCACGCGCTGCGCACCGAAGGACCGTCCGGGCTCGCCGCCGAGGGCTACGTCCTCGCGCTGGGCCGGGCGCCCGGTGAGGGCGCGGGCCGCATCGTCCTGTCCGGCGCCGACCCCACCGGCACGTACTACGCGGCGCAGTCGCTGCGCCAGGTGCTGCCGCAGCACAAGAGCCCCGGCGCACAGGTGCGGGGCCTGGCCGTGCGCGACTGGCCGGCGACGCCGGTGCGCGGTGTCATCGAGGGGTTCTACGGCACCCCGTGGTCGCAGCAGGCACGCCTGGACCAGCTCGACGACTACGGCCGGCACAAGATGAACATCTACGTGTACTCGCCGAAGGACGACCCCTATCTGCGCGCCAAGTGGCGCGACCCCTATCCGGCGGACCAGCTCGCACAGGTCGAGGAGCTGGTGGAGCGGGCCCGGGCGAGCCACGTCGAGTTCACGTACGCCCTCTCCCCCGGCCTGAGCGTCTGCTACAGCTCCGACGCCGACCTCACGGCCCTGACGGACAAGTTCCAGACGCTCTGGGACATCGGGGTACGGCAGTTCGCGGTCCCGCTGGACGACATCAGCTACACCGACTGGAACTGCGACGCCGACAAGGCGAAGTGGGGCACCGGCGGCGGCGCGGCCGGGCAGGCCCAGGCGTATCTGCTGAACCGCGTCAACGAGCGGTTCATCAAGACGCACGACGGCGCGCTCCCGCTCCAGATGGTGCCGACGGAGTACTACAACACCACGTCCAGCCCCTACAAGACGGCCCTGGCCGGGCAGCTCGACAAGGACGTGCTCGTCGAGTGGACAGGCGAGGGCGTGGTGGCACCGACGATGACGGTGGATCAGGCGAAGAGGGCCAAGGAGGTCTTCGGGCACTCGATCCTGACCTGGGACAACTACCCCGTCAACGACTACGCGACGGGGCGGCTCTTCCTCGGCCCGTTCCACGGCCGCGAGAAGGGGCTCGCCGAGCAGCTGGCCGGGATCACCGCCAACCCGATGATCCAGCCGTACGCCTCGAAGCTCGCCCTGCACACGGTCGCCGACTACACCTGGAACGACTCGGCGTACGACCCCGGCGCGTCCTACGGCGCCGCCGTGCGGGAGGCCGCGGGCGGGGACGCGAAGGTCGAGCGGGCGCTGCGGGCGTTCACGGACGTCAACTACAGCTCGCCGATCAACTCCGTGGAGGCGCCCGAGCTGTCGGCCCTGATGAAGGGCTATTGGGAGGGCTCGGTCCCGGCGTCCCGCCTGAAGGCGGCGTTCGTGGCACTGCGGGACGCTCCGGCGACCATCCGGGACGGCGCGGAGCCGGGCTTCGTCGACGACACCGGTCCCTGGCTGGACTCGGCGCAGTCGTGGGGCGTCGCCGGGATCGCCGCGCTCCGCCTCCTGGACGAGCAGCGCGCGGGTCACACGGCCGCGGCCTGGACGCTGCGCCAGCGGCTGCCCGCGCTGATCGCGCAGGCGAAGTCCTACCGGTACACCGATCTCAACGGCAACAAGATCCCGGTGATCGTCGGTGAGGGTGTCCTCGATCCGTTCTTCGCGAAGGTGCGGGACGCCTCCAACCAGCGGCTCGGCCTGCCGCCGCAGCCGACCGCCACGACGGGTCTGCCGGTGTACAACGGCAACACGCCCGACCGGATGACCGACGGCGACGACTCCACGTACTTCTGGAGCAGCCGCTCACCCGAGGCGGGCGAGAGCGTCGGGCTCGACCTGGGCGGCCAACAGCCGCTCGGCTCGGTGACGGTGGCCATGGGCAAGTCCGGCAGCACCGACGACTATCTGCACCAGGGCGTCCTCGAATATTCGTCGGACGGCACGACGTGGCACGCGCTGGGTACCGAGTTCGACGGGAAGGCGACGTGGACGGCGGACGCGCCGAGCGGGACGACCGCCCGGTACGTGCGGGCCCGTGCGACGGCCGACCAGTCGAACTGGCTGGTCGTCAGGGAGTTCACCGTGGCGCGGCCGGACCGTCCGACGGTGGGCGGCTCTCCGGCCCCGGCGGACGGCAGCAGCCTGGCCGCCGCCGCTGACGGTGTTCCCGAGACCGCGTACCGCGCGGCCTCCGCACCGGCTCAAGGCGACGCGCTCACGGTGACCTACGCGGCGCCGCGCGCCGTGTCGTCGGTGACCGTGCTGCGCCCGGACGACGCGACCGGCTCGAAGGCCCGGGTCCAACTGCGCGTCGACGGCGCGTGGCAGACCCTCGGCCGGCTCGACGGCGCCGTCACCACGCGGCCCGCGCCCGCGGGGACGAGCGCGGACGCGGTGCGGCTGGTGTGGGACGACGGTTCGGCCGCGCCCGTGGTGAGCGAGGTGATCGTCACGTAGCCGAACGTGCCGTGACCACGGCGGGGGGGGGGGGAGAGGACGCGGGTCTCCTCCCCCCCCCCCTAGCGCCGCCCCACCCAGCCCTTTCCTTCTGTTTTCTTTCCCCCTT
>NZ_JBHVIX010000001.1:1214104-1239217 GCF_042799415.1 Streptomyces sp. NPDC057694
CACAGGAAGGAAAGTGGGCGGGGACGGGGGGGGGGAAAAACCCCTTCCCTTCCCCCCCCCCCCCCGCCCGTGAGGTCCGCGCACGGCGGTCCGTGTACGGCGGTCCGTGTACGGCGGTCCGTGTACGGCGGTCCGTGTACGGGGATCAGCTCACCAGGTGCCGTTCGCCGTTGGCGCCCGAGCGGGTCCCGGTCGCGGACCACTGCCCGTCCTCGGCCTGCTCGGCGAGACCGGCGTCGGCCAGCGTCTTCAGGTGCCGCGCCACCGTGCGCGGCGTCCAGCCCACGGCGTCACACACCTGCTCCAGCGTGCGGCCACCGTCCGCCCGCTCCAGGAACTCCAGCGTCAGCCGGGCGTTCTTGTTCAGCGGCGCCGTCTCGCGCGGGGCTGTCTCGTGCGGTGCCGTCTCGCGCGGGGCGGGGCGCCGCGCGGCGGGCTCGGACGGTGCGGCGGGCGCCGGGACACGCAGGCGCCCGTAGCCGAGCTTGCGCAGTACCCGGTCCAGGTCGGGCTCGCCCTTCTGTCCCGGCACCGTCACCGGAGCCGTCGTTCCCGCGCGGGGCGCCGTCACCGTGCCCACGGGCCGCGGGGTGCGGTTGACGGTGCGATGCCTGCGGCCCTTCTTCTTGGTGCTGTTACTCATTCGTCGCCTCCTCGAACGCGTTGATCATGGTCACGTGTTCAACGACGAAAGGGCTCCGAGGAATCGCCCGGCTCGAACTCGGTTGCGAGCGCGCCGGTTCGTCAGCGCTTGAGGACCCCGTCCAGCCACTCCAGGACCTCAGGGGTCACCGGGTCCGTGATGTCGGCGTACTCCTCGTGCTTCTTCAGGAACTTGGCCACGTACGGGCAGACGGGCACGATCCGCTTGCCCGCGCCGCGCACGTCGTCGAGCGCCTCGCGGACGAGCGTCGAGGCCAGGCCCTGGCCCGCGTAGGCGTCGTCGATCTCGGTGTGGAAGAACACGCGCCGGTCGTCGCGGTCGCGGTAGGCGGTGAAGCCGGCGCCGGCACCGTCGACCTCGATCACATAGCGGTGGCGTTCGTCGACGCGGTGGACCACCGGGGTGGCGGCGGGCTCGGTCATGGTGGGTCCTTCGGTCACGGGCGGACGGGTGGCCGGTCAACTGCCACCACATGGAGAGTACTTCACTGCTTTGCGCAGGTCAGAGATGCCTCGTGCTCGTCGAACTCGTCGAACTCGTCGAAGGCGGCTCACACCAATCGCCGGATCTCCCCTCGCACCCGGTAGAAGCCGTTCGACGCCGTGTGGAGGGCGTCCACGACGTAACGCGCGCCCGGTTGGCGTATGGCGCGGGGGAACTGGACGTTCCAGGTGGGCTCGTAGCCGTCGGACACCACGTGGACCCGTATACGACCGCTCTCCTGGACGCACTCCACGACGACTCCCGCTCCGGACGCGGGAACCGCGGTGACGGTGGCGACCGCGGCCGGGGAGGCCGGCGGCGCGTAGGTCGGGAGGGCGGCGGCCAGCTTGATGTCCTGGGCGACCGGGACCGTGCCCTGCTGGGCGGCGGTGATCGCGGCCTCGCTCGCGTCCACGCAGGCGAGCGAACCGTCGGTGGAGACGAGGTACAGCTTCTCGTCGTGGTACTGCATCGACAGTGCGGATCCGCCGCCGGTGCCGAGCTTCCACAGGCGGGTGCCGTCGGCCGCGAAGCAGTAGACGGAGGAGGACGAGTCACCGGCGAAGACGTACTGGCCGTCCGGTGAGGTGGCACAGGAATACACGGCGGCGTCACAGCTGTAGGTGGCCTCGACGCGGCCCGTGTCCTTGGCCAGGCGCTGGACGACCCGGCGCCCGGTGCCCGCGTACACCGCGTCGTGCTCCTGCCAGCCGAACAGCACATTGCCCAGGGTCGCCGTGTGCCACAACTGGCCGGTGCCGTCCGCCGCGTACGCGGTGACGCCGGTGGAGTGGCCGTGGTAGACGGCGCGGTCGTCGGCCCGGACCATCCAGCCGCTGTCACCGGCCGAGGAGCGGGACCACTGGAACTCCTCCTCGTGGTCGATGATGGTCAGGCCGCCGTTGCGGTCGGAGACGTCGAGTACGCCCTCGTGGATGTCCAGCCAGAAGATGTCGACGTCCTCGGCGATGGTGTACGCGGCGAACGGCACCTTCGCCGACAGGTCGTAGACCTGCCCGTCGTCACAGCCCGCGTAGATCCAGAAGTCGTCGGCCACCAGGCACTTCACGCCGTCGGGCAGGGAGTAGTGGGCGAGCACCTCGCCGTCGTGGCCGAGGGTGTAGACGTCGCCCTTCTGGTTGCCGACCCAGCAGCGGTCCTCGTCCACGTGGATGCCGAACGCCGAGGCGCCGGTGCGGAAACGCCACAGGACAGGTGCCGTGGACCGGGCCGTCGAGGGGGCCGACGTCACCTGGCGGCGGGTCACCGCCCGGGCCGCGCGCTGCCCGCGCACCGCCGGCGCGTACCCCTTGCGCACCTTCTCGCCTATCTTCTTGGCCGCCGCGGCCCGCGCCTTGTCCACCGTGGGGAACGTGGAGCTCTGCCGCTGCCCGTCCGCGCCGATACGTCCGTAGCGCACGAGGACGGTCGTGCCGGTGACGGTCACCTCGTAGAACTTGTGGGCACCGGCGCCCTCCTGGGACAGCTCCAGATACGTCGTGCCCTCGGCCTGTGCTGTGTGCGCAGCGGTCACGGCACACCTCTCCCCCGCTCACCGGACCTGCCCTTTTGGCCGCCCCTTGGTGATTCCACGTTAGAGGTCACCACTGACAACACGGCCTGCCGGGCCGTCGGCTCAGAAGGCGTACCGGACGCGCAGCCAGGGGGCGTGGGCGGTGAGCAGTTCTGTGAGACGGGCCAGGGCGCGCTGTTTGATCTCTACCTGGTAGCGGACGTTGAGGGCGCCGTTCTCGGAGCGCTTCGTCTCCTGCGCCTCCGGCTGCCACAGCAGGTCCTCCGCGCGGGGGTGCCAGCCGAGGTTCACCTCGTGCAGCTGCTGGTTGTGCGTGAGCATGATGATCTCCGCGGCGGCCTGTTGCTTCACCCGCGCGGGCAGTACGTCGTCGAGACGGCCGAGCAGTTCGGCCCAGTCGCGCTGCCAGCCGGGGCGCAGGACGACCGGGGACAGGTTGAAGTGGACCTCGTAACCGGCGTCGAGGAAGTCCGCGGCGGCGGCGATCCGCTCGGCGATCGGGCTGGTACGGATGTCCAGCAGGCGGGCGTCGGCATGGGGCATGAGCGAGAAGCGGACGCGCGTGCGGCCCTGGGGGTCGAGGTCGAGGAGGTCGGGGTTGACGAACTTGGTGGCGAACGACGCCTTCGCGGTCGGCAGTTGCCGGAAGGCGGCGATGTAGTCGGCGGTGTTGTCGCACAGCAGCGCGTCCACCGAGCAGTCGCCGTTCTCCCCGATGTCGTAGACCCACGCGCGCGGATCGCACTGGTTGGGCTCGCCCTTGGGCCCCTGCGCGCGGACGTGCCGGCGGACGTGGGCGAGGATCGCCTCGATGTTGGTGAAGAGGGTGATCGGGTTGGCGTATCCCTTGCGGCGGGGGACGTAACAGTAGGCGCAGGCCATGGCGCAGCCGTTGGAGGTGCCGGGGGCGATCCAGTCCGCGGAGCGTCCGTTGGGGCGGGTGACCAATTGACGCTTGACGCCGAGGACCAGGGTTTCGGTCTTGATCCGGGTCCAGCGCCCGATGTTTCCCTCGTTGCCGTGGAGCGAGGGGATGCGCCAGTGGCCGGCGACCTCGGTCACCTCGGCGTCGGGCAGCCGGGCCACGATCTGTCGCCCGCGCGGAGAGTCGAGCGCCTCGCGCTCCGCGTAGACGGACCGGATGTCGAGCAGCCGCCGCGCCTGCGCGCTGTCGCGGAACCCGCCGCCGGCCGGGCCGGGCACCGGAGCGTCGTCCCAGCCGAACAGGGCCTGCTGGCCGTCCTCGGCGGGCAGGGAGTTCTCCGGGGAACGGTTCACGCCGGGTCCCGGACGAGGGGGGACGCCGATTCGAGCAGCTCGGTGACAGCCATGCGCTCATTGTCGACCACGCCGTCGGGCCGCGCCGTCCCGCACTCGTCCGGTGGCGGGCCCGGTACGCGACAGAGGGCGGGCCGCACCGGGGCCCGCCCTCAGAATCACCCGGAGGGGCGCTCGACGTCAGATGACGCCCTGGGCCAGCATCGCGTCGGCGACGCGCTCGAAGCCCGCGATGTTCGCCCCCGTCACGTAGTCGCCGGGGGCGCCGTAGCGCTCCGCCGTCTCGTGACAGGTGGCGTGGATGTCCTTCATGATGTGCGCCAGTTCGTCCTCGACCCGCTGGGCCGGCCACGAGGTACGGGCGTGGTTCTGCGCCATCTCCAGGGCGCTCACGGCGACGCCGCCCGCGTTGGCCGCCTTGCCGGGCCCGAAGGCGACGCCCGCCTTCTGGAGCAGGTCGACGGCTTCCGGCGTGGTCGGCATGTTCGCGCCCTCGGAGACCGCCTTCACGCCGTTGCGGATCAGCGCGGCCGCGTCGTTCTCGTCCAGCTCGTTCTGCGTGGCCGACGGCAGTGCGACGTCGCCGGGGACGTCCCAGACGCGTCCGCCGGGCACGAAGCGGGCGGAGGCGCCCCGGCGGTCGGCGTACGCGTCGACGCGGCCCCGCTCGACCTCCTTGATCTGCTTGAGCAGGTCGAGGTCGATGCCCTTCTCGTCCACGACGTAGCCGGAGGAGTCCGAGCAGGTCACCGGGTTCGCACCGAGGGAGCGCAGCTTCTCGATGGTGTAGATGGCGACGTTGCCGGAGCCCGACACCACCGCCGTCTGCCCCTCCAGGTCCTCGCCGCGCTCGCGCAGCATCGCCTCGGCGAACAGCACGTTCCCGTACCCGGTGGCCTCCGGGCGGATCAGCGAGCCGCCCCAGCCCTGGCCCTTGCCGGTCAGGACACCGGCTTCCCAGCGGTTGGTGATGCGCCGGTACTGGCCGAAGAGGTAGCCGATCTCGCGGCCACCCACGCCGATGTCGCCGGCCGGGACGTCGGTGTGCTCACCGATGTGCCGGTACAGCTCCGTCATGAAGGACTGGCAGAACCGCATGACCTCGGAGTCGCTGCGCCCGTGCGGATCGAAGTCGCTGCCGCCCTTGCCACCGCCGATGCCGAGACCGGTCAGCGCGTTCTTGAAGATCTGCTCGAAGCCCAGGAACTTGATGACGCCGAGGTTGACCGACGAATGGAACCGCAGGCCGCCCTTGTACGGGCCCAGCGCGCTGTTGAACTCGACGCGGAAACCGCGGTTGACCCGCACCCGGCCGCGGTCGTCCTGCCAGGGCACCCGGAACATGACCTGCCGCTCGGGCTCGCACAACCGCTCCACCAAGCCCGCCTCGACGTACTCGGGGCGGGCTTCGAGCACCGGCGCCAGCGTCTCCAGGACCTCGTGAACGGCCTGGTGGAACTCGGGCTGGGCAGGGTTTCGCTGCTCGATCTCGGCGAGGGTGGTGCCGAGTATGTGCTGCAGGTCGGATCGCGTCGTCACAGAACGCCCTTCTGGCACGGCTGCCACCAGATCCGAAACGGGTGCGGCTCGCTCGGGCCCGGTCCATCGTTGAGCGCTCGGCGCCATTGCCGGGCGCGGGACAAAGTCAGTGTTACAAGCATGTAAACACCTTGACCAGCGACCAGACCAGGAGCGGCCCACCATGCGAGACCCGCACGCGCGGCGGGCGGCCGATCAGCGCACCCGCCCCCGCGGCTTCAGAGGCACAGACGGCAACTCCGGGGCCGGCAGCGGATCCCCGTCGTACCCCTGCACCTCACCGAACCGGGTACCAGTACCAGTACCGGCATCGACATCGGCCTCGATGCCGGTCATCCAGTCGGACCGCGCTTGGGCGATGTCCTCATGGGTCCGCCCGATGAAGTTCCACCACATGATGATCTCCTCGCCGAACGGCGGGCCGCCCAGCAGGATCACGCGGGCGGGCGTGTCCGTTTCGTTGGTGAGGGTGAGGGTGTCGCGTCCGGGCGCCGCGTATCCCAACTCGGCCTGCGCGAGCGGGGCCCCGGCCAGGCGCACCGCGCCCCGGTCGACCAGCAGGCCGTGCTCGAAGGCAGGGTCGACGGCGAGGGTCAGGTGTGCGCGGGGGTCGAGGACGAGTTCGGCGCCGAGCAGCGGCGTGAAGGTGCGCACCGGGGAGACGGAGCCGGCCAGTTCGCCCAGGAACACGCGGACCCTCGCGCCGTCGACGGTGACCGGGTCGGGTGCGTAGTGCTGGAAGTCGCGGTCGGCGTGCCGGTCCGCGTCAGGGAGGGCCACCCACAGCTGTACGCCGTGCAGCACGGTGGTCGACGGCGTGGAGACCTCGGTGTGGCTGATCCCATGGCCGCCGGTCATCAGGTTCAGCTCGCCGGGCCGGACCATGGCATGGCTGCCGAGGCTGTCGCGGTGCTCGATCTCACCGCTGAACAGCCAGCTCACCGTCTGCAGGCCGGTGTGCGGGTGGGGCGCGACATCCATGCCGCCGGTGCGGCTCACGTCGTCGGGACCGTAGTGGTCGACGAAGCACCAGGCGCCGATGAGCGACCTCGCGCGCTGCGGCAGCGTCCGGCGCACGGTCATGGAACGCGGCCCGCCGAGCGGTACGTCCCGTGCGGTCAGGACCTCGACACTGCTGCTCATGGCACCCACCCAACCCACATAGGTTAATCTTCAACTATCTAGGTGGTGATCATACGTCGTCGCCCGCACGGCGGCGACCACCGTCCGCAACAGCCCGTGAAGGAGTCAGAGTTGAGCGCCAGCACAGCCGCCGGGGACCAGGCGGCCGCCCGCGACCGGCGGGTCTTCGTCGACAAGCAGAGCCCGAAGGCGTACCACTCGCTCGTCGAGACCGCGGAGGCGGTCCGGGCCACCGCCGCCGAGGCGGGACTCGACCGCAGGCTCGTCGAACTCGTCAACCTGCGGGTCTCCCAGCTCAACGGCTGCGCCTACTGCCTGAACGTGCACACGCGGGCCGCGCTGCGCGCGGGCGAGACGACGCAGCGGCTCGGGGTGCTCGCGGCCTGGCGCGACACCGAGGTCTTCACGGACCGCGAGCGCGCCGCGCTGGCTCTCGCCGAGGCCACGACCAGCCCCGCGGACGCCGCGCTCCAGTCCGACGCGTACGACGACGCCCGCCGGCACCTCGCCGAGGACGAGATCTCCGCGGTGATCTGGGTGGCGATCACCATCAACGCCTTCAACCGGGTGTCCATCCTCAGCAAGCACCCGGTCCGGGCGGACTAGGTCGCACCAGGGTGCTGTCAGCGCTTTATGCCCACGCCCGCCAGCAGGCTGATCTGGGCGTCGGTGGGCTCCGTCCCGTCGGCCGGTGCGTCGGGGCGCCAGCGGTGGCAGCACACGAGGCCCGGCTCGATCAGGTCGAGTCCGTCGAAGAAGCGCAGGACGTCGGCGTGCGAGCGGAAGTCCACCGGGGAGCCGGATTTGGTGTAGACCTCCGCCACCTTGTTCCAGGTCACCGGGTCGAAGTCGGGCGTGCAGTGGTTCATGGCCAGGGCGCTGCCCGCCGGGAGCGGGTCGAGCAGCCGGCGGATGATGGCGTACGGGTCGTTCGGCGCAGTGATGAAGTGCATCAGCGCGTTCATGGAGAGCGCGATGGGCTGGCTGAAGTCCAGCACCCCCGACTCCTCCACGGCGCTCATCAGCGCGTCGGCGTCGGTGGCGTCGGCCTCGACATAGGCCGTGCGGCCCTGGGTGGTGCTGCGCATGAGGCGCTCGGCGTACTTGAGGACGAGCGGGTCGTTGTCGGCGTACACGACACGGGCGTCGCGCGCGACGGACTGGGCGACCTGGTGCAGATTGGGCTCGGTCGGAATGCCCGTACCGATGTCGAGCCACTGGCGGATGCCGTACTCCTGGGCCAGGACCCGGGTGGCGCGGTGCATGAACGCCCTGTTCTCGCGGGCGGTCAGGTAGATCCCCGGGTGGGCCTCGGCGGCGACGAGGGCCGCCTCCTTGTCGATCTCGAAGTGGTCCTTGCCGCCGAGGAAGTAGTCGTACATCCGGGCCGAGTGCGGCCTGCTGGTGTCGAGGTCGCGGCCGGCCTGCCTGGTGGTCATGTTCGCCCTTTCATGCGTGTGTCTGTCGGCCCGCAGGCCGGGAACGGGACGGATGTCGTCGTCCCTGCTGCCCACCGCCGGTTCACCCGGCGGCCAAGTGATCCGCCAGGCCTTCCTTGACCCCGCGGACGAACGCGGCGATCTCCTCCGGCGCGTAGATCAGCGCCGGTCCGGCCGGATCGGTCGACTGCCGTACGGCCACGCGGCCGTCGGCGAGCTTCTTCGTCTCGACGCACTGCCCGCCGTTCGGCCCGCTCCAGGGCCGCTCCCAGCCCTGCTCGCCGAGCTGGCCGGCCGGCATCCCGTTGTACACGTCCTCGCCGGTGATCGTCACGAGTACTCCTTGCGCATGCGGTTCAAAAGCGCCCTGCTGTCATCGGACGAGGTCATCAACGCCATACGGGAATGGGCCTCCAGATGGGCGACGACGTCTTCGCGCTGATCCAAGTAGACGGCGGCGGAGAGCAGTTCGCTGTAGACGATGTCGGGAAGTTCGGGCTCCTCGAACCGGAAGTACGTGAAGGGGGCGCACGCCCCTATGTGGGCGCCCGCGGTGAACGGCACGATGTCGATGCTGATGTGCGGGAGTTCGGACATGTCGAGGAGCCGCTCGATCTGCTCCCGCATCACGTCGGGGCTGCCGACCATTCGGTGCAGGACGGCCTCCTCCATGACCACCCACAGCGTGGGGGCGTCCTCCCGGTCCAGCAGGCCCTGGCGGCGCAGCCGCAGCTCCACGCGGCGCGCGAGTTCCTCCTCGCTGCCGTTCGGCAACCCGCCGCGCAGTACCGCGTGGGCGTACTCCGGGGTCTGCAACAGGCCGGTCACGTACTGGGGTTCGTAGGTGCGCAGCGTCTTGGCGTCGGTCTCCAGGCTCACATAGGCGGTGAACCAGCCGGGGACGACGTCCCGGTAGGAGTGCCACCAGCCCGGCTCGTTGGCCCGCTCGGCCAGATCGACGAACTCCTCGATCTCCTGGCGGTCCGCGCCGAAGGTCTCCAGCAGCTTCTCCACGTAGAGAGGCTTGAGGGCGACCTCGGCCTTCTCCAGCCGGCGGATCGTCAGGGTCTTCACGCGCAGGGCCCGGGCCGCGTCCTCCAGCGAGGCGCCCGCACTCAGCCGCATGTCCCGCAGCCGACGGCCGAGGATCATGCGCAGGACCGTCGGCGCACTCGTGCCGGAACGGGCTTCGCTCACGCCCAACCTTCCTGAGGGGACATCAACATCACCATTCTGACAGTGACTTGATGATGACGCCAGATTGATACCCGCTGTGCTGAAATTATCAGGGAGTCGGTTGCAGCGTGAGTACGATCACGCGCATAGTTGACACGTGAGCGGTCAAGTCGCAGCTCTGAAGGAGCATTCGGCCCGGACGGGACGTGTGCTGCCGGTGCCGTCGTCGGCACCTCGTCACAGGACGCCTGCCTCGTCACCCGCCTCTCACCGCTCGAGCTGCAGCCCGCACCCCCACACCGCGGCCGCCCCCCGGCAGGCCCTGGAAGGCGACCTTCGTGACTCTCCCCACGCCCACCGCCCAGGCCCCGTCCCCGGCCTTAGACACGACCGCGCCTCGCCGGGAGTACTGGTTCGGGCTGCCCGCACTGCGCACCAGTGCGAGATCCGCCCGCGACACCGTGCGCGACCGGCTGCGGGCCTGGAAGGTCCCGGGCGACACCTGCTGCGACGCGGTGCTCCTGGTGTCCGAGCTGACGACGAACGCTGTGTTGCACACCGACAGTGGAAACGTCGTCTGCGGCCTCACCCTGACGGGCGACGAGCGGCTGTTGCGGATCGAACTGCACGACGGCGGCCGGATCCCCGTCCGCCCGCCCGAGCAGCAGGCGGGCCCCGGCGACGAGGGCGGGCGGGGGCTGTTCCTCGTGCAGCAGATCGCGGACCGCTGGGGCTCCGCACGGTCGACGCGGGCCGAGGGCAAGGTCGTCTGGGCGGAGTTGACGTCCTGACCCCGACCTCGCTCATGGCCCTGACGTCATGACTTCCGACCGGCACCGCACGGCCCGGCCACGTCCAGGAGGCACTCCATGCCCGTCCACGCCGATCCCGCATCTCCCGTCGTGCTGTACGTGTGCGCCGACCGGTCCCCGGCCGGTCCCGGGGCGGCCGCGCAGTGTGCGCGGACCGAAGGCCAGGCGTTCGCCCAGGAGCGCGGGCTGACGATCGCCGAGGTCGTCACCGACACGTACGGTGAACCGGACCCGGTCCGGCGGACCGGGTGGCGCCGGGTGCGGCACCTGGTGCAGCACGGCCATGTCACCGAGGTACTGGTGCGCTGGCCCTGCGCCATCGCGCCGGAGTCCGCGCACGAGCTCCGGCACCGCGAGACCGCCTGGCTCCAGGACCACGGTGCGCGTCTGCGCTACACGTGGGCGCCGCTGTCGTCCAGGAGCGACGAAGCCTGCTGAGCCCTGTCGCGGGCCGGGGCCCGTCGGATCAGGGCCTGCGGCGGTGGACGCTGACGGCGTAGCCACCGCCGTCGTAGGGAGCCGCCTCCCAGGTGGCGAAGCGGTCGACGAGGTCGAGGCCGGCCGCGGCGCAGCAGGCGTCGTACTCCGGCAGCGTGAAGGCGGGCGGCACGGGCAGATGAGCGGCGTCCAGGCCGAAGCCCGCGACGAGGAGGCCGCCCGGGCGCAGGGCCGCGGCCAGGCGTTCGACCACCGTGGACTCCGTGCCGGGGGTGAGCAGCGGCAGGACGTTCCCGGCGGCGACCACGAGGTCGAAGTCCGCGGCGACACCGAGCGCGGCCGGGTCGAACTCGGCGAGGTCGGTCCGGAACCAGGGCAGTCGGGGCGCCCGCGCCCGTGCCACGTCCAGCATCGAGGCGTCCAGGTCGATGCCCACGCAGTCGTGGCCGAGTTCGGCCAGCCGGATCATGACCCGCCCGGTGCCGCAGCCGGCGTCCAGTACGCGGGCCCCGGCGGGCAGCAGGGCCGCGCAGAACGCCGCCTCGCCGTGCACGTCCTTCCCGTCACGGGCCAGCGCCTCGAAGCGGGCGGCGTACTCGCCCCCGGACGTGCCACCGGTCAGATCCTGCCAACGACTCATGAGATCGACTATAGGTCGCCGGTCGGGCGGGGCCGTCCTGCCGCGTTTTCAGGACTGCTTCAGCTCGACGGCTGCTTCAGCTCGATCTCGACGAAGGAGAGCGGGGCGCCGCCCGCGTTGACGACCTCGTGCTCGGCGCCGGCCGTGCGGGCGTAGGACTCGCCGGCCCGCAGCTGCGAGGGGGTGACGGTGCCGTCGGCGCCGATCACGTCGGTCCGTCCGTCGGTGACGGGCACGACGACGTAGTCGTAGGCGTGGACGTGGCGGCCGGTGCTCTGCCCCGCTTCGAAGTCCCAGCGGGTGACGCGGACGCGCTCGTCCTCGTGCTGCACGGTGGCGCGGGCGGTGGTGCTCATGATCGTTCTCCTCGTTGCGGTCGGGCGTTCGGGCACCCGGAGTCGCAGGCTAGCCGCCGTGCCGGTCTTCACCGCGACGGGGTGGAACCGGATGCTTCGCACCGCCATGGTGCCTTTTTGCACGGTGGACTGGCCCAGGCATCGGCGCCGCCGGCCCCGTCGTCCTGCCGCCCGGCGAACCACATCGCGCACATCGCCCAGGACACCTCGTCCTCCGGGCACAGCCACTACCGCGTCACGCTGACCGCGGCCCGCGGGTACGCGGCCTGCACGCTGGCCGGGTCACCCGTCGACGTGCGGTTCTCCGAGCACGGTGTGCCGAGCGGGGTCGCCCCCGGCCGGTACGGGCCGCAGCACACCCCGGTGACGTTCGGCCCCGGCCACCCGGTCCACTTCGACATCCAGGTCCCCGACCAGCACCGGGGCCGGGCCGCGGACGAGGCCACCTTCACGCTCTCCGCGCCGGGCGGGGTGATCCCCGGCGAGTCCAGCGCGTCCGGGCATCTGCGGGTCGTGAAGGGGACCGTCATCGGACCGGTGCGCGCCGGCGCCTGACGCCTCTTCAGGAGCCGCCCCCTCCCCTGGCCTGCCCGTCCCGAACCGCTCCCTCTACCATCGGGCCTGCTCGGGCGTCTTTCGGCGCCGCTTGTCGAGCAGTCGAGGAGAGGAACGTTTCATGCGTGCTCGGAACATAGGCGCGGCCGCCGCGACAGCGCTGGCCCTGGTGGCCGCCCGCGACCTCGTACAGAAGAAGCACGCACTGCTGAGAAACTTTCCCGTGATCGGGCACGCCCGGTACCTGCTGGAGACGATCGGCCCCGAGCTGCGGCAGTACGTCGTGACGTCCAACGACGAGGAGCGGCCGTTCAGCCGGGACCAGCGCAGCTGGATCTACGCGTCGGCGAAGGAAGAGAACAACTACTTCGGGTTCGGCACCGACAACGACGTCGAGCATGTGCAGGGGCACCCGTACATCAAGCAGCGCACGTTCGCGGGGCCGCTGCCCGATCTGCACGACCCGCAGGCGCCGCTGCCCTCGGCGAAGGTGCTGGGCGGTCCGCGCGGGCGTGCCAAGGCGTTCCGTCCGGCGAGCATCGTGAACATCTCGGCGATGAGCTTCGGCTCGCTGTCCGGCGCGGCCGTCACGGCGCTCAACAAGGGCGCGGCGCTGGCCGGCACGATGCACAACACGGGTGAGGGCGGTCTGTCGCCGTACCACCGCAGCGGCGGCGACCTGGTGCTCCAGATCGGCACGTCGTACTTCGGCTGTCGTGACGAGGACGGTGCCTTCAGCCTCGACAAGCTGAAGGCGGTCGTCGCCGGCGCCCCGGTCAAGGCGATCGAGATCAAGCTCTCGCAGGGCGCCAAGCCCGGACTGGGCGGGATGCTGCCGGGCCCGAAGGTGACCGAGGAGATCGCGGAGATCCGCGGCATACCCGCCGGGAAGGACTGCGCGTCGCCCTCGCGGCACACCGCGTTCCACGACGTCGACTCGATGCTCGACTTCGTGGAGCTGCTCGCCACCGAGACCGGTCTGCCCGTCGGGATCAAGAGCGCCGTCGGCGAGATGAGCTTCTGGGAGGAGCTCGCCACCCTGATGGCGCGGGGTGACCGCGGTGTCGACTTCGTGACCATCGACGGTGGCGAGGGCGGCACCGGCGCCGCTCCGCTGATCTTCAGCGACTCGGTGTCGCTGCCGTTCCGGATGGGCTTCTCGCGCGTCTACAGCACGTTCGCCGAGCGGGGGCTGACCGATGAGCTCACCTTCATCGGCTCGGGCAAGCTCGGGCTGCCCGAGAACGCCGCCGTCGCCTTCGCGCTCGGCGTCGACATGATCAACGTGGCCCGCGAGGCGATGCTGTCCATCGGCTGCATCCAGGCGCAGAAGTGCCACACCGACAAGTGCCCCACCGGCATCGCCACCCAGGATCCGTGGCTGGTGCGCGGCGTCGACGCACCCTCGAAGGCCAACCGGGCCGCGATGTATCTGCGCACCCTGCGCCGGGAGTTGCTGAAGGTGTCGGGGGCGGTCGGTGTCGCCCACCCGTCGCTCATCACGCCCGCCGACATCGACATCATGAACGGCGACTACGAGGCCCGTACGCTCGCGAGCGTCTACGGCTACAAGGACGGCTGGGGCGAGCTCTCCCCGGCGCTCGCCGAGGAGATCACCGACCTGGTCACCGGCGGGCCGGCCGCGCTCCCCGACGCGGCCGGCTGAGCGGTCACCAGGTGACGGGCAGGGCGTGCAGTCCGTAGATGACGGCGTCCTGCTTGAACGGGATCGCGTCCAGGTCGGCGGCGGCGCGCAGGGTGGGTACGCGGCGCAGCAGCGTCGGGTACACCACCTGGAGTTCGAGCCGGGCGAGCGGCTGGCCGAGGCAGTGGTGGGCGCCCAGGCCGAAGGCCTGGTGGCGGCGGTCGCCCCGGGTGAGGTCGAGGCGGTCGGCGTCGGGGAACACGGCGGGGTCGCGGTTGGCGAGTTCGCCGAGCAGGATCACCCCGTCGCCGGCCCGGATGGTGCGGCCGCCGATCTCGATGTCCTCGGTCGCGGTGCGCCGCCGACCGAGGTGGACGATGGTCAGATAGCGCAGGAGTTCCTCGACCGCCGCGTCGATCACCTTCGGGTCGTCCGTGTCGCGCAACAGGGCGAGCTGGTCCGGGTGCTGGAGGAGCAGCAGGGTGCCCAGGGAGATCATGTTGGCGGTGGTCTCGTGCCCGGCGAGAAGGAGCAGCACTCCCATGGCCGCGGCCTCGGCGGCGGTGAGCGCGTCGGCCGCGACCTGGGCGGCGAGCCGGGAGAGCAGGTCTTCGCGCGGGTCGGTGACGCGCTCCGCGACCAGCTCGGCCAGATAGTCGCCGAGCGCGGCGTGGGCCGCGCCGCGCTCCTCGTTCGTGGCGGTCGTGGAGACGATGACCTTGCTGTTCCGCTGGAAGAACTCGTGGTCGGCGTACGGGACTCCGAGCAGTTCCGAGATCACCAGGGAGGGGATGGGCAGGGCCAGCGCCTGGACGAGGTCGGCCGGGTTGGGGCCGGCCAGCAGGTCGTCGACGGCGCGGTCGACCATCGTCTGCACGGTGGGGCGCAGGGACTCGATGCGCTTGATGGTGAACGCGCCGCTGACCATGCGGCGCAGCCTGGTGTGCTCGGGGTCGTCCATGAGGACGAAGCTCAGGTCGGGGCCGGCGTCCGTGCGGGGGCCGTGGTGCGCGACGGGGCTGGGATAGCCGGGCCGCGCCGGGTCGACGCTGAGCCGGGGGTCGGCCAGCAGGGTGCGCTGCTCGGCGTGGCCGGTGACCGTCCACGGGGTGCTGCCGTCCCAGATCCGGGTGCGGGTCAGCGGCCCCTCTTCGGTGAGTGCCCGCATCCGGGGCGACAGGTCGAAGGGGCATCCCGCGGCGCGGGGGTGAGGGAAGTCGCGCGGTGCGCCGTCGAGCGGGGGCGCGGAGGACGGGGAACTCATGTCGGAACCTCGCGATGCACGTAGTGGGGGGTGCGGGCGGGCGGTTTCAGGCCGCCGGGGCCTCGGCGGCCCGGCTCTCCAGGAGCCGCGACCGGTGCTGCCGGGCCTGCTTGGGCATGTTCCAGCCGAGGACGGCCACGGTGCGGCCCCGGTCCTGGTACGAGGCGACGAAGCGGTGTTCCTCGACGCTTCCCTCCAGGATCGTCAAGTCGGCGTCAGGGGTGGGGAGTCCGTGCACCTGGATGCGGGCGTCGAACTGGTCGGTCCAGAAGTACGGCACGGGATCGTGGTGCCGGGGGCCGCCGAGGATCCGGGCGGCGACTGTGGTGGCCTGGTCCATGGCGTTGGTCCGGTTCTCCAGGCGCCGCGGTGCGCCGGTGGACGGCCGGGCCCAGCGGGCGACGTCCCCGACGGCGTAAATGCCCTCTGCCGCTTGCCCGTTCGCGTCGCAGAGCACTCCGTCGCTCAGCTCCAGACCGCTGCCGTCGAGCCACGCGGTTTCGGGTACGCAGCCCACGGCGACGACCGTCACGGGCGCGGGCAGCAGCTCACCGTCGGCGAGGCGTACGCCGCCGCTGCCGGTCTGCGCGAAGTCTGTACCGGTGACCGCTGTCCCGAGGAGCAGCCGGGTGCCGTGACTCCGGTGCAGTCCGGTCAGCAACTGGCTTATCTCGGTGCCGAGTTGGGCGTTCATCAGCGTCTGCTGCGGTCCGACGAGGGTGACGTCCGCGCCGAGGGTACGGGCGGTCGCGGCGATCTCCGCGCCCAGGACTCCGTCGCCGACGACGACCGTACGCCGATGCTCCAGGAGCCGGTCGCGCAGGGCGAGCGCGTCGTCGACGGTCCGCAGCGTGTGGACGCGGTCCGTCGGTCCCTCGGCGGGCAGGGAGCGGGGACTCGCGCCGGTGGCGATCACCACGGCGTCGGCGCTCAGGTCCCGGCCCGCCGCCGTACGCACCCTGCGTTCCGCCGTGTCGAGCGACACGGCCCGGTCGCCGAGCACGAAGTCGGCGTCCAGCGCGGCGAGATCGGACGGACTTCGCAGGTGGGCCTGTTCGGGTTGCCAGGTCCCGGCGAGGATCTGCTTGGACAGCGGCGGCCGGTCGTAGGGCGGGTGCCGCTCCGCTCCGAGCACGGTGACGCGGCCTTCGAATCCCTTGCGCCGCAGAGTCTGCACGGTGGCCAGGCCGGCGACCGAGGCCCCTACGACCTGGACGCTCGACGGGCCCGTCACGCGTTCTCGCGCAGTTCGATCGCGGCGGCCGGGCAGACGCTCGCCGCCTCGTCGACCAGCGGGTGCTGTTCCGAGGGGGGTTCGACGTCGAGCAGGATCACGATGCCGTCGTCGTCCCGCTGGTCGAAGACCTCGGGTGCGATCAGCACGCACTGGCCGGCGCCGCAGCACTTGCCCTCGTCGACGGTGATCTTCATGGGGTCACTCCTTCGGTGTGGGGGTGGCGGGTGCGGCGAACATGCCGCTGACGGCGTCGGTGAGGAGCGTGGCCGTCTCACGCCAGGAGGTCGGCGGCGCTTCTCCGCGGGCCACCCGCTGTTCGTGCTCGGCGCAGGTGTGGGTGATGAGGTAGGACGCCATCTCCCCTCTGCCGCGCCGTACTTCGGCCGGCAAGTGGCCGAGGAGCCGGCCGAGTCCGCTCAGGACCGCGGCGACGGCGCTGCGGTTCAGGGCGTCGTCGGTGAGCACGGCGCGCAGTCCGGGGTCCGTCATGAGCTGGGCGGAGAACCGCGCGTACCAGGAGGGGGAGTCGAGCCCCGCCAGGTACTCCGGTACGGGCCGCACCAGGCACTCGACCCATGCGCGGACGTCGTCGGGGTCGTCGATGCGGTCGAGCATGTCCTGTCTGATGGCCTCGGCGGCCGCGGAGTGGTGGGCCATGATCGCGCGGACCAGCTCGGTCTTCGAGCCGAAGTGGTAGCCGACCGCGGCCACGTTGCCTTGCCCGGCCGCCTCGCTGATCTGCCGGTTGGAGACCCCGGCGATGCCCTGTTCCGCGTAGAGGCGCTCGGCCGCGGCCATGATGGCCTGCCGGGTGGCCGGCGACCGGGTGCCGGACCGGGCCGCCGTCCGCTCGGCGGGCACGGTCACCACGTCACCGGCAGCTCGCGCAGCGGGCCGGTCAGTAGACCCTCGACCTGCCGCAACTTGCCTTTCTCGACGGCGAGTTCGAGTCCGGGGAGCCGGCGCAGCAGCACCTCGAGGACGGTCTGCATCTCGGTGCGGGCCAGTGGCTGCCCGAGGCAGGAGTGCGGGCCCGCGCCGAAGGTCAGGTGCGGGTTGGGCGAGCGGGAGAGGTCCATGCTGTCCGCGTCCGTGAAGGCGCGCTCGTCGCGGTTGGCCGCGGACATGCTGCACACGACGGTGGTCCCCCGCGGTACCAGTTCCTCGCCGAACTCGATGTCCTCGTGGACGTAGCGGACCATGCCGAACCCATTGCTCGGGTCGATCCGCAGGACCTCTTCGACCGCGGGCCTGATCAGCGTACGGTCCGCGAGGAGTCGCTCCCAGCGGCTGCGGTCGGACAGGAGCTGGGCGACCATCACGGCGATGAATCCGGCGGTGGTCTCGTGTCCGGCGAGGAGCAGGGCCTGTCCGGTGGCGACGAGCGCGTCGTCCGGCAGGACGGCGCCTTCGCTGTCGGGCGCCGTGAGCAGGAGCGTGAGGAGGTCCTCCTCGCCCTCGGTCACCCGGCCCGCCTCCAGAGCAGCCCGCTTGTCGGCGATCAGATCCGTCATGTAGACGGCGAACTCGCCTTGCGCCGTGGCCATTTCCGCGGCGCTGTACTTCGTCACACTCAGGAACGTGTCCGACCAGCTCTTGAAGGCGTCCCGGTCCTGGTCCGGCACGCCGAGCATGGCGCAGATGATGTAGACGGGGAAGGGGAAGGCGAGCCCGGCCACCAGGTCCGCGGGGCCCGGCCGCGCGGTCAGTTCGTCGATCAGGCGCTCGGTGACCCGCTCCATGTCGGGGCGCAGCGCCCGGATCCGCTTGGCGGTGAACCAGCGCCCGAGCAGGCGGCGCCATCGCTCGTGCCCCACGGCGTTGAGGGTGCGGGCCATCGGGCTGTTGAAGATGTCCCCCTCCCCCTCGGCCACCCGCGCGGCGTCCTCGTTCGCGGCGCCCTCACGGCTCAGCCGCGGGTCGCTCAGCGCCGAGCGGACATGGTCGTACCGGGTGAGCAGGGTCGCCTCGTCTCCGCTGGGCAGGGTCACCCGGGCGACCGGGCACTCCTGCCGCATCCGCCCCCATTCGACCGGGGCTTCGAGCGCCGCGGGCTGGGGGAACGGGTATCGCCGAGCTGCTTCTTCGTCCGTGGTCCCATGGGGCATTGATGGCCTCCGAAGTAGGTTCCTGGCCTCACCACTCACCCAAGTTAAAACGCCTGCATTAAGCAAGCGGATGGCTGGATTCCGTCGTGAAGAGTCTGGAACGAACCCGTGTACGCGCCCCGCTTACTCCCCCACCGGGACATGTCCCAGCAGGTGGAGTTCCTCGGTGTCGAGGCGGCCCTGGAGGCGGCGCAGGACCGTGTCGTCGATGTCGCCCGTGTCCCGCAGCCGGACGATCACGGACCGGCGCTCGGCGAGGAGGGCGAGGCTGAGGGCGGTGTGGTCGTCGGTGAGGCGTCGCGGGTGGAGGGCGCTCTCCTCGGGATCGTCCGGGATCGTGGCGCAGCGCTGGGCGACCGTGTCCGCCTGCAGCCGGTGGGAGCGCTGGATCGCCTCGCGGATGGCGGGTGCCGTCTCCAGGCGGCCGGCCAGGTCGGGCAGGGCGGCGAGCGCGGACTCCAGCGCCGCCGACTCGGCGAGCCACTCCTCGCGGGCGACGGACCGGTCGCGCGGGATCCGGGCCCAGCGCACCACCCACGGCAGGACCAGGGCCTGCGCCATCGTCACGACGATCACCACACCGGTGACGAAGACCATGAGCTGACGGGACGGGAAGACCTCGCCGTTGTCGAGGTGGGAAGGGACACCGAGCACCGCGGCGAGCGAGATCGCCCCGCGGAACCCGGACAGGGCGCTCACGGTCAGGCGCCGGTTCGAGTACGTCGTGCCGGAGGCGCGGGCGGTGCCCCTGCGGGCGATCCTGAAGAACGCGGCGACGCCGAAGTAGTAGGCGAAGCGCACGGCGACGAGAGTGCCGGCCACGGCGAACCCGGTGCCGAGCGCGCGGGGGATCTCGTCGTTGCCCATCGTGCGGAGCGAGAAGTCGAGTTCGACGCCGATGAGGACGAACAGGGAGCCGTTGAGGAGGTAGGTGGCGACCATCCAGAAGTTCTGCGCCTGGACCCGGACCTCGGCCCGTACGGTGCGCGGCCCGCTCTGGCTGAGCATGAGCCCGCACACCACGACGGCGACGACACCCGAGGCGTCGATCTTCTCGGCGAGCAGATACCCGGAGAACGGGGCGAGCAGCAACAGCACCTGGCCGCGCAGCGCGTCGGCCTGCGCCATCCGGGCGCGGAACCACTGCACGACCGTACCGGCGGCGAGGCCGATCAGCGCGCCGCCTCCGTAGCCGAGCACGAACAGCCATCCGACGTGCGGGGCGGTGACGGCCTCCGTGCCGACGGTCACGCCGACGGCGATGCCGTAGACGACCAGCGCCGTACCGTCGTTGAGCAGGCTCTCGGCGCGCAGCAGGGTGATGTCCCTGCGCGGCAGGAGCCGGGCCACGACGTTGACGGCCGTCGCGTCGGTCGGCGCGACGGCCGCGCCCAGCACCCAGGCGGGCCCCCAGCCGATCCCGAGCGCGTGCGCGACGCAGGCCACGGACGCGGCCGAGGCGATGACGAGAACGGTGGCGGCGAGGGCGACGTCGGTGAGATGGCGGCGGATCTCGCGCAGGGAGGTGTTGAGGCTCTCCCAGGCCAGCAGCGCGGGCAGGAACAGCAGCAGCACCACCTCGGAGGGCAGTTCGACCTTGCGCAGGGCGGGGATCAGGCCGATCAGCACGCCCATCACCATGAGCACCATGGGCGGTGCGATGCGCAGCCGGTCGCCGAGTGCGGAGCCGACCAGCACGGCGATCCCCAACAGCACGACAAGCTCGAGACCGAGCACGCGTTCCTCCCTCAGACACTGCACCGACACTGTGCTGCCCTAACTGTGCCGTGTGCGCGGGCGGAAGCCGGCGCCGGTATGCCGGTGTCGGCCGGTCCCGGCTCAGCCGGGTGTGCTCGGGGTCGCCGAGGGGGCGACGTCGTCCGGGGCGGTCGCGGAGGGCGGACGGGAAGGGGTCGGCACCTCGGTGTGCGGTGCCGTCGAGCCGGCCGGGGCCGGCGAGGACGGGCGGGGAGTCGGAGCGCGGTCGGGGTCGGCCGGGGCCGAGGGCGCGGCGGGCGGTACGGGGGTGCGGTGCGGTTCCGTGTCCGGGGCCAGCGTGAGGTAGCCGACGACGAGGGCGGCGGCGGTGGCGAGACCGGCGAGCGGGACCACGTAGCGGCGCCGGACGCGGTGGAGGAGGGCACGGTGGAGCAGGGGCAGTCGGCGCAGGTGCGGTCCTGGCGGCTCGGCCGGGCGCAGCGTGCGTACGGTGATGCTGTCGGCGCGCGCGGCCAGTGCCTCGTGCAGCCGTCGCTCCGCCGGGCGCTCGGGGTGGTCGGCCGGTTCGGCCCATGGTGTCCGGGGCGTCATATCCGGCCCTCCAGGATCCTTTCGAGTGCGTCCAGGGCGCGGCTCGCGTTCGATTTCACCGCGCCTTTGCTGATGCCGAGGGCGGCGGCTATCTCGGCCTCGCTGAGTTCGGCCCAGTAGCGCAGGACGAGGACCTCGCGGCGGCGCGGGGTGAGCCGGGCGAGTGCGGCGAGGACTTCGCGGTGCGCTTCGTCGAGCACGACGGAGTCCTCCGCCGAAGGGGCGGCACCGGCCGGCGGCGGGGTCCAGGCCCGGGCCGTGCGGCGTCGGCGCAGCACCGACCGTGCGGTGTTGACGACCGACGTCCGCAGATAGCCGAGGGCGTTGTCGACCTCCGTGATGCGCTCTCCGTGGCGTCGGTAGAGGGCCGTGAACGCGTCCTGCACGACGTCCTCGGCGGTGGACAGGTCGTCCACGAGCAGCACCGCGAGCCGCACCATGCGCAGCCGGTGCGCGTGGTACAGCTCGCTGATCGTGGGCGGCCGGTCGGTGTGCGGGTGCGGGTGCGGGTGCGTGGTGCCGTACGGGGATGTGTACGGGCGCGCGGCCGGGCCGGGCGCCGCTTCGAGAGTGGACCGGTCGCGGCGCAGCAGCCCGCGCAGCAGCGCCCGCCACCCCGGACGGGTTCGGCCGTGGGCGAGCGTGAACGGCTGTGGCCGTGGGGCGAGTTCGGTGACTGCGGAGCTGTGCACAGAGATCCTCGGGTGGGCTGCGTCAGCGGTGCGAGCGGCGGCGTACGGCGAAGAGGGCTCCCGCTCCACCGGCGACGAGGACGACGGCCCCGGCGCCCATGACGGCCGTACCGGTGTTCGACGAACCAGTATGGGCCAGCTCGTCGTCGGCGGGAGCTGCCGAGGGCGCCTCGGTACCGTCGGCGGGGGCGGGCGAGGGCGCCTCGGTAGCGTCGCCGGCGCTGGGTACCGGCGAGGGGGTGGCGGACTCCTTGCCGCCCGGCGCGGTGGACGGTTCGGCCGTCGGCGGCTCGCTCGTGGCGGGCTTCGGAGCGCCGGTGGCGGGCGACGCGCTCGGCGCCTCGGTGGCGGCGGCCGAGGACGGGGCGGGCGTGGCGTGGGCGGCGGGGATCGAGGCCAGGGCGGCCAGCAGGCCGGTGGCGACAACGGCGCTGCGGACGGGGACGAGGTGCTTCACGGTCGTTCTCCACGGTCGGGACGAGGACGCCGGACGGCGCCCTTCACCCCCACACGACGCGCGACCCCGCGCCAGGTTGCCGCGGTCGCACGAAAATCTTCGCCGGGGTCCGCGGACACCCCGAAGATCCACTCCTGGGAACCGTCGCCCCCTGACCCGCATCTTCCTCGGCGAGCACCACGATCACAGGGGAGTACGAGGCGTTGACGGACACCGAGAAGGACATCGCGGGGCACGAGGAGCGGGGTCACGGCGCGGAGCCCTGGTGGGCGGATCTCGGAGCGGTGGGAGCCGTGGTCGTGATCGTGATCGGCGTTCTCGCGGCGGCGTGGGTCCTCCTCCGGCTGCCCGGCACCCCGGAGAACCTCGCGACGGGCTACTACGGAGCAGCCAAGGTCGTCGCCATCGGTCTGGTGGTCGCGGGCGGTGCTCTGTTCGGCCGTCGTCGTGCCCGGCAGGGCGCGGGCGCCGAGGGCGGCAGCGGGCCGGACGTGCCCGACACCACCGGCCGGTAGGGTGGGCCCCGCAGCTGGTTCGCCCCGTCCGCCAGGCGGGATGCGTCGCAAGAGGGAACCCGGTGGGAATCCGGGACTGCCCCGCAGCGGTGAGTGGGAACGACCGCCGTCACACGCACTGGGACCCGAGGAACGGGACCTGGGAAGCGACGGCCAGTAGGAGTCCTGTACGTGGTGACACGCACGGGACGGGCCCGCGAGTCCGAAGACCTGCCACCTGCCCGTGCGCGTACGACGCGTGCGCGGACATCCCGGTGACCTCGAGGGCGGGTCGGCGTACATATCCGGCGGACGACCGCGCCTTTGCCGCGTGAGGTCGCCCTGTCGTTTCTGTCGCTCCTTCACGCGTTCGGGTCCTCGGGATCTCAGGGATACGTCTCTCGAAGGAGAACTCCGTGACCACCAGGACCGAAGCCGCGGCAGCACGGGCCACCGTGTACGGCTACCCCCGTCAGGGCCGGAACCGTGAACTGAAGAAGGCCGTCGAGGGGTACTGGAAGGGCCGCGTCACCGCCGACGCCCTCCGGACCACGGCCGCCGAACTGCGCCGGGGGAACTGGCGGGAGCTCGCCGCCTCCGGGATCTCGGAAGTCCCCACCGGCGACTTCTCCCCTTACGACCACGTCCTCGACACCACCGTGATGGTCGGCGCGATTCCCGCGCGCCACCGCGCCGCGGTGGACGCCGACGCGCTCGACGGCTACTTCGCGATGGCCCGCGGCACCCAGGACGTGGCGCCGCTGGAGATGACCAAGTGGTTCGACACCAACTACCACTATCTGGTGCCCGAGTTGGGGCCGGACACCGTGTTCACCGCCGACTCCGCCAAGCAGGTCGCGGAGCTGCGGGAAGCCCTCGCCCTCGGGCTGTCCGCCCGCCCGGTCCTGGTCGGCCCGGTCACCTACCTCCTCCTCGCCAAGCCCGCGCCCGGTGTCGCCGCCGACTTCGACCCGCTCACCCTCCTCGACCGGCTGCTCCCGGTGTACGCGGAGGTCCTCGCCGACCTGCGCGCCGCAGGGGCCGGCTGGGTCCAGCTCGACGAGCCCGCCCTGGTCCAGGACCGCACCACGGCCGACCTCAACGCCGTCGAGCGTGCCTACCGTGAGCTGGGTGCGGCGGCCGACCGGCCCAAGCTGCTGGTCGCCTCCTACTTCGGCCGGCTCGGCGACGCCCTGCCCGTACTCGCCAAGGCACCCGTCGAAGGCCTCGCCCTGGACTTCACCGACGCCGCGGCCGCCCAGCTCGACGCGCTCGCCGCCGTCGGCGGGCTGCCCGGCAAGCGCCTGGTCGCCGGTGTCGTCGACGGCCGGAACATCTGGGTCAACGACCTGACGAAGTCCCTCGCCACGCTCGGCACCCTCCTCGGCCTCGCGGACCGCGTCGACGTCGCCGCCTCCTGCTCCCTGCTGCACGTCCCGCTGGACGCCGCCCTGGAACGTGACGTCGACCCGCAGATCCTGCGCTGGCTCGCCTTCGCCCGCCAGAAGACGGTGGAGATCGCCACCCTCGCCAAGGGCCTCGCCCACGGCACGGACTCGATCACCGCGGAACTCGCGGTGAACCGCGCCGCGCTCTCCTCCCGCGCCGCCTCGCCCCTCACCCGGGACCCCGCGGTGCGGGCCCGCGCCGCCGCGGTCACCGAGGCGCAGGCCCGGCGCTCTCAGCCGTACCCCGAGCGGGCCGCGGCCCAGCGCGCCCACCTGGGGCTGCCGCTGCTGCCGACGACCACGATCGGCTCGTTCCCGCAGACGGCCGAACTGCGCACGGCCCGCGCCGACCTGAAGGCGGGCCGGATCGACACCGCCGCCTACGAGGAGCGCATCAGGAACGAGATCCGTGACGTCGTCTCCTTCCAGGAGAAGACCGGGCTCGACGTCCTGGTGCACGGCGAGCCCGAGCGCAACGACATGGTCCAGTACTTCGCCGAGCAGCTGACCGGCTATCTCGCCACGCAGCACGGCTGGGTCCAGTCCTACGGCACCCGCTACGTCCGCCCGCCGGTCCTGGCCGGTGACATCTCCCGCCCCGAGCCGATGACGGTGCGCTGGACGTCGTACGCCCAGTCGCTGTCCGACCGCCCGGTCAAGGGCATGCTGACCGGGCCCGTGACCATGCTCGCCTGGTCCTTCATCCGTGACGACCAGCCGCTCGGCGACACCGCGCGCCAGGTCGCCCTGGCACTGCGCGACGAGGTCAACGACCTTGAGGCGAGCGGCACTTCGGTCATCCAGGTCGACGAGCCCGCGCTGCGCGAGACCCTGCCGCTGCGGGCCGCCGACCACGCCGCCTACCTGGACTGGGCGACCGAGGCGTTCCGGCTCACCACCGCGGGCGTGCGTCCGGACGCCCAGATCCACACGCACATGTGCTACGCCGAGTTCGGCGACATCGTGCAGGCGATCGACGACCTCGACGCCGACGTCATCAGTCTGGAGGCGGCGCGCTCGCACATGCAGGTCGCCCGCGAACTGGCCGAGCACGGCTATCCGCGCGAGGCCGGTCCGGGGGCCTACGACATCCACTCCCCCCGCGTGCCGAGCGCGGAGGAGGCGGCCGGCCTGCTGCGCAAGGGACTTGAGGCGATTCCGGCCGAGCGGCTCTGGGTCAACCCGGACTGCGGCCTGAAGACCCGCGGCTGGCCCGAGACCCGCTCCTCCCTGGAGAACCTCGTGTCCGCGGCCCGGACCGTGCGCGGGGAGCTCGGTTCGGCCTGATCCGGCACGGCGCCGGGGGGGGGGGGCCGCAGAACCCCCCCCCCAACCAGTGGTGTGCACGGGCTCCCGTCCTTCTGCCCCAGCCAGCTCCCTGCAGAGAGCCCACAAAAAGAA